>CAWCCK010000001.1:0-86337 GCA_963794025.1 Ignavibacteriota bacterium
AGGAAGAGGCGAATGATCGGTCATTCGCCGAGAAGCAGAAGCATTGGTCCGAAATTGCCATTCCAATATATGAAAAGCGACTGAAGCTCTTTCCGGACGAGGAAAATACTCGTGTGAATCATGCCGTGCTCCTTCATTTTGCCGGGCGTAATGACGAAGCGCGAGCCGCCGCCCGAAAGCTGGATGATCTTCGGGATGGATTTTCGCTCTACAATACCGCCTGCCTGCAATGCAATCTGAAAGACTATTCCGCCGGCGTCCTGACGTTTCGCAAAGCGATCCAGGCGGGAATTCGGGCGATGCGGAACATAAAATCATTTCTGGACGACGAGGACGGCGGCCTCGGCACGCTCAAAGGCACGCCGGAGTGGGAGGCGGTGCGGGAGTTGGTGGAAAGGCTGGAACAGTGAGGTGTGGGACATGCTTTAGCTTGTCCCAGGGAACCTGACGCAAGCTAAAGCCCGCCGCGGCGGGCCACACCAAGCAACGGAGTAGAAAACTATCGAAACCATTAATTTGAGCTGAACCATGGCTTCCAACATGGAAACCCTCCTCTTCCCAACTGCCAAGTCCTGGGACTCCTGGCTGGCCAAGAACCACGCCACATCATCCGGTCTTTGGCTGCGCATCGCCAAGAAAGATTCCGGCCTGAAATCCGTGTCCTATCCTGAAGCTCTGGAAACAGCTCTCTGCTATGGCTGGATCGACGGGCAGAAGAAAGCTCACGATGCGGATTCCTGGCTGCAAAAGTTCACGCCCCGCGGACCGAGAAGCGTATGGTCCCAAGTCAACCGGGAAAAGGCACTCGCTCTCATCGAGAAGAAACAAATGAAGCCCGCCGGACTTCAGGCCATTGAACATGCCAAGCAAACCGGGCGATGGGATGCCGCCTACGCCTCGCAAAGCAAAATGGTCGTCCCCGAGGATTTACAAGCAGCATTGAACAATAACACAAGAGCCAGGGCATTCTTCGAGACGCTCGATAGCGCTAACCGCTATTCGATACTGTTCCGTTTACACCAAGCGAAGAAAGCGGAAACGCGGGTAAAACGACTCCACCAATTCGTCTCCATGCTGGAGAAGGGCGAAAAAATTCATCCGTAAGCCACTGGAATAACAGTGATGTGAAGATTGCCCCAAATCTTTAGTTCGACCCCTCCGCGAAAAGGACGTGCGCAGCACGTCCCTACGATTCTGAGATTTTTATGGATCTCCAGTTTTTGTCGTATATTGTAATTGCTTTGATGGGCACCTATTCGGGGAAAAGATGAAAGATGAGAGGTTTTGGAAAAAGTAAGAAACGGGGAACTGTGGATTTCTGCATGAAAGAAAATGCATCGGTTCATGAAAAATATGTGTGAGTTAATGAACATGTTCCCAAGATAGTGGGTCAGTTTGAAATAAATATGTATTTTTGATGCTTGACCGGACAAGTATCAACTTAGCGATTTTTTAGCATAAGTGAATTTTTTGTCGTATCTTTGTGTTATTAACTATGGGTCACGGTGCTTTTTACGGCACCAAATCTTTAGATTCGATTTCTCAAAATGGCAGCTGCGGCTAATCAATTGGATAAAAACGAACAATTTCTGCTTTTCATTCTGAAGCATCACGGCCCCTCATCCGTGACGAGTCTTATGAAAATTGCTTATCTAATTGATCTCGTAAACATGGAGCGGAAGGGAGAGCAGCTTTCCGAATTTTCATATAAGCGGTATTATTACGGGCCATTTGATTCGCGTATTTATTTGCTCATCGAGAGACTCGTTCGGACGGGCTACCTAAAGGCCGAGCAGGAATTTACACAATTCGCTGAATATACAATGTACTCCGTTGTGGACGGAGTGCGTTTTCCGATTGATCTTCTTCCAACTGATAAAAAGAGCATTCAAATAGTTCTTTCTACGGTGCGGGGATATGGGCCAAGAGTCCTAACGGAAATGGCGTATAGAACCCAACCGATGAAAGCGTTGAATGCGACACTTGGCGGGAATGAAAACCTGAACAAGCCCCTCAATTTGTTCCTCGTCAATGCAACTTCCTCCAAAGCTCGTCGCAAGCTCAATAGTTGAGCCTCGCCACGTTTATTACGATAAAAAATCCAAAGAAAGACGGACGGGCATCGTAAAGCCAAAATACAAAGTGGCGATGCAGTATCTTTCTGTTTCGGAATTCTTCCCGTTCTATCTTTTCAACACCGATCCCTGTGCTAAAACATACCGTTTTACCGTAAAACAATCCGAACTCGAAAATCGGAACCCCTCTCTTCTTTCCAACGATGAATCACACATTGATGTGAGAGAACTGGAAACGCACACTGCCGAAGAAATTATTCGGAAGCGCAATGACAGGGAAAATGGATTCCCTTTGGTCGCAAAATTGAAAACCACTCGTTTTGCGGTCCTACGAGATTTTTGCGCAGTATGTGCTCTTCGCTCCGATCTTAGCAAGACATCACAGAGCAACATCTTAAATGCCACAGGGTACGGTGAGATTGCTGCCGAACGGCTTAATGGAATAGATGCGTTGACTCTTTTGGGGAAATTGAAAATTGCCTCTTACTGATTAAGTAGGTCAACAATATCTCCCATGCTCCAAAGTTTCTTAGTCAGTCCAGCTTCCATTGCGGGTGTACATCGAATCGTTTGATGAATGCGAACGAAGTTGTAATACATGTAATGAAGTGCAACCGCTGCTTCTAAGTTTTCGATCTTTTTCGAGAATCCATTCGTGAGCCGTGTAAAGCGGCGCATCGACATTCTCATTGTAAGGTTCTGACGCTCGATGTAGGAAGTGGAGATTTCATCCATGTCTGGGTTCCCGATCTTTGGCAGTTTGCTAACAGATAAAACGCTTCCCGAACTATATCGTATATCAGAAGAATTTCCGGGAACGTTACCGTATTTTTTTACGAGCATTGCATAATCAACTTCATTCCCGAACGTTTCTCGTACCGCGTGGAAATACGCGCCGTGTGCATCCGTTGTGAGTTGAATTCGGTTTTCAATTCGGTAAGCCACGTCCTGCATGAAAGCATAAGCGTACTCACTATCGCGCCCACCCACAAGGTAGGAGATAACGAGTTTCGTGTCAGCATCAATGGCGACCCATGTCCAAACGCTTCCAACGCCAACGGTTGCCAGTTCGCCCGGTGTGCAATTCTTATCTTTCTTTCCAACAAAGTTCCAAATCTCGTCGCACTGAACCCGCTTTGAGGTAAGACCTACAACGTTTTCATCATGGTAAGTCTGACAGGCTTCCCCGATTTCGAGAAGTAGTTTTTGGATTGTGTTCTTCGCAACACCCGTCATGCGAACGGTTGCACGGATGCTGTTGCCCTCGACAAGGGCGTTAAGAACCTGAATCTGTTTTTCGCGGCTTAGTTTGTTCATGATCGTAATTCGTCTAATTAACCCTTTTAACGGTCAAGTCAAGCATAAGGTTTCGTTTGAATCGAGATAATCTTCACTTTTTTTGAATTTTTTTGAATTTATTTTACATTTTGGAAACGATTTTTTCTCCTTTGACGTTAACCGCTCATCAGAAGCGGTTAACGTCTCGTTCCTTATCGGCGTCAAAAATTATTCATAAACTTTGTTGTATTTTCGTGTGTAATACTATTGTAGTATTTAGTTGCATCATTTTACGTACACTGATAAACCCGTTGATCGCCATGAACGAAGGAACAAGCCATCGGAAAAAAACAGCCGCGAAGGGTAAGGCTGCTGCGAAGGATTCTTCCCCGAAGAAGTCCGCAGCACGGAAGCTCTTTAGCATGGATCAGTTCGATCACCTTTTCGCCGAACAAGCAGAAAGGAATGCTCGGATTGATCCGGGCAAATTAATCCATATTTCGCTCACGCGATAAGCCTAATGATTTGGGCAGAAATTGCCCAAGAGATTGGGTCTATCCCTAACAACGTCGAAGCCCTTCGTCGTTGCGAAGAAATCCGTTGCGAGAATCTTGCTAATCTCGCATCTAAAACTAATCGCAATGTTATTCTTTATTGCAGTGCTTATTTTCATAAGCTTGGTTGCAATGATTTTGCTCTCGTGCATGAACACGACATGCACTCCCTAATGACCACTGTTAACGGTCTTGATACGACTAAGGGACTTGACATTATATTGCAATCACCGGGCGGTAGCCTTGAAGTCATTGAAGCAATCGTAACTTACCTTCGGGGGCGTTTTCCGAAGGGGTTCCGTATTTACATTCCCCATTTAGCCATGTCTGCTGCTGCATTGTGGTGTACGGGTGCGGATAGCCTTATTATGGGTGCTCATTCGTCACTTGGCCCAATAGACCCACAAATTCGAACCAATAACGGCTTTTGTGCTGCACATGCCATTATTACACAATATAATAATATCGAAAGAGCCGCGAAACAAAATCCTTCAATGTCTGCATTTTACGCTGGGATGCTTCCTGCATACAGTCCGGGACTAATTGAGATTTCAAAAAATTTCACAAAGCTTTCTAAGAATTTAGCCGCTAAGTGGCTAAAGGAATATATGTTCGCGGGCGTAAAGGGTGCTGCGAAAAAAGCAAAGGATGCAGCAGAATTCATGGGCGATCACGGCAATTTCGACACTCACGCCCGACATATTTCACGGGAAGAACTCAGGGAAAAAGGATTCAAAGTTGATTTCCTCGAAGCTGACCCTGAAATTCAGGATTTAGTTCTCACGGTTTTTCATACCGCTACCTTAACGCTTCAAAAAACAAATAGCATGAAGCTTGTTCAGAATAATTTGGGTGTTATGCACGCTATTTAATCCTCTTTCCCCACCGTGCTTCCGCTGCTTTCTTTGCGATCTCCTTACGTTTCCGAGGCGATAGTGCCGCTGCCCTTGCTTTGCCGCCAACTAAGCCGCCCTTTTGCGCGAATGCACGGGCATAAGCCTTTTGCTGTTCTGGAGTAAGCAACATCTCTGGTTCATTCGGCTCTGGCTCGATCTGTCCGGTACTGAGGGCGACGATTTTAGCCGCTAATTGGTTGTAATCGCGTGGGTTCTTCTTTGGTTTTATCATGTCTTTGTGTACGCAATAATGCGCCACAAAGATACGAAATAACTTCTTGACTTGTCAAGCACATAAATATCAAAACGCATTTCAAACTGACCCACTATCGTTCCCAACACCCCGACAAAAGACACATATTGCTGAAAGACAACAGGAGAAATTTGGTTGAAAACGGCATAGTTCATGAAGCACAAATGCGTTTTTGCAAAAGGCACCTATTTCTACAAGACATTTAGTGAGCTCTATTGTTCAGACAATTTCCGAGACAGACCGCTTTCATCCGTAAATTTGCAGCAATGAAAACAATCGGTACTCCGCTCGATGCTTCGGCACTCCCCTATCAGACTCTTTTGGATTGGTCGAATAATTCGCTTCGCAAGTTTACAAAGCTTGGCGAGGAAGTGCAGCTTGGAGGCGGAAAAAAGAATATCGAAAAGCAGCACGAAAAAGGCAAGCTGACGGCCCGGGAGCGTATCGCAAAGCTCATCGATCCCGGTACTTCATTGCTGGAGATCGGCCTTTTTACCGCCCATGGAATGTATGCCGATGAAGGTGGTGCGCCATCTGCTGGGGTGGTCGTCGGAATTGCGCGGGTAAGCGGCAAGCTATGCGTGATCGTAGCAAATGATGCGACCGTGAAAGCCGGAGCGTGGTTTCCGATGACCTGCAAGAAGAATTTGCGGGCGCAGGAAATTTCGATCGAAAATCATCTGCCGATCATTTATTTGGTCGATAGCGCGGGAGTTTATCTGCCGATGCAGGACGAAATTTTTCCCGATAAAGAACATTTCGGCAGAATTTTTCGGAATAATGCGGTGATGTCATCGCAAGGTATCGTACAGCTTGCGGCGATCATGGGACCGTGCGTTGCAGGCGGTGCGTATCTGCCTATCATGTCGGACGAGGCGCTGATCGTCGAGGGAACAGGACATGTTTTTTTAGCAGGAAGCGCGCTCGTCGAAGCTGCTATCGGTGAGCGAACGGATAACGAATCGCTCGGCGGCGCACGAGTCCATTCGGAAATTTCCGGCGTTACCGATTACAAAATGCCGAACGACGATGCCTGTCTCGCCGAGCTTCGCAGCTTGATGAGTAAGATCGGGAACTCAGAGAAGAACCACTTCAATCGCATCCAAGCAAAGTTACCGAACTTCCCTGCCGACGATCTGCTTGCGCTTGTTCCGCAAGACCGCGCGAAGCCTTACGATATGTACGAAGTCATTGCTCGTATCGTAGATGGTTCCGAAATTGATGAATACAAAGCGGAGTATGGCAAAACCATTATCACGGCTTATGCAAGGATCGATGGATGGTCGGTGGGAATTGTTGCGAATCAGCGAGCCGTCGTAAAGACGGCGAAAGGCGAGATGCAAGTCGGCGGTGTGATCTATTCGGAATCGGCGGATAAAGCGGCGCGCTTTATAATGAACTGCAATCAGAAGCATATTCCACTCGTTTTTCTTCAGGATGTAACGGGCTTTATGGTGGGAACGCGAAGCGAGCATGGCGGAATTATTAAAGATGGCGCCAAGATGGTATCTGCTGTTGCGAATTCCGTGGTTCCGAAGTTTACGTTTATCGTTGGGAATTCGAATGGCGCCGGGAACTACGCAATGTGCGGCAAAGCCTACGACCCGCGCATGATCTTTTCGTGGCCGACCTCGCAAATTTCCGTGATGGGCGGCGCACAGGCGTCGAAGACGCTGCTTTCTATCAAATTGGCAAGCATGAAAAAATCCGGCGGGACAATTTCGGACGAAGTACAGAAACAAATGCTTGCCGATATTCAGAAAATTTACGACGAGCAAACCGGCCCGCTTTATGCCGCCGCACGCCTTTGGGTGGATGGCATTATCGACCCGCGCGACACGCGATCTATCGTTTCAACCGGTATTTCCATGGCAAATCACGCCCCGAATATACCGAAATTCAACGTTGGCGTGATTCAAGTTTAAGGCTGTCGTGAAGCGGTTATATCGGGTTTTGTTCACTGACAATTTAGGGCGTCTGAGTATAAATTGAGTAGTCAAAGTTGGTAACAAATAGGCCTGTCATCGGTTATAAGAAACTGAAGATGGCAGGTACACGCTCCGAGTGGTAATTGCAGGACTTCCTCTCGTGTTTTGACGTTATCAGCGTGGCTAACGTGCTTGCCGGATTTATATGCTTAACATCGAACAAGCAAAGCAGGAACTCGCGAAGGCGCCCTCATCGGATGAGCGATCATCCAATGAGGAGCGCCTCCGCTTGCTCCTGCTCCTCAGCAAGGATTTCTACCGCCAAAATCCCAAGCAAGCCGAAAAATGGGCACGCGAAGCGCTAAAACTGGCTACGAAATTGAAGGATGCGGAGGGGGTGGCGAGGGCGCATTATACCATTGGAGCAACAAAATATCAGTTAAGCAAGTATGATGAAGCTGAAAAGGAATTCCGTATAGCGATGGAACTTGACAATCCATCCGAATTCAAAGAGGCGCTACTCGAACGGCCTATTTTCTCGCTCGGACTTGTGATGTCCAAAATAGGAAATTTTCGTGAAGCTATCGAGTATTATGAAAAAGCGCTTACTTTAAGTCGGAAGCACCGCCGGAAATCCGAAATAGATATTCTCGGCGCGCTTGGCAATGCGGCACTCGAACAAGGCGATTACCCAAAAGCTTTGAGATACCAATACGAAATCCTTGCGATCCTTGATCTTAACGATGACCCACTGCGTCGATCGGTACTATTATCTAACATCGGAAGAATTTATCTTGAAGTACAGGATCTTGAAAAGGCCGATCTTTCCTTTCTACGAAGTTATTTCCTCTGCAAAGAAATTGGGGACTTTTCCGGATTAGCTAGCACCTTGTCTAACCGAGGAATAATAGCTCAGTGGAAACGAGATTTCGCACATGCAAGAGAGTATTATGTTGAGGCTTTAAATCTTGCTGAGATAACTACGCGCACCGATATCGAAGCTTATATTGAAGAGAAACAAGGCCGAATTGAATTGGACGAAATGAACCCGAAGGCCGCGCTAAAGCATTTTGAACGAGGCATCGAGATTTCAACCAAACTTAATCTAAGAACAATTTGGTGTGCAAGCCTTATTGGCAAAGGCCATGCACACATGGCATTGAAAAAACCTGCGGAAGCAATTCAACCGCTAAAAGACTCACTCCGCATGTGCGAAGAATCGGAACTTCTTCCACTCCAGAGCGAATGTGCGAGTACGCTTGCATCCGCTTATGAAGCTGCCGGTAAGCTGAAGGAATCTATCCAATATTTCAATAAATTTATCGCGTTAAATGCTGAAGTCAATAATGAACAAAAGCAGCGTGCGCTTGTCGAAATCTCAGCGCGAGTTGAAATTGAAAAAGCTGACCGTGAACGGGCGAGAATGGAGCAGCTTGCGAAAGATGCCGATGGACGCGCTGCACTGCTCCGCTCTGAAACTGAGCGGCAATCGAAAGAACTAACCACGCTCGCACTTCAACTCGTTCAGAAAAACGAATTTCTTTGCAATTTGAAAGAAGAAATAGAACCGGCAATAAAATCCCCACGAAAAGCGAAAAAGATTACCGATCAGATCGATGCTCATATAAAAAGCGACCGAGATTGGGAAACCTTCGAGCACCAGTTCGATCAGGTTCACCGAGATTTTGTGAATAAGTTCGCCGCAGCATACCCGACACTTTCACCTGCTGAAATAAAAATAGCCGTTCTTGTTAAACTTAACCTCCCGACAAAGGCAATGGCGAATCTTCTTTGCCTATCCAGTCGGACGGTTGAGAACCACCGTATGAGCCTTCGACGCAAGATCGGGCTTGGCACTGAAGATAATCTTCTCTCATTTCTTACCGGGTTTGGAGGGACAGAATGAAGCATCGCCTCGGTTTTATCCGTAACTTTGTGGCAATGAATACCTATTCGCCTTCAATCTATCGAATTGTCAGGATTATCCCGCGAGCCTGCTTCTTCCTGACGATATTGTTTTCTACGCTGCTATTAGGGCGCATAGGAAACGCTCAACAAAGTGCTACACTAAATTGCGATTCGACCGATACTATCAATGTTGGTCAGGTTCTCAAGGGTGATACCTTGAGGATACCAGTCGCACTTATCAATAATTTCAGCAAGACAGACACGACTTGGACGATAAGCGCCGGATTGTCATATTTCGGAATTTCCGGATCTTCAAACGGCGGCGCCGGTTTTGGCAATAGCTGGTTGACGAATGTAGTATTGAACGCGGACACTTTAGAAATTGGGCCAGTTACAGCCACGATTACGATTACACCGTCGGATTCATCCTGTACCGGCGTGCAACTACTTTTGGAAGGCGACGTTATTGGGCCGACGGCTGACGACTCGACATTTAGCCTACAAAATGCTTCTACGGAAGTAATTGCTATCCAAAGCAATACTAACAGCACGTCGCGGCTCTTTTATTTTAAAAATGAAAGCACTGCATTAGACACAATCGACAGCGTTTATATCACAGGAACCACAGCATTCTCGATTGATTCTCCACATACATTTCCGATTATTCTAAATGCTCAAAGTTCACTCCCAGTTAGCCTCACATATCAACGTTCTTCTCAAGGCTCTGACAATGGGGATCTTTTCATTGTTTCGGTTCCCAATGAGCCAATACTTTTCGACTTTGCTCTTCAAGGAGTTCGTACCGCTAATGACGCCGTCCAAACCCAGCCACCCACAACAATTTATTTCTATCTCTACCCAAATCCTTCCAATGGCCCGGTAACCATTCACACCGAGAACATTTTGCAGTCGCATGTCACGATCACCGATGTGCTTGGCAGAACGCTTACCGAAGCATCCTTCACCGGGGATTGGCAGTGGGATCGTTCGCGCGGGAACGGAATCGCGCCTTCGGGAACATATTTTGTCGTTGTTACGGGTATTGGGATGGGTGGAGAGCCAGTTCATGAAGTCAAGCGATTAGTGATAGAATAATTGCGTGGGGAGTTTATGATGTTGCGCAGGCGTTTCAAGCATCATTCGAAACGCTGTGACTGAACAACCACCCCCTAACCCCCGCCTTGGAAAGTCGGGGGAAATCGCAATCGTACTCCTGCAATTTGGCGGGCCGGATTCGCTTGAGGCAGTCGAGCCGTTTCTGTTCAATCTTTTTAGTGATCCGGATATTTTTCAGCTTCCACTTCTAAAAAAAGAATGGGCCGAGTCGTTTGGGCCAGCTTTTCAGCGATTCGTTGCGAAAACTATTTCAGCTCGGCGAGCCAGGCAAGTCCGTGATAAGTATGCTGAGATCGGCGGCAAATCCCCTATCGTTGCTCGCACAGAAGAACAAGTTCTTGCTCTGCAATCTTATTTTGATAAGCATTATCCTGAGATAAAAGCAAGCGTTCGTCTCGCCGCCCGGTATTGGAACCCTTTGACTGCGGAAACGATGAAATCGCTCGTCCGAGATGGGATAACGGATGTCATTCTGCTGCCGCTTTACCCTCAGTATTCTATGGTGAATGCGGGTTCGAGTTTCAACGAATGGGATCGCATGGCAAAACGTCAAAGCGCGCATTTCCACGATCGCAGAGTTCGAGAATACTACCGGAACGAAAAATATATCCAAGCTCTGAATGCTCGTATCGATGAGGGGCTTGCAGAATTCGAAAATCCAACGAAAGTATTTCTGCTATTTTCCGCGCATGGAACTCCGCTCGATATGGTAAAGCGCGGCGACCCCTATTCTGAGCAAATCCGAGAAACGATGGAACTTGTGATGTCGCAACGAGATCACGATAGAGAATATATGCTTTCGTTCCAAAGTAAGGTCGGCCCAAAACGATGGCTTACGCCTTCAACAACTGCTACTATTACGGAACTCGGACAGCGAGGCATCACAGATCTTCTCATAATTCCCATTGCATTCGTTAGCGATCACATCGAAACACTTCACGAACTCAACATCGAAGAACGACTCACTGCGGAGCGTGCTGGAATCAAGAATTTCAGCGTTATGAAAGGCTTGAACGACCATCCCCGCTTCATTGAATGCCTTGCAGATATTGCCATTCAAGAAATTCACGCGCTAAAACACGAATGACAGATATACGGCTTTTCATGGAAGACATCGCTCGCGGCGCGGGCGAGATCACGCTCAAGTATTTCAATAATCCGGAACTTGAAATAATTACGAAAACGGATGCAAGTCCCGTCACGCGCGCCGACAGAGAATCGGAAGAATATCTTCGTAAACGCATTCGGGAACATTTCCAAAACGATGTTATTCTTGGCGAAGAATATGGCGAAGAGGGATCGGATAAAAGCCGCCGATGGATTCTCGATCCGCTCGATGGAACGAAAAGTTTCGTGCATGGTGTGCCGCTATATGGCGTTCTGATCGCTTTGGAACAAAACAAAGAGATTACACATGGGATTGTGCATCTTCCAGCATTGAAGGAGACCGTTTCAGCTGGCATAGGGGAAGGCTGCTATTGGAATGGTGAACTCTGCCACGCATCGAAAAAAAATGATTTATCCGATAGCCTTCTTTGCACAACCAGCCCCACTCGATTAGAGGAACTTATCGGTCGCGCAAAATACGACACCATCACTCGCTCATTTGGCCTCTATCGCGGTTGGGGCGATTGCTGGGGACATATTTTGGTCGCAACAGGCCGAGCCGAAGCAATGCTGGACGCACGTATGGCTATATGGGATGCCGCTCCGCTTGGAGTGATCGTTTCGGAAGCGGGCGGGAAGTATTTCGATTTTAATGGGCAGCAGCGTATCGATGGCGGGAACCTCGTATGTTGCGCGCCGGGCATTGCCGATGCCGTCTATGAAATACTCTTGAACAATGCCTGAGTTCATCGTTATCGGTGCTGGTATTTCCGGCTTGACTGTTGCGCATAAGCTCGCGCTATCAGGAAAGGATGTTATCGTTCTTGAATCATCCGGTAATGCCGGTGGGAAAATTGCAACGGAACGAATAGATGGTTATCTTCTTGAAGCAGGCCCAAATTCCCTTCGTATCGAAAATCAGGAAACAGTTGATCTTATCCATGAATGTGGATTGACTTCTCACATGATCGTGGCAAATCCGAATTCAAAAAAACGGTTCATACTCAAAAATCGTCGTTGGATTACAGTTCCATCTGCTCCGTCGGAAGCTATATCTACTCCCTTGTTATCTGTGAGTGGCAAACTCCGAATGCTTCTTGAACCCTTCATTCCCAAAACTACATTGGATGATGAATCTGTAGCTTCGTTTATATCACGAAGATTGGGCCGTGAAATTTTAGATCAGGCTGCCGATCCTTTTATCAGTGGAATCTATGCGGGTGATGCACGCGAACTTAGTATGCGTCATGCGTTCCCGCAAATATGGAACATAGAACAGCAGCATGGTTCCCTTTTGAAAGGTATGATGAAAGGACGCAAAGGGAGATCAAACGACAGAATAAAACCACGCGTGATTTCTTTTAATGAAGGACTATCGGAACTAACAAATATCATGAAAGCTAATCTTGGAGATCGGCTTCAACTCCAGAATAGCGCAGTACAGATCGAACAAATGCAAAATGGTTTTGCAGTAAAAACAGAAAGAAAAACGATAGAAGCACGTAGAATAATTTTATCATCGCCAGCTTATGATATTGCTATGATGCTTCAATCTTTTGCGCCGAAATTATCGAACACACTTTTTGAAATTGATTATCCCCCTGTCACTGTCGTCTATTTGGGGTACAAAGAAGGCCAATTTACAGAAGTTCCGGAAGGATTTGGTGGCTTAATTCCATCGAAAGAGAATAGAAAAATTCTCGGTGTAATTTTCTCTTCATCGAATTTTCAGAATCGCGCGCCGGTTGGTCATGTCTTGCTCACAGTTCTCATGGGTGGCGCTCGGCATCCCGAAATTGCATCGTGGTCGAATGAGAAAATTATTGATATAGCTGCCACAGAAATAAACGATCTTCTAAAGACTAATAACTCGCCAGTTTTTCAGCTGGTAAAAATTTGGAAGCAAGCTATTCCGCAATATAATATTGGTTATGGCAAGGTATTGAGTATGATCGAGCAGTCCGAGCAGAACAATCCCGGCTTGCATTTTCTTGGCAATTATCGTGGCGGCATTTCGGTAGGCGCATGCATTAAGAATGCAACGGAACTCGCAAAGAGGCTTGTTTAATACACAATGAGCAATCATAATCACGAATTAGAGACCGGCGAACTGACGATTCCACCGAGTTCCCGCACTCGCCGCACTCGCATGACCGAGCGTCATCGCAGCCTTGTGCGTGAGACCATTCTTTCCCCATCCAATTTTATTCTTCCACTTTTTGCCATCGAAGGTAAAGCAAATTTTCGAAAGCCAATTGACTCCATGCCCGGTGTGGAGCAGCTTGGGATGGATGGCATTCTCGCTCAAAGCGAGTCCGCACTCAAGGCTGGATTAGGTGGAATTATTTTATTCGGTATTCCGGAACATAAAGATGAATATGGTTCCGAAGCCTATAACGAGCGTGGCATTATTCAAAATACTGTTAGAGAAATCAAAAAACGATTCCCGGAATTGCTGGTTGCCACAGATGTTTGCCTATGCGAATACACCGAGCATGGGCATTGCGGAGTAGTCGAAAGAAATCGAAACGGCGAGATAGAAATTGTAAATGATAAGACGGTCGATCTGCTTGTCCGCGAAGCGGTAAGCCATGCCGAAGCTGGGAGCGATCTTATCTCGCCCAGCGATATGATGGATGGCCGCGTGGGAGCTATTCGCGATGCGCTCGACCAAAGCGGGTTCGAATCGCTGCCGATCATGAGCTACTCGGCAAAGTATGCTTCTGGATTATATGGCCCATTCCGCGATGCAGCGGGAAGCATGCCCAGTTTTGGCGATCGGCATTCGCACCAAATGGATGTTGCGAATTCTGATGAAGCCATGCGAGTCGTGCAGCGTGATATAGAAGAAGGCGCAGACATTGTAATGGTGAAACCCGCAATTTCATCTCTTGATATAATTCGTCGCGTCCGGGAACAGTTCCTTGTCCCGGTCGCCGCATATCAAGTAAGCGGCGAATACTCGATGATAAAAGCCGCCGCACAAAATGGGTGGATCGATGAGGAGCGCGTAATGACGGAATCGCTTATATCGATCAAGCGTGCTGGTGCTTCGATCATTCTCACATACTTTGCACTCGATGCTGCAAAAGCTCTTCGTAGCCGTACCCTTTAGGGTACGGTGAATTCAGCGCACCTTAAAAGGTGCGCCTACAAAATGAATCATACCTTTAGCAATAACCTTTTCGAACGCGCCCAACGAAGCATTCCCGGTGGCGTAAACTCGCCTGTTCGCGCATTCAAATCTGTGGGAATCGATCCGCTATTTCTTACCCGCGGCGAAGGTTCCTATGTATGGGATTCAGATGGGAATCAATTTATAGATTACGTTGGCTCGTGGGGACCGCTTATTCTCGGTCATTCTCATCCGAAAGTTGTGAAAGCAATTCGTAAGCAAGCAAGCATTGCAACAAGCTTTGGCGCACCGACGGAACTCGAAATTGAGTTGGCAGAGCTTGTAATCACCATGATGCCATCCATCGAAATGCTGCGGATGGTTTCAAGCGGTACGGAAGCTACAATGTCAGCCATTCGCCTTGCTCGTGGATATACAGGTAAAGAAAAGATAATAAAATTCGAGGGCTGCTATCACGGGCATGGAGATTCGTTCCTCATTAAGGCAGGCAGCGGAGCTTTGACTTTAGGATCACCCAATTCGCCAGGCGTGACAGAAGGAACAGCAAAAGATACTCTGAATGCAAGATATAACGATCTCTCATCCGTAGAAAATCTCATCTCAGCAAATCGTGGTCAGATCGCTGCAATAATTGTCGAACCCATAGCCGGCAACATGGGCGTCGTTCCGCCAAGGCAAGATTTCCTTCCCGGACTGAGAACAATTTGTGACAGGGAAAAGATAGTTTTGATTTTCGATGAAGTAATGACCGGATTCCGTGTTGCGCTCGGCGGAGCGCAGGAACTTTACGATATTAGACCCGACCTCAGCACGTTAGGAAAAATCATCGGGGGTGGTCTGCCGGTCGGCGCATTCGGCGGCAAACGAGAGATCATGGAAATGCTCTCGCCTGTCGGGCCGGTGTATCAGGCAGGAACATTAAGCGGTAATCCACTGGCCATGGCTGCGGGGTTAGCGACATTAAGGACGCTCAAGGACGAAAACCCTTATTCAGAATTGGAACGAAAATCGGCTTTCTTAGAAGAGAGATTTGCAGAGAATATTCGATCCGCAAATGTAAAGGCAACTCAAACTCGTGTTGGCTCGATGCTTTGCCTTTTCTTTACGGATCAGAAAGTTACCGATTACGAAAGTGCGATTACTTCTGATGCTAACGCATTCGCACAATACTTCCGCACAATGTTAGAGGATGGGATTTATCTCGCGCCCTCGCAATTCGAAGCGATGTTTGTTTCAATGGCACATAGCGATGAAGAATTGGAGCGAACGGTAGAAGCGAATCGGAAAGCTTTAACGGTAATTATGAGTTGACAGCTTCGCTCTCGACATAATCATGAAGCATGTCAGCGCCAAGATCAAATTCGTTCGGCCAATAAATTCCATCGCCGCCATCGTAGATTCGAACTAACTTAAAAAAATTCGGATCCTTTAGTGGGGTTGTCAGTGGCGCATCAGGAAGAATCTGCGCAAGATCAATTTCAGCAGTGCTTCCATCGTCGAACTTGAGTTCGATTTTTAGCTGTGACAGCGGATGAACTTCGGTAATACTAACCATCATTTAACTTAAGGGCTGAATTTTATTTAAAGTTTCCGGTAGCTTGCTTCTCCGCCAATTTTCACGAAGTTCCTCTCTATGTTTCGATGCCCATTCTCTGACATTCCGAACTACAGCCGCCGGTAGCTCACCGGCTATAATTTCTAATGTCTCAATATCGAATTTAGCCTTCA
Source organism: Ignavibacteriota bacterium (assembly GCA_963794025.1). Classification (GTDB taxonomy): domain Bacteria; phylum Bacteroidota; class Ignavibacteria; order Palsa-1295; family Palsa-1295; genus PALSA-1295. The sequence continues at coordinate 15,980 of CAWCCK010000001.1, forward strand.
TATCATGATACTCCGCATGAAAATATGGCTGACCATGATCGAGAAAATACATCTTTATGATAATCCCATAAAATCTGCTAATTTCTGGCATTAGTTATCCCCCATACGCCGCTATACCCGTAATATCCTCGCCGAGCACCAGTGTATGAATATCATGCGTTCCTTCGTAGGTGTTGACGGATTCCAAATTCATACTATGTCGCATGATCGGATACTCGCCGAGAATGCCGTTTGCGCCATGAAGATCGCGGGCGGAACGCGCAATTTCAAGCGCCATCTGAACATTATTGCGTTTTGCTAACGAGACTTGCGCTGGCCTCATCGTTCCCTCGTTCTTTAGCTGGCCAAGACGATAAGCTAATAGCTGCGCTTTCGTTATTTCTGTCAGCATTTCCACAAGCTTTTGTTGAACAAGCTGAAATCCCCCGATCGGCTTGCCGAATTGAATGCGGCTTTTTGCATAATTTACTGAGCTTTCATAACATGCCATTGCTGCGCCGATCGCGCCCCATGCAATACCATATCGCGCTTGCGTAAGGCATGATGAGCGGGCCTTTCAATCCCTTCACATCGGGAAGTAAATTCCCTTCTGGAATGAAAACATCCTGAAACACAAGCTCGCTTGTCACGCTGGCACGGAGCGAGTATTTCCCTTTCATTTCCGGTGCAGAAAAACCTTTCATTCCCTTCTCGACGAGAAATCCTCGAACGCTTTTTGAATCGTCGTTATCGAGCTTTGCCCACACCACAGCAACATCCGCAAGTGTACCATTCGTGATCCACATTTTTGCGCCGTTCAGCACGAATCCCCCGCTCATCGATTTAGCTTTCGTTACCATTCCGCCGGGGTTCGAACCAAAATCGGGTTCCGTCAATCCGAAACAGCCGATAGCTTCGCCGGTTGCAAGTTTTGGGAGCCATTTCATGCGCTGCTCTTCGGAGCCAAATGCAAAAATCGGATACATCACAAGCGCGCCTTGCACGCTTGCAAATGAACGAATGGCTGAATCGCCACGCTCTAATTCCTGCATAATGAGTCCATAAGCTATATTATCGAGCGCAGCGCAGCCGTATTTTTCCGGTAGCGTGGAGCCAAGCAATCCGAGCGCGCCGATCTTTGGGATCAGCTCCATTGGGAACGTCATTGCCTGATTGTGCGACTCGATGATCGGCAGCACTTCGGATTCCACGAACGAGCGAACGGTATCGCGGATCATGCGCTGTTCTTCGGTCAGGAGCGATTCAATATCGTAATAATCTACAAGCATAATAATAGGTTAAAATCATATAACACAAAAAAAGGGTATTCCATCGAATACCCTTGCAGAAAAAACACCCGCTTCTGAAAACAGCTATTGTGTGACCGACTGAAGCTGATTTTGGACCATACCAGATGGGCGTACAATATGCGAGAAGATAATTCCGGTGCCACGAGCAAACCATTCCGTGCCATTTGTGCCTGCACTGCCTGTGTATTGCACCATGATGACATCATTATACATCGTACCATTCACTTGCGCTGAAACGCCATATCGCACCACGGTTGCAGTGATCGTTTCGCTCCACGAGGTAAATGTCCATGAAGCGGAATCGTGGAGCGGGGATTGCAGATCCACCCAGCTATCGGTATAAATATCCGGCGAAGTTTCTATACCATAATTAATAGCTTGACTGTCTGTCAGTCCATAATGCCATACCGTCGGCGTACCCCAATTATTGTAGCTCCAGAGGCAGGAATAAAGCGGAGTATGATTTATCGAATCGCTTTGTCCCTGCATATTCATGTATAGTGTATCCGCTTTGGGGTACGAAGGGTTGGTCGCAGAATCCGCGTATTGATACGTGACATTTGAATTTGTAAGCTGAAGGTAGTAATTCCGAACATCAAGCTCCGTCGGTGTCGAAGTCGGCGATGGATCGACGATTGAACATCCCGCAAGTGCAATGGAAAACGCGAACAGTATCGCAATGGGAATCATACCCAAAGCGATCAAGTGTAATTGTTTGTAGTGTAGCATCTCTTTTTTTCCTCGTTGCATCCGCGATTACGACGAATACATTAGTAGTGGGTAATTCATAGTCAAAAATCTTAAAATCGGTAGGTTAAGCCATATTCCATGCGACCTGCAAGGGAATTATAGATATTCGGGCCATCGTAGATAGCTGGCTCACTGCTACTCACATTTTCAAATGCAGAACCATTTTCGTGCAGCCTGCTGAGAATTACGGAAACTCCTCCCATGAGCTTATCGCTTACAGGTATTTCCAAACCTAACTCGCAACTGAGAAGCGTTCCCAAAGAATACATTCCTCCGCCAACGCTTCCAGATACGTAAAACAGGCCATCGTCAACCGGTTCACGGTGCTTGTAAAAAAGTTCACCCGCATAGCCAATTTGCGATGCAAAAGAGCCGGTAGATGCAGTATATCCGAGGTTGCTAATCGAATTAGAAACCACAGACAGATTTGGGAAACCCACTCGCGTAAGCCTTAAACCAACTTGATTACGAGCATCGAAATTGAATCCTACACGAAGTGCATATTCTGTGACAAGATCGGAGATGGGCTGCGTTTGCCCGATGACACCGGGTGTAGCATTAAATCCTGGCATGATATCCGATGCAACGCCAATCTCAAACATGGGCGCGTAATCCGGGTCGGGCATGCCACTAAGCGATCGCAGCGTTTGCGGAGCATTACCCACAAGCGGCATATTGATATGATCGGCTTCCGCAGGTTTGGGAATGATTTGAATTGCTTGCTCAGATTCACTTTGCGATGGTTGAGCAATGGCTGGCAGATCATTCTTATTCGCAAGTAAATTCATACTTGATGCAGAAGTTGATTTGCTCACCTCGTTTCGATCTGAAATAGCTTTGTCATTCGTTCCTATACGATTAATTGCAGATGTACTTGCATTCAAATCGGAAGGAACTGATGCCATTGCAACTTGAGATTGCGGTTGAGATGCCGAAATCGCAGTGTGATTCGAAGTTGCAGATATTACAACTATATCGCTCGCTCGCCACGGAGCAAATAATGCAAGCGCAAGGACTGCTGCCACTCCGATCATTGCAGAAATTCGCGGCAGTGACCAAAACGCGATAGGCACAGCTACATCGCGCTTTTCTTCGAGCGCAGCCACGCGAGCAAAAACGGATTCTTCCAAATGCGGTGGAACAGAAACATTCCGCGCAGCACGAAACGCAACTTGCCGCAATGCTTCATGCTCCTGAAACATCTGACGAATTTCGGGACTGACCGACACCCGGTGCAATAGCTCCGCGCCGTCCGCATCGTTTAAGCGACCATCGAGGTACGCAATGATGGTATCTTCAATAGGAACTGCCATATAATCTCCTTCTATCATGCGAACACCTCCCCATGCGATGAAGTGTCATCTAACGGCCCAAACGCTACATCCTCAGGATTCGTAATTATCGTTTTTCGTATAGCTTTGAATTTTTTCTCTTTTTGCTCTGCCTTCGATTGCCGCGCCCGCTTTGTCTGACTTGCTTCATATTGATAATGTGGCGCAAGCAATACTCGTAATTGCTTTTTTGCGCGAGTAATGCGGACTTTTACATTCATCTCGGTTGTATCTGTCATCTTTGCGATCTCATCGTAATTATAGCCTTCGAACTCACAGAGAAGGAATGCTTCCCGGTAGATCGGAGCTACTTTAGCCAGCGCAATGCGGAGCATATCATCGGCAATGGCATAGTCAAGCGGCATCGCCGGTAAATTCAGCGATTCTCCTAAGTTTTCGATCTCATCACCACTGCCGATAGAAACGAATTCCGGAGTAAATTTCGAGCTTCGGAGTAAATTCAGGCACACAGAGCGAGTAATAAGCAGCACCCATTTTTTTAGCGCACCGGCCTCGCGTAATTGGTCGTGATGGGTATAAACGCGGATAAAAACTTCTTGGAATGCGTCCTCGGCCAGCATACGGTCGCCCATGTAATACAGGCAATAGCTAAAGACCGGCTGCCGATACATCGTATAGACATACTTAAAACCGGCCATTTCACCCTTCGTGAAAGCCGCGATAAGGCTGATTTCGTTATCGTCTAATACTTTGCGCTGTCCCTGTGGCATGAATGCAGTATTCTCCAAATCTTAGGACACATGAGGGGTGGTGAAAGTTACAAGGGTTTGATAGGAATATTTCAATTGCATTATTCACCATTGAAGGAGCCAAATGCTCCATCCATCCGTTCCTACTGCTCATCTTTCCCATTTATTCTCTAACGAATGGCATTACTCGAAGTTAAACACCTCCAAACCTATTTTTTTACCGACGATGGCGTTGCCAAATCGGTCGATGACGTAAGCTATACGGTTGACCGGCGCGAGACGCTGGGCGTCGTTGGCGAATCCGGCTGCGGCAAGTCGGTGACGGCGCTTTCGATCATGCGGCTTATTCCTGATCCGCCGGGGAAGACGGTCGGCGGCGAGGTAATTTTCGATGGCAAAGATTTGCTGAAACTGCCGGAAGAAGAAATGCGGAAGATTCGCGGAAATAAGATCGGGATGATCTTTCAGGAGCCGATGACTTCGCTGAATCCCGTTTTCACGATCGGGAACCAGATCGAGGAATCTATTTTGCTTCACCAAAAAGTCTCGAAGGAGATAGCAAAAGAAAAAGCTATCGAGATGCTGAAATTGGTTGGAATCCCAGCGCCGGAGCAACGGTATGGCGAGTATCCGCATCAGCTTTCCGGTGGAATGCGCCAGCGCGTGATGATTGCCATTGCACTTTCCTGCAATCCTGATATTCTCATCGCGGACGAGCCAACAACGGCACTCGATGTTACGGTGCAAGCGCAAATTCTGGAACTCATCAGCCGTTTGCAACAGGAACTCGGCATGGGCGTTATTCTCATCACGCATGATCTCGGTGTGATCGCGGAAACGGCGGATAAAGTCGCCGTGATGTATGCTTCGCATATCGTGGAGTATTCCAAAGTAGATGAGATTTTTCATAATCCGATCCATCCATACACGGTTGGTCTGCTCGGCTCGATCCCAAAGCTGCATGTCGAAACGGAGCGGCTGATGACGATCGAGGGAACGGTTCCATCACCTGTGAACTTCCCCGTCGGCTGTAATTTCAATACCCGTTGCGCCTGGGCCACGGACATTTGCTACAAAGCCGAACCCGCGCTTTTAGAACATGAACCGGGACATTTTGCGGCTTGCCATCATTGGCAAAAAGTCAAGGCCGAGCGGCCTGCTAATTTAGTGGAGGCGTAAAAATGGGTCAAGAGGAGAAAGAACTGATCTCAATTTTCCTCGCAGCCACGGAATTCGAAGGTGTTATATTCAAAAGTGAGACTGCTATCGAGCTTGATTTCAGCAATTACAAATTCATTGATTGTACGTTCGAACGCTGTCAGTTAAGCTCGGTAAAGATACAAGGCGCAGTCATTCAGGCTGCATTTAAGCATTCGAAGATCGAAGGTGTTAACTTTTTTAGTGCAAAAAAATCCCTGCTATCGGTTAACTTTGATTCCTGCCTGATTCGGCATTCTTCCTTCGCAGAGTTAAAGTTACCGAAGGTGAAATTCATTGGGTGCGAACTTCACAATGTGGATTTTTCCGATGCCGACCTTTCTTCTGCTGATTTTTCAAATACGACGTTTGTGGATTGCGTTTTTCGTAATACAAATCTTTCAAAAGCGGATTTCCGCTCTGCCTCCGGTTATTTTATCGATCCGATGCAGAATAAAGTGAAAGGCGCCCGTTTTTCATCGCCGGAAGTGCTGAGTTTGCTGTCGGGATTCGATATTGTGATAGAATAACCTCACGAAGCAAACGCAAAATTCAGCATTCGATAAACTAATTTTGCCGCAAGATACGTGGCGTGTTTCATTTTCGCATCGGGACTAAGTTCCACCACATCGAACCCAACGATCTTCTTCCCTGCGCTATTCAATTCACGGAATATCTGCATTGTTTCGTTCCATAAAAATCCATCCGGTTCCGGTGTGCCGGTCGATGGCATGATGGCGGGATCGAAATAATCGACATCGAACGTGATATACACTTCGTTCGTCGGCAACGCTTTGGCAACAGATTTCTGCCAGTCTTTACCATGCTCACCTTTTCGGATTTTGGTAGCATAGAATGTCTGAACGCCAAGCTGCTTTGCATATTCAAATTCAGCTTTTTCCTGCGCGCGAATTCCCACTTGCACGACCCGCTTCATTGGGAACCCCGCATCCGCAACGCGCGACATGAAGCAAGCGTGGCTGTATGGTGTGCCGGAGTACTCCATTCGCAGATCGGAATGGGCGTCGAAATGCAAAACGGACATTTTCGGATAATGGGCATAATGCCCTATGATCGGCGCGGTCGCAATCGTATGCTCGCCGCCTAATGTCACGACAAATTTATCGTTTTCTATTTGTTTGGAAACAGCTTTTTGCAAATAATCGAGCATGGACTTCCCTGTTCGCTTTTCAAAGGCGAGCGGTGGCAACGTTGCGATTCCCTGCTCGAAACAAAGCTCCCGGAAAAATTCATCATCGAGAAATTCTACATAATGTGAAGCATTAAGAATGGCTTCCGGGCCTTTAGCTGTGCCGCCGCCATAGCTTACCGTTTTTTCATACGGCGCAGAAAGAATAACGATCTTGCTCGTTTCATACGCACTTGATTCTTTAGGCAGAGCGAGAAAATTTTTAGATGTTGGAAGAACTTTCATAATTTATCATTGTCCAATAATGGTATCACGCAGCCAATGCAGATCATCCATCTTTGGATAATCCGTGGTGTAATGCAGGCCACGGCTTTCCTTCCGGCGAAGCGAAGAGCGAACGATGAGCAGCGCTACTTCTGCTGTGTTGCGAAGTTCGAGCAGTGGTACGGTAACTTTAGTACGGCGATAATATTCTTCGATCTCTTTTCGAATCAGTTTTAAACGACGCTCGGCGCGTTCCAAACGATAATTGCTGCGCACGATACCTGCATAATCCCACATTAATTCCTGCACTTCGCGCAGATCGTGTGAAATGTAAATCCACTCTTCGGCATTCTCCGTGCCGGATTCATCCCATTCCATAAGCGGGATTTTTTGTTTTTTTGCCGGCTTATTATCAATATGATTTATCAGATGCACTGCTGCGCGATGCGACCACACCAGCGATTCTAACAGTGAATTACTTCCCAAACGGTTTGCGCCATGCACGCCCGTCATCGAAGCCTCGCCGGATGCGTAGAGCATCTCAATGTTCGTAGTGGCATCGAGCGAAGCGACGATCCCGCCGCAACTATAGTGCGCGGCTGGAACCACAGGGATCGGCTGCTTCGTAATATCGATGCCATGTTCTTTACATCGTTTGTAAATACTTGGGAATTCATGTCGAACGGCACGCGCCGGAAGATGCGAAACATCGAGAAAAACACAGTTATCTCCACGGCGTTTAAGTTCCGCATCGATCGCGCGGGCTACCACATCGCGCGGAGCAAGTTCCATCTGTTTTGGGTCATATCGCTTCATGAATCGCTCACCCGCACGATTGATTAAAATTCCGCCAGCGCCACGCACTGCTTCGCTAATAAGGAATGAATTCGCTTCGGGCACATAAAGTGTCGTCGGGTGAAACTGGATAAATTCCATATTGCCGATCTTCGCACCGGCGCGGTACGCCATTGCAACGCCATCGCCCGTTGCGATAAGTGGATTTGTTGAGTGAAGGTACACTTGTCCCGCGCCGCCAGTAGCCAGCATTGTTGCGGAATTCGCTCGACAAATGGTAACCTTCCCAGAAGATTCCTCAAGAATATATGCACCGTAGCACAAAAGCTTTTTATTTTTTTGTGTACTTGCCGGTCTTTTCCGTTGATGATCCGTCAGCAGTTCCACCGCATAATGGTTCTCAAGAATTGTTATCTGCGGATGCTCCCGGACTGCTTGCAATAAGGCGCGCTCCAACTCACGTCCGGTGAAATCTTTAGCATGAACGATTCGATTGGCAGAATGACCGCCCTCGCGCCCAAGATGCAGCTTCCCTGCTCGCGTCCGTGTGAACCGAGCACCGAGATCAATCAGATCTTGAACACGCGACGGCCCTTCATTTACGAGCACGCGGACCGCATCTTCATGGCATAACCCAGCGCCAACGACAATCGTATCACGGAAATGCGATTCAAGGGAATCTTCATCGCCGGCAACGCTTGCAATTCCGCCTTGCGCGTAGTTCGTATTCGATTCCGATCGTTCTTTTTTCGTTACGATCAGCACGCGCAAGCGGGAAAGTTCCGCAACCGTGAGCGCGAAAAATAATCCGGCAGAGCCGGAGCCGAGAACGAGTACGTCCGTTTCCGTAATAGAATTGATTTAAAATACCACTATAAACTCCCGAACTGGATTCCCGCATTCGCGGGAATGACAAAACGGATGGATCATAGCGCGAAGCGCATAAGACAATATTTTCCTGTCATTCCCGCGAATGCGGGAATTCATAAGTAATGAGAACACCGAATAAACAAAAAGCCCTTCCGAAGAAGGGCTTTTTAAGTGAAGAAAACACCGGGGTCTAAAAAAATACGTTTAAGTGTACGCTGGCATTGGTTGCAAGAGCAATTGTGGTCGTGCCTTGCGTATCGGTCGTCGTTGAACCTGATTCAGAAGGCCCTGTAAAAGAACCACTCGTCGATTTGAAGCCGAGCGATACCTCGCCGCCGAGACTAAGGCCACGCGTGAAAAACCAATCGAATCCTGCTATTGCAGCAACTCCAAAGGTAGTACCACTGCTCTTCTCATCTGCATCCCCAGATGCACCATCATCATAGGAAGTGCTTGAAAAACTGACCATCGCACCCCAATATGGCGATGTGGAATAGAGTGGACGGCAGTGCATTTGAAAACCGGCAGCAATGCCAAATTGAGTCAAACTCTGCTTGGCACTCGTGGTGCTCGGAGTGCTATCGCTTCCGCTTGAAGTATTCAAGCCAGCAAGGACAAATAAAGCCATATCGTCGGAAATGAAATATTTCCCTCCGACGGCGGGAGTATTTAATCCAAGGATACCCGGCCCACTAAACCCAAAAGTTCCAATGCCGGCCAATTCGAAGATCATGGCCATGCTGCCTTGTTTGGTGATCGGGTGAATGATGTTATCCGCGTCCTGAGCGAGTGAAGTCCGGGCAACGCCGAACGTGAATGTAAGCACAAATGCGAAAGCAACGATCTTTGTAAAAGAGCGACTCATTTTTATACCTCCAATATAGTTGATGAAAAAAACAGACTCCGTTCTGTTGTAGTAGCAGTTCTGAAGTCAATCGCCTATGCGGTATGCATAAGTAATCGACACAAAAATAAGTAATTCCTAATATGATGTCAAGCTATATTACCAAATTGTTAATAACTCGGGGATTTGGTTGAAAAGTGGGAAATCAATCAATTTACTTCTCTAAACGTCATTGTGAGGAGTCTCGGAGAGATGACGAAGCAATCCATTGAGATTGCGTTGAATTTGAACGGATTGCTTCGTCAGGATTGGCTCCCTTTGGTCGCCAATCCTTCCTCGCAATGACGTTCTTCAAAAGCAGTTAATCAATAGCCTTAAACCCCTTCGGGGTGGATTCGATCTTCGTAAAAGAACTGGCTGGATCGTGCTCAAAAAAAAGCTGCCACTTGTCTTCGAACGCTTCCGGTAATAATTTGCGCTTTTCTTCGAGCGTGGTGAGCGGGAAGTTATCGTAGCCCATGATCCACGGCAGATTGACGTGCGCTTTGGTTGGGAACAGATCGGCACAAAAAAATACGCTGTTGCCCGCGCCATCGGAAATCAGCGGAAGCTGCTGTGCGCGCGTGTGGCCGTTGAAAATCCTGAGACTAATTCCCGGGAAAAGCACGCCGGGTCCATCTAATTCTTCGAACAGATCATTCGCAATAATTGCATCCCAGTCCTGCTTTAAATAACTGGCGCGATCTTTATCCGTCGGATTCAGCGCCCATTTCAAATTCTCTTTTTGGATGAAAATAGTTGCGTTCGGAAAAGTCGGAACGAATTCCCCCGTCGCTGTTTGCGATACAATCCCTCCGCAATGATCGAAATGCAGATGAGTTTGTATGACGTGCGTAATATCTTCCGGCTTCAGATTCTTTTCTGCAAGCGATGCAAGAAGAGTGAATTTCGTATGATCGAGCTTGTAGATGGCTCGATTTTTTTCGTCGTACTTATCGCCCATTCCGGTATCGACGAGGATATTCATTCCATTGCCTTGAATGAGCAGCGCGCGAAGCGCCATATCGATGCGGTTCTGATCGTCAGCAGGATTGGTGCGGTTCCACAAGTTTTTGGGAACCACGCCGAACATTGCGCCGCCATCGAGGGCGAAGCGGCCAGTTTCTATGGGGGTTAAAGTATAAGAGCCTATAGTCATTGGGGTTCGTATGGCGTATGCTTTAGCTTGCGCCAGAATTAAACTTGACGCAAGCTAAAGCATGCGCCACACCGTATTATTATCGTTTGCGACCTGGATCGACTTCATCGAGCCATTTCACTTTGGCTTCGAGCTGTTCTTGAGGCTCTACCCAATTAGGATCGGGGATGCAACAATCGACGGGACATACAGCCGCGCATTGCGGTTCATCGTGGAACGTTACGCATTCGGTGCATTTATCGGGCACGATATAAAAATAGTCCGAGGAGAAAAAACCGACGCCGCCGCTCGGCGCGGGGTCGGTAGCTCCGAAGTTTTGTCCGCCGAGCGTCCAGTTGGCTCCGCCTTCGTAGATCGCATTGTTCGGGCATTCCGGCTCGCATGCACCGCAGTTGATGCACTCGGTCGTAATCATTATGGCCATTGACGTATCTCTCCTTTTAAATCGATAAGTGTAATCTCATGCACGTAACTAACGCTCGTTAGTTTCATCGTTGTTTCAAACAACAGCGCATCCCGAATAAGAGTTTAACCTTTTGATAAGGGAACGCGAAAACTACCCATCCCGTTAACTCGCCGCTCAATCAGGAAACGAATTATGAGCTTTCATTCTTAATTCATCATTCTTAATTCCTAATTGAAACAAGGGGCCTATAGCTCAGTTGGTTAGAGCGTCCGCCTGATAAGCGGGAGGTCAGTGGTTCAACTCCACTTAGGCCCACTTTGAGCAATGATGAATGATGAATGATGAATGATGAAATAGAACAATGCACAAACTATTTCATCATTCATCATTCATCATTCATCATTGCCAGAAAGGGCTCGTAGCTCATCTGGTAGAGCGATAGATTTGCATTCTATAGGTAAGGGGTTCGAGTCCCCTCGAGTCCACAATTCAATTAATAATTAAGAATGAGGGAATAAATTTGTTCTCAAATCATCTCCTATCTTCTCTTATTTCGTCCTAATTTCCCCAGTTGTTAATTCTCAATTTTTAATTAAAAAAGATGCCCCGCTCGGCCTTATCTCCGAAACGGGGCAGCCCCTTATCCTGCATTCAAAGCGGATTCAATCTACCTACATCCGCAAGCATGTTCGCTCATCCTTGCAAATGATCGGTTATCCGCCAGCGCGATCATACCTCTTATTGAACGAGAGTTGACGCGCCGTTTTCTGTGGGAGAACACTTTAGAGAAATTATCTCCACTATAGACAAGAACGCACAGGGTCGCTCGGGTTACAAAAAAATCTTTAGTTTTTTTGAAGAATGTTAGTATTTCTCTTCCGAATTTGAGAGAATTTCCGCGAGATGAAGTGTCTTAACTCCTTGTAATTGTTCGATTTGCTCACGACAGCTAAAGCCGTTTGCTATGATGAGGCAATCTTTGGATGCCTCTCGAAGTTTTGGCAAAAGCTTGTGCTCGGCGATTTTCATAGAGACATCATAGTGCTCCTTCTCGAATCCAAAAGCGCCAGCCATGCCACAACATCCGGCATCGAGAATCTCGGCATTTACCCCACTTTTTTTCAGGATGGACTCTTCTGCATCTTTACCAAGTATCGAGCTATGATGACAATGGAATTGGACAAGCGCAGATTCCTTTATTGAGTTGCGTTGGAATTCAGGGACAAATTTCTCAAGAAATTCGCTGAGAAGATAAACATTCTCCGCAAGCTGTTTGGCATCTTCGCGTTCGGGCATCAGGTTTCGCAATTCATCGCGGAAAACAGAGGCGCAGCTTGGTTCGAGCACCACGATCGGGATGGACTTCGCCACATCGGGGCCAACGACATCTAAAATTTCCTCTAATTGCTTACGGGCTTGCTTTAGCATTCCCCAATCATAGAGCGGGCGACCGCAGCACATTGACTTCTGATATACTTTAACGGTAAATCCAGCTTTTTCCAACACGTTCACAGCAGCTTTCGCAGTCTCCGTTCTGAAATGATTATTAAAAGTATCAGCCCAGAGAATGACAGAGGGTAAAGAGTTAGGGGTAGAGGGTAAAGATTTACGCTTGAAGAACCACTTTTTGAATGTCTCTTTTGCAAATTTAGGAATCTCCCGTTTCGGATGAATCCCGCCAATCCATTTTACTAAACCACTTGTGATATTCGAATGCGTCAGCCAATTCACAAGCGTTGGCGTGATTGAAGCCATTCGCGCAGCCCAATAGATCATTCCCATTGCATACGCGGCGCGCGGGCGCATCTTCTCTTCGTAATAATGCGCGAGAAATTCAGATTTATACGTTGCCATATCCACGCGCACGGGACATTCATTCTTGCATGCTTTGCATGCAAGACATAAATCCAACGAATGCTTCACTTCCTCGCTTTTCCATCCAACCTCTCCCCTGCCCCTCTCCTTCGCAAGGAGAGGGGTTCCGCGCATCATCTCGAAAAGCGCATGTGCGCGGCCACGGGTGACATCGTTCTCATCGCGGGTTGCAACATAGCTTGGGCACATCACGCCATCGTCTTTACGGCAGACTCCTGCGCCGACGCAGCGTTCGGTTGCGCGTGAAAAACTTCCCTCATCATCTGGAAATGCAAAATACGTTTCGACTTCAACCTCACCCCTGCCCCTCTCCTTCGTAAGGAGAGGGATATAGTTAGCTCCATACCGCAAATTCTCATCGATGCGATAGGGACGAATCAGTTTGCCCGGATTCATCTTCCAATCGGGATCCCAAATCTGCTTGAATTCCTCGAATGCCTGCATGATCTTTGTACCGTACATCTTCGGCAACAACGCCCCGCGTGCCTGACCATCGCCATGCTCACCGGAAAGCGAACCGCCATAACTTATGACAAGATCGGCAGCTTCATCCACAAATTTCATCCACTGCGCGATCCCCTCTTTGCTTTTGGGATCCCAATTAATGCGGTTATGCAAGCAGCCATCGCCGATATGTCCATACATCGAGGCGCTGTATCCATGTGCAGTGAGCAGCTTTTGTAGATCGCGAATGTATGCTCCGATTTTAGCTGGAGACACGGCGGAATCTTCCCATCCCTCCCAATTATCCGGTTGACCGGGAACCCGAGAGATCGCGCCAAGCGCCGAATCACGCACCGCCCAAATTGCGCGCTGATCTTGTCCTTCATAAATATGAGATTCCCGCGCAACGCCTTTTATTGCATGGGTACATTCTTCTGCAATTCCCCTCGCATCATCCATAGTATTCGCGCCGAACTCGATAATCAGCCATCCTTTTCCTTTCGGAAATTCCGGGAATTGTTTGCCGCGTAATCCCTTCGTTTTTACTGCGAGAAGAAATCGCTCATCGAATCCTTCGAGGCCGATCGGTTTATGTTCAAGCACTAAGGGGACATGATCGCCGGCAACAGCAAGATCGTCAAATCCTGCAACTAACAGAACCCGATGCTTCGGCGATGGAATAAGCTGAACGGTTGCTTCTAAAATAGTTACAAGCGTACCTTCCGAGCCAACGAGCGAACGAGCCACGTTAAATCCGTTCTCCTGCAAAAGCTGATCGATGCTGTATCCCGAAACCCGGCGCGGGATATTCGGGAAGGTTCTGCGAATTTCATCTGCATTCTCTGTCGCAAGATTTTGTAGCCTTTGATAGATTTCTCTCTCTCGTAAGGACATAAGGGACGAGAGGGACGGAAAGGACTTGCCGACATTCATGCAAACACCGTCATACAAAAGTACATCCAGCGATTCGATATTATCCACTGTCCTCCCCGCCATGATCGAATGCACGCCGCAGGAATTATTCCCGATCATCCCACCGAGCGTACAATACTTGTGCGTTGCGGGGTCGGGACCGAACGTTAGTCCAAATTTCTCCGCAGCATTGCGAAGATCATCCAGAACAACGCCCGGCTGCACACGCGCTATGCGTTTCTCCGGATCGATCTCGATGATCTTATTGAGATATTTCGAAAAATCCATGACGATGGCAGTGTTGCAGCACTGACCGGCAATGCTTGTCCCCGCTCCGCGCGAAAGAATGGGTGCGCCGAATTCTCGTGCAGTAGCTACCGTAGCGATGACATCCTCGATCGTGCGCGGAATTACAACGCCTATCGGAACTTGCCGATAGTTCGATGCATCTGTCGCATAGATCGCGCGCGAACCGTCATCGAAGCGAACTTCGCCTGCGATGCGATTGCGGAGAGTGGATTCAAGGGACATTTGCATTAGTTCACTGCGATTTCAGAATAACCAGCGCTGCTCGGAGCGTTCCGAGTTCCACCATGTATCGTCCATCGGCAAACGGGATGGTACTCACTACAAAGAGATCGGTTCCTGCCGGCACATCTTGCGAGAATAAAAGCCCACCGCGTTCATCGCTGATCGTCAGCGTTGCATCGCTTGCAAGCAATGGGAAGTATATCACGGCATGATCCGACGCCGGATTGGGCACGATCTGTATAGAAGAATTACTCGGCTGAGAATTTTGCGCTTCGATCGTGAAATTGGACATCATGCCTTCATCTGCATGTTCGAGCTTATGGCAATGAATAATGAACAGGCCAGGATATGCGGTGAACTGCACCAACACATCCACCGTCCCTTGCGGATCGAGGCGGATGACGTCTTTCCATCCAAGTTCCCACGGGTCGGGCGGACTTCCGTTGCGATCTATTACTTGGAATTGCGCGCCATGAATATGAACCGGATGCGTATTTCCCACACTATTGAACGTCCATTTCTCAAGTTCACCAAAGGGAACTTGCGCGTCGATCCGCGCGACATCGTAGGCAAGATTATTGATAAATCGCATCGCAGAGAATGTCCAGACGCGGGTGGTTTTAACATCGGCGGCATTGTACGATACAATGGTCGGCAGTATGGTTGGTATGTTCCCGCCGGATGTACCCGACTGGCTGATCTGAAATTGCAACACATTCATCTGCGCGCCTTGCGGAACCGTTCCCGATCCGGGAGGGTCGCTCATCGTAAAGGCCAACGATTCCAGCGTAACAGTTTGCCCTTGAGTATAAGATGAAAAATCAATGAGAATATCTAACCGCTCGGCAGGTGCAAGATTTACAGAAGTTAGCGTTGCCGGTGCTGGTAAAAACCCGCCATCGTTCCCTATAACAGTGAACGCAGTGCTATCGGAAAGCGCGAGTTTGTAAAAACGCGCATTCGAGGCGTTCACAATGCGGAAGCGATACAGCGTAGGCGCAACGGCAAGATAGGGATTTGGCGTGCCGTTCACCACGATCGTATCGCCGAGCCAACCGCTTGCCATATCGGCTTGCGTGAGTGTGTAAATAAGCTGCGAATTCGCATCGAATCGCTTATCCTGGATCATAAGCGGAATATCATAATCGCCGGATGGAAGGCCCATCGCAAGCTCATCGTCATCTTCGATGAGGAAAAAACCTGCGAGACCCATATACACTTGCTCGCCCGTAGCCATGTGCGGATG
Organism: Ignavibacteriota bacterium; assembly: GCA_963794025.1. Taxonomy (GTDB): domain Bacteria; phylum Bacteroidota; class Ignavibacteria; order Palsa-1295; family Palsa-1295; genus PALSA-1295. The sequence continues at coordinate 31,792 of CAWCCK010000001.1, forward strand.
CGCGTGATAAAAGCTAATGCACGAACGCTGAACAATTGGAAAGTTCACGGCATAAGAAGCGCCGGCGGGAACCACATTCGCTGGATGACCGCCCATCGCTGCCGGAGCAGTCACGCCATGCCAATGCAAAACGGAATCCACCGTTAAATTATTGTGGATGGTCGCCGTAAAGGTATCGCCGAATTTCAGCTTGATCGTCGGCGCGGGAAATTCGTTATTGACCATCAGCACATTCGTCATGGCGTTCGGAACGATCTGAAAACTTCCGGGAGCCATATTCAGATCGCCTCCGGTGATGACCGGCGGAATGCGCAGTGGTTGCGGAGCAATAGAAAGCGGTTTGCTCGGAGGAATGTTCGGCTTGTTCCCGATTGCCGAAAGAATTTCGGGAACCGCTATTGCTGCCACGCCTACCCCGGCCGCGCCTTTGATGAATGTTCTTCGGGAGATCATCGCTGCTATCGCTTGATAATGGCTTGTTCGAACGCCGTCGTGCCATCACTGATTCGGACATGATAGGCGCCGGGAACGAATCCAGAAAGATCGAGCGAGGTCTTCGATAAGCCGGGTTCGATATTCTTATTGATTAGAATTTCTCCCAGAACATTCGCAACGATAACATGAGAGAAATTTGTCAATGGCTGGGTTGAAATCGTTACCAAACCACCCGTTGGATTCGGGAAACAGGAAATCGCATTCGATAAGATCGGTTGATTTACTCCGCTCAAAGCTGGTGTGAATACCGAATTCGTATCTAATTGTCCCCAGGCATCGCGCCCACCCATGAGATAGACTTTTCCTTTATACAAAGTTCCGCATCCGCCTGCTCGTGAAACAGGCGTGTTGGATGTAGCCGGGGTCGTCCAAGTATTGGTGACAGGATCGAGTACGTCGAAGGTATTGAAGTATTCTCCGCCATTGGCGCCACCAAATACGTAGATCTTTCCATTGATCAGAGCGGCACCTGGACCTTGACGCTCCAAATAATATCCCGTAGTTTCTGGAGTAGTCCATCTATTCGAATCGGGATCGAAAACTTGCGGCGAAACGGTATCGCCCTGACCGCCAACCACGTAAATTTTTCCATTCATCCCGAACGCCGCAAAATCGGAGCGTGCGCCGAAGGATGCTGTATCTCCTTCCGACCACGTCTGCGTCAATGTGTCGAAAATCTCAACCGTGTTAACCGGCCCGCTAATGAAGCCGCCCATCACATACACTTTGCCATTGAGAAGAACCGCACACGAGCGCCAACGCGCCGTTGGCATGTCTGGCAGCGTTGACCAAATATTCGTTGTAGGATCGAACACTTCCACGTTATTCAATGCCCCGGAGCCGTTAGAGCCGCCAGTGCCATTGGCACCGCCAAACGTGTATATTTTCCCGCTAATCACAACGGATGACATTCCCCTGCGCGGCGTGAAAGTGCCACTGGCATTCGTAATGGAATCCCAGGTGTCTGTCGCTGGATCATAAACTTGAATGCTGGTGATGTAATCTGTTCCATTGAATCCACCGATCACATAGATCTTGCCGCCAACTTCCTGCGTAGTGAACGCACCGCGCGGAGTAAAGCCGTTTGCAGAAAACGTGGCCCAGCTGCCGGCAATATCCTGCGCGAAAACACCAATTGGAGCAAGCAGAAAAAAAGATACGAGCAAACAAAAACACATCGGTGCTCGTCGCGTCATGCTGTGAATAATTATCTGAATCATGCCTGGGGATTGTCTGAACCATGTTTTTACGAGATTAATTTGATATGACCGAAAGGTACCTGCTTCTAAAGGCCCGCCATAGAGTACACGACAGCAGGCCACAATTAATTTTCAATGAACTCCGGCAATCAAGGTCTCCGAAACAATGACCTCAACCCTACATTTTCGGGTCTGTCTCGGATCGCGATTGGACTATCGGTCTCGGACTTCGTGATTGCCCCCAGGCGCCATTTGATTGCAGTGGCTTGAACGATCCTTTAATGATCGATCATCCATGTGCAGGGGTCGACATACATGTACTTCAGCGGTCGGCATACACTCTCAACGCTCGCGGATGGGTGGGGCATCTATTGGATAGAACCCCCTCCCAATCTATAGAACACCGATTTCAGGCCGAAGGTGCCTGTTTGGGCAAACATTGGCCTTTTTGCTCTGATTTCAACGTTATATTTTTCTCCCCTCCCGCACCAGCGGGAGGGGTCGGGGGGAGGGTGCCGTCCGCAGTGATATTTTTTAATACGTCCGGAGTTCAATAACTCCACACCCTCCCCTAACCCCTCCCGCTGGTGCGGGAGGGGAATAATTCAAATTCTTTCAGGACTATGGGAACCTGAAACGAACGCTAACACACCCTCCGCAAAAAAGGACGTGCACAGCACGTCCCTACAAATTGTATTCCGGCGTGGTGTGGCCCGCCGCGGCGGGCTTTAGCTTGCGTCAGAGTTTCCTGGGACAAGCTAAAGCATGTCCCACACCTCACTGTTCCAGCCCCTCCACCAACTCCCGCACCGCCTCCCACTCCGGCGTGCCTTTGAGCGTGCCGATGCCCGCCTCCTCGTCTTCCAGATATAGTTTTAAGAAATGGATATTACGAAATCCCGCCTCGAACGCTTTGCGAAACGTTCTGTGACCCCCTTCATAGTCCCGGAGGGAATTTTGCAGGCAGGCGGCATTGTAGAGCGCAAATCCATCCCGAAGATCATCCAGCTTTCGTGCGGCGTCTCGCGCATCGTCATCCCGGCCGGCAAATTGAAAGAGTACGGCATGTTGCACGCGATTATTCTCCTCGTCCGGAAAGAGCTTCAGGCGCTTTTCATAAAGGGGAATAGCAATTTCTGCCCAATGCTTCTGCTTCTCAGCGAATGACCGATCATTCGCATCTTCCTTTGCGCCGTGGCAGGCAACAACGAGATTCCATAAGGTTACCAAGTATTCCGGCTTCCGTTTCAGCGACTCTTCTAATGGCGCTATCGCTTTGGCAGACTGACCGGTATTCTGATAAAAAAATCCGAGCGTCCCATGGCTTCCGATATCCTCCGGCGCGTTCCGGATATATTCCTGTGCAGCAAACTCCGCTTCGGCGTCCTTTCCCTGAAGCATGAGAATTGCGGAAAGCGGGCTATAGGCCGCCCACAGATCGGGCTTGAGCCGCTGTGCCTCGGTGATCAGCATGAGACCTTCTTCGAGCAGCGCGGGTTCGCGGGTGTAATCTTGGTAAAGCATTGCAAGCGCATGTGCTTTGCCCGAATAGGCATTCGCAAACGCTGGATCGAGCGAAATCGCTTCGGACCAAAGCTGTGCCGCAAGCTGATAGCCTTCTTTGGTAAAGCGGGCAAAATATTCTCTGCCTTTGAGATACAATTCATACGCCTCGGCATTTTCGGTTCCGCGCTCGGCGAGCTTTTTCTTTTCGTCTGAGGCGAGATGCACTTTCAGCCACTCGACCACTTTCAGCGCCACCGTTTCCTGAATTTCGAAGATGTCGTTCATCACCCCCTTCATCGAGTCCTGCCAGAGGTGGTCGCCGGTTTCGATGTCGAGCAGGCGGGATGTTATTTTGATATTGTCGCCGAACTTACGGACATCGCCCTGAATGAAGTATCGAATGCCCATTTCATTTGCATATTTGGGCAACGTTCCTTGATAGCGTTTGTAATCTTTTGTCGCTTGTTGATCAGAGACGCGAAGAGACTTCACATTCGAAAGAGCCGTGATCAATTCACTCGCAAGTCCATCGGCGAACCAGCCATTATCTCCGGTCGGAGACATATCTTCGAATGGCAGAATCATCAGACTCTTCCGCGCATCGGTCTCGTGAACGAGCTTGATGGATGGCGCCTGCGTTGCCGCAAGTCCCAGTCGCCCAAGCGCTCGAATAACGGCGTCGATGTTGGTCATCGGTGCGCGCTGGATGCCGGCAAGGTGATAGCGAAGGTCTTCGCTAAGCGCTACGGGTTCCAGATCGAGTGGAAGTATTTTTTTCTTTTGTTCCGCCGCGAGAGATACTTCTTTCACGACATTATTCGACTCAACCGAATTCGGCGATAATAATACGATAAATGCCTTGCACGCATCGATGGCCTGCACGATCTCCTTCGACCAGCTTGTCGAAAGCTCGATACCGGATTTATCGATCCAGCACGCGAGTCCCGCCGAACCGAGCAGCTCTGCAAGCTGCTCCGCCTGCTCGGAATCTTTGCGGGAGTAGGAAATGAAAATGTCGGGCATGTTTCAGTAGCGAGTGGCTGAGTAACGAGTAACAAGCTGGAAAAGTCGCTTCCATTCGTAGGGCGTGCTGCGCACGTCCGTTTTGCGCGAGGATGTATTCAAGATTTCGGATAATCTTTAATGCGTTGCAGAAATGCGTTGCAGAACTGGGCCGGACGTTCGCAGCACGTCCCTACGATTCTTCAGATGTTATTTTTATCTCCAAAATCTCTTAAAATCATGGTTCAGACAAAAAATCTTTTAAAATCACTTGACATTGCCCTTTTTATTTCGTAAGTTAGAGAATGCTTTGATGGGCACCTGCTTCCAGTAGCAAGTGTTAGAAATAGCACTGAATTGGAATATGGCGAATTTGGCTCAAAAAGGGCACAGTTCATGAAATGACAATTCAATTGAGAGCAATGGGCACCTATTTCTTAAAGAATAGTAAACTGAAAGGACACTAACAATGGCAAAAATCTTAGAACGCGACGGCCTTCCGACACAGCAGAAACGAGTACTCGATTACATCGAGGAATATCTCGAAATTTCGGGTTATCCCCCGTCCATCTCTGAAATCACCGATTATCTCGGCGTAAGCTCCACGTTTGGGGTGCGGAAGCATCTCGATGCCTTGCTTCGCAAGGGATTCTTGGAGCGCGGCGGCGCAGGGCTTTCGCGCGCGCTGATGGTCACGCGGCCTTCGGTGATGCGCGGCGGCGAGCGGCATTCGAACTCCATACCCGTCATTGGCCGCGTAACCGCAGGCGAGCCAATTCTTGCCATCGAAAATGTCGAGGGATGGCTTTCCTTCAAGCCAATGGATCTTTCGAAGAAGATATTCGGGCTTCGCGTACAAGGCGAAAGCATGAAGGACGTGGGCATTATGGATGGCGATCTCGTCATTGTACGCCAACAGCCGACTGCCGATAACGGCGATGTCGTCGTAGCAAGGCTCGATGATTCCGCGACGGTCAAAACCTTCCGTAAAACCCGAAAAGGAATTTTCCTCGAGCCGGCGAACGCACGGTTCAAACCCATTCCGATCACGAAGAATATCGATTTCCAAATTCTCGGCAAAGTCACGAGCGTACTCCGTTCGCTCGATGAAAAACGTCCGGGTGTATTTCAACTTAAATTTCAGTAATTTTTGAATATCATTATGAATAATGCAATGATAGAGACGCTTTCACCCGGTCGCGTAACGCATCGGGTAAGCCGAGTGGATGATCGCTCATCCCACGACCACGACATCCGCGAAATTGCCGTCGGTTTTGGTCAGCATTTCGGAAACCGGTTGAAAGGCTCGGATTTTGGCACGACGACTTTGGGAGAAGTAACGTTTCGCCGCGTCGATCCACTGCGCGACCCGTTTCAGGTTGCCGATGCGCGTTTGCAGACGCGGCTGGAATCGCTCTGCGAAACGCTCAGGGCGAAGTATTAATAGGATCGGCTTGCACCCATGTAAGCGGCGCGGAACCGCATTGCGATCGAAATAACTTTATGGAGGTCACCCTTTATTTGGAGAAAAAATCATAAAGTTGCAAACGCCACTTTCTCGTCAGCTCGGCATTAGGTATCCGATCATCCAAGCCGGGATGGTCTGGACTTCGGGATGGAAACTTGCCGTAGCATCCGCTCGCGCGGGCGCGCTCGGGCTGATCGGAGCAGGCTCGATGAAGCCGGAACTTCTTCGCGAGCATATCCGAAAAGCAAAAGCAACCGAAGTTGCCGCGCAGGTTGGCGTGAACATCCCGCTCATACGCGGAGATGTCGATGCTCTTATCGAAGCAACGATCGAAGAAGGCATTCAAATCGTATTCACAAGCGCGGGAAATCCAAAGGCACATACCAAAAAACTGAAAGATGCAGGATGCTTTGTCGTTCATGTTGTTGCGAGCGTGAAACACGCACTGAAGGCGGAAGAAGCGGGATGCGATGCAGTAGTCGCCGAGGGTTTCGAAGCTGGTGGGCATAACGGTGCCGATGAAATAACAACGCTGTGCCTTGTGCCGCAAGTGGTCGATGCTGTAAAGATTCCCGTCATCGCAGCCGGCGGCATTGCCGATGGTCGGCAAATGCTTGCTTGTCTTGCGCTCGGTGCGCAAGCCGTGCAGATCGGCACCAGATTTGCCGCGACGGTCGAATCAAGTTCCCATCCCTTGTATAAGCAAGCAGTCGTTGAAGCGGAAGATAATTCCACGGTGCTTGTTCTGAAGAAAGTCGCGCCGGTACGATTGAAGAAAAACCATTTTTCACTTTCCGCACTCGAAGCTGGGCAACATGGCGCGACGAAAGAAGAAGAATTAGCACTGCTCGGACGCAAACGGGAAATGCAAGGAATCTTTGAAGGCGATCTCGAAGAAGGCGAACTCGAAATGGGGCAATCTTCGGGGTTGATCCATGAAATACTGACGTGCGAGCAGGTTGTTCAAAAATTATTTGCGGAATGTGAAGAGGCTTTGCAAGAACTCACGCATATTAATACTTTACGTTAATCCGTCACCTCCCCAGAAACCAATATTCAACCAACGCAACACTTTCGCGGAGCCGATAATAAGCAAGATCGAGCAATGGCTCGTGAAGATGAGATGGGCTACCGATGACGCTAAGTCCGTTGAATTTGCACATTTCACATACACGAGCAAGATGATATTCGTCGCTAACTATAACAAATCGGCTCCATCCATTTTTTTGAAACAATTCATCGCGAAGGAATAGAACTTGCTCAAGCGTAGAGTGAGATGAAGTCTCCTCGATGATCAGAGCAGGATCTACCCCCGAACGCAACAACTCGCGCTTTGCAATATCAGCTTCTGCCAATTTACCGGGACCACTGCCGCCGGTGACGACCAACCTGGGAACCGCATGGTTCGCGAGCAATTCTTGTCCAAGCTCGATACGCTCGCGCAAAGCTGGGCTGGGGCGTTCACCAAGTCCGTTCCCATGCCACACGGCAGCGCCGAAAATAACACCGGCATCGGCATGAAACGCTGTCATATCCGAAATGTGGGAATTTGTTGGAAAAAGAAGTCCATAGACTAATGCGAAAAGTACAAAAAACGCAGTGACAATAAAACTATTTCGAAGAACTTTAATCGATAGTCGGAGAAAGCCGACGACATTCTGCGAAGAAGTCAGAATCATCGCCAGCATAAAAAACATCACGAATAATAATGCAATAGCTGCCTCGGGTGTGAAATCCTCAGGCGATGTGTGACGAATTCCAAGATAAAGCCACAAAAGCATTCCCGAAAGTATTGTAATCGTTATTGCCGATCCCTTTCTTATACGAATCGGCCTTGCGATCGAAATAATTAGAAAACTAACGGATAACAAAAAAAATGTTATAGAAAAGACATCGCTGAGGGTCGTCAATCGAAAATAGATCGGCGTCAGGCCTTGTCCCTCATACCGGACCCGCGTTAGAATGGCATAGCTCAGCAGCTCCATGCAAAGCGCGATCAGCAATAAAATGCGCTTCGATGTTCGCCCTACGTCATTCGATACAGGGTTCGGTCGAGAAAAATGATCTTTATTTGAATACTCATTCATGATGGTAAATAATAGACAATCGGATGGGTAGGTGAGTTCAGCTTGAACTGTTCGCTTTTGTATTAATGTTATCAAAAATACGCCGATGCGGTTGAGGAAGCCCTATTGCCCTCTTTGCGCTATCGGCTCCATCGTTCAAATTAAAGATCCGTTTGGAAATCAAATTCATGGCGCTCGGAGGCGGGCGCGAGATCGGGGCCAATAGCTTTTACTATGGCGTCGATGGTCGTGGAATTTTAATTGATGCCGGACTTCATCCCGAGAAGACCGGCTGGGCGGCGTTTCCTTCCATTAGTTCCCTGTCCGGCAATCCTGTCGATCATTTTTTTATTACTCATGCTCACACCGATCACCTCGGTGGGGTTCCCTTCGTTCGGCAATCGTTTCCCGATCTTCCGATTCATGCAACAAGCGAGACGATCGAGTTGGCGAAAATAATGCTATCGAACTCTGCGAGCCTCTTGCCCAAGCAGCATACGAAGGACGTGATCGACGCGCTGCCCAATTACACCATACTTGCATTGCCGGAAACCATTGCCAAAATGGAACCGATGGAACTCGGAACTTCGAAGGAACTTTCCGGCAACACAAAAGTTACATATTATCCAAGCGGTCATATTTTAGGCGCCGCTGGAGTACTCATCGAACACAAAGGCACGCGGATATTTCATACCGGCGATACATCGCTACATGCGCAACGCATTGTTGCAGGCGCACAGCTTCCTGAAAGACCGATCGACATACTTATTTCTGAATCGACCAATGGTGTGCTCGATGCTTATTTGACGCATTCCCGCGAGCAAGAATTTGAACGGCTCGTCCAAACGATCAACGAAACACTGGCTGCAAACGGCTCTGTTCTCATTCCTGTTTTTGCGCTGGGTAAATTACAGGAGATGCTTATGATGATCGGCGATGCCATCCGTGACGGTAAAATTCCAAAAGTTCCGATCTATACCGGGGGCATAGGAAGAAAGATCAGCGAAGTATATGATAAATTCCTGAGCAGTCCTTCGCGCACCAACGATACCGATAAGACTTCTGACGTAGAGCAAGCCGAAGTGCCGCGCCGAGGCGGACTTTTCGATGGAAAGTATTTTAGTGAGCCAAGTATAGTTCTTGCGGCAAGCGGAATGATGCAGGATGGAACGGCCAGCTATATGCTTGCACAGCGATGGCTGCGCCACGCGCATTTCGCCATTTGTTTTGTGGGATATACTGATCCGCGCACGCCGGGTTACGCAGTTTCCCATGCCGAACTTGGCACACGGATTCGCTTTGGTTCCATGAAACGCGATGTGCCGGTGCGCTGCAAGATCGAGCGTTTCCGTTTCAGCGCGCACGCGCGTCGAGAAGAACTGCTTGAAATTGTGCAACGGCTTCGACCAAAGCACGTCGTGCTCACACATGGCGATGAAAAAGCGATCAACGCTTTTAGCGAACTCATTCTCCAGCACTTTCCCAATATGAAAGTAAGCGCGCCCGGAATTGGAGAATGGTGTCAGTTAAACTGAATTCCTAAATCTGAGTAAAGAGAAAATACACTCCAAATACAATAGTAAAGATCCCAAAGATGCGCTCCAGCGTTTGATTATGCAAACGCAATGCAAGTTTTGCTCCGAGAAATGAGGTTGGTATAACGGCAATAGAAAGCAGACCCACGATGCCCCAATCAATATGACCGAGCATTTCATGGCGAATCGTTCCGGGAATTGCAACGGCACAAACAACGGCAAGCGATGTTGCCAACGCAACTTTCATCGAACGCTGGAATACTCGTAAGATCACCGGCACATAGATCACCCCCCCACCGATCGCGAGCAATCCAGCAAGAAAACCACCAACAGCACCAAAGATCAATGCTTTCGGCATGTTAACGAACCCGTCCGACTCTGTGGGGTTCTTTACGGGCCTAAGAATAAATCCCCGAATTATAAATGAGATCCCGATGAGTATAAGAAAGATAGCGGTAAGAACCATTAGAAATGCTGGTGAGACATACTCCGTGACGGTCGCGCCGATCCATGTCATCGGCACTGCGGCAAGGAGCATCCATCCGGCAAGTTTGTAATCGACTTTCTTTTCACGGATATATGCAATGCCGCCGGAGATCGCGGCGGGAAGCATAACCGGCATGGGTGTTGCTAATGCAATGAGCGGGGGCGCGGCGATCAGAAGGCGAAGCAACGGAGTTCCTAACGCGCTGCCGCCAATGCCCAGCAAACCGGATGCAAACCCAGTGGTCAGGCCAATCAGGAGAGTAATAATGCTGGTTGGCATTAATATCCTGCGCCTGTCATACTCGTGCGCAGCTTATCGAGATACGTGGCATGAACCTCACCATAATATTGCGCGTTCGGCTCGAGTACAAGCGTTCCCAACGTCGCAGGATTACCCTCTTCATACTTGCTGGTTCCCTGAATCGTTACTTCATTGGGATGTGCGAAGTCGTCAACATCGTACACAAGCGCGGTAAACCCAAGCGTGGCGGCATTGGTAATGCTGGCGTTCGAAGTCATATCCGAAGAATCATCCTGTGAGGCAAAAGAAACCGGCGTTTCATAGGCATGTTCCGGATTTGTTTCGAAGCCAAGAAAAGCGAATGGAATCCTGAGCGTCAAACGGTAACCATTTACCACTCCCCTATCCGTATCATACGCCATAAGCGCCATCACATTCTTTAATCCATCTTGTTGTAGAGCGTTCAGCGGCGCGAGCGATCCATAAGTAATTTGCGTCACTTTACCCGGATGAGCGGGAAGCGCAAACGTGATATTCGATACCAACGAATCAAGCGCTGTCCGAAATGTTGGGAACCCGCCTTCCATCGAAAGCAATCTTCGGTCACGGTTCAATCGGTAGCCGGTATATTTCGTATCGAACCAAAACGAGACTCGGTCGTTGTTCTCGATCTTCGGTTGCCCGCCAATTACATAATCATCGCGAACACGAATGGCGATGTAGAGATAATCGTCGTTGTATGCCGTCTGCATAGAGCGAATGGAAAGATCGGTTGCATCGCGCCGAAACCCGACGCCTGAAAGAATGAAATCCGTAGATGAGTCCGAAAATATATGCCCATAGCCGGGATAAATTTCTCTCGAACGGCCATACGCTGGCATCGTAATAAAAGATTCCGACAACAGCGCATCTCCGGTAGAACCTGTAAAATATGATTCCCGCGAACGGAGATTTTCGTAATTGCGATACACTTCATGACCCAGCTCGCGCGGCTTGCTGGCAGTTGTGGAAATGGTGGAACTTGCAACATCCTGCTGACTTGTCTCGAATCGATCAATAAGCGTAACATCGCCAGATTCTATGGAATATCCTTCCTGATCCCAATTTTCAGGGCCAGTCCTTCGAGTGATGGTCACAACTGAGCCTTCGACCGTAAGACCAACCTCGATCGGCGATTCCACAAAAGAAATTTCTTTTTGAAAGCGATTCACAAGTTTCTTGTTATGCTCATTTTCAAAGAGATAGACATGAACGGTATTGCCACCCCGACCGTGATCGTAGATAGAAATAGCTAGATCAGGAAGCGTATCATTCGTAAAATCGCCGATGGCAAGCCCCCATACGCGTGCATCGACATAGTTCGGAATAAGCGTTCGAAGCTGCACACCAAGCCCTTGCTGGTGCAGCTCGCTATCGATTCTGGGAAGGATACTATCGACGGTCATGCCCTGCGCGAAAAGGAGCTGCGGGCAAAGAATTAGGAAAGCAGCGAAACCCCAAGCGATTCTCTGTGTTCTCATAGCTACAAAAATACGAATTGACGAGCCTATCATTATCCTATAACATTTTTTTACTATTTTCTCGTGCCATACCCTTTTTCTGAAATCGAACTCAAGTGGCAGGAATACTGGCGCAGCCACGAAACGTTCCGCGTCCATCTCGATCCTGAGAAGCCCAAATACTACGTGATGGATATGTTTGCGTACCCATCAGGAGCGGGGCTGCACATGGGCCACGTCCATTATGCGGCGGCAGACATCGTGATGCGTATGAAACGGATGCAGGGAATGAATGTCCTGCACCCAACCGGCTGGGATGCTTTCGGCCTCCCGGCTGAGCAATATGCCGTAAAAAACAAACTGCATCCACGCATTACAACGGAGCAAAATATCGCGGCATTTCGCCAACAACTTGAATCGCTTGGCCTTGCCTTCGATTGGAGCAGGGAAGTAAATACCACCGACCCAAATTATTTCAAATGGACGCAATGGATCTTCCTGAAATTTTTTAATTCCTACTACGATAATAAAGAAGGGAAAGCAAAGCCGATAGAAGAGCTTATTCGTCACATCGATGCCCATGGGTCACATTCATTGTCCGGAATAATCTCTGGAAAAAACAATCGCCATTACACTCCCGAAGAATGGCGAGATGCTTCCAATAAAGAACGCTCTGATTTCCTCGCAAGTTATCGCCTTGCTTACATTGCGGATGCACCTGTGAATTGGTGCCCGGAACTCGGCACCGTATTAGCGAACGAAGAAGTTGCAGAGCAGGAAGAAAAAGGTTTTACGGTCGTGCGGCGAAATATGCGACAATGGATGCTGCGTATTACCACGTATGCCGATCGCTTGCTGCGCGATCTCGATGCACTCGATTGGCCCCAAAGTACAATGGAAATGCAACGCAATTGGATCGGACGCAGCCAAGGTGCAGAAATTGATTTTTCTATTGCAGACTCTGGCGAAAGCATTCGCGTTTTTACCACGCGGCCCGATACGCTTTTCGGCGCAACCTATATGGTGCTAGCGCCAGAACACCCGCTTGTCGCTACCATTACAACGAAGGATCAGCAAAGTTCCGTCGAGCAATACATTGAAGCAGTCCGAAGAAAAAGCGATCTGGAACGCGCTGATCTTTCGAAGGAAAAAACCGGCGTTTTTACGGGAGCTTTTGCTATAAATCCTGCGACCAATAAGCACATTCCAATATGGATCGCAGATTACGTCCTGATGAGCTATGGTACGGGCGCGATCATGGCTGTGCCGGGCCACGATGAACGCGATTTTGAATTTGCTCAAACATTTGGTTTGGAGATAACTCGCGTAGTGCAAGTTCTAGGCGTCGATGCAAGCGAGCCTCTGCTCAAAGCCTTTGAGGAAGATGGTGTTGTCGTGAATTCCGGGTTCCTCAATGGCCTAGCAACTTCGGAAGCTAAAGAAAAAATGAGTGCGTGGCTCATCGAAAAGCATAAAGGTTCTCGCGCCATCAAATATAAATTGCGCGATTGGCTTTTTTCACGCCAGCGATATTGGGGCGAACCGTTCCCCATTATTTATGTCGATGATGGCGACGGCGAATATCCAAAAGCATTAAATGAAACGGCGCTACCGGTAATGTTGCCGGAAGTTAAAAGTTACCAGCCATCCGGAACGGGAGAGTCCCCTCTTGCTACGATTTCTGAATGGGTGAACACTATCGATCCTGATACGAAGCAATCTGCCCGCCGCGAAACCAACACCATGCCGCAATGGGCAGGTTCATCCTGGTATTATCTTCGCTATCTCGATCCCGCGAACGATCATGCATTAGTATCGAAAGAAGCAGAGCATTATTGGATGCCTGTCGATCTCTATATTGGTGGAGCAGAACATGCCGTGACGCATTTACTATACTCACGTTTTTGGCATAAGTTCCTTTTCGACTATGGCATTGTATCCACGTCGGAGCCATTTACGCGCATGGTGCATCAGGGAATTATACTTGGGGAAACGGGCGGAAAAATGTCGAAATCGCTTGGAAATGTCGTGAATCCTGATGAATTCCTCTCTAAATATGGCGCGGATAGCCTACGCACGTATTATATGTTCCTCGGTCCGTTCGAAGCCATGAAACCGTGGGATTCAAAAGGCATCATGGGTGTGCATCGCTTCTTGAATCGCTTGTGGCGTATTGCTGTAAGCGAGGATAATGCAACCGATCTTTCCAGAATAACGGATGCCGCGCCATCCCCAGCACTCGATCGCGCATTGCATCGTACCATTAAAAAGGTTAGCGAAGATATTGAAAGTCTTCGGCTAAATACGGCGGTGAGCGCAATGATGATTCTTTTAAATGCAATCGAAGAAGAGCAGGATGTTCCACGCGAGGCATTTGTGGTAATCCTCAAACTTATCTCACCTTTTGCTCCGCATATTGCCGAGGAACTTTGGCTGCGGCTTGGGCATGAAGGAACGATCTTCAATACCGCGTGGCCGCATTATGACGAAGCAAAGACGGTGGAAGATTCCATCACGCTTATTTTGCAAGTGAATGGAAAACTTCGTGATAAACTTGAAGTTCCACGTGGGCTTACGAAAGAAGAGTTGGAAACTTTTGCGCGTGAAAGCCCGAATGTGATAAAGCACATTGATGGCAAAGAGATTCGTAAAATAATCGTAGTTCCTGATAAATTAGTTAACGTCGTAGCAGCATGAAACTTTGCATCCTCTTAGGTGGCCCAAGCGCTGAGCGAGAAATCTCCCTCTTATCCGGTTATGGCATGGCGCGCGCACTTGCCAATCGCGGGCATGCGATAACCCTGCTCGATCCTGCAACGAACCGTGCAATGCAGCTGGATGAATTTCAAGTGAGTGCAGCAAGCATCAACCCTCCTTCGGCAGAAGAACTTGGCAAACTTTCGCAAGGCAGAATTATGCTCGAAAGCATGATGTCAAAAACAGTTCTTGACGCAGAGGTCGTGGTACTTGGATTACATGGCGTGCCCGGCGAGGATGGTCTCGTTCAATCGGTGCTGGAACTTCTCGGCATGCAATATACTGGTTCCGATTCTCGCGCAAGCGCACTCTGCATTGATAAGCATTTTACTAAAATTATCCTTAAAAATGCAGGAATTGCAGTTCCTAAAGGGATAATCGTTTCCAAATCCGCGCATCCGCAGGAACGCCACGCAGCGTGGGAACTGGCAAGCGCAGAGTTCGGAATTCCGTTGGTCATCAAACCTAACGATCAAGGTTCGACCGTCGGCCTCACTATCTTGAAAGAAGATTCCGAAGATGAATTTCAGATTGCTATCGAACTTGCATTAAAATATTCTGAAAAAGCATTAGTTGAAGAATTTATCGAAGGCCGAGAGTTAACGGTCGGAATTTTAGGCAATGAAGCACTCCCCATTGTTGAGATAACAATGAAAGGCGGGTTTTACGATTATCATCACAAATATACTGCGGGGATGTCCTTTCATTCGTGTCCCGCCGATCTGCCCACTGAAATTGCCGATGGAATACAAGCTGCTGCGCTTCGTGCGTTTGAAGCCTGCGGTTGTCGTGGATATGGGCGCGTCGATTTTCGCCTTCAACCCGACGGCAGATACTTCTGCCTTGAGATCAATACGCTTCCGGGTATGACGGAACTAAGTTTGCTCCCCGATGCAGCAAAAGCTGCGGGAATCTCGTTCGATGAATTGTGCGAACGAATTCTTTTCGCGTCTAAAGAATAGAAATTACGCTCGATTTTCTTCGATCGCATTTCGCGCAATCACCATGCGCTGCACTTCGCTGGTGCCTTCGCCAATTGTGAGCAATTTTGAATCGCGCCAGAATTTCTCGACAGGATATTCTTTGATATATCCATAACCACCGTGAATCTGCACCGCTTCTTCTGAAACTTGCACGGAAGTTTCGCTCGCAAATAATTTTGCCATGCTTGCGGCTTTTGAAAACGGTTGATCGTTATCGCGCAACCATGCTGCCTTCATCGTCAGCAATCTCGCCGCTTCGATCTTCATTGCCATTTGCGCGAGTTTGAATTGCGTAGCCTGTTGCTGCGCGATCGGCTTGCCGAATTGCTCGCGTACTTGCGCGTATTGGATCGCTGCTTCGAACGCTCCTTGCGCTGTACCGACTGCAAGCGATGCGATCGAAATTCGTCCCCCGTCCAATATTTTCAATGCCTGCACAAAACCTTCCCCTTCTTCGCCGATCAAATTATCTTTGGGAACTCGTACATTCTCCATTACAAGGCTCGAGGTATCCGAGCAGCGCATTCCGGTTTTGTTCTCTTTTTTTGAGGCATAAAATCCCGGCATAGACTTATCGAGCACAAAAGCGGAAATCCCGCGGGTTCCTTGCGAAGCGTCCGTCACAGCCATGATAACTGTCGTATCGCCAACGGTGCCGTGCGTAATAAAATTTTTTGATCCGTTAAGAATATAAGAATCGCCATCTTTTCGAGCAACGGTACGTGTGCCGCCCGCATCGGAACCGGCGGATGGCTCGGTCAATCCCCATGCACCGAGGACTTCACCGCGCGCAAGAGCGGGAACATATTTTGAGCGAATTTCTTCGGACGCAAATCTGAAAATATGACTGGAGCACAATCCATTATGCGCAGCGATAGAAAGCGCAACAGCCGGATCCACGCGCGCGATCTCTTCAATGATGATCGCATTCTCCGTAGCGCCAAGCCCCGCGCCGCCAAGTTCCGTTGGCATGAGGGTTCCGAGGAAACCAAGCTCCCCCATTTTGCGAAATGCTTCAAATGGGAACGCTTGCGTTTCGTCCCATTCGAGCCGATGAGGCTTTAATTCGGTTTCAGCAAAATCACGCGCAACATCGCGGATGGTTTGCTGGTCTTCGGTCAGCGTAAAATTGAGGAGTTCAGGAGCAATATCGAGCATCAAAAAAATAGAAAAATGAATTATGAATGCTGAAACGGATGTTTGGGGTGGTTAGATTCTTCTTAATTCATAATTTATCATTTGTAATTGCCTTTCATGCGACAAGAAAAAGACTCTCTCGGCACGCTCGAACTTCCCGATGATGCTTATTACGGCATTCAAACGCTCCGCGCCGTTCAAAATTATCCGATCTCCGGGCTGGGTGCGCATCCAACATTTATTCGAGCTTACGCTCTTCTGAAAAAAGCCTGCGCTCGTGCAAACGAACGCGCCGGTGTGCTGGATGCTGATATTTCTAAGAAAATTCAGGATGTCTGCGATGAAATTAGTGATGGCAGATTGCGCGATCAGTTTGTCGTTGATGTATTCCAAGCTGGCGCGGGAACCAGCACGAATATGAATGTCAACGAAGTGATCGCTAATCGCGCGCTGGAAAAAAGTGGTGCTAAACGCGGTGAGTTCGATAAAATTTCGCCGAACGATCATGTTAATATGTCGCAATCGACGAACGATACCTATCCTACGGCGATGCGGCTTTCGTCTCTGTTACTTTTAAAGGAACGCCTTTTTCCAGCGATTGAAACCCTTCGACTTTCGTTCCTTGCCAAAGCTGTCGAGTTCGATGATGCTGTGAAATCCGGTCGCACACATTTGCAGGATGCAGTTCCCATTACGCTTGGGCAGGAATTTGGGGCGTGGAGCAGTATGATGCTGCGCCACTCCAAGCGATTGAAGGGCGCTGAACACGACATTTCGTTCCTCGGAATTGGTGGAAGCGCGGCTGGGTCTGGGCTAAATACACCGCCGGGATACCGAGGATATGTCATCGAAGAATTACGCTCGCTTACTGGTCTCGATGTCAATGCCAGTGTCGATCTTTTCGAAGCGATGGAATCGCTTGCGCCATTTGTTCATCTGATGTCTGGAATAAAAAATCTTGCGCTCGACATCATAAAAATTTCCGGCGACTTGCGCCTACTCTGCTCTGGCCCAATGACCGGCCTCGCCGAGATCACCCTCCCAGCCGTTCAGCCGGGATCGAGCATTATGCCTGGGAAGGTTAATCCTTCCATCCTCGAAATGGTCTCACAAGTAGCGATGCAAGTTGTTGGGAGCGAGACTGTCGTTTCTTATGCTTCACAAGGCGGTCAGTTGGAACTTAACGTAATGATGCCGGTCGTTCAATTCAATATTGCTTTTTCTATTGAAATTTTTTCCAATGCGATGGAAGTGATGGCTACAAAGTGCATCGATGGCATTGTTGCCGATCGGGAGCGAATGCGACACTATGCCGAATCGAGCGGAAGTTTGGTTACGGCACTTGCACCCGAACTTGGCTATCTCAAATCTGCAGAAATAGCAAAAGAATCGCTAAAAACTCGCCGATCCATTCGCGCCATCATACTCGAACAAGAACTGATGGATGAATTAAAATTAAACGCCGTGCTCGACATCCACAAAATGGCGAAAGGCAATGCGTAAAACTTTTACGCCGTTTGCGGCTGAAGTAAGCGAGTAACCGCTTCTAATACTTCCCTTCGCGTAGCCGGTTTGGAAAGATAATCGGTGCATCCCGCATCCAAGAATTTCTGCCGGTCGCCGGCCATTGCAAAGGCCGTCAATGCAATGATCGGCACATGGGGGCAACGGGTTCCAGAACGAATTTCCTTCACGATCGAAAGCCCGTCTCGTCCCGGCAAGTTAATATCCATCAGGATGAGCGCAGGAACTTCCTTCTCGATGGCCTCGATCGCAGTATCGGCATTTTGCGCGTACGCAAGCCGATATTGATCTCGCAAATACGCGGCGATAAGGCGCTGCGTTTCTACGTTATCCTCAACTACAAGAACTAATGTTCCATCTTTACTCTGCTTCGTTTCCGGCTCGATGAATTCGGGCGTATCGTCCTCCGGTGCAGTAAACACAGGCGCGCGACCAACAGCTATCAGCGGGAACAATACCGTGAACACCGATCCGCGTCCTCTTCGAGAATGTACTTCGATCGTGCCACCCATTCTCGTGACGAGCCGTTTGGAAATGGCGAGACCAAGCCCGGTTCCATCGTAATCTTTCTCCGCACCCTGTCGGAACTCTTCAAAAAGATTCGGCAGGAACTCGTCGGCAATACCAATGCCGGTATCTTCTACCTCGACCACTGCATAATCGATACTGCCCTTTCCGGACTTGATGTACGTGCGGATGTTGACGGAACCGCTTGCCGTAAATTTAATGGCATTGCCCACGATATTCGTCATCACCTGACCGAAACGCTGACGATCTGCATTAATAATGAGCGGCTCTGGATGCAGCGTGAGTTGCATGGACAGCGATTTTTTATTCGCGCCCATAATGAGCGGCGATACCCAGGTATCGACTTCGGCGTTCATGTCGATCTCCGATTTTTGAATATCAATATGCCCTGCTTCGATCTTGGAAAGATCGAGAATATCGTTGAGCAGCGTAAGTAAACGGCGCCCCGATACAATGATCGACTGAAGAAACGCCGTATGGTGCTCGGCGATCTGTCCCTTCAACTCTGCCATCAACACCTCGGAAAATCCCAGAATCGCCGTCATCGGCGAACGGATCTCATGAGACATATTGGCAAGGAACGTGGACTTCAACCGATTGGCTGCATTTGCCCGCTCGCTCTCTTTCTGATATTTCTGACTGAGATCCCGGAGTTCCTGACGTTGTTTTACAGCAAGCGATACATCTGGGAACGTAACGATCACGCCCGTCAATCGCCCAGCTTCATCGAAAATAGGCGCGGCGGATTCGAGTATCCATACTAAGGTGCCGTCCGATCGCACGACGCCAAGTTCCACATGAGAAACAGCATGACCCGTGCGAAGCGCTTTCGTTGCCGGAAGTTCAGACGTGGGAACCGGACTTCCATCTTCAAGCACCGCTTGCCAGATCGGGTCGTGATGCATCACGCCTTTTAACCTCTCGACCGGCATGCGTAAGATACGAGCTGCCGCCTGATTCGCCCGAACGATCCGGCCTGTTTCATCCGAGATCAGCACGGCTTCGCCAAGCTCATCGAAAAGCTTCGAAAAAAGTCGGCTATCCTGGATCTGAGTTTGGATCTCAGCAGGTGATCTTTCGGTATTTCGAGTTGTGCTTTCCATCGCAATTCTGGGAACGCTATTACTATACTGAGCAGTCGTACCATTCGTAACCGGAGCAGCGCGTTCCGCTCCGTTCCGATGCACGTCATCCATTCCATTGCGAGGAACGCCCACGCGAGATTCCGGTTCCATCGTTTGGGAACCAGAAATCGTCGAGATATTTCTCGGATGTTCGGAACTACTCATCGCAAAATTTTTAACCTATCACTAACCTTTTGGCACTGCATGTAACCTTTTCGCAATGCCCGTATCCTAATCGCAACAATTGGAACACCTTAAAAGTTAGAGAGGAAGTATAATTCCATTCGCATTAAGAAATAATGAATATTTTGTCTATTTTCCGAAAATAGGACATAAATTCCTTTTTTGTCCGAAAATAGGGCACGAGAACAGCCATGGATCGCCAAGAAAATATCACTTAAAAAATGGTGTAGGCACCTGGAATGTATGAGTGCGTGGTAAATGTGAATGGGAACGTTCAGCGAATACCGATGTCACATCTAAGATAATTGTCAGAACGTTACCAACTCCGTCCCGGTGACGCGGACGCCGAGCATCACGTATTTCGCATCGCGCGGGATGGGTGTTTGGCCGTCGTCTTCCCACTGTTCCCATCCGGCGTAGAGCTGCATGCGGCCTTCGCGTCCGTGGAACTCGTAGCCAATTTCTGCGTGACTATCGACGGTCAGCTTTGCAATCGTTCCGAACCGGCTGATAAATCCGCTGTCGCGTCCGAAGGCAGTGAAATCCTCGTTGATCATGAGATAAATGGAACTCGTGTTCCACTGCACGAGCTTGGATTGAAACGCAGGCCCGACCGACCACGCAAGATCCTGAAAATTGGTGCCGATGTTATTGTCGTAGCCTGGAATACGGTAATCCTCGCGGACAAGGTAGGCGTCGGCGTGCAGCCAGGATGTCGTTGGGCAAGGCAATCCAATGAGTTTATCGCTATTGAAAATCGCCTTGCCGGACAGCGAGCAATAGATAAGCGTTCGCTGCTCGTCGATGTCGGAATATCCCTGCGGGTCGATATTATCAATATCGTGAAGGCAGCGATAGATGGTTCCAAGCTGCCAATCGAACTGG
This sequence comes from Ignavibacteriota bacterium, assembly GCA_963794025.1. GTDB lineage: Bacteria > Bacteroidota > Ignavibacteria > Palsa-1295 > Palsa-1295 > PALSA-1295. The sequence continues at coordinate 52,410 of CAWCCK010000001.1, forward strand.
GAATTTTCGTGAACGGCATAGACTAATCCCTCTTCCCACATTGCGCCGCGCGGCTTGAAATCAATATCGTTATGATCGTTCGCAAGAAGTTCCATTCCGGTGAACGCGAAGAGGGATTTATCTCCGCCCCATCTGGCAAATTCCCAGATCGCTCCCATCGAGACAGACCACGCCCATCTATCACTATCGCTGCCGAATCCGCGCTGCACTTCCGCCCAATAACTTGCGTGATCGAAAATGGAAGTGGTATCGGTTTTGCCCGTCCATTTCGGATCGAGCAAAAATCCGCGCGTGGGAAAAATCGGGCCGGCAATCGCGGCGTAAGAAACGATTAGAAACAGGGAGACGAGGAGAATTTTTTTCATAAATATTTTTTTGCAGAACTTCAAATTAGTAATATAACGTCATTGCGAGGAGAACGAATCGACCGAAGGGAGATTCGTTCGACGAAGCAATCTGAGTGTCGAAGTGAGCGGATTGCTTCGTCGCATTTGGCTCCCTCCGGTCGCCAAATACTCCTCGCAATGACATCTTCAAACCGTCCATAATACCATATTGCAGAATACTTTGTCACTTCCTTCGTATTTTTGCATAGCAATTTACATTTACATATTCAAAGTTACGAAATTTTATGAGCGTTCTGGTCGATAAGAAAACGCGGCTCGTCGTACAAGGCATTACGGGCAGCGAAGGCGGATTCCACACAAAGCAGATGATCGAATATGGCACGAAAGTCGTTGCCGGCGTTACGCCCGGCAAGGGCGGTACGCTCTATGAAGGCGTGCCCGTATTCAACACCGTAGCGGACGCAGTGCGCGAGACGGGTGCAAATGCCGCGTGTATTTTCGTGCCACCACCGTTTGCTGCCGATGCAATTCTTGAATCCGAAGCGAGCGAACTTCCACTCGTTATTTGCATCACCGAAGGAATTCCGGTGCGCGATATGATTCAGGTTTATGATAAAATTCGGCATTCCAAAACGCGGCTGATCGGCCCGAATTGCCCCGGCGTGATCTCTCCCGGTAAAGCCAAAATCGGAATCATGCCGGGATTTATCCATAAAGAAGGCCGCGTGGGGATCATCTCTCGCTCCGGTACGCTGACCTACGAAGCGGTAAAGCAGCTTACCGATGCAGGTCTCGGTCAATCGACTGCCATCGGCATTGGCGGCGATCCCATCGTTGGTACGCGCTTTATCGACGCCATCAAACTTTTCGCAAACGATGATGAAACCGATGCTGTCGTAATGATCGGTGAGATCGGCGGCACTGCCGAAGAAGAAGCCGCCGCGTGGATCGGCAAGCATTTCGGGAAGCCTGTCGTTGGATTTATCGCTGGCCGCACCGCCCCTCCCGGACGCCGAATGGGTCACGCCGGAGCAATCATTTCCGGTGGCAAAGGTACTGCGGATGAGAAGATAAAAGTCATGCGCGAAAATGGAATTACCGTTGTCGATAGCCCTGCTCTCATGGGTGAAACGGTGGTAAAAGCTCTGGGCGATAGAAAAAAGAAATCGGTTGCGGTAAGTGGTTTGAAACGGATTAGCGTCCCTGCATCCGTACAAGCAAAAATTGATACGGTCATCACAAGCGCACATAAACCAAAGGTTTCTAAAAAAACTGTAAAGCCTTTGAAAAAAGCAGTTAAACCAGCTAAAAAAGCTGCAAAACCAGCGAAACCAGCTCCCAAAAAGAAAGTTGTTGCAAAGAAAAAAGCTGCTCCCCGACCAAAACCGAAGAAGCGAACTCGTCGTTAAAGCTGGCAATGCAAGCCTCTCTATCTCGCGGAATTGTCGTTTTAATCCTATTGGTCGCTTTTGTCCCTTTAGGAAAATTGCAAGCACAGGGTTCCGCGAATTACCGCAGCAAAGCCTGGCGCGATTCCGTCCTCAATTATCAGCAGCGGCTTGATTCCTATCAGCAGGAATTGTATAGCTACGATCTTGGAATGACGCTCGGAATTTTCCCCATCTTTGGCGAAGGTTATGTAGGAAAAGAAGGAGCTGGCATTGCTTATTTTGCTGCAAGAACTATTGCGGCTGCGATCGGGGTGGTCGGCGCAGTTCGCCTTATCGAACGCAAACCGAGCATTGGACTTGACATTGGAATGCTCGTCGGCGGATTAGCAGCTTATGTCGGACTTAAATTCTCCGAGCTTGCGGATATTCGCCATACCGTTTCGGAGCGGAACGAAGACCTCGTAGATAAATGGCAAATCCCTACGCCCGACATCGAGCCGCATTCGATTCGCTATCCAACGAAAGATTGGCCCGCATGGGTAACAAGCACACCCAAGCCCCGCCGACCTGAAGAAGCAAGAGAAGCGATAGATAAACCTCTTCCAAAAGTAACGGGTAACGAGTAATGATGGAAATGCGTTAGACGCGACTCGTTACTCATAACTCGTTACTCATCCACTCAAAAAAATGTCAATCGAAAGAACACTCTGCATCATCAAGCCCGACGGCGTAAGCGCGGGCAACACCGGAAATATCATCGCGCACATCCAGAAAGAAGGATTTCGCATTCTCGCTATGCGAATGACGAAGCTCTCGAATAAATCTGCTTCGAAATTTTACGAAGTACACAAAGGCCGTCCGTTTTACGAGGGATTAGTGGAATTCATGTCCAGCAGCGCGTGCGTGCCGATCGCGCTCGAACGCGAGAATGCTATTGCCGAATGGCGCCGCGTTATCGGCGCGACCGACCCTGCCGAAGCTGCCGACGGAACCATCCGCAAGCTCTACGCAAAAAACAAAGGCGAGAATGCCGTACATGGCTCGGACTCCGTCGAAAATGGCTTGCGCGAGATCGCCTTCTTCTTTGCCGAAGGCGAACTGGCAGATTTGGCTTAATGGGCGGTTTTAACCCGGTGTCATATTTGCAAAAGTAGTAGGGACACATTCGATCCCAATAAGCGTTATCATTTTCTTCTCCGATAGCGTAGCTCCATCAGAGACTTACCGGAGTTTCGTTTAAATGCAACCGTTTTGAGAGTGCAGGGTTTTGAATGAATTCTGATAATTTATGAAAAAAATCGCAATGATTATCATCCTCCTTTCAAGTCCACTTTACGCACAGAGTTATATCGGGGCAAGTGGCCATGTCATTCCACAATTCTACGCTTCCCCCGGTGGGTCGCTCCAATATAGCTTCGTAGATTTCGGCGGCTTCATCACGGCGGAAATTTGTGGAATTGACAGAGCCGCGCAATATCATATTACTCCATTAAGTGAATTTAGCGAAGGAGATTTCAATGCTTTTTCCTACGTTGTTGCGCCGGTAGGATGGGAATTTATCCTCTCGACTTCTTACCGTTATTCGATCGCGTCATGGCTTTCACTCGGCCCTATTGTCGGCGTGGCGGCAAGGTCGGAGCAATCCCTTGTCCAAGCGCATTACATTTACACCACGGGCCCTTTACATAATCCCAATGGCACGAGTGAAACCACCGAAACATTTGAGGGTGCATATACGGGCGGGAATAATCCAACTCCAACAACAACATTTGTTCCCAATTTCGGTGCGGCGATCAAAATTGGGCCGTTCGTTTTGGAGTACGCCACGGAGAGCGGAATTGGTTTTGGCTTTGAAATCCCACTTTTTAATACACTTTCCCAATCTAATTAATCGAAATAGAACGACGGCTTCGAAAAAAAACTTAGCGAAAGAAAAATGAAAATGGTCGAATATGCCTGAGATAGAAGAAAAATTTTAGTATGAGGTATTCGCGGTATTAGGAGAATTCGTTAACACCTTCGCCAATACCGAAACCATTCTCCATGTGTTTTTGCGAACGATAACGGGAATGAAAGACGCGGACGCGAGGATCGTGTTCGATCGATGGCACTTCCACGATCTAATAACGACCAGCCAGCGCTTAGTTAAGATTTCGGAACTATCCGATGAGCAGAAAAAGCTGCTTTGAAGATTCTGCTAAGAAATTCCTGGAGATAAATATAATGCGCCGGAATCTTGTCCATAGGTGGGGCTGGATGTTCTCTGATAGAATTCACACAACGAATCAAATGATAGAGCCAGACCCAAAACCTAAAGGTACGGGCCTCCCGTTCGGAGATATATACAAATTAGACAACATTATGAATGCAAGCAAGGATTTAGCTGAAATAAATAGAAGAATGCAGTGGATTATGAATCCGAACGGGACTTTTGTGGCCGATCTAACGCGCGCATGGCTTTATACACAATAGCATCAAGAAAGCGAAAAAATGCTATAAATTCTAAGATGCTCGAAATCGCCTACTCGCTCTTAACTCGGTAGAACCGATTTCTCAGCCTTCACACGAGGTTTGAAAAGAAGATAATCTACGCTAAACCTTCCCGGCCCGATGAGTGTAATTGCAATCGCCGACATGGCGAGAGAACCGGGAAATTCAAATCCCGTCGGCGCGAAAAATCCATTTTTCAAATGAACCGCAAAAACAGCAACCAGCATATTGATGATAATCGCTATTCCAAAAAATCGCGTGAGAACTCCGAGGATCATTGCTGCGCCACCCAAAAATTCGGTGAATGCCGAGAGATACGGCAGCCACGCTGGCCCTCCCAGCCCTTTCGACATCATCGCGACCGTCACATCGAGTCCTTTTCCGCCCCACACGCCGAGCACCTTCTGCGAGCCGTGCGCAAACATGATGATTCCAAGCGTCAGGCGGATTACCAAAATCGATGCGTTAATTAGCTTCTCGTTCGATTGAATAAATATCCTTGTTCTCATAATTGACGGATTTTACTTGTTGCAACAAGTAATGTTTCAATTTGCTTTTGAATGTCATTGCGCGAAGCGCCAAAACGCCACGTTCCTGTCATTCCCGCGAAAAGCGCATGATCGGTCATGCGCCGGGAAACCAGATGCAGGTTTATCGAAAAGTCGGGGTCTGGATTCCCGCTTTCGCGGGAATGACATGTGAATTTATCATCCGATCCAAATCCCATTTCCCTCCTCACTTCCTATAGCAATAAAAATGCCTGTTGAAACATACTGCGCGTTTTTGCGAATATAACGGAACTCTCGGCAATCGGGTCGGCAACACCTCCGCACTCGATTAGGTCGTCAAAACCAAGAAATCAAGCTCTATTCGGGATAATTTTATGGATTTCTTGGATTCGGACAAAAAATGTCGTACTTTTGCACGTTAATTTTTGGTCGGACAACAAGTGTAGGGCAAAAATAGAATAGAGTAGTATTAACAATGCAGGTTTCGTGAATGAATCCCGCATTTTCCCATCTCGGACAGGGATGGGCTGAACAGAGGATAATAAGGGTAAGCATGACGCTCAGCGAATTAGACGAAAAAGGAATACGGGATCGACATCGCGACTTCGAACGCGAGGCGATGCCGCACATCAACGCGCTTTTTAATTTCGCGTTGCGCATGACCGGCGACCCTGACGATGCCAACGATCTCCTTCAGGAGACCTACATGAAAGCCTATCGCTTCTGGGATAAATTCGAACCCGGAACGAATTGCAAAGCGTGGCTTTTCCGCATCATGAAAAACTCCTACATCAACATTTATCGTAAGGAGTCGAAAGAGCCGGATAAAGTCGATTACGAGGACATCCAGAATTTCTACAACACCATTCGCTCGGAATACACCGATCCGAATGATATGGAGGCACGTCTGTATCGTAATTTGCTTGACGACGATCTCACGAAAGCGGTGGAATCGTTGCCGGAGGATTTCCGCACCGTCGTGATTTTGTGCGACATCGAAGGATTTACCTACGAAGAAATCGCGGAATTCGTTGACTGCCCGATCGGCACCGTCCGCTCTCGCCTTCATCGTGGCCGAAAGCTGTTGCGCAATAAGCTCATCGAGTATGCGCGCGTTCGCGGCTATAATGTTGATGAAGAACGCCATCGTAAATCCGGAATGTGGGATGACGAAGGCGGTACGCTAATCGGTAAAGAAAGTGGTATGCCTATCGAGAACGGTCATCACACGAACGGGCACAAGCTGTAATCAATCTTTTACGATCCGTTTTGTAATGGGCTGGGAATTTCCCGGCCCATTTTCGTTTGCGCGAATGATATACGTTCCTGCTGGCAGGCCACCCGTTTCCCAATCGTAGCTGCCATCCACGCGGAAATGATCTACTTCCCTGCCCAGCACATCGAAGACTTCGACATCGGCTGATAGTCCGCCGGAAAGAAGAATGGCTGCTTCACTCTCCACAGGATTTGGAAAAATCGATAGCGAAACTGGTTCCGATGGAGCTAAAGTAACAGCTTCGGAGGCCGGACAATAGCTGATCGTTTTGAAGGAAATATTCCCAGCTCCATCCACCACGCTAATAGCGACGGAACCTTCTTTCGTAGAATCGATAACGCAAGTTGTGAACGAGTCTTCCTTCATGCCAGATACAACGGGCTGCTTTAACACGAACGTCATGTTGGAAAAATCAACGAGCGTAACCGATGCTAACCCACCATCGTGCTGCAACCCTTCGATCACCGAATCCGTGACCGACCACTCGCTGCATTTGAAGCCGCACGAGGTATCTCCCGCTCCATTTAAGTCATATCGTTTTAACACCCAAAATTTTGGCGGAAGCGTATCGAAAAATTCCGACGCGCAGCCGGCAAAACAGATAGAATCGTAGCTCACATTTCCTGCGCAATCGGTAAAAGCAAAATACACACAGGATGCCGAGGAATCTATCTGCGTAACCGTGATCGGGACTTCGGATTTGGAACACTCAGAATAAATCCCAGTATCGACTTCAAGATCATTCGCATTCGGCAATACAAACCATGCGATGCTCTGCAAGCCCTGATCGGTCGCATTATTATCGAAGACGGAATCCGTATATGCAATTGGATTGCCGCAATGATTTGTATCTCCCACAGCTACATGCGGCGAATGGCGCGGCGGCGTTTCATCCTTCTCCTGACAATCGATAAAGATAGGACACGAACATTCACCATTGTAATTAATAGCTCCCTTCGATGCGATATTAAACGTAATATCATAGCTCGAATCTGTGGAACAATCTACAAGCGCGCCTGGAACGACCGTATCCTCCCATGTGATCGTGGACGCAGAAAGCGTTATGCCATTAATGGTATGCTCTTGGGTGTAACCATTATTCGTTGTCGGTGATGGCGAAACGATCTGCACCGGCCCGTTCGAAAGTCCGCTGAGGCTATTGGTGATGGTCTGCGTACCCGAAGCCGTGTTCGTCACGCCGGCAGGGTTCCATACGATAGCATCGACCGGAAAATGATCCGGGTTATATCTATTCTGAGCAGGGTTCCATGTAATATGGGAGGGATGTACCAGCGTTAAATTAAGATTCCCAATGCAGACTGGCATGCGAAGATGCCGATCCGAAACTCCCGCGACCAAGCTCGATCGTTCCACCGGCGTTCACACTGCTGGATGGCCACTCGATAAGCAAAGCCGCATCGGAATCTTTCAATCCCGGCGTAGTCGGGAACCCCCATCTCCACCATTCAGCAATAGTTTGCCAGTTCACGTAGGTGAACGATTCCGGCTGCATCAACCCCATCGGTTCGGGAGCAAGACTGTCGTTATTATATCCCATCGCTACAAGTGTTGGGAAGTTATTATTCGTCACGGCGTCGTGCGTTGCGATAAAATACGGCGGAATCGTGGATGAAAACGAAGACCATCCGTTAGTATATCCGTACCGAGTGGTTAGAGGCGGGTTATCATTCGTGCTACCCGGCGCTCCGAGATCAATATCCATAAGATACTGCGCTTGCACTGGTAACGATTGCTTTTCGAGATTGCGAATACTAAATTTATAAACGATCTGCCCAGAGCTTGCAAACGGGAACGCGACGGGATAAATATCCTGAATAACTTCGAACATATCGGCAGTATCTACTTGCCAGACTGTCTCGATCGTGTCTGCAATTTTAGTCGTTACACCATTATTTAGCAAGAACGCACGCGGCGCAAGCGTATCGAGCTTCGGATTGTTCGTGTAGTAGTTCCCGTTCACTTGAAACGTCAGGTAGGAACGATACGCAGGATTCAAAATAAAGGTGGAATGATCGGGTTCAGCATAATAAATACGCACCAAACCCGAGCCATCGTTCGAAACATCCGCTTCGACATACGCATTTTGCGTCACGACCTGCGCACGCAACGCTATCGGAATGATAAAAAGCATTCCGAATAATAGGACAAGTTTCCGCTGCATACTAAATGTTTAGCTCTTTAACAACATTACAGCCTATTCCTTCACAATACGTTTCGTTATCGGCTGGCCATTTTCATTAACAACGGCCCGCACAATATACGTCCCCGCCGATAGGGCGGCGGTTTGCCAATCGTAGCTTTCATTCATCTGGAAATGATCGACTTCCCTTCCCAGCACATCGAAAATTTCGACAGTGGCAGATGGAACGCCTTCGATAAAAATTTTCACATCGGTGGAAGCCGGATTCGGATAGATCGAGAGCGTGAGCGATGGCAGTGGTGAGGCAGAAATAATAGATTCATTCTGGCAATCCACCTCGATGGGGCAAATATAGGTTCCACCCGCGCAGGTTGTATTCCCAACCCCCGACGCCCCTACAGAAAAAGCTATATTGAATATAGAATCCGACCCACAATTTGTCATGATCCCTTCGAGAACGGTATCCACCCATGTAATGGAAGAAGACATTTCTGCTGGAACCGTTCCTCCGTTACTTACACTATGAGTCTGCTCAAATCCCTTAATGGTATCTGGTAATGGAAAAGCAATCCTGATCGGCCCATCGGCAAGGCCACTATTCTCATTCGTTATAGATTGAGTTCCCGAAGCAGTGGTCGCGTTGGAATCATTCGGATTCCACACGATGGCATCGACCGGAAACGGATTTGGAGAATATGCAGTACCATTCCATGCAATGTGTTCTGGATGCATCAGTATTGCATCGAGATTCCCGAGACAGATACTATTGCTGCACGCAGCAGTTCCACAACTAAAGCTGCCAATCTCTTGTATCTGATCGGTAGCCGGTCCTTGTTGCGGCCATTGAAAAAGCAAGGCGTTATCACTATCGATACGTGTGGTTGGAAAACCCCAAGTAAAGCCAGGGTTTGCAACCAGATCGGGCCAGGAGACATAGGCAAAAAGCGAAGGCTGCATTAGGCCCATTGGTTCCGGCGCGAGACTGTCATTCACATATCCCTCGGCAAGAAGCCCTGGGAAATCCGCGTTGCTCAAAAACTGCTGAGTAGCAATAAAATATGGAGGGATGGAATTATTCAAATTAGGATAACTTATTTCATTCGATTGTAAATATCCATAACGGGTGGTGACCGGCGCAGCATCATTACCGCCAACATCTAAATCGAGCAGATATTGCGCTTGCACAAATAATGCGCTATTCTGAAGATTCTCAACGCTGAACCTAAAGATCACCTGACCGGAAGCAACAATAGGGAATTCAGCAAGAAAAATATCCTGAATGATCTCGAATTTATTCGGGCCTTCAGGTTCCCAAACGGTTTCGATCGTATCTTTATTGGGGCCTTTGAAACTCGTTGTTCCATTATTAAGAAAGCCTGCCGGACCCGGAGGTATGGCATTAGGATCGTCTATCGGAATATTCGGATTATTCGTAAAGATCGAATCGCCGTTTATCATAACGGAGAGGTAGGAAGTTCGAGCAGCCTGCGTGATGCCATTTGCGTGCTCACCACATGGCGTAAAAAAAATACTAACCAGCCCCTCGGTGGCAGAAACATCTGCCTCAACAAGGCTATTACATACCGTAAAAGTAGATTGCGCGTACGAAGCAATCGGCACAATGATAAAAATACTGACGACAACCGCGAGTTTCCGAAGCATAAGAGGTCTCTCTTTTGAAGAATGAAAAATTCCATAAAATAAACGGAATCGCCGCAGCTTTCAATCCCGTAGGAAATCATGTCAATTGTTGGTAAATAAGATACGCATTGAGTCCTGCAATAGCAGCCACAACAGCCCACGCGAGCACTTTCAGCCACAATCGGCTTGCAAATTCGCCCATCACTGATCTCTTACTCGTAAACAAAACCAAGGGAACTGTTGCAAACGTAAGCTGCACAGAAAGAACGACCTGCGAAAATAATAATAAATTGTAAATCGCATGATTCTCCGCTTCCACTCCCCCGCCCGTGTTGAACGCGATCACCGCAGCGGCGGGAATGATTGCAAGGCTTCGCGTTATCAAACGACGCAACCAGGGACGCATCTTCATGTGCAGGAACCCTTCCATTACCACTTGCCCGGCAAGCGTGCCGGTTATCGTCGAAGCCTGACCGGACGCCAGCAGCGCAATGCCAAAAGCTAAACTGGCGAGGCTCGTGCCAAGCAATGGAGTCAGCGTGTAATATGCTTGCTGGATTTCTGTAACTATTTTTCCGTGCTCAAAAAAAACTGCCGCAGCCATAATAAGGATCGCGGCATTTACAAAAAATGCAAGATTCAGCGCAAAGATCGTATCGAACGCATTATACCGCAGCGCGGAACGAATTTCCTTGAACGACCTTCCTATTTTCCGCGATTTCACAAGATGCGAATGCAGATAAAGATTGTGCGGCATCACCGTAGCGCCCAAAATTCCGAGCGCAATATACAAGCTGTTGTTCGTGAGCCTTGGAGTCACTAATCCCGTTGCAATAGCTGGCCACGCAGGATGCGAAAGATAGATCTCATAAAGGTAGCATACGCTCATAGTTCCGATCAGCGCGAGAATGACGGCTTCCAGCATCCGCACCCCTCGGCTTTGCAAAACGAGAATGAGCAGCACATCGAACGCCGTGATCAGCACCGCCGGAAGCAACGCAATATGAAACAACAAGTTGATCGCGATCGCGCTTCCTAATACTTCCGCCAGATCGCACGCGACGATAGCGATCTCTGCAAATATCCAGAAAAAAACCGCCGTCGATTTCGAGAACCGTTCCCGGCACATTTGTGGCAGATCGCGCCCGGTAACGACGCCTAATCTGCTCGAAAGTATTTGCAAAAGAATCGCAACTAAGTTACTCGCAAGAATAACCCACAGGAGATCGTAATGGAACCGGGAACCGCCTTCGATGTCCGTCGCCCAGTTCCCGGGATCCATATAGCCAATAGCAACTAAGAACGCCGGCCCGGAAAACGCGAATGTTCTGCGAAGCAATCCCCGTGATTTATGCGGCTCGATGAGCTGCGGTTCGGCCCAATCGTTCCTCATACCACCTTCCCAAATATATGCTCCGCTGCTTCCGGCGCAAGCGCAACGGGTTCCCCCTTCACCACGATATTGAACGGCCCGCCAAATGGCTGCTGACCGTGAAATTCAATTTTCGATCCCGGTAGAAGTTCCAGCTTTTCCGCATAGCGCAAAAGCGCCGGATCATCCTGCAAGCGGGTGATGATAAGCGTAGAATCGATCCCAGCCATATGAAGCGGGATCTCTTCTATATTCGGCATGTGTCCTTCGGCGGTCGGGATCGGATCGCCGTGTGGATCGAAATCCGGATGACCAAGCTTTTCTGCAATGCGCTCCTCGAACAATGGGCTGATATGGTGCTCCAACCGTTCTGCTTCGGCATGAACTTCGTCCCAATGATACCCAAGTTCCCGCACCAGAAAAAGCTCGATCAGCCGATGCTTGCGAATCGTTTGGAGCGCAGTACGTTCGCCAAATGGCGTCAGATGAATCCCCGTCGATGGATGCACCCGAATAAGTTTTAACGCTGCAAGCCTGCGCAGCATTTTGCTCACCGCCGGCGCGCTTACGCCGACCCTCCGCGCAATATCGCGCGAGGAAATCTCGCCTTGCGCTTCGGCCTTGTACATAGCCTTGATATAATCTTCGATGGATGGGGTATTCATATTCCATGAAGTTAACCGAGGTTAATTCATACCCGTTCCTTTGGTAAACAATCCGGTAAATTTGTATTGCAACCTCATTCATCGGAACGACAGACCAAATCACGCCGTTGAATGCCACGCTTCGGCAAAAACGCACCATCGACCCCAAAAACGGTCGTTCTGGAGAGGTGGCAGAGTGGTCGAATGCGGCAGTCTCGAAAACTGTTGTACCTTCGGGTACCGTGAGTTCGAATCTCACCCTCTCCGCAGCATGAGCGATCATGCGTTGGGCAAAGATGAAATATGAAAGATAAAAGCCTGCCCTGAGCTTGCCGAAGGGATGAAGAGTGTCGTTCATATAATTGTTATGTGACCGGATATAACCTCCCATGAATTTCCTTCCGCAGCTTCCCGCTCCAGGAACCGTGGATTCCGCTGACGACTCCGATCAACGCGTACGACATCCCCGCGAATCCGACTAACTCGCCTGGAAGCACGTTCGCAAGCGTGAGCGAGATCACTCCCACACCGCAGAACATAATCATCTCCCGGAGCACATGCTTCGTATCCCAAATTTCAAGTTCCGTCAACTCTAATTTCACGCGGGAACGATACGCATGATGATACATAAACCCAAAAACTGCAAACACCGCAATGTAGCCGATCGCATAGATCGAAAATAGTTGCGACACCTGATCGTAACTCGTGAACATCGCTTGGCTGCTCGTTGGATCGATCATACTTAACCACCAGGTCGTGAAAACAAATTTCAGCGGATACGTGTAAAATAATACCACGAACAAAAGGATCATCGTAAGCAGCATCGACTTCATATCCTGAAGATTGTAGCGCCGGTAAAACTGATAGTGGAGATACCATACTACCATCAAAAGCACGAAGCACGCGGAAAACGGAACGAAATCCCGCAGCCGCAAGATCAGATCGTTGTAGGTTTTCGGAACTTCCGTCGAAACAATGAGCAGCGTAACGGCGAACGCGAACACCGCGTCGCTCAGCCCTTCGATACGCGAAATCTCCACGCCGCGCCACCGGAACCCTTCCCGCGCGCCGAGCTTTTTTGATGCCGCTTGTTTACTGAACATGCGTGGCTTACGTCGAACGCATTTCTTCCGAATGATGCTCTTGACGCGACTTCATGGCCTCTTCATACAGGAATTCGGGAGCCAAGTCCACACCGTTCGGCCATACGATGGTATCTAATTCTGAGTCAACCCGAACTTGTTTGAAAAAATCAAGGTCTTTAAGTGGCTCGAACATTTCCCCCCATAGTTCCGACTCAAGGTCGATCACTCCGGTCATGCCGTCCTTAAACGTGAGTTCTAATTTGTACCCGCTCACATATCGGACATTTTTCACGAAATTCATGTCATTGTAAAGGCGGAATCTTTGAAAAAGGTTTTTTAGATCGGATGGAATTCCAATTATCAAGCAATTCCTCTCGATGCTCGTCGGCCCACTCCATCACTAAGTTCTTCACGCGTTTCGGCAATTCACCATGAATTACTCGCATAGCTTCGATGCTAATTTGCGCCGTAAATTCCCCATACGACGCATGAAAATGCGGAGGGCTATGATCCTTGAAATACATGGCTATTACGATCCCATAAAATCTGCTAATTTCTGGCATAAAGTATTATTGTGTAGAACGTTGCTTCATTGCTTCCCCCATCCGCCGCGCCATCTCGTCATCCGAGACATCCTCGATGTGCGTAGCGACCCACCACGAGTTCCCGCTCGAATCCTTCACGCCGCCGTGACGGTCTCCGTAAAATTGATCGGCGGGTTCCATAATGCTCTGAGCGCCGGCAGCGAGCGCGCTGGCATACGCCGCATCGCAATCCGGCAGATAGAGATAGAACGACGCCGGTTGCGACGGCCACTCCGGCGGCCGTGCGCCGGCAAGCATCAGCATGGAATTGCCGACCATCATCTGCGCGTGCATAATGCTGCCATCGGGTGCTCGCATCACTTCCCTGCTCTCCGCGCCAAACGCGGCTGTTAAAAAATTCATCACCGATTCCACGCCCTCTACCATTATGTACGGCGTAACCGTGTGATGCTCTTTTGGAATGTAGTGTACTGACATATTTTTCGATTAGTTGTCTATTGGAAATAGGTGCCTTTTGCAAAAACGCATTTGTGCTTCATGAACTGTGACGTTTTTCGAGTCATAATCGACATTCTGTCTTTCAGCAAAGGTGCCTATTACTCTCAATTGAATTGTCATTTAATGAACTATAATTTACTTTAAGTCAACTATTCATGAACTTACGCGATTCTTCGTTCTTAAAGAAATAGGTGCTTGCAATACCACTCTCAAATATACGACATTTTTTCCGCTTGCCACGAAAATCGGTTTTGCGTTGAGCCTGCCCTGAGCTTGCCGAAGGGTCGGTGCTTCCAGCCCGACTCCCCATGCTTGCTGCAGATGGTCCGCCCGGAAGCAGGAGCTTCCGGCTACACGGTCCAAAATCACATATTTTTTCGATTTAGGTGTAACATTTCCCCGTTTCCGAAGTTGTTTAGTAAGTACAAAATACGCTTTATGCACATGTATTACCAAAACATCAAATTATTCGTGAATATGAAGCAAAAACTCCTGATTCTCGCTTCGGTGCTTACCCTTGCGCTCTCCGCCGCGCCGGAGGCGAGCGCGCAGTGGGTGCAAACGAGCGCCCCAGACAGCGGTGCCGTTATTGGTTTTGCCGAAATTGGCCCTTATTTTTTTGCAGTGATCAACGGTAAGCTATTTCGTTCTAGCGATAACGGGGGAACTTGGTTTTCAACAAATAACGGATTACCAAGTATTGGTATCAACACTATCGTGACGTATGGATCAAATCTCCTTGCTGGAGGCTTAGGCATTTTCATTTCTTCAGATAGTGGCTTAAGCTGGAAAAATGCAAGTACTGGTATACCCGAAGATACCGTTGTCACAGCAATCATAGCGAAGGGCTCAAATCTTTTTGCTGGAACTACAGGAGGCGTTTTTCTTTCTTCAGATACTGGTAGAAATTGGAGTCCTGTCAATTCCGGCTTACTAACGTTCCCTAACTTATCCTATTCGTTATATGTCAGCGCCCTTGCGGTATGCGACTCAATCCTTTTTGTCGCAAAAGCAGGTGGCCTTTTTCTTTCATCTGATAATGGTACATCTTGGAAAGGTGTCAATTCTGGATTGCCCGATACAAATGATGAGATTGTTACAGCTTTTATTGTGAACGGTGCTAATATTTTCGCCGGTACATATGACACGGGTGTTTATCGTTCTACAAACAACGGGACGAGCTGGACCGATGTGAATACAGGCTTTATCACGAATACCTGGGTCACTTCGTTTGCTGCAAAAGGCACAAATATATTCTCAGGTACAGTCAGTGATTTAGGTAAACCCGGCGGGGTTTTTCTTTCAACCAATAACGGAGCAAATTGGAAAGCTGTCAATGAAGGATTAACAGACACCGATATATGGTCGCTTGCCATTATCGATTCAAATATCTTTGCCGGAACTGATAGCGGCGTTTGGCGTCGCCCCCTTTCCCAAATGATTGGCACAAGCAGCGTAGCGCAAAATCCTTCCACACAAAGTGAATCCACCGCTTACCCTAACCCCCTCACCCAATCCACAACCATCAACTTCACTTCACCCGAAAGTGGCGCGGCGGAAATTACAATCGTAAATCTTCTCGGCGCAGAAGTAGCACGAATTTATTCGGGCGAGATGGATGCGGGCACTCATTCCTTCACCTGGAATGCAAGCGCCCTGCCACCGGGAACATATTGGTGCGAAATTCGGATGAATGGTACGACTAATCAAATTCCGGTCGTAGTACAGAGATAGCTTTCGCACATTCATTCATGATCCGTAACCGTTCGTTCGTTCTTTTACTCCTTCTTTTTACGATCGCGCCCGCACTGCGCGCACAATGGCAAAACACGTATGGCCCTTCGGGGAAAGACATCACCGGCCTTGCGGCGATCGGAACGAATATCTTTGCAGGCAATAATAACGGAGTGTTTCTATGGTCTGGTGACACCGATTGGTTTCCAGCAGGACTACCCGGCAGCGGAATCCAGACGCTCGTTACAAATGGTAACTATCTTATCGCGGGAACAAGCGGCGGACTGTGTGTATCGACCGACAACGGCGCAGATTGGATCTATGACACTACCGGCTCATACAGTCCGTATATCTTCGCCTTTACGTTCAGCGGTCCGTATCTTGTTATCGGTACAGACAATGGGGTATATATTTCCGGCGATGGCGGTGCCATTTGGGAGACATCGAGCGATAGCGTCGATGAGATATTCGCGCTGGCTTCGTCGGGATCGAATCTCATTGCGGGAACCGAAGGCATTCTCTTATCTACCGATAACGGCGCAACATGGAACACAACGAATAATGCACTCTCTGGCATCGATGTTTTTGCGCTTGCCGTGAGTGGGAACACTATTTTTGCCGGAACGACCGATACCGGCGTGTTTATATCGAATGACAATGGCGCAACCTGGAATGCCGCGAATAACGGCTTAACGGATTCCAACATCTATGCCATCACCGTGATCGGCACAAAAGTGTTTGTGGGAACCGATAGCGGCGTGTTCCTCTCGACGAACAACGGCACGAATTGGTTAGCCGTGAATGACAGCTTGCCGGAATTCACCTCGGTCGAATCGTTTACGACCGATGGAAACTATCTCTATGCCGGAACCAGCGACGGAGTCTGGCGGCGTGGACTTGTGGAATTCAATGGACTGAACGATGGCGTCAGCCAAATAAAATCAGAACAACCGTTTTCTGTCTATCCAAATCCATTCTCTCAATCGACGAACATTAGCTTTACCTCACCCGCAAGCGGCGATGCCCGAATAACGATCGTGAATATCCTCGGCGCCGAAGTGACGCAAATTTTTTCCGGCGAATTAAGCGCGGGCGAGCATTCCTTCCCCTGGAATGCCAACGAAATGCCCGCTGGAATGTACGAATGTATCATTCAAATGAACGGACAAATTCAGCAGGTGCCTATCATTTTGGAGAAATAAGCACCCCATCCCAAAAATCCCCTTAAAAATCTCATGAATCCCAGTCTGAACTAAACAAGGGTCTTAGTGCGTTTGTCGGCTCCAATTCGGATAGATTTTTCACTTTAGAATTAATACATGCCTCAGCATAAAGGAGCGGTTCGCCGCGTTCGACTTACAGACAAACGCCGCATCGCTAATAAAGGCCAAAAGGTCGAATTACGCAAGCTTTTGAAGGGTTTTGCAGAAGCCCCGGCGGATGCGTCCACCGATTTCAAGACGATCCAGAGCCGTTTGGATAAGCTCGCCCGCAAGGGACTCGTCCACAAGAATTTCGCCGCCAATAAGAAATCGAAGCTGGCGCGGGCTGCTAAAGTGGCGGCTTAATTAATAGGCTATTTATCGTCAATCTGCCCAATGTCATTCCCGCGAAAGCGGGAATCCATACTTTGAGATTGACGATAATTCGGGTCTGGATTCCCGAGTTTGCGGGAATGACAATATCAAAGTGATTAAAATTAAATGTGTTGAGATCTGCATCCCATAAATCACTTCACACCTCCTGCGCGCCCATTTCTATCAGCGCCATTTCTAATTCCGAGCGTTCTACATTCGCCGTTTTTGAGATCGGCGCCAAAACCTGCGTAACTATTTCCGGATTCGGTACGACTGGCGAACCAGCCTTCACATGCATCTCGCTTTTCGCTCCCGCTTCAAATAGTAATGGCGCGCCAAAGAATTCTTTCAATGCAAGCTGCATTTCGTCCTTCATGTTCATGAGCATTCCCTTTTCAGCCGCGCCGGGAACCCCGAAATAGATCGTTGAGCGCCGAACCCCGCAGAATTCCAGTTCCGGAAGAATAGAATGGAGCGGACGAGATTTCGTTTTCAGGAAATCGCCAAAGGCGATCCATCGGGATGCAACAGTTTCCGTATCGAGCGTTTCTTTTGCTTCAGAAACAGATTCTTGAACTACTTGCGGTCGAGGAGAAATAGTTGGCGTGGGAATTTTGGGGATGGATGGCGGCAAACTTCCATTGCTTGGCACTGCTGTTACAACGCTACTTTTTTTTTCCGGCGCAGAAGTCTGTTGGGCTGCAATCCCGGTTCCCGTTCCGCGCAGCGCGCGCACTTCCTCGATAAGCTGTGATACTTCCAATGCGCGTTCCAACATCATCATTTCGACGAGCGCAACTTCTAATACAATGCGCGGATCGTGCGTAGATTTCAATCGCTCAAACGCATTTTGTCCAAGCCGGATAAGCCGCAGCAGATCCCCTTCCGCAAATTGCGTGGCGTGATTAGCATATCGTTCCTGGTGCGCTTTCGATACTTCCAGCAGCTTCGTCGTATTTGTGATGAGAACGGTCAGGATATTCCGGAAATGTTCGAGCAAGCCGGAAAAGAATTCTTCCACATCGTATCCGCGAGAAATGATTTCACCGCTCAGTTCGAACGCGCGTTTCGGGTCACGATTGGCGATGGCATCGGACACTTCAAAGAAGAAATCGAGATCGATAAGATTAAGCGATTCACGTAAACGTGAAGTCTCGACCGTCATGCCGCAAAACGCAATCACCTGATCTAACAACGACTGCGCATCGCGCATGGAACCATCCGCTTTTTTTGCAATGATGATAAGCGCGTCGTCTTCAATGGTGATATGCTCGGCATCTACGATCTCTCGGAGCTTACGAGTGATTTCCTCAAGCTGAATGCGGCGGAAATCGTAGCGTTGGGTTCGAGATAGAATCGTTGGTAAAACTTTCTGCGCTTCGGTCGTTGCAAAAACAAAGATGAGATGCCGCGGCGGTTCTTCTAATGTTTTCAGCAGCGCATTGAATGCGTTGTTTGAAAGCATGTGAACCTCATCGATGATAACGACTTTGTATTTACCCGTCAGCGGCGGATATTTCACGTTATCGCGCAACATGCGGACATCGTCCACGCCGGTGTTGGACGCGCCGTCAATTTCGGCCACATCCATCGAGCGGCCCTCGGTGATGGCAAGGCAATTATCGCAGTGATTGCACGGCTCGTAGCCATTCGTAGCCGCGTTCGGGCAATTCACGGCTTTAGCGAGAATACGCGCAACGGTCGTTTTGCCGCAGCCGCGCTGCCCGGTAAAAAGAAATGCGTGAGCAAGGCGATCGGACGCGATCGCGTTTTTCAGCGTTCGCGTGACGTGATCCTGGCCGACCACGTCATCGAATCGCATGGGGCGCCATTTTAGCGCAGTTACCTGGAAAGTTTCGGACATGCAATAATCAACGAAATGAAACGATAGAATACAATATCAGGCAGCATGAGCCATAGGCCGCTCGATCTCTAAACGATAGAGTGTTTCGATCGGGAGTTTTTTCGAAGCATCGAGAATTTCGATGCCGACAATATGGTGATCTTCCGTCACGTCGAGATTGACGCCCTCGGCGAGTTCGATCACTCCTTGCGGATGTTGCGTGGATAATTCGATGTACGCGGCGTCCACTTCGTCGTCATAAAATATTTTCACGAGTTTCGTCCTTTCTTAAGAGGATACACCGAGACAATAGTGATAGTTTCTCGTTCCACAACATAAACGATTTTAAGCGGCTGATTCTTAAGGAAGCCCTCATTAAATACGAGTGTCATTCTGAACGTAGCAACGCTTCGCGGAGCGAAGAGTTGCGAAGTGAAGAATCTATTGCAGTTTCACTCAGCGGTGAATCTTCGGAGATTCCTCGACTCCGTTCGTCCCTCGTTCCTCGGGACGAACTTCGCTCGGAATGACAGATAGGACTTAATCAGAGTTTCCTTTAAGAATGTTTACACCGTCTTGATTTCCCCTTCGCCTTCTTTCGATTTCACGAAAATGCCGATAATGAGCGAGAAGACCGTCGCCATCAGCACATCTCCAAAAAACGAGAAGATCACCATCATCGTGGGCGAAGTAAACATTTTTGTGTACGTTTGCGCTTGTTTAATTTGGTCGGCGCTCATGTTCTTAGCCTGCATGGCTTCCGCTTGTTTCTGCGCGATCATATCCATCATGCCCGGATTGATCGCGGTAGCATAGATGTACATAAAAATTCCCACTGCGAGTCCGGCGAAAATTCCCACCAGAACGCCCGTCCCAAGGCATTGACCGTAGGAGATCGTGCCGCCGTAATCCTCTTGCTTTCGCTCTTTCATCGCCATCCATAGAAAAAGTATGAAGAACGGAAGGCCGATGTAAGGAAGCCAGTTTGCAGCTCCGGTTTTGTCTAAGCCCGTGAAATAACCGATTAATGTGACGGCGATCGCCACGCCTGCGGAATAAAGGCCAAAAAGAATTGCTGTTACCATTGTGTTAAGCGGGATGGGCTTTAACAACACCTCATCCACGCTTCAAAAATACGAAATTTTTTGGCAGGTGCGTGAAAAAGAGAAATTAAGGAAGCTTTGATTAAGTTCGAATGTCATTCTGAGCGAAGTTCCTTCTCCCGAAGGGAGAAGGAACGTAGCGAAGAATCTTAAGGATCTCGTCGATAGAGTAATAGATTCTTCACTTCGCGCCTCTTCGCTCCGCGAAGAAGCGCTACGTTCAGAATGACACTTCTTCTTAATCGGAGTTTGTATAAGGATTTCAGCCCGATATTTCTCGGATATGAATACTCCCCGGATTATTCAGTCCGTGCCCATTTTCCATTGAAAATCGCCAAAAATGACGCGGACACGTAAGCACCCCATCTTCTATCTTCGCGTGGGTCAGGTCTTCGCAATTATGCGGGCAGAAGCGGTCGTATTCGATAACGCTGCCGTCATGCTCGCGCCGAACGCGTTCCTTGTTGCGCCGAGCGAGAAGATCGAGATGACGAATGTAATCTTCACGCTCTTCCGTAGTATCCAGTTGAAGGAATGCAATGAACGCTTCATTATAAACATCAGGCGTTCGGCTGATCTTAAATCGAAAAGATAAAATTAAATCTTCCCACCGAATTTTTCCACCGAGAAGAGCGCGCGACCAAAATTCCGAAAGCTCGATTCGGTATTTTTGCTTATTATGTATCTGCGGATGAGTGTCCGCAATCGTACCAGTGAATGTATCGACAAAAAACGAATGATTTCCAATGACTACTTCAAGCAACACATTTGCTTTGCGTGCAAGTGCAGGGACATCATCCAGCTTCGATTGGAAATGCCTTTTAGCGGCATCAAGCATGTTTTCCATTGGGTGACCGAACTGCACAAGCCGCTCCCCTATTTCTAATATTCGCCTCTTTGCATAGCTCGTGAGATATTCTTGTGATTCATACTGGAACGATGCTCGTTGTTCTGAAAGCGCGTTAGCATCTATTTCCTCGCCGGGAAGTATTTCTGTAAAAAACCACGATCGCTCACCATCGTTTTCAAGCCAAAGGTAAAAATCATTATTAGTGGAAAAAACAGTTTCTGTATTGAGATTGAGGTCGAAAAGATCCTCCGAAAGAAAACACGCCGGGCCGGCAGATGGAATATACGCCTTCGCTTTCAATCGCTCGATAGAACTTACGATACGCCTAAACTTTGCTTCCCGTCGCGTGCGAGACATCTCGATCTTTTGTGCTGCTGGATAATCATAACACGTTGGATGAAACGTAGCGCCGGAAAACTGCGCGGCATACATAGTTACCGCTCCAAAACGACGCAGAATTTCTTCTTCCTGCCCGATTGTGAGTTTGCAATCGTTCGAGTTTACAAAGACATACTCACCGGAACCAATGGTGATCGAGCTATCGGAATACAGCGGATTTTCATCTCGTTGGATATAGATTCGGGTTCCATTCGCTGTTGTATATTCATCTTCAATTTCAAGAATGTTTGCGAAGCCGCATTTTGCAATTTCGTCGCGCAGGCGCGGATATTGAAATTTTGGAATAATAACAACGACCGATTGCTTGAATAGCTCGCTTCGTGTGCGTAGAAACCATTCATCCAAATGATCTTCGTGCCAATGCGAGATATACAGATGCGTAGCGCGTTCGAGGCTGTCGAGATCGATCGCATCGTTTTCCGGAAACGGGAACCACGATGCCGCATACGCGCCATACGGCGAGAACCACGGATCGCACAGGATCGCGTCCTTTGCGCACTCGACTAAAAATCCGGCGTGACCTAAAAAATGAATGTTCATTTCCCTGCGGTGCGTGCGAAATAGATTTGGAGCCGTTGGAAAAGCTGTGAGCGATCTCCAGAATTGATCCGATAGAGTAACAATTCGTCTTCGGAATATAGCAGAACACCGGAAGGTGCTCCGATCTCGTTCATCAGGTCGGCGGTCGTCAAGTAATAAAGTGGCGCCTGTAAAGAAATATCGGAATAATGATAATCGTATCGCATGGAGTCGGCATTATAATAAAGTACATGAGCGGTATCATCCAATCGTGGCATGATGAATTGCAGGTGAGGATACACTGCCTGCAATGCACGAGGGTAAGCATACAGCGCAGCCGCGTTATCAACGGCAACGAATGCCTGATCTGGCAATGCTCGAAGAAGATCGAGCGCAGCGTGCATGTTTTCATCGCTTGCGCGAAGATGCGCAAGCGTGGGCGCAAAAAATGAAGTACCACGAAGCGCAGCGGACTCCCATCGCTCGGTAGAAGTTCGATGCTCATGATTGAGTGCAGATCGAATGGATGGAGGAATGAACGGTACTGCAAACACAATCGCTAAATTTGCCGCGACAGCACAGCATGTAATGACAGTACTGTTTTTCGAACGAAGGATCAGTCGGGCCAACAACATCATAAGCGGAACAACATACAGCAGCGCGTAACCTTTCGAATAACAAAAGAACACGAAAAAGAGCAATGGAACTATAGTAAGCCATGCGAGAATCCGATAGTGTGGCCTATTGTCACGCAGTACGTGCCATATTTGCCTCCAATGAACGATAATAAGAATAGAACAGACATTCAACATCCAAACCGCAGACGGCAAAAAGATTCCGATATTCTGTGCAAAGCTTCCGGCGAAGGCTCCTGCACCCCTCAATACAACAAGCCATTGGTTGAACCCACCAAGCTGCATAGCAAAAGGCACAAGCCAGCATAGCGTACCTAATGTGATCATTCCCATCTTTAAGCCAAAGGGTTTCCATGCGTGCTCGCGTAGTGCTCGAAAGAGCAAAACTAATCCGACCACCGGAACCGTCAGCATCACCGAAGAAAGCCTGAAGCCGCCAAGCAGTCCGTAGATGAAATACAATACTATTTCATAACGACGCGGTGGAGCAAGCAATAACACTACTACAAATGCCGAGAAAGCAGCATCATACGCATACACTTCACTGACGGAACTATAATAAAGCGTGAGCGGATTTGTGGCAATAAGCAATGCTGTGAGAATGGCAGTACGTGTATCGAACATCCGCAGCGTTGCCCAATATCCAAGCCAAATAGATATAACCGTAAAGACCAAGTTCCCGGCAAGAATGACCGAATGTTCGCTGAGGCCTGTCATTGCTCTCATCGCATACCACAACACATAAAATCCCGGATACCCCGGCGCATGAGGCCGACTCGCTGCGACATCGAACCCATACCGCAGCATGAGCACAAAATTTGCGGAATCGTGACCGCTTAGTAGCTGCTCATGAAAGAACAGAAAAAAAAGAAAAGGGATTAGGAGAATGGCCGGGAGCGTGAGGCGATTCCAACTCATTTTCATTTCGTTCGATCCATAAAAAGCAACGAGTAACAATTGCTCGTTACTCGTTACTCATCCACTCCTTAGGCTTTTGGTCCTGCATTCCTGATCGCTTCGCTGGTTCCCTCTTCATATTTCTTGAAGTTTTCCACGAAACGGCGCGCAAGATCGGCGGCTTGTTTATCATAAGCGGATTTATCGGCCCATGTATTGCGCGGGTTCAGCACGTCGTCCGGTACGCCGGGAACTTGCTGAGGTATTTCCATGCCGAAGATGGGATCTTTTACCGTCTGTACATTATCGAGTTCCCCAGCAAGCGCAGAATCAACCATTGCGCGCGTATATGGCAAATGCATGCGTTTGCCGGTTCCATACGGCCCACCCGTCCAGCCGGTATTGACAAGCCAGCAGCGGACGTTATGCTCTTCGATCTTCTTGCCGAGCAGATTAGCATACACGTTCGGATGATGAACCATGAACGGCGCGCCAAAGCACGTTGAAAAATTTGGTTCCGGTTCGGTCACGCCGCGTTCGGTTCCAGCAACTTTCGCAGTATAGCCAGAAATGAAATGATACATCGCCTGCTCTTTCGTCAGCTTGGAAATCGGCGGCAGAACGCCGAACGCATCGGCAGTAAGGAAAATAATATTCTTCGGATGCCCACCAACCGAAGGCTCGACTGAATTTTCGATAAAATTCAACGGATACGCCGCGCGCGTATTTTCTGTTTTCGAAACATTGTTGTAATCGGGAACTCCATGCTCATCGATCACGACATTTTCAAGCACGGTTCCCCGCTTGATCGCATTCCATATTTGCGGTTCCTGCTCTTTCGATAGCTTGATGCACTTTGCGTAACAACCGCCTTCGAAATTAAACACGCCGTTGTCCGACCATCCGTGCTCGTCATCCCCGATAAGTCGGCGCGTCGGATCGGCAGAAAGCGTGGTTTTTCCGGTTCCCGAAAGTCCGAAGAAGATAGCAACGTCGCCCTTCGCGCCGATATTCGCAGAGCAGTGCATGGACATCACGCCTTTAAGCGGCAGGATATAATTCAGCGTAGTAAAGATGGATTTTTTCATCTCACCTCCGTACTCCGTGCCGCCGATAAGCAACAGCCCGCGTTCGAGATTGAGCAAGATAAACGTTTCCGAATTCGTGCCATCTGTGGCAGGGTCAGCCTTCACGCTCGGCATATCGATGACGGTAAATTGCGGGCGATGCTCGGCAAGCTCCGCTTGCGTGGGACGAATAAAAAGATTGTGGCAAAATAAATTATGCCAAGCGTACTCATTTATAACGCGCAAAGGAAGCTGATATTTTTTCTCCGCGCCAGCAAAAAGATCGGCAACGAAAAGCTCTTTATCGCTCATCGCGGCAACCATTTTCTGGTACAATCGCTCAAAATTTTCTGCGCTGATGGGTTTGTTCGTCGTGCCCCACCAGACATTCCCCTTGCTCTCCGGGTTTTCAACGATAAACTTATCCTTCGGCGAACGTCCGGTAAATTTTCCGGTCGAGACGACGAGCGCCTCATTTGCGGCAAGTTTGGCCTCGCCGCGCGAGAGCGCTTCAGCATACAGCTCTTCGGGCGTCAGATTGAAGTATATTTGGCTGTGAGAAACGCCATGATCTGCAAGATTTTTTTCGAAAACGCTTAATTCGTGAATTTCGGGGTTATTCATATTGAAAAAATTGGAGGCCGCAAAGCCAAATAGAGTTGTAGAACTCCTTTTATCGAAATTTTGGGCAGTTTGATTCCGCAAATGGCTGTAAACGAAACAATGATTAAGTCAGAACCCGGATTCCTATCACATGACTGCTCATGCAATATTAACGGAAATGACCAGCAACTTAGGGACTTGGCGATTCATACTATCCTCGTTCACCATGTTATTGCGAGGAGAACGAATCGACCCGCATGATCGGTCATGCGTAAGGGAGATTCGTTCGACGAAGTAATCCGTTGGGATTCGCTGAATGTGAAAGGATTGCTTCGTCACCCCTCCGGGGTTTCCTCGCAATAACATAATAAAAGACTTTACCTCATATTCCTTAATAATCCGAACTCCTTAATTCTCTCTGCCGTTGTGCGCTCCGAAGCGAGAATTGGATTCCCCAAATTCTTAATTCTCAATTCTTAATTCATCATTGAAAAGGAGGACTGGCACAATGGTACTGCAGCAGTCTTGAAAACTGCCGCCCGCAAGGGCTTCCGAGTTCGAATCCCGGGTCCTCCGCAGAAAATTGGAAAGTGGCTCCATTTGAATATTTTACTTTTCAAATGAAGCCGCTTCCTATTGTGAGAGATCGGTATTTTGTCTTCCCCAAAAAATTATTTTATGACGACAAAGGAAGCGTTTCGTGTGTCGTTATTCATGGTAACAGTGCAAAAGTACGTTCCGGCGCTAAGTCCGTTAGTCGGAAGAATGGTGAAGAACGTTCCACCCGCAAGTGCGTCTTCATAATGCGCCACTTCTACCCCATCCGTAGAAAACACTTTGATGCTGACCGGAGACGGATCTTGCAATTGAAATTGAATTTCCGCATGATCGGTGGCCGGATTAGGATAGATGCTCAGCGAATCGTGCATTGCGGGAACCGTGGAGACGATCGAAACCGTAAGCATCGCGCTTACCCGGTTCTGCCAGAGTGGCGTGATTGTATCTTGCTTGGCAACATAAGCCGATACAACTTGAAATTCCGTAGTATCGGTATGAATATCGAGATCGCCGATGATAATTCCAATGGCTGGAAGGAAATCGGCAGCGAATTCATTGGCGGTGACGCTGTAGATCGTTCCGGTATCGATGGGAACTCCGCCGACGAGGGCTGACGTCACGCGGCCATACACCGGCAACGTAGGATCGTAGGTGTATTTCAATCCAGAACATTGGATCAGGTATTCGTCATTTTCCTGAATGTCGGATAAACCAAACTCAAGGCCAGCAATAATTTGCGCGCCGCTCATCGTAAACGTTGCGATGCGGTAATCCAAACCGTTATCGGTATTGTACCCATACCCGATCATTCGGAAAATATCTGCGCCTACAATAGGACCTTTATAGAGTTCATCAGCTGTCGAACCGCCTACTTCGATCGCAATGTCGGTTCCCGTCAAATTACGGAACGCATCAGTGACGAGGTTCCCAACAGGAGTATCGTGCTCTCCTGCGGAAGTCAAGCTATCGGCTACTTCGACGAAATCGTCATCCGCATCGGCGAGCTTTTGCGAATACATGGGGCCAAACATGGCTTCCACACCCGCGATGAGCTGATCGATTATTGCTTTGGTTGTGGAATCTTCTGCGATGGTGGAATCGAGCGGAATGGCCGTGTAATCGAGCATCGTAACTTTTTTACCCGATACCGCAAGATGAATTTTTCCGATATAAGCATAATGCGCGCCCACTTGTACGATGGGAACCGCGATGCCCGCTGGATTCACAACCATCCGTGGCATTTGAAACACGTAGTGATCGTGCCCGCCAACGATCATCGTGATGCCTGGAACATTACTTGCAACGATGGAATCGAGGTTATATCCTAAATGCGAAAGCAAGAGAATAACCTGACATCCCTGCGCCTGAAGCGTATCGACCATCGCCGATGCGATGGGAACGAGATTCGTATCGAGAAATGCCGGCGCGGGCTGCGAAAGCTGATTTGTGGATGGCGTAGTTAGCCCGAAAATACCGATCTTCGTATGACCAAGTGTCTTGACGGTGTATGATTGGATGTATTTTTTCAAACCTGTCACGCCGGGGCTATCGAGCACACAATTTGCAGAAAGCAGTGGGAACGCTCCCCCACCGACAAACGCAGTATCCAATACCTGTTGTAATGTTGCGGGTGTCAGATCGAACTCATGGTTCCCGACGGTCATCGCATCGAGTCCAATGGCAGAAAGTATCTGGAGTTCCGGCACGCCGAAGTAGGCATTATAGAAGATGTCGCCGACCGAAAAATCACCTGCATGAAGTGTCAGGACATTTTTTTCGGTCATCTTTGTGGATTCGATCACAGTAACGGCGCGTGCGATCCCGCCGCGCGTGCCGCTAAGCCCGGCAGTACGCGGTCCAAACGGCGCGAGACAGGCATGGGAATCGTTAACATGAAGAATGGTGATAGTGTCGGTCTGCTGCGCAAAGGCTGCGCAGCAGGAAAAAATGAATGCGAAACAGAAAGTAATGGTTGTTTTCATGATGTTATATTTGAAGAAAGTAAATGGATGTTGATTGAAAAATGAATGAATTAAAAGAGTGGTGATGTCATGGAATGGCGGAAGTATTATTAAAATGCAATTCCGAAACTTATTCCACCGAATGGCAGCATGCTGCTACTGCCTCCGATCACTAAAGATTGAAGATGACTATCCGTAAAAAGTATAGGCGTGAAGGCGATTCGAAATACAAACCCACCGTCGGAAGATTGGTAACGATAGCCGACGATTCCGGTAAAGCAGATAGATGTAGCACTTTCCTGCGGAGCAGCTGGCCCGAAAAGGACCCAGGGAGTCTCTACCGTGTTCATATAATCGAAGCCGGTTCCGATCTCCAGTTTACTCGCCGGAGTCTTCGTTTCGCTGCTAAATGGGAACCAACTAAGGGTAATGGGAATCGCCGTTAGCGACGCACTGCCAAGCGTTGAGATAGAGAGATACCCAAACCCGATTCGCAGTGCTACGTTGTTCGAGAGCATCCGATCGTAGTTAATTGTATAGATAACTCCGGCTCCGAGAAATTCGATATATAAACTGCTCGGCGCAAGGATGGTATCCGAATGCACCACACTATTGTTAAGCGAATCGATCGTCGAAGTATTGTTTTGTCCGCGAAATTGCGCTTGTACACTACCGGTCATCGCAAACATCGTAGCGAGACCTCCGAAAAGAATTATTATTGACTGTCTCATGGTGTATTTGAAAAAATGAATGAATAATTACAATATAAAATGCCGATTTTCAAAAAAGCTGAATGGTAATGGAATGGTCGAGGTATTGCTAAAAAAAGTTCTCAAAGAGCATACGTCACACCCATGATCAGAAGTACAGGTGTCCCGCCGACCCAATTGCTTGACAATGCAAGCTTGACTCCGCTCATCACCAGCCCAAACTCGGCTTGCGCGACGAACTTTTCGCCGATCGGCTGCGATGCTCCGAATTGCACCGTATTCCAGACGCCACCTTCGAAGCCTTTGCTTGTGGTTGAATGAGTATCCATGTCATCGTCTTTGTCTAAGCCGAGGCCGTCTTCGACGGTACATTGGGAACCGGCTCCAACAGCGCCCATTCCAGCCCACACGCACATTCCGGATTGGTACTCGTGTTCAAGATTAAGCACGGGCCACGCGAGAAACCACGGGTAACCGCCGAGTTCATGGGTCTTTGGATAATAGAGGATCGGCGCGCGAAAATAAATGCGATTGTTGTCAGACAGCTCGGCGATAACCGTTCGGATGCGAATGCCATAGCCTTCGACATCCGGCGTCTCGCCGAACATCAAGCCAATGGTTGTTTTGCTGCTGATTCCATAAGCGTATTCCGTAATTCCTAAGTAAGGAATGCCCGTCGAGGCCGTGACCAACGATCCGCCCGCATTAGCGAAGAGATAATCGGACGATGGCGGAGGAACTGAGGGAAGCTGTGCTGATCCCAACGAAGCGAATGTTGCAACGGCAATGGCTGCGATAATAAATGGATGAGCGAACATCCTCCGTGTTGTGTTTTTCATAATGTTTCCCTTAAAAAGTTAATTGAAATTCGTGGTACAAAAATGGCGATTTCAAAAAGATGAATTGTCATGGAATTGTCGAAGTATTGTCAAAAAGCATATGACATTCCAATATCGATGATAAGCGGCAGACCGCCATCCCAATAAAGGTCGGTGTCCTTCGGGCCTAAGCGCGAATCGTTGGCGGAATAAATTCCCTTCATCACGACGGCAACCTCGGCATGAAGCGCGATCTTGTCGCTGATCGTCTTGCTTGCGCCGACGCTTGTGGTATTCCACACTCCACCTCGGAAGCCCATACCACCGTGATCGTCGTCATCTGTGCCAAAGAGACTGTGCTCGCACGCCGCGCCAATAATTCCCATACCGCCCCAGAGGCGCGTGCCGTCGGAGAGCAACCATTCGGCATTCATCGTAGGCCATGCGAGCAGCCACGGCTCTTCATGCGAATCCCCGGATGGTGGATAGAATAAGAAGGGCGATTTCAAATAAATACGGAAGTTATCCGAGGGCTGTGCGACAATACCGCGTAACCGGATACCGACGGCCTTCGTAGTCGGCGTATATCCGCCGATGACGCCCGCCGCGAATCCATTGCCGAAGGAATAAGCATATTCGACAATGCCGATGTATGGAATGCCCGTCCAAAAAGTGAGCGTAGTGTTGCCTTCACCCGGAAAAAGCGCATCGTGGGCGATGCCATCTTGCGTGTTTATTTTCTGGTTCAGCACAGAAAGCTGTTCCGTGGTGGTCGTATCCTGAGCCGATGCGGTTTCGATCGAAAGAACTGTCGCAAGTATTGCGAAAAGTACCGAGGTCGTTGTTTTCATAATGTTCGTAGTTGAAAAAATGAGTAATTGAATTTCGTGGTACAAAAATGGCGATTTGAAGAAGAGCGGTTGTCACCGATTGTTGGAAGTATTGTCAAAATGTTGTCATGCTTTTTGTTAAGCAGGATAAGCGCGAAGCGCAGTCACAACCGTTGGATGTCATTCCCGCGAAAGCGGGAATCCAGATCTTGAGAGTACGGTAACTCAAGAATGGATTCCCGCTTTCGCGGGAATGACATGCTATGCGTCGGTAAAGAATCGTTAAGACCCTACATTATACACGAGCGATAACCCCCGTGCGGCTTTTGAGAAGAGCTATTATCTCTTCTTTGCTTTGCGGAGCGTTTTGCAGTTCGACAAAATGGCGCGCCAAAATATCATATCGTTTCAGCATGAGCAAGAGCCAGACCATGATAAATCATGTGGTGCCCTCAGTTGCTCCAGATCGATGCCGTAATTTGGCAGCGTTCCGTCTTCTTCACCTTGGCGCGGCGGTCGGCTCGGTTTGCCTCGTCCCACGGTGGCGGTCGGGGTCGCTCCACATATCGCTGGCGGCATCGTAGCTGCGATAGATGTCGCTGGGCGTGATCGTAGGCGGCGAGCACCACGCCATCGCGATACAGGTAGGACCGCCCGGGTCGGAGTCGAAGCGGTGCCAGGTGTAGCCGGCGGTGCGCGCAGCGCAGACGCCGCCGCTGCATTGGCCCAGCGCAGGGCGCCGGTCAGCAGCAGGCAGGGGAACATCGCAGGGATCTCCTTGGGTTGAAAAAAGAGAGTTGTTTCGAGTGCGAGGTTATCGGGTCAGGGCCGCGGCACCGGTGGAGGCGGCGGCGCGAGCAGCACGACGGTCCAGCCGCCGCCGTTGCCGCGCCAGCGCTGCAGGAAGTCATCCGGCGTCAGCCAGACCAACTCGTTTTCGCCGATGAAGTTGTTGTCCAGGACCACCGCCCAGTGCTCGTCGAGGTGCACGAAGTTCACCATGTGCGCGATGGAGCCGCGGTAGTGCGGGTCGTGCCCGTTGTAGGTGACGCTGGGCATGCGTCCCGTGGCAGCGCGGTGCGGAGGACGGCCGGGTCCTTACCCTCGTACTGGAGGTAGGGCGTGCCCTTGCCGTACTTCGCGATCATCGTGTCCACCTTCGCCGGGTAGCCGCCGCCCGGTTCCTTGCGCATGTCGGCCTGGAAATTGGCGAGGCGGGTTTCGTTCTGATAGCGGGCGGCGTTCTGCACGCTCGTGAAGACACACAGCCCCGCGCCATCGCGACCGCCGGTGTTGCGCATGCGTTCGGAAACGGGCAGGTCGCAGGTGACCTCGGTCTTGCCGTCGGGGCCCGTCGGGCCCGCCAAGGGTGATGGGATGCCGAACGGCTCACAGCAGCAATCGGGCTGACAGTCGCAATCGACACAGCGGCAGGCGGGGGGCGGTTCGGCACGGCGCCGCACCTCGGCGTCCGGCCACTGGACGAACGTGCTCCGCGAATCGGCGGGCTCCAGCGCCGATACAGACGGGGCAAGCACGACTGCGATGCTCGCCAGGGCAATGAGCACTCTCTTCATCGGTGACGTTTCCTCCAAGATGGGATGGGTTGTGAATGTGCCGCGAAAAGCTGATGCTGTCGGGCGTCGCCCGCGCCTACTGGCTCATGCGGACGCGGACCTTGGTATCGGCGTCGGCTGCGACGAGCACGGTCGTGCCGATCTTCTTGTTGCCGGCCGCCGTTGCGGTCGCCACACCGTTGGTGTTGTCCCAATACACGATGGTGCCGACGGCGATCCCGGACGCGGCGCCGGTCGCCTTGGGAAAGTCGTAGACGCCCCAAACCGACAGTGCGCCAAGCGTGTTCGCGGGGATCGCGTGCTCCGCGACGCCGACCAGATCTCCTTGCACGACCACTTGCCCGACCACCACATCGGCGACGGGGGTGTAGTCGATCGATTCGCCTTCGTGAACGTAACTCGCTTGGGCCATAGATCACTCTCCTTGGTCGTTAGGCGGCACAAGGGGCCAGTGCTGCCCGTAGAATCTCTTCGATGTGGTCGAATTCCCAATAGGGGATGCGAATCAAGGGAAAGCTGTTTTCAGCGGCGAAACGATCTCGAATGTCATCGTGACGCTGGGTGCGTTCAAGCTGGTGATGTCCTCCCCAGAGCTCGGACTTCTGAAAATGCTGGCGGCCGTCATATTCGATCAACAGCCGCAATCCCGGCACGTAGAAGTCAAACGGCAAGGTTCTTTTGTCCCGACAGTTCGGAAATCGCACCTGCTCGCAAAACTCGCGTCCCAATTGTCGCAACACACGGCGAATCTGACGTTCGCCCCGAGAACTCGAACACTTGGCACAGCCGTGTCCCTTCAGGTGTGCCGCACCGAGCTGCCTGAACCACCCGTGCCGGGGACAACGAATCGGAGCGGTTCGTGAAGGTTCACGTAGTCGCGCAGGTCGTATTGATAACGACCGAAGCCGTGAACGGTGCAGAACCGGTCAAACAGCTCCCAGCACGAAAAGCGTCGCGCCTGTGAGAGTCGATGGTTGATACACAGGCGACAGCCTCGGCCCGCTAGATGCTTGTCCGGCGAGATGGCAAACGCCCCGTGTGTCGGACAGATAAGGTCACCTTCGTGAAGTTGGTCCGGTACACCGCTTGCGAGAGTCGTAGCGATGCCCATGTACAACGAAGGCACGCGCCAAGAACTCATCGTGCGACAATCGTCTGGGCATCGCCTTGGTTCCGCGTAGACTCAGAACTCAGCCCGCCGCCTTCAACCCTCTCTTCGGATCTTGAAATGCCACCCCGAAGTCATGAAACCTGTATCCCGACACCGAGCACTTGAATCGGCCGCCGCGTTCTCGATCACTGGCGCCTCCTGGCCATCGAGGAACGCGACCTGATCACCGGCAGGTCGGCCGGGTTGGCGAGCAGGTACCACGCCGTCCGCGAGTTGCCCGGATAGAGGGTATTGGACAGGTAGCGGCTTACCTCGACCGTGTACTTACCCTGATGCGGGTTGCTGATCGGGTATTTCACGCCGGCGGTGGTATCGCGGAGCTCCAAAGACCGGAAGAGCTGGCGCCGTGCGCTAGGCTCGGTGGGACGAGGATGCACACGGGCATGATGCCGATTGGCTTGCCGTCCGCGTCCACCTGTTCCATGAAAGCGGTCTCGGCCTGCGTCAGGCCGTCGATGCCCAGAACCGTACCGCGCGGAATGTAGTTGTTGTTGCCGGCCACAAAGAACGCGGCGTTATTGAGGAAGACCTTCCAGAACACGTCGTTGATCTTGAGGCCGCTTCCACGCCCGAGCTTGCGCGGTACGAGCGTGATGGCGCCGAGGTCGTCGTTGATGATGTCCCGGCGATCGATCGACAACATCAAGGCGTAGGTGTCTGCCTTATTCGTGAATGTCTCGTTGCCGAGCGTGCCGTGCTTGATCTCGCCACCCGGCGGCACCTGCTCGTACTGGTCCTTGCCGATGAGACGATAGCTCGTGACGGTTTTGAAGTCGGACACGTTGCGGATGGCGGCAATGTTCGCCCAGGTTCGCTCGACGGAATAGAACCCCTCGAGCAAGAACTTGTTGGCGATGTTGGAGAGGATGCCGCCGATATCGACGCTGGAGAAGGCCGCCTCAATGTGGTGGCCAAAGGCGTACTGCAACACCTCGCGGCTTTCACGGAACGTTCGCCCCGTGTAACCATTGGCCCAGGCAGCTTCGAGCAACAGTCCCTGCAGGCCGATGCTGTTGACGTACTGTTTGCTCGCCCGCTCCAAGATGGATGGCGTCGTAGTGCTTCTCGGGCTGATCGAGCCGGGCCGACAGGACACACGCCGCCTCGAGCAGCTCGG
>CAWCCK010000002.1:0-78422 GCA_963794025.1 Ignavibacteriota bacterium
GTTCTGCAGCGAGCCGAGCAGCGCCCCCGCGGTGCAGATCCCTGGTGAACAACAGTTTCAAGCGATTTATCCGGATTTTCCCGCCAGACCCGGCCTGGTGGTCTGCCCCCCGATTGGTCGAAACGACGGGGCGGCCTGATTGCCTTCGTTGGCACCCAATCTTGATTTATGGAAGCTTAAGATTGGGTTTGCGAACCGGCGGAATTGCGGCATTTCGCCATGGACTCTGGTGCGCACCCATGATTATTCCGGTTTTACCGAGCCACGGCCCCCACCTGTGCGTTGCCCTCACCATCCCGGTTGATCGCAGCAAATCATGAAACCCATCCGCAAAGCCATCTTTCCCGTCGCGGGCCTCGGCACGCGCTTCCTGCCCGCCACCAAGGCCATGCCCAAGGAGATGCTGACCGGTCGTCGACCGGCCGCTGATCCAGCACGTCGTCGACGAGGCGCGCGAGGCCGGCATCGAGCACTTCATCTTCGTCACCGGCCGCAACAAGGGCGTGATCGAGGACCATTTCGACCGGCAGTTCGAGCTCGAGCTGACGCTGAAGGAGCGCAGCAAGTCCGCCGACCTCGAAGCTGCTGCCGGCGACCTGCCGAGGCCGGCACGACGAGCTTCACCCGCCAGCAATCGCCGCTGGGCCTCGGCCATGCGGTGTGGTGCGCGCGCGAGCTGGTCGGCAACGAGCCGTTCGCGCTGCTGCTGCCCGACGTGCTGGTGCAGAACAAGCCCGGCTGCCTCGCGCAGATGATCGAGGCCTACAAGAAGCCGCCGGACAAAGCGAACATCATCGCGGTCGAAGAGGTGCCGATGGAGCGCATCCTCAGTACGGCGTGGTCGGCGTCGGCAAGGGCCACGGCAAGACCTTCGCGATCACCGAGATGGTCGAGAAGCCGCCGCGCGACAAGGCGCCGTCGAACCTCATCATCACCGGCCGCTACATCCTGCAGCCGGAGATCTTCGGCTCATCGCCGAGCAGCCGCCGTGGTGGCGATCGTCGCTGGCGCGGGTGGCGAGGGCAGGACCAGCGGAGAGCGACTCTCTCCCCCGCTTGCGGGGGAGAGTTGGAGAGGGGGAATGGGCGATGCGGCGATCTCGGGCGGCGGTGGTGCGGCGGGCGCCGCTTCCCCCTCCCCACCCTCCCCCGCATGCGGGGGAGGGAGCGCTGCCGCTCGCGCCGTATCTCTCCCCACCGCCGCGCCAACAGCCATGGCGCCGTCATCGGCGCCAATCGTGCTCGACCCGTTCCGCGAGGTGCGGACCCCCGAGCGCAACTGGGGCCCGGCGCGGCTCGCGACCGGCGCGACGGTGACGCCGCTGGCGCGCCGGCTCGCCGGGCAAGCCGGCATCGACCTCACGCGCATCGTCGCGTCCGGTCCGCATGGCCGCATCGTCGCGAGCGATGTCGAGAAGGCGATCGCATCGGCGCCGGCTCCGGGAACGGCGCTGCGGCCGGCGCCATCGGCGGACCGCATAAAGGCGCTCTATCCCGAGGGCAGCTACGAGGAGCTGCCGCTCGATTCGATGCGGCGGACCATCGCGACGCGCCTGGTCGAGGCCGTGCAGACCGTTCCGCATTTCTACCTCAGCACCGACGTCGTCATCGAGCGGCTCGAGGCGGTGCGCAAGGAGGCGAACGAGTCGATATTGCCCGGCCCGGGCGGCGAGCCCGCGCCGAAGCTTTCGCTCAACGACTTCATCGTCAAGGCGTTGGCGCTGGCGCTGCAGCGCGTGCCGGCCGCCAACGCGGTGTGGGCGGAGGACCGCATCCTGCGGTTCAAATCTTCCGACATCGGCGTCGCGATCGCGATCGACGGCGGCCTCGTCACGCCGGTGGTGCGCCACGCCGACAAGAAGACCCTTCTCGAGGTTTCGGCGGAGGTTAAGGATTTCGCCGCCCGCGCGCGGGCCCGCAAGCTCAAGCCTGCCGAGCTTGCCGGCGGCGCCAGCGCCGTGTCCAATCTCGGCATGTACGGCGTGCGCGAGTTTTCCGCGATCATCAATCCGCCCCACGCGACGATCCTTGCTGCGGGCGCGGGCACGCGGCGCCCGGTGGAGACGGCCGACGGCGGCATCGCGTTCGTCGCCCAGATGACAGTGACGCTGTCCTGCGACCATCGCGTGGTCGACGGTGCCGTCGGCGCCGAGCTCCTCGCCGCCTTCCGCCACTTCATCGAGCATCCGGTCGGGCTGATGATCTAGGTTTTTTCGACTGTCATCGCCCGGCTTGACCGGGCGATCCAGTAACCACCGGAGTCTCTATCGGCCAAAGTCTTTGCCGCAACGACAGCACGGGAGTTACTCGATTGCCCGGCCGAGCCGGGGAGTGACAATGATGAGGTCCGTGAAATCCAGGAGTAGATGACATGTCGAGCAACAAGTCCGATCTCATCATGGTCGGGCCCAAGAAGCAGCTCTTTATCGATCGCCTGTCGCCGGCCTTCAACGTTCACGTCTTCGCCGACGTCAAGGACCGCGATGCGTTCCTCGCCGAGATGGCCGATCGCGTGCGGGCGCTCGCCGTCACCTACTCCTCCGAAAAAGTGAGCGCCGACTTCATGCAGCGGCTGCCCAAGCTCGAGATCGTGTCGAGCTTCGGCGTCGGCTACGACCATGTCGATGCCAAATGGGCCGGCGCCCACGGCATCGTCGTCACCAACACGCCCGACGTGCTCAACGAGGAGGTCGCCGACACCGCGCTCGGCCTGCTGTTGTGCACGGTGCGCGAATTCCCCCAGGCCGAGCGTTACCTGCGCGCCGGCAAGTGGGAGCAGAAAGCCTATCCGCTGAGCGGCGCGACGCTGCGCGACCGCACGGCCGGCATCGTCGGCATGGGCCGGATCGGCCAGGCGATCGCGCGGCGCCTCGATGCCTTCGGGGTGCCGGTCGTCTATCACTCGCGCCGCCCTGTAGCGGGGGTCTCCTACAGCCATTATCCAACCTCATCGCGATGGCGAAGGACGTCGACACGCTCATCGCGATCATGCCGGGTGGCGCCGAGACCCACAACATGATCAACGCGTAGGTGCTCGAGGCGCTCGGCAAGCGCGGCATCCTCATCAACGTCGCGCGCGGCAGGGTGGTCGACGAGCCGGCGCTGATCGAGGCGCTGCGGAAAGAAATCCACGCTGCCGGCCTCGACGTCTTCGTCCACGAGCCCAAGGTCCGAAGGAGTTGATGGAGATGGCGAATGTCGTGCTGTTCCCCCATCTCGGCTCGGCCTCGGTCTACACCCGCACGCAGATGGACCACCTGGTGGTCGACAATCTCCTGTCCTGGGCGGCCGGCAAGGGTCCGCTCACCCCGGTCCCCGAGGCGTTCCCGAAATCCAAATAGGGGAACCGGCGTAGCGGGCGGTTAACCAGCCCCGTCGCGCAAACCGATCCATCCGGCAAGGGGGGTTGGCGGCAGCGCTCCGGCGCAATTCTTCCGGAAATATCCAAACAGGTGGCATAACGCGCATCGATAATTTAGGTAACTTCTTCGGCGATGGAGCGAACCTGTCGAACTTGGATGGTTCCTCTATCACAAGCGGGCTCGTTCCGCTCAACTATGGCGGTACGGATGCGGATCTTTCTGCATCCGGCGCACCCAGTAACGTTCTCCTGCAAGAAACCAACGGTGGGCCAGTAACGGTTCGCCAGCTTGCATCGGCCGATCTTTCGGA
Source organism: Ignavibacteriota bacterium (assembly GCA_963794025.1). Taxonomy (GTDB): domain Bacteria; phylum Bacteroidota; class Ignavibacteria; order Palsa-1295; family Palsa-1295; genus PALSA-1295. The sequence continues at coordinate 3,672 of CAWCCK010000002.1, forward strand.
TGCGGATAATCTCATCACTACCAGCACGGCTGCAGGCGGCGATCTGACGGGTAACTACCCCAGCCCGAAGATCAATACGACACAAGCCTCGACCGGGAATGATGTTATTACCGCCATCAATCAAGGCGATGGCACAGTAAGCATCGACAACACAAACATCAATGTCACGGCGGGTGCAGGTACCTTCACCGGCAACGTGACCATCGGTGAAGCTACAGATGGCACTGCTCCGATACTAAGTGTAACACCCTCGGCAAGTGGGAGTTATGCGGATGGTATCGCGATCAACCCTACTACGGGAGGCGCGAACTTCAATAATCTATTATTCTTCAGAAATTCTGCCAATAACACTCAGTACTCATGGTTCGTCGGCAGATTGGGATCTGGCACTGCCACTCCTAATTATTTTGAAATCGGCGTACAGGGTCTCGGCAACATGGTTGGTACGACAGAAGTCGATGCTGCAATGTCTATTAATCCAAGCAGTGGTAATGTCAACTTCGGTGGGAATGTTGCGGTTGGTGGCTTGACCACAGCCGGCATCGTAACGAACGACGTGAACGGTAACTTGGGCACGACAGCGCAAGTACCTCTTGCCAATGGCGGAACGGGCGCTGATTACAGCAACGTCACAGAAAATGAAGTGTTTGCAAGCCCGGATGGCACAACAGGCGCTCCGGTGTTCCGCGCGCTGGTCGATGCGGATCTTCCTTCTGATCTGGGCGGCGAATATATCCAAAACCAAAGTGCAGGAGCGCAGCCTACTTCGAGCTTCTGGATCTCAGGCAATGGTGAGATTGACGGTACCTTGAATGCAACGGGCTCGATCCGCAATACGGGCGGCACGTTGCTTATCAGTACGACTTCCGGTGACAATACAACGGTAGGTAATCCAACGGGCACGACGAACATCCCCGGTACTCTGAACGCAACGGGCTCTGATCCGCAATACGGGCGGCACGTTGCTTATCAGTACAACTTCCGGTGACAATACAACGGTAGGTAATCCAACGGGCACGACGAACATCCCCGGTACTCTGAACGCAACGGGCTCGATCCGCAATACGGGCGGCACGTTGCTTATCAGTACAACTTCCGGTGACAATACAACGGTAGGTAATCCAACGGGCACGACGAACATCCCCGGTACTCTGAACGCAACGGGCTCGATCCGCAATACGGGCGGCACGTTGCTTATCAGTACAACTTCCGGTGACAATACAACGGTAGGTAATCCAACGGGCACGACGAACATCCCCGGTACTCTGAACGCAACGGGCTCGATCCGCAATACGGGCGGCACGTTGCTTATCAGTACAACTTCCGGTGACAATACAACGGTAGGTAATCCAACGGGCACGACGAACATCCCCGGTACTCTGAACGCAACGGGCTCGATCCGCAATACGGGCGGCACGTTGCTTATCAGTACGACTTCCGGTGACAATACGACGGTTGGCAATCCAACGGGCACGACGAACATCCCGGGTACGCTGAACGCAACGGGCTCGATCCGCAATACGGGCGGCACATTGCTTATCAGTACGACTTCCGGTGACATTACGACGGTTGGAAATCCAACAGGCACGACGAACATCCCCGGTACGCTGAATGCCACCGGCTCGATCCGCAACACGGGCGGCACGTTGGATATCAGTACGACTTCTGGTGACAATACGACGGTTGGAAATCCAACAGGCACGACGACCGTCACGGGTCCCGGAGTGGATCTTACCGGACTCGCAACTGCTGCGCCCATTAATGGCATTCTCGGGCTTAACGGTAGCAATCAGGTCGTGATTTCTAGTGCGTCGGTTGTAACGGGTAGTGGTACGCAATTTACGATTCCAGAATGGAGTAACGTAGCCGGCACCACGCTTGGTAATTCCGCTCTCTCCGATAACGGTACTACGTTAGCCTACGCCTCGGATTTCAGTGTAACGGAGGCTTCGGGCAATACGACGATCGGTGGAACCGGTACGCTCACTGTGACAGACGGCCTGACCACAACAGGCGCCGGCATCTCCAACACTGGAACGATCATCTCGACGAGCGATATCGAAACCGACAACAATTTCGATTTCAACGGAAGCGGTGGAATTCTACAGGTGAACAACAGCGGATCGAATGCTCTGACCATCAACGGACAAGGCAACTCGACTTCTGCGGCGACTGCCGGCGCAGTCCTGATCAACGGCGGCGCTGAGAGCGGTGGAGGAGCGAGCACCGGTGGAGCCGTTACCATCACTGGCGGATCGGGCGCGACACTCGGTGCCGTAAATATTCAAACGACGGCCGGTGCGACCAACATTGGTAGCTCGGGTGCTCCCGTAACGGTTGCAGGCAATCTTGTCGGTGGCGGAGGCGTACAGTTCCATGCTATTACGTATAATAACGCCGGCAATAACTACTCGGCTCAGGCTACCGATTATTACATTAAAGTGACGAACGGTACCGGAGTTTCAGCTCCTGCCGGGGTAGTTGCCGGGCAAAAACTCGTCATCACGAATGCAACCGGCGCTAACTTTACGACTGGCGACTTTTCCATTCCTGATGCGCCACTACCTGCTACCAACACATGGAACCTGATCTACGATGGTTCCGCATGGCAGCTCATCAATTAATTTTTTTGAAACGATTCCAAAACGAATACTCGCAATTACATCCTTAACTTCGGATTCTAACTCATTTTTTTAACTTTCTAAACCCGTACACAATTATGACATCCATTCGTAAATTCTTATCCCGTGCAGCCCTTGGCACATTCATGGCTTCGCTGTTTTTTGCCTCAGCATCCCATGCGCAGGTACGTCAGACCGCGCTTTACATCGATGACGGACATGGCGATTTTACTACACTATTAGGCGGCGGCACCGGAACGTTAACGTTCCCGGCGGGAACTGGAACCGTCGTCACTACCGCTAATCTTTCGCTCATAACTGGTGGTTCGCCGTTTACCCCAGGAGGAATTTTTTATGGAATAACATCTTCTACGATGGGAACCAGCGCGGCGGGTACTTCGGGCTATGTGCTCGTTAGCGGCGGAGCGGGCGCGCCGACATGGGCTGCACAGACAGCCATCGTAAACACGCTCTCCGGCGATGTGATGGGAGCTTCGAACGATAACACGATCAACACGACGAGCGCACCCACAGGGAATAATATCGTGACTGCGATCGGTCAGGGAACCGGCGTCATTGGTGTTGCTAACGGCGGTACAGGCGCTGCGACGGTTGCAACAGGCTTTGAAGTATTCGCAAGTCCGGCTGTTCTGGGTGGTGGCGTACCTGGTTTCCGTAAGCTGGTTGATGGCGATCTTCCGTCGGATCTGAGTGGGGAATATATTCAAAATTCCGTATCGCCACAGGCGACTTCGAACTTCAACATCTCCGGCTCCGGCACGATCGGGACTGGGCTGACGGTGACTTCGGGCGGAGCAGCGATCGAAGGTGCAACGACGATCAATACGACGGCCTCCGCCGCGAACACAACGAGCATTGGGAATACGTCGGCAAACGTGATAATCACTGGCGGCGGCATTGACCTCTACCCATCGGTCGGCGCTGGATCGGTTAATAATAACGTCAATGTCGAGCAGGGAAACCTGAGTGTACAGACAGGTAATATCGGCGTTGCAGCCGGTTCGGTCAACGTTAATGGCGGCATTGCCCAGTTGGCAAATAATGGTACCGTTACAGGTAAAAACGTGACGATATCGACGCTCACTACGGCTGGCGTAGTGCTGAACAGCGGTTCCGGTGTGCTTTCCTCGACAGCAGGACCGCTTCCGGTCGCTGATGGCGGTACGGGCGCAGCACGCTTACGTTGGCGACGGGCGATCTGATCACGGCGTCGAGTGGGACTGCGTTCACGAATCTCGCGGATGTAGCAACTGGCAGTGTGCTGGTATCGGGTGGTGTAGGAACTACGCCGAAATGGTCGACACTGGGCAATATCGCGGTGACATCGATCACGGGAACGGCGAACGAGATCAATCCGGTGGCCCTTTCAACGGGCGCGGTGACGCTTTCGCTTTCGAACACATTGGTCGCACCTGGTACATTCGAAGCGTCGACTTCGGTTCAGGACGATGCCTTGTCAACAGCGGGTATCGTAACGAATACAGGTGCCGGTTTGCTCGGTACAGTCGCAGAGGTTCCGGTAGCTAACGGCGGCACAGGCGCAGCCCTTAGTTTGGCGACGGGCGATCTGATCACGGCCTCGAGTTCGACAGCGTTCACGAATCTCGCGGATGTAGCAACTGGCAGTGTGCTGTGTATCGGGTGGTGTAGGAACTACGCCGAAATGGTCGACACTGGGCAATATCGCGGTGACATCGATCACGGGAACGGCGAACGAGATCAACCCGGTGGCCCTTTCAACGGGCGCGGTGACGCTTTCGCTTTCGAACACGTTGGTCGCACCGGGTACATTCGAAGCGTCGACTTCGGTTCAGGACGATGCCTTGTCAACAGCGGGTATCGTAACGAATACAGGTGCCGGTTTGCTCGGTACAGTCGCAGAGGTTCCGGTAGCTAACGGCGGCACAGGCGCAGCCCTTAGTTTGGCGACGGGCGATCTGATCACGGCCTCGAGTTCGACAGCGTTCACGAATCTTGCGGATGTAGCAACTGGCAGTGTGCTGGTATCGGGTGGTGTAGGAACTACGCCGAAATGGTCGACACTGGGCAATATCGCGGTGACATCGATCACGGGAACGGCGAACGAGATCAACCCGGTGGCCCTTTCAACGGGCGCGGTGACGCTTTCGCTTTCGAACACGTTGGTCGCACCGGGTACATTCGAAGCGTCGACTTCGGTTCAGGACGATGCCTTGTCAACAGCGGGTATCGTAACGAATACAGGTGCCGGTTTGCTCGGTACAGTCGCAGAGGTTCCGGTAGCTAACGGCGGCACAGGCGCAGCCCTTAGTTTGGCGACGGGCGATCTGATCACGGCATCGAGTTCGACAGCGTTCACGAATCTTGCGGATGTCGCGACAGGCAGTGTGCTTGTTTCTGGTGGAGTAGGCTCTTCGCCTTCTTGGTCTTCACTGGGCAATATCGCGGTGACATCGATCACGGGAACGGCGAACGAGATCAACCCGGTGGCCCTTTCAACGGGCGCGGTGACGCTCTCGCTTCCGACTACGCTTGTAGCACCCGGCACATTCGAAGCGACAACCTCGATGCAGGATGATGGACTCACCACAGCAGGTATCGTCACGAATACTGCTGGCGGCGCGCTGGGCACGGAAACATTAGTTCCTCTTGCCAATGGCGGTACGGATGCGGATCTATCCGGACAGGGTGGTCCTCATGAAGTACTGGAACAATTTACAAATGGGGGGGCTGTCACGGTCGCTCAGCTTGCGAACACGGACATTACGGGTCTTGGCACGATGTCCACGCAGGATGCGGATGCGGTAGCCATTACCGGCGGCAGCATCACTGGCACAACGATTTCAGGATCGACTGGTTCGTTTACCACCCTAACCTCCACCGGAAATTCCACCATCGGAACGGCAGCGAGCACAACGAATACCTTCGGTAACGGCGGTAATGCGAATAACTCCATCGGTGACGGCGGTTCCGCGAAGAACTCCTTCGGTAGCGTTGGCGGAAGCATAACGAACTCCTTCGGTGATGGCGCGTCAGCCATCAACACGTTCGGAACCGGCGCATCAGCAACGAACACCATTGGTTCCACCGTGACGTCCTCGACGACGATCTTGGGCGGTACGACGGTGGGAATTAATAATTCCGGCCACGGCCCGACGAGCATTGGTAATGCATCCGGTGGCGTTACGATCCAGGGTACGAACTGGGGCGTGAACGATGCAACCGGAACTGCCACGCTCGGTGGTTCCTCGCAAGCAGGTTCGCTTGCGCTCACCGATGGCGCGGGAAATACCTATGCACTCCAAGCAGCAACGGGTGGCAGTTTCAGCCCGACATTCCTGCTTCCAACGGAAACTGGCCCAGGCCCATACACGCTTGCAACAGCGGATCAGATTCCTGGACGCGAGTAATTACATCGAAACTCACGCATGGCTGCAGACCAGTGCAAACTTCTAAATTGATGGCGATGGGACTATCGGCGGAGACCTCAACGTAAATGGTGATGATATTGAAGGATCAGGTCCGATTGAAAATCCAAGATGATGGTGGTGGACTTACTTTGGAAGCAAGCCTGTCGTATTACCATGGAAGGTGCAGTAGCGTTTAATAATACAAGGCTAACAACGACATCACGGGAACCGGCAGGCTGGAACGTTGACAAAGCTGGTAATGCAAACTTTGTCTCCATCGGAACGGGCACTGCGGGAACCGGCGCGTTCGCTACGGTTGCTGTTGGCAGCACAGGTCAACTTACTGTTGATGGCACCGGGTGATCTTTCCACTTCTGGAACGATCGCAACCACGGGAGCCAGCGGGATCACATCGGCGGGTCCGCTGAAAGCATCCGGAACGTTAGTGTATTCCACGGAAGGAGATCCAACAGATGGAGTCTCGGCAGTAACAGTTACAGGCAGTGCTGTCTTTGCGGCAGTAACCGGAACTGGGTCTGGGAATATCACGGTCAGCGTAACGGCAGCGCCTGTTACTGGTCAGGTTCTTCTGATCTACAACAACACGTCGCCATCCCAGCCGCTGGTACTCAATGGGCAGTACGTATTTCCATCGTACACCGGGAAGTTTATCTACTACGGTAGTCAGTGGATATTAATGCAAAACTAATCGTATAATTTTCAGCCTCCGCCGCGCATCGTGAGTGGTTCGCGGCGGAGGATCTGAAAAACACGGCTTGTAAAAAGTTTTTTCGGTTCAACACATCACGTTTTTTGGTACAGGACATAAGGTTTTAGTATCACGGTTTCAAACGGTCGCAAGACTACTTTCGGTAAAAGTTTAATTTCGGTTTACGTTTAAATCTAATCACGCCATGAACATCAAAACGCTTTTAGGACGCGCTGCGAAGGTCGTAGTGGGTTCCTTATTGCTTTTCACGTCCGTTTCACACGCACAGACTGCCCTCTACATTTCGGATGGCAACGGTCATATCACTACTCTGACGGGTCTTGGGACGAGTGGTGGAACCTTCACATTTCCATCCGGCGGCGGCTCGGTGCTGACGAATGTCGGGAGCGGGACGCTTTCGCTCGGTGGGGATTTTAGCACCAGCGGCACGTACCCGATCACGCTGACGGGGTCGAGTCCCAGTTCGAGCCTCACGCTGCCCACCGGGCCGGGTATGCTGATGCTCAACCCGATGACGACTGCCGGCGATATTATTTATGGCGGAGCGGCCGGAGCAGCGACACGCCTCGCGGGTTCAGGCACGAATGGATATGTGCTTACGTACAACACGACTTCCGGTGCTCCCGAATGGGATGCAGCGGCCTCGTCGCTGAGTGGACTTACGCCTAACGGTGCAGTTTATGCTGCTACAAGTTCCACCGTTGCAAGCACGGCGGCAAGCACCGTCGCTGGACAGTTCCTGCAAACGACTACTGCCGGTGCTGTTCCCACCTGGGCCACCTCGCTTGGCGTTGCGAATGGGGGAACGGGACTTACAACCATCAATACGGGCGATATTCTTTATGGAAGCGCATCGAATACGCTATTGAACTTGACTATTGGTTCTTCCAATCAAGTGCTGACGGTAGTTAGCGGCGATTCCCCAGATGGGACTAATGTACCTTCAGGTTTTTCGAACCCGATGACGACCAAAGGCGATATGATCTATGAGGATGCCACTCACTCGAGCCTGCTGCGCACTTGTGGCTTCCAGCACTACAGGGGATGTGCTGACGGTTGGCGTCAGCGGCTTGCCAGAGTGGGATGCAGCTTCAACGGCGGTCGGGTGTGGTTACGAGTGTATCTGCAACGGACGCTACGCTAACCATAAGCCCGACCACCGGCGCGGTGTTGGCAGGGATTAATCTCATTAATCCAAACGGATGGTCTGCCACGCAATCCTTCCCAACCACGGATGCGCAGGGCAGCGCTATCGATGCATCTATCAATGCGGCAACGACTACGCTCATCAACGGCACTAAGATTTCAGGAAATATTTCTGGCAATGCTGGTGGGCTTTCTTCCACGCTTGCGGTTGCGAGCGGCGGTACGGGGCTTACCTCATACTCCATTGGCGACCTGCTCGTCGCTACGGGTACAACGACGCTTGCATCGCTTCCCGATGTTGCGGCGGGAAGCGTTTTGCTTTCCGGTGGCCTAAACACAGCCCCAACATGGGGGCAGGTTCCCGTTGCAGATATCAGCGCCACGGGAACTGCATCGAACACCACCTACTTACGCGGAGATGGCGCCTGGTCCACGATACCGGCAGGTTTTTCGAATCCGATGACGACCAATGGCGACATCATCTATCAATCGGGCGGCGTGCCAACAGAGTTGCATTCTACGAATACGGTGGGGCAAGTGCTGACAGTTAGTTCCACCAACGGCGGGCTGGCATGGCAGGGCGTGGTGAATTCCATCCAGGGAACCGGGAATGAGGTGCTTGTCAACACCACTTCTGGCAGTAACATTAGCGGCGCGGGAATTATACTTTCTACGCCGCAGCCTATCAGCATGAATGCCAGCCCGACGTTCCAAGCTCTAACACTCGGAGACGCTACCCATGCTGGTATCATTGCGCTTTCGAATACCGGCTCTCCCACGTACACCACCCTTGAAGCTTCGGCCTCTGGGGCTTCGCAAACCTATACCTTGCCGACCGGTTATCCGATTTCGGCGAATGAAATGCTTGTCTCCACCACAGGTGGCGTTATGTCGTGGGCACCGCAAAACGCGGGAACGGTTACCGGTATCGGAGTGACGACGGCGAACGGCGTTTCAGGATCGTCTTCCGGTGGCGCAACGCCATCTCTTACGATCACACTTGGCGCGATCACGCCAAGTTCGGTTGTTTCTACAGGTGCAGTTTCTGGAACAACCGTTACGGCTACGACGGCCGCAAGCGGCATGACGATCGGAAGCGGTGTGAACGCAACGAATCTTTCGAGCGCGTCAACGGTAGCTGCGAAGAACATTAACTTCCCGAACGCGAGCGGGAACCTTGCGCTCGTTGCTGGCGCGAACGGAGCCATCGCGGAAAGCGATGTGACGGGCCTCACGGCCGATCTCGCGAGCAAGGGTTCGGGAACGGTTACCGCTATCGGAGTGACGACGGCGAACGGCGTTTCAGGATCGTCTTCCGGTGGCGCAACGCCATCGCTTACGATCACACTCGGTGCGATCACGCCAAGTTCGGTTGTTTCTACAGGTGCAGTTTCTGGAACAACCGTTACGGCTACGACGGCCGCAAGCGGCATGACGATCGGAAGCGGTGTGAACGCAACGAATCTTTCGAGCGCGTCAACGGTAGCTGCGAAGAACATTAACTTCCCGAACGCGAGCGGGAACCTTGCGCTCGTTGCTGGCGCGAACGGAGCCATCGCGGAAAGCGATGTGACGGGCCTCACGGCCGATCTCGGCGCCAAACAAGGAGCCTTTAGCGGCCTTACAACGGACGGTGTGGTTTATGCTACATCTGCTACCGCAGTGACGACAACACTGGCAAGCACCGTAGCAGGGCAATTCTTACAAACAACCACCAGTGGTGCCGCTCCTACTTGGGCAACTACGCTTGGCATTGGGAATGGCGGCACAGGTTCTACCACACAGAACTTTGTTGACTTGACCACCGCCCAAGCATCCATCGGAGGTGCAAAGACGTTCACAAGTTTGCTGACCGGCAGCGCAGGAGCTACCATCAACGGAGCGACCAATATCAATAACACCGCGACGGGTTCGACGACGAACATTAATGCAACAGCAGGAGCTGGTGCAACATCCATTGGTAATGCCACCAATGCCGGCACGATTAATAATATGACCGTTGGCGTAACGACGGCTGCGGCTGGTAACTTTACCACCATTGGCGTAACTTCGCAGGGAACCGGCAAGTTCACTACGCTTACAGCAACGACCAATGCGAGCGGTCTTGTGCTTGGTAACGGTACGCTGTCCGGGCCTACGGCAACACAGAGTTATACCCTCCCGAATGCTTCTGGAATTCTTTCGGCCACGACTTCTGCCGGTGCTACCTTATTCACTGGTCCAACCACCGCGCTTACTTTCACGCTGCCCAATGCTGCTGCGACTATTCTCACCACCAACGCCGCAGTTACTCCTGCGCAAGGAGGTACGGGAACCGGAACGCCGCCCTCTGCAAATGGACAGCTTCTGATCGGTGCCAGCGCGGGAACCTATACACCTGCTACGCTTACGCAAGGCGCTGGAATTCTGATCACGAATGGAGCCGGTACTATTTCCATCGCGGCGACGGGTGCTGCCCCGCGTTCAGTGCAATCACCGGCGGAACGAATACCAGCGGCGCTGCGATGATCGTTGGAAATACATCATCATTATCCGCAACCGGCACTGGCACGATTACTGCAACATCGGCAGCATCCGCAACTGATGTTGCTACGACTGCGGTAACGACAAATGCAACATACTTCCCACTTTTCGTGGCATCCGCCTCGAATGGGAACCAGGCCGCGAGCTTGGATGCGACGGGTTTAGGATATAATCCTTCGACGAATGTTTTAACAACTGGTGCTGCTACGCTAAACAATACCACAAACCAGCTGGTGCTCGGAACTACTAACACGACCACGATCAGTTCCACAGCGCCGTCAGCTTCGAGAACCTATACTATTCCAGATGCAGGTGCAGCGGCAAATGTTGGACTTCTAACTTCGAGCACAACTAATGGTGTTGTCTATGCATCGTCAGCCAGTGCACAAACAACCACGGCTGCAAGCACAGCCGCTGGCCAGATTCTTGAGACAACAACTTCTGGTGGCGCACCAACGTGGGGCATTCCCTGGCGCTCAGGCACTGCCACAATCGCAGCGACTACGAACTCAATCCTAGTTACTATGAGCAGCGCTTTTCCTGGAAGCCCAACTAATTACAAGGTTACGGCAACTTTTTCACAGGTTGGGGCTAACTGGGGAAGCGGTAGTGCCACGGTTCCTATTATTGAAATCAGTTCGACAAGAACGTCCACCACCTTTACGATCACCACAGATAATGATAGTGGTGCAGCGGTCAATGCGCCCACTGGTGGCGTGACCATTGATTGGATTGCCATACCTGTAAATTAATGATTGCTATTTATTGGATAGCATACCCCGCTCCCCGGAGCGGGGTATAGCGCAGAGTTTCTCTCTTACCCCATTCCGTTTTGTTAATTAGGTGGAATGGTTTGTTGAAGTAAAAAAAAATCCCACTTCCACTACGGGGGAGTGGGATTTTTTATTGGGGAATGATGAAAGATGAAGCGGGAGTGTAGGCGCATGCTTCCGCTTGCGCGGGGTTGTAGATTTCAGTAGCAGGGCACGTAAGCGGTAAAGGGTTCGTTCGTTTAATATAGAATACATTATCTATCTATGAGCATAACGGCCACGATTCGTCTCTACGACATGCTAAAGGCAAAACTTGGCGAGAACGAAGCGCGTATGTTTATTCAGCATTTCGAGGAAAGCTTTGAGGAGCAACGTGCGGCGAAATCGGATATTCTCGCCACCAAAGTGGATCTTGCAGAGACGAAAACGTAGATCATCAAATGGATGTTCATCTTTTGGGTAGGTCAGGCTGCGGGGATCATCGGATTTTTGAAACTGCTGCACTAACTCAATTTAGATGAGAACCTGATCGATCATGGCGCCTGGTAATTTGGTGCAGGTATCTCAGGACAGATGTTTATTTAGAATTTTGAGGAACTGCTTTTCCGACAGCAATTAATGAACGAATGGTGTGAGTTCATGAACTCCGGATGTAAAAAAAAGAGCAAAAAGCACCTGTTCGCGCGAAGCTCAGGGCAGGTTCTATTGCTGAAAGACAAATAGCGAAGTTTCGATTGTTATTTAAAAGTGATTGCTATAATGTGGTATTAGCTTTTATGTGGAAAATAGTGGCTTGTCCACAAAATCATCATTTTTCTTGCAAGTGATAAATTTTGTCGTATATTTGTAGCGAGAAGATTTGCAACAGTTTTCTTACTGGCGCTTTTTGGCGATTTTCAGTGAATTTCACTATTTTTGCCACTATTTATAAGCGTCGGTGGTTGCATGGTTGCTCTGATGGGCCAGTTGCCCACATAAAAAACATTTTCAATAATTATATCAATTAACGTACATCACACCCGTATGAAACGTATTTTGTCATATTTAACAGCAGGCGCGTTCGCGCTTAGCCTCACCACGATGGCTTCGGCCCAAACGCGCGGTATTGGCGCTGGTTCGCTCATTTTGGATGATGGCGCAGGCCACACCGTTACCCTGGTTGCTCCATCAGGACTTACGTGCTCTTCGACCACGTACTACCTTCCTACGCCTGGTGTCTGTGGCACCCCGCAAACGTTAGCTGCCGGCGGCGGCGGCTTGACGGGTAGTGGGACGCAATACTATATTCCTGTTTGGAACGCGGGCGGGGCATCGCTCGGCAATTCGTCCATTCAGGATGACGGTGTTACCGTTTCGACGACGGAACATGTTAATTTGGGTGACGTAGCAGGAAACGTTAACAACTTTGGCATCAACGCGGGCACCAACCAGTTTGGCACTGGCGGCAACTCCAATGACTTTGGAAGTAATGGGAATGGAAACACCTATGGCGGTAATGCTTTAACGAATGAGTTCGGCGATTTTGCCGGGGAAAACGATTTCGGCTCGGGCACGGGCGGGTTCGGCTCTGATAACAAGTTCGGCACTGGTATAACGACTGGTACGAACACGTTTGGCACCACCTCTGGTGGCACGAATACGTACCAGGGTACTTCGACGTTCAGCTCTCTTGGAACGGGCGTCGTTCAAGCGACAACCGGCACGCTTAGCATAGCTGCTGTTGGTCTTACAACCGAAGTCACCGGTATTCTTCCGATCACCAACGGTGGTACAGGTGCATCGTCGCTTGCGGGTCTTATCAGTCTTACAGCGGATGTATCGGGTGTTCTTCCGATTGCCCATGGCGGTACGAATTCGAGCACGGCTTTAACGGGCACTGGCGCGATCATGGAGGAAAATGGCACAGCGGTCGTTCAGGGTCCGGCTGGATCGACGACTACGGTATTGCATGGCAATGCAGGTGGCACACCCTCGTATGGCGCAGTCGGTTTAACGACAGACGTAACGGGCATTCTTCCGGTTGCTAACGGCGGTACGAATTCGAGCACGGCTTTGACTGGCACTGGCGCGATCATGGAGGAAAATGGCACAGCGGTCGTTCAGGGTCCGGCGGGTACTACGACTACGGTGTTACACGGCAACGCAGGTGGCACTCCGAACTATGGAGCGGTAGGCTTAACGACAGACGTAACGGGCATTCTTCCGGTTGCTAACGGCGGTACGAATTCGAGCACGGCTTTGACTGGCACTGGCGCGATCATGGAGGAAAATGGCACAGCGGTCGTTCAGGGTCCGGCGGGTACTACGACTACGGTGTTACACGGCAACGCAGGTGGCACTCCGAACTATGGAGCGGTAGGCTTAACGACAGACGTAACGGGCATTCTTCCGGTTGCTAACGGCGGTACGAATTCGAGCACGGCTTTGACTGGCACTGGCGCGATCATGGAGGAAAATGGCACAGCGGTCGTTCAGGGTCCGGCTGGAACGACGACTACGGTATTGCATGGCAATGCAGGTGGCACTCCGAACTATGGAGCGGTAGGCTTAACGACGGACGTAACGGGCATTCTTCCGGTTGCTAACGGTGGCACAGGCGCGAGTAGCCTTGCCAACCTCATCAGCCTGACGGCAGATGTTAGTGGCATTCTTCCGATCGCAAACGGTGGCACAGGCGCGAGTAGCCTTGCCAACCTCATCAGCCTGACAGCGGACGTTAATGGTGTTCTTCCGATCGCCAATGGCGGTACGAACAGCAGCGCAACTCCAACCGCTGGCGGGGTGGGGTATGGCACTGGTTCAGCACATGCGTATTCCGCTGTGGGCAGCACAGGTCAGATATTGCAATCGACCGGCGCGACTGCCCCGGCTTGGACCACAGCAACCTATCCTGCAGCGACGACGATCAATCAAATACTCTATTCGAGTGCAGCTAACACCGTTACAGGACTTGCGACGGCTGATAACGGCATACTCGTAACAGGCGCCACGGGTATTCCTTCGATCGGTGCGACACTACCAACTGCTGTTCAAGGTAATATCACGGGCGTTGGCACGATTGCTTCGGGTACATGGCAGGGCACAGCTGTAGGTGCGATCTACGGCGGCACAGCCCAAACGAGCTATGCCACCGGCGACATGCTCTATGCCTCGGCTGCCAATACCCTGTCGAAACTTACGATTGGTTCCACTAATCAAGTGTTAACCGTTGTCGGCGGTGTACCCACTTGGCAGAATGCCGGCGGCGGCGGCGGTGGCACCAGTACCTTCACGAACATAACGACGGCACCGAGTTCCACTACATCGGCAACCTTTACAAGTACTGGTCTTACCTTAAGCGTGCCAGCGGGTGCAACCGAAGTTATTAACGGCACATTATATTGTGCGTCGGGTGCGAGCGCGGCACCCGGTATTAAGTTCGAGGTGCAATCATCGCAAAATTCTACTATGGCAGTCTATATGCAGGCGCGCGAAGATGGTGGCGCCAATGAGGGGTCTGGTGCATTGGCAGTTACGGGAGGTACCACTTCCTCCGTATTAGCTGCTATAGGAATCGCGGCTTCAACTGTGACGGCAGTTCAGGTGAGCGGCTATGTTACGAACACTGCAGGAACGGCTACCACTTTTACATTATATTTTGCTCAAAACGCTACCAACGCGACGGCGACAACCGTAAATGCAACTTCCTACTTTACGTGGACGCAATATTAATAGGTGCATAAGATGTAGTCAAAACATAGGCTGCACAGCAAGAATATTAAAACTGAAATGGCAGGAACACATATACGTGTTCCTGCCATTTTTATTTTGCGGTTTTAGTGATAGCCATTATTGTTGTAACCTTTTAATTATAGGGTAGGTTGGGTGGATCGGAAGCTGCGCTATGGCGCGCTGCTGTTTTGTTTTTGTCACCATTAAAATATATTGTCATGTCCCAGATACGTTCCGTTCCCACACTGCAAGCGCGTAAGGTGCTGAAAAAACCAATGAGGAGAGCAGCGATGTTCCTTGCTGCGTTGCTTCTCTTTTTTTGTTCTCACGCACATGCACAAGTCCATCAGGAGCAGCTTTTCCTGGATGACGGCACCGGCAAAATTGCGATACTCTCCGGATTGGGCAATGGGGGTGGTACGTTTACGTTCCCACCCGGCGGCGGGACGATACTTACGACTACAGCCAGTGCGAATATTACCACGCTCGGTACTATTGCGAGCGGAACGTGGGATGCTTCCACCATCGGCGCTGCCTACGGCGGCACCGGGCTTGCGATCTACACACCGTATGCTGTTCTTGCCGGCGGGACAACAACGACCGGAAATTTGCAGCAAGTATCGAACGCGAGCGCGATCGGCGGGATGGTGCTAACTTATGTAAGTTCCAGCGCGCTGCCAACGTGGCAGAACTCATCGGCAGGTTTTACGAACCCGATGAGCGTGTTAGGGGATATGATGTATGAGAATTCAACT
The DNA here is from genome assembly GCA_963794025.1 of Ignavibacteriota bacterium. Classification (GTDB taxonomy): domain Bacteria; phylum Bacteroidota; class Ignavibacteria; order Palsa-1295; family Palsa-1295; genus PALSA-1295. The sequence continues at coordinate 19,341 of CAWCCK010000002.1, forward strand.
CCGGTTGCTGCTAAACTCTCGGGCAATACAAGTTCCACCAAGGAATTCCTGATCTCGACCGGGGCAAGTAATTTAGCGACAGCTCCGGTGTGGGGAACGATCGCGGCAGGCGATATGCCTGTTTTCGTAAAATCCGGCTCGGGCGATGCTGCTGGCGCTGTTCCAGCACCGGGAACCACAGGAGGTACCACAAGGTATTTACGAGAAGATGCGACGTGGGTGGCACCAGCGGCGGGCGGAAATGCGGAGTTAGGCGGATGCACGAGTTTGCAGACTCTCTCAACTAATCCAAGCACCGACTACTGGGATCCCGATGCAACAAGTGGTCTCAGTGCAGGAACAGCGAACGTCGCAAACTCTGATGTAATGCTTGTGACACGCTCTGGAACGATTAAAAACTTTTTTATAGCGCTTTCTGCGAAAACTGGTAATCCAGTGGATTATTGGATTTTTACTTTGAGGGATGTGACTACTGGCACGAATGGGCCAACAACAAATGTTGGTGGGACAAGCCTCACCGGAAGCGACGTGACCACAAACTTATCTGTAAATGCTGGAGACCAAATTACACTCACACAAACATATTTTGGAACACCTTCGAATGCAACGACGGCGACCTGGGCATTCGAACTTCAGTAATCTATCGTTTGTCGATATTTTAATGCGCCTCGAACCACGTTGGGCCAATGCCAGCTTCAACTTCGATGGGAACCACCATCGGCATAGCGCTCGACATGAGCTTGGGAATGATCTCCATCATCGTATCCGCTTCTTCCGGTACGACATCGAATACAAGCTCATCATGCACTTGCATCATCATGATAGATTTTAGCTTACGCGCTTCCATTTCGCGGTGAACGGCGATCATGGCGAGCTTCATCATATCGGCAGCAGTTCCCTGAATGGGTGCATTGATGGCCGCGCGTTCATCTGCGCTGCGGACCGCTTGATTCGATTCCGCAATATGCAGCATATAGCGTCTGCGTCCTAACAGCGTTTCGACATATCCATTCTTGCGTGCAAATTGGATGGTATCATCCATATACTTCCGGATATTTGGGAACGCAATGAAATATTTTTGAATGATCTCGCTTGCTTCTTTCTGTGGAATGCCGATATTACGCGCAAGCCCGAAAGGGCCGATGCCGTACATAATTCCATAATTCACGCCCTTTGCTCGGCTACGCATTTCTCGCGTTACTTCATCCAGAGGCACGCCATATACTCCTGCGGCCGTGCGGGTGTGAATATCCACGCCGTTTGCAAAGGCTTCGATAAGGCCGGGATCGCGCGTAACATGCGCCATAATGCGAAGTTCGATCTGGGAATAATCGGCGGAAAGAATTTGTCCATTTTTAAAGCGCGATACAAATGCTTTGCGAATATCGCGTCCCATTTCGGTACGAATGGGAATGTTTTGTAAATTGGGATCGGTAGAAGAAATGCGGCCCGTCGCAACAACGGCCTGATTGTAGCTCGTGTGAACCATTCCCGTTTTGGGATTCACTAATTTTGGCAGCGCATCGACGTAGGTACTACGCAATTTTTGATATTGCCGGTACGAAAGCAGCGCCTCGGCAATGGGGTGGTCGTGCCGGAGGTCTTCCAGTACGGCAGCGTTGGTTGAAAGACCTGTTTTTGTTTTACGTCCAGATTTTAGTCCTAATTTTACGAATAGAATTTCCTGCAACTGTTTTGGTGAGTCGATATTGAATGGCCCGCCAGCATATTCATAAATTTGTCGGCAAAGGTTATCGGCTTCGCGTTCCATTTCCTTACTTGCTCCTGCAAGGCGAACCGTGTCGATCTTCACGCCATGAAATTCCATTTTCGTCAGCACTTCCACAAGCGGGAACTCGACATTCTGCAAAAGCTCCCATATCTTCGGAGTTTCCTGAAGTTTGGGTTCAATCGCGTGTTTCAAACGTAGCGTAACATCGGCATCCTCTGCGCCATACTCGGCAAGTTTTAACGTAGAAGCTACAGCCATCGAGCGCCGTGCGGAACCATCCTTCAATGTTCCCACTACATCGCTAAGCGGCACAGGATTGTACTTCAAATGCTCTAATGAAAGCGCATCCATTGAATGCGGGCCATCGAATTGGTAGAGATACGACGCGATCATCGTGTCGAATGTCATAGGCCGGAGGTTTACGCCAAGATGTCCGAAGATCAACGCATCGTATTTGATATTCTGGCCGATTTTTGCGATTTTTGGATTTTCCAGAACAGGTCGCAGAATATCCAGCACTTCATCTGCTTCTAATCCCATCGTCATCGCATTCTCGCTGGCGGCCGTTTGCGCGAAGAGGGAAGTGGCATCTGCATCGGAACCAATATCCGGCAGGCGGATGGGAATATAAAACGCTTCGTGTGGTTTCGTAGAAAAGCTAATGCCAATAAGTTCGGCTAAATTAGCATCGCTGCCCGTGGTTTCCGTATCCAGACAAAATTCCTTCGCCTTACCGAGTAATTTGGCAAGTTCCCGGACGCCTTCGATGGTTTTTACCATCACATACGCATGCGGTGTAGAATGAATATCCCGAAATTCACCTGTTGGTTTATCGGAAAAATCGAAGGATTCGAGTTCTTCTTCCTCCGTTCGTTCACCAGGCGGTGGAATTTCTTTTGGAGACAACGCATCTGCCAGCGCTTCCGGCGATTCGGCTTTCAGCAGATTCTCTTTCTCTTTATGCACCCGATTGGCAAGCGATTTGAAGCCAAGATCGAGCGTAAGATTTTCTAAAGCATCGAAATCGGGAAGAACACCGTAGGATAAATCTTCGATGGTTAGCGGCAGAGGAACGTTGCAGTCGATCGTGGCGAGTTCATAGGAAAGAAAAGCGTTATCGCGCTCGTTGGTTAACTTTTCTCTGATACCTTTTTTCTCGACTTGATCGAGATGTTTGTAGAGTTCCGTGAGCGAGCCAAATTTTTGGAGTAACGGCGTCGCCGATTTTTCACCAACGCCGCGAACCCCGGGAATGTTATCGCTGCTATCGCCAACGAGTGCGAGATAGTCGATGATCTGATTTGGCTCAAGTCCATACTTGGTGCGAACGGCTTCGGTGTCGAAAATTTCCATTGCGTTCCCATCGCGCGATGGGCGCAGCAGTTTTACACTATCGTTGACGAGCTGGCAAAAGTCTTTATCCGGTGTAACGATCAGCGATTCGATGTGATGTTCGGTCGCAGAACGAGCCAGCGTCCCGATGATATCGTCCGCTTCAAATCCGGGAACTTCGATGAGCGGAATCCTGAATGCACGGACTAATTCTTTGATCTTATCGATCTGTGGAATGAGATCTTCCGGCATCGCCTGTCGAGTGGCTTTGTAGGCTTCGAATTTCTCATGCCGAAATGTCGGATGCGGGGTGTCAAAGCAAACGGCCGCGTGCGTGGGCGTGTGATGATCGAGGAACTGAAATATCGAAGTCATGAAACCATACACGGCACTGGTATTTTCGCCGCGAGCGTTCGTCAGTGGATGCGCGACGAACGCAAAGTATGACCGATACGCAAGCGCCATCGCATCGAAAAGCACGATGAGCGGTTTGCCGTTTTTATCGTAATGTGGTAACTTCATATTTTACTTCAATGTTCGCAGCGCGTATAAGAGACCGCCTCTCCCCAACCCCTCTCCCTGCTGAGAGAGGGGCTTTTTAGTTCCTTTCTCCCAGCATGGAAAAGGAGTTGGGGGTTGAGGTCGCTATTTCAAATTTAAATCTTGGATCGAATTTCCCTCCCGCATATTTTATGCAACAAGGCCGACAAGCGTAACGCAACGCGCGGCGGGTTCGATACCGATATTCCGCATTGCACTGTGGGCAACGAACTCTCACAGCATAATGCTCCGCAAGAAACCGTTCGCGTTTTGCGCGGAGTAGGATAGTCATCGGAGCTTTCCTTCCTGACCCGCCAATTCTTTTTAAAACCTCATAAAATCGAGATGAATGCGATTGTTCCACAATATGCGCGATCTCGTGAAGCAGCGTTTCATTAAATTCCCCTTCGCCATGCTCGACTGACATCGCCAGCGAAATGCCGATGGTATGGCGAGTCTTGTTGTAATATCCGCCGGTTGAACGGTTGCAAAAAATGATCTTCGGTCGAGCAAGGAGATTCGAGAAATACTTTTGGTTTATTTCGTCGAATTTTTGATAGGCTTTCGCAATCAAACCGCTTAAACGGAACATCCAGAAAAAATCATTATCGAGATCGAGCGGTGCGGCATCTGCGCCATGTTTTACAAGCGCACGCTGGTAGGAATGTAGCAATTCCAGCTCCGATCGCTCTTTTTTCGTGCGAGGGGATTTCTTTTTGACCTGTTTTCGGGGAGTAAGCAATCGTTTTAGTGCGTTCATACCGGTTAACTTGTGCAATATTAATAACCATCCTATTTAAACAGACGTGCGACTTTTTTATTATGTCATCCTGAGCGGAGTTCGTCCTGACGAAGGAAGGACGAACGGAGTCGAAGGATCTCTTGTAATTCAAGAGATCCTTCGACTACGCAAGACTCCGCTATCGCTGCGTCTTGCTCCGCTCAGGATGACATGGTTATTGAGTTCCTTGATCTTGATAGGATTCGCCTTGCCGGTTCACGCGCAAACGATAGAAGATTACGCCGGTGAATTTCTGGAACTTGGCGTGGGCGCTCGCTCGCTTGCGCTTGGCGGTGCGGGCACAGCCATCAGCGAGGATGCGACGGCAGGATATTGGAACCCCGCAGCACTCAATGTCTTAAAATTCCCAATGGTTACGGCTATGCACGAATCTCGTTTCGATGGAACGGTGCAATATGATTATGGCGCATTTGCTGCTCCATTGAATGCAACTTCATCTGCTGCTGTGTCTATATTACACATTGGCGTAAGCGGTATTTTGGATACGCGCGACGCCCTCGTCGATTTTAACAACGACGGCCAGCTCGATCCCGGCGATTATTTAGATTATAGTAAGGTATCCAGTTTTTCGAATTACGATTGGGTTGCAATCCTATCGTATGCGAAGACGGTAAATCCGATGTGGTCGTGGGGTGTGAATGCGAAATTGATCGACATTCGGCTCGATCCGCAGACGACGGGTTCCGGTCTCGGTTTCGATCTTGCCACGCGATATAAACCCAACGACGATCTCACGCTTGCCGCCGTTTTGGATGATGCTACAACTACGTTGCTTTCTTATACTACCGGAACGAAAGAACTTGTCTCGCCAACGCTTGTTCTGGGTGGCGCATACACTTGGAACATCACATCCGATGCCGCTCACCGGCTCATGCCAACCGCTGACATTGATGTTCGGTTTGAAAATCGGGGGCAAGACGCGCAGCTTTATGCTGGGCCAGCTTCGGCTGATTTTCACGAGGGATTGGAATATCAATATAAGAATCTCTTTGCAATTCGTGGAGGATATAATGATGTGGGCGCGTGGAGTGCTGGTGTTGGCGTTACAATCTCGAAGCTGCATATTGATTATGCGTATGTCGGCGCGAACGCGCAGGATCAACTTGGCTCGACGAATCGCATCAGCGTGTCCTTTCTGCTTGATAATCCGAAATGGAAGCGGACGGGGGAGTAGTTGAGCTTTTCTTCGCACCTAACCTCGTTCATTCTGCGTTTAGTATCCCACTGAACGCATGACTCTCTTCCAACTAATCTACGAATTTCTCTCTGGTCCGATCGGCCCCGGCACCCTCTCAACCGTGCTGACAACGCTTGCTTACGCGGCAATTCCGCTCGTTTTTATTTTGGCGTATGGCCTCGTTGCAATTTTAGGCGAAATGAAAATATCCGCTTGGGTGCAAGATCGGCTTGGCCCGATGCGTACCGGGCCGAAAGGAATGCTACAGCCGCTTGCAGATATTTTGAAGCTGCTTCAAAAAGAAGATACTACGCCAAGTGCCGCCGATAAGCCGCTTTACGCGCTTGCACCATTCGTTGTTTTCATTGGAAGTTATGCGGTTTTTGCCGCGCTGCCGTTTTCGGCGATCTATGTTGGAGCGCGGTTGAATACGGGAATCTTTTATGTGTTGAGCATGGGGTCGCTTACGGTGGTTTCGATTTTGCTGGCTGGATGGGGATCGAATAACAAATATTCGATGATCGGCGCGATGCGCTCGGTAGCGCAAATTATTTCGTATGAAATTCCCGTTGCGCTTGCGGTACTGACGGTCGTGGTCATTGCCGGTTCGATGGACTTACAGACCATCACCAATTTGCAAGCTGGTGGCATTCAGAACTGGTTTCTATTCGGCGGGCCGAAGCATATCCCAGGATTTGGCGGCGAGATGAACTACGTTCTTATTCCAGTGATGCTCATTGCTTTTGGAACGTATTTTATTGGTTCTCTTGCGGAGACGAATCGCGTTCCATTCGATGCGCCGGAGGCGGAATCGGAACTTGTTGCAGGATACCACACCGAATACAGCGGAATGAAATTCGCGCTATTCTTTCTTGCGGAATATGCGAGCATGTTTGCCGTTGGTGCGGTTGCATCCGTGATGTTTCTGGGAGGTTGGCAATCGCCATTCGGAGATTTCCTGAATGGGCCGGGCATGGGGTTCGGATGGTTCATTCTAAAGGGACTCTCGTTCGTTTTCGTGCAAATCTGGATTCGGTGGACGCTCCCACGCCTGCGCGTTGACCAAGTGATGCGCGTATGCTGGAAAGTACTTATTCCATTTGGACTAACAGCCGTAGCCACGGCGAGCGTATTGGCGGTTGCTCTCAAATAAATTGTCCGACTCACACTGAATGATCAACCATTACCGAAAATTTCAACTTGTCTTTGCATTCCTGTTTCTTCTCGGATCGTTGGTTGCACCCATTGGCTGGTATGCGGAATGGAAGGATTTAGACCCCATCAACCATTACGCCTCGATCATCATCGTCATCGGCCACGCTTTGCAGGTGATCGGTGCATTCGGGAGTTTAGTTACACCGGATTATGCAGAGGGGGAGGGAGATGAATAATTGTAATCTGGATTGCTCCACCCTTCTCGTGTGTTAGACATCCCACGTGGGAAAATACTTTGCTGACATTTTGCGCGCCATCGGGACGGCCTTTCAGGGGCTGACCATTGTTATTCGCCATCTTGGGCGGAAGAAGGTTACGCGGCAGTATCCGGATAAGCAAAACGAGTACATTCTTCCGGAGCGGGCGCGCAACCGGTTGTATGTCAATATGGATGATTGCATCGGCTGCGATAAATGCGCGCGCGCGTGTCCGGTGGATTGCATCACGATCGACACGGTGAAATCCGTTCCCGGCGAAGACCTCGGCATCACGACGATGAACGCGAAAAAGAAATCGCTGTGGGTAACGAAATTCGACATAGACATGGCGAAATGCTGCTATTGCTCGCTCTGCGTGTGGCCGTGCCCGACGGAGTGTATCGTGATGTCCGAAGTGTTTGAATTCTCCGAGCCGAAACGCGAGAATCTGATCTACCACTTTGCAACGATGGATGAAACGGAAGCGAATACCCACATCGAGAACCGAGCACAATACGAAATCGAAGCGAATGTTCAGCGGGCTAAGCAAGCGGCGGAAAGGGAGCGACAATAATGTCCAATCATTATCACGATCTTTTATTGTCATTCCCGCTTTCGCGGGAATGACAGAGTAGAATTATTTCCTCACTTCATCATTCATCATTCATCATTCATCATTCATAATTGCCTCAAGTGTTCGACATATTCTTCTACCTCTTCGCCGCCGCGGTCGTCGCGTCAGCAGGATTGGTATGCTTCTCGCGGAATATCGTTCATGCGGCGTTTGCGTTGCTGGTAACGTTCTTCGGCGTGGCGGGAATTTATGTATTGCTCTCGGCGGATTTTTTAGCTGTCAGCCAAATTTTGATCTACGTTGGTGGAATTCTTGTGCTGCTCGTTTTCGGAGTGATGCTAACGAATCGTGTAACGAATATAGATTTACGCTCTGCGCTATCGGCAAGAATTCCCGCGTTTATTATTTGCGGTGCGTTGCTCGTGCTGCTCATTTCATTTCTCACATCGGCGCATTGGATAAAGTACGATGAAATGCCGTGGAAGAAAAGTCCGTGGAATAAAGATGCGATCTCACAAGTGACGCAAACGACGCAAGGGACGGCAAGTGAAATATTAAATCATGAGGGGAGTCAAGGAACGTCCGCCGAAATTGGGAAGCTTTTGATGACAGATTATTTGCTGCCATTCGAAGTTGTTTCTATTGTATTGTTAGTGGCATTAATTGGCGCGGTAATGATGGTGCGAAAAGATGAGAAGATAACGAGGGAGGATGCGGTATGAATATTTCTCCTGTAGGCCTTCCACATTTTTTAGTACTTTCCGCTATTCTGCTTGTGCTGGGAATTTTCACGATGCTCACGCGGCGTAATGCTATTGCGGTGCTCATGGGAATCGAATTGATATTGAACGCGGCGAATATCAACTTTGTGGCGTTTACGCGCTATGGTGCGATCAATCTTGGTGGGCAGGTGATTGCTATTTTCGTGATCGTGATGGCGGCGAGCGAGGCAGCGGTTGCGCTGGCGATCGTGCTGAATTTGTATAAACGGCAGGGTTCGGTAAATGTGCGTGAAGCGAATAAACTGAGAGACTAAAAGGGGATGATGAAATTAATGAATGTCATTGCGAGGAGAATCGAACGACCGGAGGGAGTTCGATTCGACGAAGCAATCTCTTCGCTACGAGACGGAGATTGCTTCGTCGGAATCACTCCGCTTCGCTGCGTGATTCCTTCTCGCAATGACATGATAGAGCATTCGTAATAAAATGGATCAACTCATTTTCATTTCCTTAGTCGTGCTTGGGCTGCCGCTCCTGAGCTTTGTGCTTGTGATCTTTAATCAAAAGCAGCTTGGGGAGCATTCCTATCTTATTGCTACACCGGCGATTGCGTTTAGTGCGACACTTTCATGCTACGTTGCTTGGACGCGGTTAGGTACGCCGTCAGCGCCTGCGATTCAATGGGGATTTGATTGGCTGCACTTTGGAACAGTTCCTGGAATTGGATCACTTGTTATTCGACAGAATGTCTTTCTCGATAATATGACGGTCATTCTCATGGTCGTAGTGACGGGCATTAGTTTGCTGGTGCATATCTTTTCGATAGCCTACATGAAACGTGATCCGCGTTTCGCGCGCTATTTTGCATTTCTTGGTTTATTTACATTCGCGATGCTGGGAATTGTACTGGCAGGGAATTTCCTTCAGCTTTATGTTTTTTGGGAATTAGTTGGGTTTTCAAGTTACGTGCTTATAGCGCATTATTATGAAAAGTCTGGCCCGCAGAACGCCTCAAGAAAGGCGTTTATCGTTAACCGCGTTGGGGATGCGTTTCTATGGATCGGTATTCTGCTTCTTTTTAGCGAATTCCGCACGTTCGATTTTCGAGAGATCTTTGCAATTATCAATCAGGGGCTTCCACTATCGTTTAGCTTGCTCGGCCTTGCACCAGAGACGACGCTTACTATTGCCGGGCTGCTCATTTTCGGTGGCGCAGTTGCGAAGAGCGCGCAGTTCCCACTCCATATTTGGTTACCAGATGCGATGGAAGGTCCAACGCCGGTTTCCGCCCTTATTCATGCCGCAACGATGGTTGCGGCGGGCGTGTATCTGATGGCGCGTATTTTTCCTTTACTTACCGGCAATGCGATGCTTATCGTTGCATGTACGGGAGCTTTTACCAGCTTCATGGCCGCGACGATCGCCATTGCACAGCGGGATATTAAAAAAGTTCTGGCGTATTCGACGATCTCGCAGTTGGGAATGATGATGATGTCTATTGGTTCCGGCGCGGTGGCGGCTGGGGTATTTCATCTTGTGACACACGCGGCATTTAAGGGTTTATTATTCTTGGGAGCAGGTTCCGTTATTTATGCCATGCACCACGCGAAGGATGCAGTACACGATCACGAAACCAACGATCACGATATTTTTAATATGGGCGGTCTTATCCATAGAATGCCCTTGACGGGATGGACGTATCTCATTGCAACGCTTGCGATTACAGGCTTGCCGCTTACGGCTGGATTTATGTCGAAAGATGAAATTCTTGCGGGAACGATGGCGTATGGCGATCTGCAATCCGGTATCGCTCAAGCGATTCCGTGGATTGGATTTGGCGTTACAATGCTGACGGCAATTTATATGTGGCGGCAGGTTTTTCTCGTCTTTTTTGGAAAACCAGCTTTGGCTATGCTTCACGAGAAAATTAAAGAATCGCCAAAAGTGATGACCACCCCGCTTGTAATTCTTGCCGTGTTCACGCTGTGGTTTTGGTTTGGAAAAAATCCGTTGAATCCAGATAGCGGCAGATTTCTAAAAAATTGGATCGCGACTCCCGCGCAGATCATTCCGCCGCAGACTGCGCCGCGATTTCTGCCGCGTAATTATGCGCCCGTTTCAGATCCTGCCGTGATCTCGCCGATGCCGCACCAAATTGCGCTCGAAGAACACCGCGTAGCAGATACCGGATTTGCCGAGCTTATCGCGCTTGGTTCTGCCGTATTCGGATTTATCATTGGATGGTATTTTTTCCTCTTCAGACGCAGATCGGGAGCTATTGCGCGAGCACCTTCATCTTTCATCTTTCAAGCATCGTCGGCGATGCGTCTTTCATCTTTTTTCCAAAAGGGATGGTATATTGATAAGGTTTACGAATACGCGGTGGTCGATACGGTCACGTTTACCTCGCGTGTTTTCGCGTGGTGGGACCTGGTGGTGCTGGATGGGGCGGTGAATTTAGCAGGCCGCTCTGCTGTTATTCTTTCACGCATTGCCGGAGCCTTTGACAAATATGTTGTCGATGGCATCGTGACGCTTATCGGAGCAACGGTTCAATTTTTCGGACTGATGGCGCGTGCAGTGCAGACCGGTCGCATCCAAACGTACCTGACGTGGGTCGTGGCTGCGGTAGTGGTAATTTTAGTGATCCTTCGTTTCTCGCTAATTCATTTTTAATAAAAATTATGTTTTGGCAACCAATCTCCTCCATGAGGTCAACTCTCGTTCTACTTCTTCTTGGTTTTACCTTTTTTTCGATCTCCGGGCGCGCGGATAATCGGAATAAATCGCTACATCCGCAAGCCACGCCGAAGATCACACCGTGCGCGCCGGGGGTTGTCTATGTGAAGATGAAAGCCGGAAGCACCATAGGCGGCACGACCAGTTCCGATGGGAATGTTACGCTTTCGATCACTCCTTCCAGTGCATTTTCTCAGGTGGTGAATAGATTGGGACTTATCAAGACCGTCATATTCGATCCCCACGCTTCAAAAGATTCCATCAGCCGTGCATTAGGGATCGACCGGATGTATTGCCTTTATTATTCTAATCGAAGCATCGATCCTCATACGGCGCTTGCCATGCTCATAGCAACCGGTGAAGTGGAATGCGGTTCCGTACGATATTTGTTTCTTGTCTCGAAGATGACGAACGACACGTATCTCGTCGAGGGCGATCAATACGCGCTTACGAAGATGAATGTGTTCAACGCATGGAACACCACGTTCGGCGATACTTCTATCGTGATCGCCGATGTCGATGACGCCATTAATATCGATCACGTCGATCTGAAGAATGAAATAAAATATAATTGGGGCGAAATAGGGATCGACGCGAATGGCGACCCAAAACAATCCAATGGCATCGATGACGATAGCGATGGTTACATCGATAACTGGGAAGGCTGGGATTTTTGCGGTAATGTCGATGCAGGCTCCGGAGCAATCCTCGAACCGAATAATAACCCGCGCCCACGTCTTTTGCCAGGCTCGGGTAGTCAGTTGAATCACGGGACGCATACGGCCGGATGTCTCGTGGCAACAGGGAATAACGGGATCGGAATTGCAGGCGTCGCGTTCGGATGCAAATTGCTTCCACTTAAAGCCGCCGGCTCGGATGGCTATATTACCGGTGGCTTCGAAGCGATTCATTATGCTTCGACGCATGGCGCGCGAATTATTAATTGCTCCTGGGGAGGGTTGGAAGATGGTTTTGATACGGCATTTAGTAATACGTTCCTTGTCGAAGCACGCATTCGTGGCGCGCTCGTTATTGCTGCGGCAGGAAATGGTATCAACAACAATGGGATTGCCGCAGATAATGACGACTTCCCAGAATATCCTGCGAATGGGCCTTTCGTGATGAGCGTCGGAGCGACGGACGAAAACGATAATAAAGCAAACTATTCGGATTACGGGCACTCTGTTGCAGTATGGGCTCCCGGTTCCGGGATTTTAAGCTGCGACTATCCCGGCGATAGCGCGTATAGTTACGAAAATGGAACCAGTTTTGCTGCACCCAACGCAGCGGGAGTTGCAGCGTTGCTTTGGTCGGTACATCAAGATTGGTCTCCGGAATTTATTGAAAAACAACTGATCGCAACCTGCGACAATGTGATCGATACGAATGACCGTCCGGATTATTGGGGCCGCGTTAATGCCGGGAATGCATTATCGGCTACGCTTCCGGGGCCGGGATTAGTTATCACCGGATATGCACTCGATGGCGTCCCTTCCGATTCGCTTGGGCCGAATCACACGTATGATCTCAAAGTAACATTTGAGAATGTTCTGGGCGCGGGTTCGAGTCTTGCGGCAGTGCCTGTCCCAACATTCGGCGTTCAGCTTTCGACCAATGTCGCATCATTAGGTTCCCTTCCGGAATCGGCATCGGCCACCGGCGATTTTCAAATTTCGAGAACCGGCGTGTATAGTCAGGGAAATATATCCATCGGTTTTGCTGTGAGCAATGGCAGTTCTTACACGGATACTCTTTTCATTCCCATGCCGCTTAGCGTACAGCCGGGATTTATTCCCGGTCAGGCGGTTGGGTATGGTACCGGCATCTCTCGTGTTTCGGATAGCGTTGCGTGGGCAGCGTTTGGCGCAGTCACGAATGATGGCATGGGCGATACTAACTTTTATGCTGAATTTACCCGCGAGGTTGGCGGCGTATGGGCGGATTCAGCCACGCTTGGCGATGGCCTGAACCCTCCTTACGATGTAACCGCACTCGATTCGAACACCGCATATTTTGGCAGCGGCCCTCCCGTGGGAACCGCATCGGTTATTCATACGTCCGATGGCGGCAATACATTCGATACGGTGAGCGTCGCATCGTTTGCCGCGTTTGTCAACAGCATTCACTTTTTCGATGCGCAGAATGGGATTTTAATTGGAGATCCGCTCACGAATTCAAAAACGTGGGGCATAGGTATTACCACCGATGGCGGGCAAAGCTGGGATACACTTGCGAACACGGTGTCTGCTCGTACAAGAGGTGACGTCAGTTGGAACAATGCTACCGCGTGGGTTGGCAATAACGGGTGGTTCGGAACGAATGCAGGACAGATCTGGCGCACAACCGACCGTGGACAAACATGGACGCCTGTCTCTACGGAATCAGGTTCATCGACGATTTACCAAAATTCGTTCTCTGTTGCCTTCGATAGCGATGCCACGCATGGCCTGGCGTGCTTCGAGCCGATGTCCGGAAGTGGGGGCAATGGCATGATGGTCTCTTCCGATAGCGGCGCATCGTGGCAGCCGCTAACGACGCTTCCGGTCGATAGCCTTTCGCCCGCCTCAATTCAATTCATACCGAATTCGAATACGGCTATTCTTGCTTCGGATATGGGAATTTATCGCACCGCCGATCTTGGTGCGATGTGGTCTCCGATCGGGATTCCCGTTTCGTATGAACCGGCGGAATCGGACATAAGTATTTCGAGTGCGCCAGGCGAATTTGTCGTAAGTATTAATTCCCCAACGGACGGCGTTGCAACCTACACGGAGACGACCTCGCCGGCAAGTGTTGCGGGTTCTCCCGCAGTAGGAATGTCGCTCGAAGTGTATCCTGATCCTATGCAGGTGAACGCAATGGTTTCGTTCACGCTTGCAGCAACGAGGCATGCGCGCATTGTTGTTTACGATGTATTAGGCCGCGAGATCGTTACGCTCACAGATGGGACGTTCGATGCTGGAACCCATCAAGTGGCGCTCGATGCCCACGGACTCATTCCCGGAGTCTATTACATCGATCTTGAAACCGGTTCCGGCAACATCACGCGCACGTTGTCGCGCATCCCATAACAACTCGATCGCTTCGTTTCACCACCGCTAACCCCATGAATGGTCGCTGATATTCCGGTTTTAAGTCTCATTACGTTCCTGCCGCTGGTGGGAATGTTCTTCACCGCGCTGGTTCCACGCAAGCAGGTGCGGACGTTGCGCGGGATCACGGTTGCCGTTACGCTGCTTCAGCTTGCCATCGCTATTGTTATTTGTCTAAACTTCAATAGCTCGCTCGCGGGCGTGAACGATCCGAAGAGCTTCCAGTTCGTCGAACGAATGCCGTGGATTCGACTTTCGGGTTTGGGAATCTTTGGCAATCTTGCCATTGATTATTTTATGGGATTGGATGGCCTTTCGGTTACAATGATATTGCTCACGGCAATTATAGTTACCGTCGCTGCCATTGCGAGTTTTTCCATTACTCGAAATATCAAAGGATATTTCCTGATGTTCCTGCTGCTCGATATTGGAATGATGGGCACGTTCTGCTCGCTCGATTTTTTTCTCTTCTATATCTTTTGGGAACTGATGCTGTTGCCCATGTACTTTCTGATCGGCATTTGGGGTGGTGCGCGCAGGGAATATGCGGCGATCAAGTTCTTTCTGTACACGCTGCTGGGTTCGGTGTTCATGCTGCTTGTGATGATCGGCCTGTTCTTCTCGAATCAGGTGATGCTGTTCGTGCCGGGTACGCATCATGTTGTCATGAGCGCGATCACGCACCGTCCGGAGATCTATCACACGTTCAGTATGCTGCGTATGATGGACCCAACCGCGATAGTTCCGGGAAGTATTTTTAGCGGATTCGGTACAACATGGCGTTACATTGGTTTTTTCGGGTTGTTCTTTGCCTTCGCCGTAAAAATTCCAATGATCCCATTTCATACATGGTTGCCGGACGCCCACGTCGAAGCGCCCACAGCTATTTCTGTGATCTTAGCTGGCGTGTTGCTCAAGATGGGTGGATATGGAATACTGCGTCTCTCGCTCGGGATCTTTCCGGAAATTTCGTTTGCACTTTCGTGGTACATGGCGCTCTTTGGCGTTATCAATATCGTGTATGGCGCGCTCTGCGCGATGGCGCAGAGCGATTTCAAGCGGCTGATCGCGTATAGTTCCATCAGTCACATGGGGTTTGTCTTGCTCGGCATTGCTTCGATGAATTCGCAGGGAATGATCGGCGCGACCCTGCAAATGTTCAGTCACGGCATCGTGACGGCGATGCTCTTCCTTTTGGTTGGCGTGCTCTATGACCGCACACAAACGCGGGGTGTATTCGAGTTCGGCGGGCTTGCAAATCAGATGCCCAAATACTTTGCGCTCATCGTGATAGCATTTTTTGCCGCGATGGGATTGCCCACGCTTTCCATGTTCATTTCAGAAGCATTTGTCTTTCTTGGTTCCTTTGAGACATGGCAAACCTTTACCATTATCGCCACGCTCGGAATTATTCTCACCGCCGCATATTTCCTCACGACAATCCAGCGCATGTTCTTTGGAACGATCCCAGAAAAATGGAGTAATTTAAAAGATGTGAGCGCGCGTGAATTGATCTCGCTTGTTCCCCTTGCCGCGCTTGTCATTGCAATGGGAATTTATCCCGGCCCGATCATCGATCTTACGACAACGAGCGTGAATGCGCTCGTTATGTTTGTTCATGCCCATGCAATTATACATTAAGAATTAAAAGTTAAGAATTGAGAATATGATCGGAAATAGTCTCTGCACATGCGAAGAAGAAAGCGCTCGAAGTAGAAAATTCCCCAACTCTTAATTTTTAATTTTTAATTCTTAATTCTTAATTAATACCCATGCCGCCGCCGAAGCCACAAACGCTCGAAACGATCGCTCATACCGTGCAAGGGTATGCGGCAGTCAGCGTAAATGGCTTTGCTCCGGAAATTATTCTCGGCGTCGGATTTTTACTTGCTATCCTGCTCGATGCTGTTACAAGAAAAGCGCCTTCGAAACGATTCGCAGTTTTTTTTGCAGCAATAGTTCTTGCCGTTTCCGGTGTGTATGCAGCTTTGCAATGGCATGCCTTCGATCCGTTGCACGCTCGTCAATGGCAATCGGGATTTCTTGTATTTCCATACTCGCAAAACCTTTTTAGTCCGACATCACAGAACGGGTTGTTGATTCACGGGTACGCAATGGCTGTGGTCGATAATTTCAGCATCTTT
Organism: Ignavibacteriota bacterium; assembly: GCA_963794025.1. Classification (GTDB taxonomy): domain Bacteria; phylum Bacteroidota; class Ignavibacteria; order Palsa-1295; family Palsa-1295; genus PALSA-1295. The sequence goes on from CAWCCK010000002.1 coordinate 35,607, forward strand.
TTCAAACTGCTGATATCGCTAGCGGGAATTGTTGTGTTAATGATGTCGCTTTTCTCGCGGAAGCTCAAGGAACAACCGCAGCGGCTCGGCGAATATTCATCACTTATTCTTGGCATGTCCATCGGGTTGTATTTGATGCCGTCTTCGACGGATCTCATCATGATGTACGTATCGCTGGAACTCGCTTCGATCGCAGGATACCTACTTGCGGGATTTTTTCGCAAGTCCGAGCACGGAGCGGAAGCATCGCTGAAATATATTCTCTTTGGCGCGCTTTCTTCGGGGCTGATGATCTATGGCATATCTTTATTCTATGGATTAGCGGGAACTACAAATATCTTTGCAATTCACCAGATATTTACACTAAATCCAGATACGCATACCGGTCCAAATGTGTATCTGCTTTGGACGGCAACGCTGCTTGTGCTTGTTGGAATAGGTTACAAGATCAGCGCGGTGCCATTCCACTTCTGGACGCCGGATGTGTATGAAGGCGCGCCGATTCCTGTGACGGCATTACTTTCGGTCGCATCAAAAGCGGCGGGCTTTGGAATGCTGATTCGATTTCTCGTTTTTGTTTTTCCGGACAGCGCAAAAACCGGCGCGCTTATTGATTGGCATACTGCCCTTGCGGTCGGCTCCGTGCTTACGATGACATTTGGGAATTTTGCTGCGCTTCTGCAATCGAACGTGCGAAGAATGCTTGCGTATAGTACCATAGCTCATTCTGGTTATATGCTTGCCGCGCTTGCAACGGGGAAGGCTGAGGGGATTGTTGCGATCATGATCTATCTCACGGCGTATCTTTTCATGCAGCTTGGCGCGTTTTATATTGTGATGCTCATTGAAAATAAAATTGGTTCCGAGGAAATTGACGACTATCGCGGACTGATGCTTCGAGCGCCACTGGTTTGCTCTGCGCTTGTTATTTTTCTGGCATCGCTCACAGGCATTCCGCTTACAGCAGGTTTTGTTGGGAAGTTTTATCTGCTCACAACCTTGCTTACTCCTGACGCGCATTTTCATACGATGCCCTGGCTATGGCTTGGCATTGTGGTGATATTAAATTCAGTGATCTCGCTCTATTATTATTTGCGTGTAGCGGCAGCGATGTTTTTACGAAGGCCGATCGGCGCATACACGATCGAACGCATGTCTGGCGAAGCGCCAAGCCCGGAAGCAATTCGATATGGAATTCCGGTTATGACGCTTCTTCTCATTCTGATTGTGCCGGTCATTGCGCTCGGCATTTATTTCCAACCGCTTGTTGATCTGGCAAGTGGCGTCGTACAAATGTTTTTATTACGATAATTCCTTTCATTATTGTGTTAGAATACTATGGCAACTATAATACCTTTTGAAATTACCGTTCAGGAATTAAAACAATGGATGGACGCGGGCAAGGATTTTGTCCTCATCGATGTGCGGGAACCGAACGAATTTGCTACGGCAAATATCGGGGGCAAGCTCATCCCATTGAACACGCTTCCGCAGCATTTGGCAGAATTCGATCCGGAAGCGGAGATCGTGGTTCACTGCAAGATGGGTGGGCGCAGCGCTCAGGCTGTTGAATTTATGCGGCGCAACGGTTTGCCGAACGCGCGGAACCTTCGTGGCGGCATTCTCGCGTGGAGCAAGGAGATCGACCCTAAAGTTCCCACGAATTAGAATGAACATCATGGAATTAGCGGAACACGTCGGAGCCATTTCGATCGAGATGGCGCGTGGAGATGAAGAGATCATCTGCGCGACGGGCATCGAGGATGGCATTCTCGGCGCGGTAACTTTTATCGGCAATCCACTGTATGAACGATTTCTTTCCTCGACAAAAGCCACTGCTGTTATTGTAACCGAATATTTGAACGCGAGTTATGCGTTGGGTAATGGCCCTGCACTCTTGCGCGTGAAAAATCCGTATGAGGGTTTTACGCGGGCTTTGGAACTCTTTAGCCCCAAGCGTGAAAAACCACCGAAGGGTATTCATTCCACTGCTGTGATCGTGGATGGAGCGGAGGTTCATCCGGAAGCGCATATTGGCCCACATGTCTTTGTTGGTCCGCGCGCGAAAATTGGAGCAAATACTATTGTTCGTCACGCCGCGTATATCGGCGCGGATACTGTGATTGGCGAGGATTGCGAGATTCATCCCAACGCTGTGATCTACGATAGAATAAAGCTTGGGAACCGCGTGGTGGTTGGCGCGGGCAGCGTGATCGGATTCGATGGCTTTGGCTATGTGCCGATGGGGGATGGTTCCTATCGTAAAATTCCCCAGATCGGTATTGTGGTTTTAGAAGATGACGTCGAAATTGGAGCCAACGCCACGATCGACCGCGCAACGGTTGCGGAAACGAGGATCGGCAAAGGTGTGAAACTCGATAATCTTGTGCAGATTGCGCATAATGTGGATATTGGCGAGAACACCGTGATGGCCGCACAAGCCGGCGTGGCGGGTTCGACGAAAATTGGGAAGCAAAATATGATCGCCGGGCAGGCGGGTTTAACGGGTCATATCGAAACGGCGGATCACGTCATTGTTGGCGCGCAGTCCGGCGTATCGAAATCGCTTGCAAAGGCCGGACTGTATATGGGAACTCCTGCGCGTCCAAGCCGCGAAATGTTGAAGCAAGAAGGCGCCATGCGTTCGCTGCCGGAACTTATAGAGCGCGTAAAGAAGCTGGAGGAGCAACTCGCTTCGCTTTCACCTATGAATCATATCGAGCGCTGAACTACCCGCTGTCTCGCATTTAAAATAATTGTCCCTGCCAAATTGGAACTTTCTGAACTAACCTATTATCTCGCCTTGCATTTCACGAGCGGGATCGGCTCGCGGCGTTTGCTGGCGTTGATGCAATATTTTTCCACGGCGGAGCGCGCATTCTTTGCGAATCCGCAGGAGGTGATGAACGTGCCTGGTTTTGGCAAAGAAACAGCAACAGAGTTCATCGCCAAACGCGCGGAAGCGTTAGAATATGCTAAAGCCCAGCTCACAAAAATTCCCGAGGATACGTGCCTTCTTACTTATTTTGACGATGGCTATCCAAGCGACCTGAAGGCAACGTACTCGCCGCCACCTTTGCTTTACATTAGAGGTAACGCCACACTGCTGAAGTCAGAGCGGATGATCGCGATTGTCGGTTCCCGAAAAACGAGCGATTATGGCCGCCAGGCTGCGAAGGAATTTGCGGAAGGATTTGTGCGCGATCGTGTAACGGTTGTGAGCGGCTTTGCAAAGGGGATCGATACTGCGGCACACATTGCAACGTATGAATCTGGCGGGAACACAATTGCGGTGTTGGGATCGGGAGTGGACGTTATTTATCCGTATTCGAACAAATCATTTTCGGAAGAACTTATTGCAAGCGGGCGTGGAGCTATTGTTTCTGAATTGCCGCTCGGCGCAAAACCGGACGCAAGAAACTTCCCGTGGCGTAACCGAATCGTGTGCGGGATGGCGCGCGCAACCGTCATCATTGAAAGCGAAGTATCGGGCGGTTCGATGATAACAGCATCGCTTGCGCTCGATGAGAACCGCGATGTGTTTGCGGTTCCCGGCGACATCACGCGCCCATCGAGCAAGGGGCCGAACCAACTTATCCGCGAAAGCCGCGCTAAACTTGCCGAATCTGCCGAGCAAGTGCTGGAAGAATTAGGATGGTCGAGTAAAGCAGGAACCAGAAAGGAACGGCAGCCCATCGAGCGAGGCCCGCTTACCATGTTTGAAACGAAGATCGTCGATGTGCTCGAAGCCGCGGCTGGGCCGCTTCAAATCGACGCGCTTGCCGAACGCGCTGGACTCGATGTACAGGATATTCTCGTTCAGCTTCTCACGCTCGAATTCAAATCCATTGTCCGCCAAATGGCGGGGAAGCAATTTATGCTGGTGGGGTGAGGGGAAATGATGAATGATGAATTAAGAATGATGAACGAAACACCTTCTCAAAATCTTAAAATCTTGCCAAAATAAATTATTCGTAGGGACGTGTTGCACACGTCCGTAGGTGTGGAACCGCATGTTTTCGGGAACACCAGCTTGGGAACCTAATGAAGTGTGCTATTTGAGATGTTTTAGTGAGCAATCACGACCGGCCACGCTTTGCCGCCGATTTGCAGCAGGTAGTTCCCGGCCTCCAAACTGGAGACATCTATAGAAGAGCCGTTTGCATCCTGAACGGAAATCGCTCTTTCTCTTCCTAATACGTCGAAGAGTTCAGCATGAACCGCCTCCGAAGCCGAGATATGAAGCACATTCGAAGCAGGGTTCGGGAAGATAGAAACATTTATACTCGAATCCGCAGCGATATTATACGAGACTCCCGATGCGGGAAAATCGGATAATAAACGTCTCCAAACACCGGCTGCCAATGTTCCTGCAATGAGATAGGGGCCATCCGAACCAATCGCGCTGACAGCACTATCCGTTAATCCATCGCTGATATCAGACCAGCTCATACCATCATTTGTACTGAGGAAGATTCCCTTCATAGTTCCGGCAAAGAGATCGGACCCAACGGCAGCAAGAGACAGGACATCCATCGAAGCCAATCCTGTACTGACGGGAGTCCACCGGAATCCATCATCGGATGAGCGAAAGATTCCACTGTCGCTCGTTCCGGCAAAAATATCATTTCCGCTGACGATGAGTGCATTTACAGTGGGGCAATTGCCTCCCCATGGGTCGGAATTGAATCCGGCATCGGACGGGAACCATGATTGGCCCAGATCGGATGAGACATAAATGCCATTTCCATACGTGCCGGCAAGAGCAATGTTATTATTTACAACAAGAGAATTCACCCCCACATAGCTCATATCAGACGGGCTGCTCCAACTTGCTCCGTTGTCAGTGGAGAGAGACAATCCGATCCCAGTTCCTGCCAACAGCGTAGTGCTATCAAAGGCAAGTGCTGTGATATCGGTATTGATGTCTAACCCATTATTCGTGGCGGTCCAGCTGTTTCCTTCATTCGTCGAATGAACAATGCCATCGCCAAACGTTCCCGCAAAGAGCGAAGTACCTTGAAAGGTAAACGATAGAACTTCCGAAAAGGGATCCTCAAGACGCAATTTGGAGGGTGTCCAATCCATTCCAGCATCCGCCGAAAGAAAAACAGATCCGGAACTTGAAGTAGTGCAGAAAATGCTTTCGCCCGATCCTGCGAGCACATTTACAGCGGGATTAGCCCTTAACCCGCTGCTAAGATTAGTCCATGAATCGCCGTTGTTTCCTGAGAAAAACAATTCCCCATCACTCATCCCAGCCCACACATCCGGGCCATCGGCGGTGAGCGTTACGACGGACGAATCTGTTAATCCCGAATCCATCGCCACCCAGCTTTGGCCGCTGTCGGAAGACCGAAAAATTCCATCGACGAATGAACCAGCGAACACATATTGTTGATTCGCCGCCATTGCCCATATCGTCGTGGAGGAAGGTATCCCGTTATTTTCAGGCATCCAGGATTCCCCCAGATCGGTGGTACGATAGACCCCATCGTCAGTGCCCAGAAATAAAATGGTTCCGCTTGCGATGAGGCTCCAGAACGCCGGTTTGGTTGGCAATCCACTATTGACGAGACTCCAACTTTTCCCGGAATCCGATGATCGATAGACATTTGCAAAGAGATTGGCTGCAAACAGATCGGCGCCACTCGAGATCAGCATATTTATATTCGAGACAGGGATCCCATTGTTTTCAGGAACCCAATCGGCGCCATTATCAGAAGAAAGAAAAATGCCTTGATCGGTGCCGGCAGCAAGGATCGTTCCCAACAAAGCAATACCATTGAGCGTTCTTGATTGCGCTCCGTTACATACGTTCCAGGTGAGTCCGGCATCGCTCGAACGATAGATTCCTCCACCGATCGTTCCGGCGAACAGATAGGAATTTGTAACCAAAAGGCAGTCGGGATGCAGGTTCAGTGGGATACCCGTGCTCGATCGAGAGCAGGTTTTGCCACTATCACCGGAACGGAAAATGCCGTCTTGTGTGGCAACAACGAGGTTCGTGCCATTGGCAGCAATGCTCCAGAAACTGGCACCGAATGGCCCATTTGCACTTGTCCATTGGCAAAATGAGGCCACCGGAGCAATCGAGGAAAGAAGAATGAAAAATGTAACTAAGAATACACGACTTTTCATAATGAATGATGGTTTAATCAAATCAAAATTACAACATTTTTTATAACACTCAATTAATCGAACAGTTCTCGTTTTTCGAACCTTCCTGGGCCATCTCGCGTAATGAGTGCGGATGTATCTCTTAGATTTTCATATACAGCAATTTCACGACCAGGTCGTGCGGTTCGGCTGGCCGTGGTGGTGGATGGTTTGGAATATCGCGCTGGCGGTCATTCCGGTGGTGCTCAGCATTCTGTTTTTCAAGCGGGGGGATCAGCCACGACATGTGATTCGGAACATAACCTTTGCATTCGAGATGGCGCTCGTGATGCTTTTTTTGCCGAATGCGCCGTATGTTGCGACCGATCTCGTGCATTTTCTCGAAACAGTGCGCATGGGCGATACCTCGCTGTGGAAATTGTTGGGAACGGAACTTCCGATCTATGCGGTCTATGTGCTTATCGGTTTGGTATGTTATTCTTTTACGGTTGACCGATTAGTGTATGCGTTACGAAAGCGGCTTGGCGCGCGCTGGGCATGGATAGGGATGTTTGGGATTCCGCTGCTTGCGTCGTTCGGAATTTATCTTGGGCGCGTGGCGCGGTATAATAGCTGGAATGTGCTGAACAACCCGCAGGGAATTATTCAATCGAGCCAGACGGGATTAGACCAGCTAAAAATAGCGAAAGTATTGATCGGTATGTGGATCGGGTTGATCTTCGTGCATCAGGTCTATCGTACATTTCACGATGGGGTTCGGGTGAGAATAGAAGAATGGCGCGGCGAAAGCGGGAATTAACATTTATCGTATTATTTTTCAGAGAATTGTTGTTTATTAAGACGCATGAAATCTAAGAAAACAGTCCCTTCGAAAAAAATGGCGAAGCAAGAAACATCATCGGAACATAGCTCTGTCGGGAGCATGATCGGTCATGCTCCAGAAACGCGGCGCGTAACCACGCGCACCATCCGCGAAATGAAATCGCGCGGCGAAAAAGTTACGATGATAACGGCGTATGATTACACCTTCGCGAAGCTGTTCGATCAGGCGGGCGCGGATGTATTGCTCGTCGGCGATTCGCTTTCCAATGTCATTCAAGGGAACGAAACAACGATTCCCGTTACGCTGGATGAGATGATCTATCATGCGCGATTGGTGGTGCGCGGCGCTCAGGAGCACGCGATGGTCATTTGCGATATGCCGTTCATGAGCTTTCAGGTTTCGGTCGAGGAAGGATTCCGCAACGCCGGACGCATCATGAAGGAAACGGGCGCGGGCGGCGTGAAGATCGAAGGCGGGCAGCGCGTGGCCGATCATGTGCATCGAATGAGCGAAGCGGGAATTCCGGTGATGGGGCATTTGGGATTGACGCCACAATCCATTCATCAATTCGGCAGCTATCGGACGCGCGGAATTACGAAGGAAGAGTCGGATCGCATGAAACGCGATGCAAAAGCATTGCAAGATGCCGGTGTGTTTGCTTTAGTGCTTGAAAAAATTCCTTCCGGACTTGCGGAAGAAATTACAGATTCGCTCAAAGTCTCGACGATCGGCATTGGCGCAGGGCCGCATTGCGATGGCCAAGTGCTTGTTATGCACGATATGTTAGGATTAACGGAGGAATTCCATCCGCGCTTTGTAAGGAAATATGCGTCACTTGCAGAAACAGTGCGTGGCGCTGTTCGGAACTATGATGCGGATATTAAGGGCGGCACGTTCCCGAATGAGGGAGAATCGTATTAGGAATTATTTTACCGCTGATTTCTCGAACCGTTCACGAATGGCGGCATAACCGGGATGGGCGAAGAAGGGAGCGAATCCCGGTCCTGCAATAAAAAAAAGCCGGGCAACACCAAGATCGGTGGCTGTTGTAGCAAATGCGATCGCTTCATCTATTTTTCCCAGCATATTTAGCAGTACGATCAGGTGAGCAGTGGCAAGATTATCGTAGGAAGGACGATGTAGAATACGTTCCAGCATTTGGAGCGCCGCGCTTGTTTCGCCGAGGTAATGCAACACGGCGGTACACAGGGATAATAGTGTAAGGTTTTCCGGTTCGATGGCTGCTCTACGCTCAAAATAAGGTCTGATGGATGTCGAAACGCGCCGAAGAATATCCTCTTTACCTATCATAAAGGCTGTGACCATAAGTTGGCCGGCAATGATCACATTTTCTGGGTCTAATTGAAAGCCTATTTCAAATTGCTGCAGCGCTTCGGGAAGTTTTCGTGCTCCCATTAGGATCGATCCATACCGCATCTGAATATAGCTATCGCCGCCGATCGCGAGGGCTTGAGCGATGGCGTCGCCACACTCTTCGGGTTTGCCCTGCAAGGCATACGAAAAGGCGAGTTCCGCATACGCTCGTCCGGAACGAGGGTCATGGGTCAGAGCCAGCAATGCGCTTTCTCGCGCCTCGGTGCATAAGGAGGCGGGATGTCCATGAAACGCGACAAGTCCGTTCAGTGCGCGGGCACGGACGAACCACGCCGACGAGATCTTTCGATCGAGCAGCAGGGCGCCATCGGCATACTCCAATGCTTTTTGATAATCCAATAGCGAGAGATGATCGACAAGTTGTGCTTCAGCTTTGATGAGCAAAGCCAGCGCGGGTAAATTTTCGGTCGATCGTTTTGCAATGTTCGGACGCTCTTCCGGGCTGAGCGAAAGTTTGAGTGCGTCCGCCATATCGAGCGCAAATCGTTCTTGCGTGGCGAACATATCTTCCGCCGCCCCTTTAAAAGTGTTGCTCCAGATGTGTTCTTCCAAATACACATCGATAAGTTCCGCCGTGGCACGCACCGTTGGCCCATGTTTGCGAATGGTTCCCTCTAAGATAAATTCCACGCCTAATTCATCCGCAATGCGGGCGATCGTTTTACCTTTGGGATCGTAGTTCATCACCGAGCGGCGATCCTTTACGCGAAGCGCTTTGATGTGAGAAAGCACATTGATGATCTCCTGCGTCAGGCCATCGGCAAACCAGGCATCTTCGGCATCGCTGCTCATGTTTTCGAATGGCAGGACGGCCAGTGCCTTTCGTCCCAACGCATCGGGTGGAAGCGGTGTGAACGGAGAGTTTGCAACGCCATTAGTTTGCGCACCATCTCCTATTCCTAATTTTTTCAACGCACGCGATATCGCATCCTGCTGACCATATTTAAGGCGTTGAAGGCCCGCAAGCGGGTAGGCTAAAGACGTTGGAAGTTCCACATGCTCGAGATCGATCGGAAGGATGGGTTTTCCACGTTCCGAAGCTAAGGAAACTTCACGAGCAACATTAACGGATTCGACGGAATGCTTTGAAAGCAGAACGATCAAAGCGCGGCAGCCAAAAATGGCTTCTGCAATTTCCTGCGACCAGTTCGTGGCACCTTCTATCTTATGCTGATCCATCCACACCGCATGACCGGACTGGCGCAGTGATTCCGCCAATTCGTTCGCGTGTTTTGTATTCTTGCGTGAATACGAGATGAAGAGATCGGGAATCATAATCGCATTTACGTCTGGAACTAATACTTGTAAAACCCCTCGCCGGTCTTTTTGCCTAAGCGTCCGGCGGCGACCATTTTCTTGAGTAATGGACACGCGCGGTACTTTGTATCGCCCAAGCCATCGTGAAGCACATTCATAATGGCGAGGCAGACATCCAATCCGATAAAATCTGCAAGCGCAAGCGGCCCCATCGGATGTGCCATGCCGAGCTTCATCACGGTGTCGATGTCTTCCGGTTTCGCAACAGATTCCATCACGCAGTAAATGGCTTCGTTTATCATTGGCATCAGAATGCGATTGGAGACAAAGCCTGGGGAATCATTTACTTCCACGGGAGTTTTGCCGAGATTCTCAGAGAGCGCTTTGACGGTCGCATACACTTCATCGGTCGTTGCAAGGCCGCGAATAACTTCCACTAATTTCATCACCGGCACGGGATTGAAAAAGTGCATTCCGATGACGTGGCTCGCGCGTTTCGTCGTTGCTGCAAGCTCGGTGACAGAAATGGAACTTGTATTCGTTGCAAGAATAACGCCTTCCGGCGCGTTGGCATCAAGCGTCTGGAAAATTTGCTTCTTGAGATCGTATTTCTCCGTTGCTGCTTCCACGACAAAATCTGTTTTTTGTACGGATGCAGCAAGATCAGTTCCCGTTTTGATACGCGCGAGCGTTGCTTTCTGATCGTCCTCGGTGATCGTTGCTTTTTTAACTTGGCGCGCGAGATTATTTGTGATCGTAGCAACAGCACGATCCAGCGCATCCTGATTGACATCGACGAGCGTTACATCATATCCGCTCTGCGCGAAAATATGCGCAATACCGTTGCCCATCGTGCCAGCGCCGATGACGGTTACATTTTTAATGGTCATGAATTATAGTGTATTTAGAATGATATTGAGAATATGATTAATCAAACAATTTATTGAAATCCTGATTACGTTAGAAGTGTCATTCTGAGCGTAGTACATTTTCGCAAAGCGAAAATGTACGTAGCGAAGAATCTGTGGTTTTGCCACAAAGATTCTTCGCTGCGTTCGTCCTCCCGTTGGTCGGACGAACTTCGCTCAGAATGACATTTGTAATACATTCAGAATTTCCTTATCAGCCTAAAGCCCGCACGGTATGCTTATGGGGCTGCGGAGCTACCTGTTTTTGCGAAACGTGAAGGAATGGGATCGAAAGCATATCGCGCAGCACTTTGAGTGAGCGAGTGAAATTATAGGAAAGCCGCGTGTCCGGGTCATGCGTCCACTCGACTGGGAACTCGGCGACTTTATATTTCATGCGTTTTGCTAACCACAGCGCCTCGCCATCGAAGATAACAGAGTGAAGTTTTACTTCGCCGAACACCTTACGCGCCGATTCTTTTGTGAATAATTTAAATCCGCATTGCGTATCTTTCAGCTTTAATCCAAGATAATTTCTTTGAATGAATCCGAACACTTTTGCGATACGCTCACGAAGAAATGATTGATGCTCCACAATTTTGGTGTTTTCGGTCGCACGGGAACCGATCGCAATATCATATCCCTGATCGAGTAACGCCTCGGCGCGTTTCAAGTCTTCGAGCGGCACGGAATAATCTGCATCCATAAACAGAACGCGCTTACCGGACGCTTGCCGCATTCCAATTCTGACGGCTTTGCCTTTGCCCTCATTCGGCGCGTAACCGAACCACTTGCCTTGCACATTTTCGGGTAAGGAACGAAATGCTTCTGCCGTTTCCTCGATCGTAGCATCGGTGCTGCCATCGTCGATAACGATCACTTCGTGGTGGCCGGGTTTGCTGGCAAGATAGGTGAAGGTTCGCGCAAGGGTGCGCGGCAACCGCCGTGCTTCATTGAAGCATGGAATCACTATGCTGAGATCGCATTCTCCGTAAAGGTACATGCGTCAGCGTTTATGGTAGATGATGGTATTCTGCAACGTATCCTGAGGCCAGTAACTATCGCGCAAAAGGTGTTCGAGTTCGGGGTATCGCAAAAGAATCGTCGTCCGGCTATCGTCGTTGGTGTTACCCTGCGAGGTGTACCGGTCGCCCATCTCAACAATAAAAAGCTCAGGAGGGTTACGTAAAAGTGAGGTCACTAATTCGTCCCGTTCTGCTTTATTTACGTTGTTTGGCTTAAAATGGATAGTATTGATAAATTTTGTTGCCGGCGCGCGGCCAGTTTTCCAATACACATAAGGCTGAAATCCGAAAATAAAGATCTTATCGTCGGGCTTTGTATGCTGGATCACGTAATTCGAGATCGAATCCGTTGCAACATAGCCATTCGCGCCTTCTTTATCATTCGCTATGCTTATTAGTTCTTCAATTCGATCTTGAAATGGAAAAGAGGATGTGAGCCAAAAGCATGAAGCAAAAAGGCAGATTATGAGAACGCTGGCGATACTCCACCGAGGCAACTGCACATACTTCGATAGGGCACATACACAATGTGCGAATCCGGCGCCGATAAGCAGATCGGCCCAGGGAAGCAAAATAGCGTAATGATATTTATATCCCTTGTTCTGTAATTGCACGGCGACGAGCGCAATGATGCAGCCGAGAAAAAGAAGCATGAATGATCGAAAGATTGAGGCAGCATCTTTTTCTTCGCGCCGACGAATAAGGAGCCAATAACTCCATCCTAACATTCCAATAACGATCCAGGAAAGATCGAGCGCCTGGGAACTTGTTCGAAGATTTTGAATAAAACCGAACGAGCCGGAATAATTGCTTGAAACATACGATGCCGTTTCTGAAGTAGTGAGATGCCAGAGGGCAAGCAATTCGCCATTCATTGCAAGATAAAGACTTTCGAGGCCAACCGCTGTAATGAAGCCAGCAGAAAGCCAGAGGATAGATCGAATTCGATTTTCTTTTGCAGAATACATCCATAACGCTGTTGCGATAAGTCCTAAGAAAAGCGCGTTCGGAAATTTGAAGTAAAAAGAAATTCCAATGAGTGCGCCTGCACACAGAGATCGAATGGCAGCATTTGAAATAAAAGATTCCTTGCGAGGAATTACAAGCAGCCATGCACCGAGAAGAAGCGGCAAGCTGTATGTCTCGGTCTGCGCGGTATCCCAATGCCCGAAAATATAATATTGAACGATGAATGCTAATGAGGCTATAACGGCAGCAAGATTACGCCAGAGAGCATCTTTCCATAATCGCGTGGCAAGCGTGAAAAGCAATGCAATCGAAAGCAGGGCATTCAGATAATCGAAAATGCGAATGGCGCGAACGCTATTTCCGAACAGCGCAAACGCGGCAGCATAGGTATAGAAGATATTCGGCGGTTTGATGTCCCAAAAGTCAAGATACGGACGCAGACCGTGAAGGACAGCCCATCCGCCATAAGCAAACGTTCCCTGATCGTAATCGAAGGGCCAGAGTATCGTGGGTGCGAGTGTGATGGCTGACGCGGTGAGCGTCAGGAGAAGAACTTTTCGAGTGGCGAATGGCGAATGGCGAGTGGCGAAAGTTTTCATTTACGAGTCCAAATTCTCCGCTCGCCATTCTCCGTTCGCCATTAGGAAAGGCGTTCTACAATAATGCTCGTCGCTTCGCCGCCGCCGATGCAGATGGAGGCAAGTCCGATCTGCTTGTTCTGCCGTTCGAGCGCGTTGAGCAGTGTGATGATAATGCGCGCTCCGCTTGCTCCGATGGGATGTCCTAAGGCGATCGCGCCGCCGAGGACATTCAGTTTTTCGAGCGGAATTCCGAGCTTACCTTGCGTGGCTAACGCAACGACAGCAAATGCTTCGTTCACTTCGAAGAGATCAATATCACCGAGCGACATTTTTGCGCGCTTCAAAACAGATTGAATGGAGAAAACCGGCGCTGTCGTGAATTTCTCAGGTTCCTGCGCATACGAGGAATAGGCGATGATACGCGCCGTTGGTTTGTAACCTTTTGCCTTTGCAATTTCATCTCCGCAAACGACGAGCGCGGCTGCGCCATCGTTGATGGAACTGGCGTTCGCGGCAGTTACCGTTCCATCTTTTATGAATACGGGTTTCAGCGTCGGGATCTTATCGTACTTTACCTTGCGTGGATTTTCGTCCTCGGTTACTTCGGCAGTTTCTTTGCCGCGCGTTACGGTAACGGGCACGATCTCGGATTTGAATGCGCCGTTATCGATGGATTCATTCGCAAGTTTGAAACTGCGAATTGAAAATTCATCCTGCGCCTCGCGTGGGACGGCGCATTCCACCGCGCAAAGCTCGGCGGCATTGCCCATGTGGAAATCATTATAGACATCCCACAGGCCATCCTTTATCATCTCGTCGATGAGTTCGCCGTTCCCCATTTTGTATCCGGTGCGAGCGCGTGAAAGCAAATATGGCGCGTTCGACATGGACTCCATTCCACCCGCAACGACAACTCCAGCATCGCCAAGCATGATATTTTGCGCGGCCATCATCACGGCTTTCATACCGGAGCCGCAGACTTTATTGATCGTTGTGCATGGTACGCTTACCGGAATTCCAGCGCCGATGGAGGCTTGCCGAGCGGGTGCTTGTCCAACGCCCGCCGTTAGTACGCAGCCCATGTACGTCTCGTTGACATCATTGTGGTTAACGCCCGATCGTTCAAGCGCAGCTTTAATGGCAATAGAGCCAAGTTTTGGAGCAGAAACATCGGCTAACGAGCCGAGAAATGTGCCGATAGGTGTGCGCGCGCCGCGAAGAATTACAGGATTCATAGGAAGTGCTAAAGTGCTAAGTGCTAAGTGCTAAGTTTGGAAGTTGAGCGTGGCTGAAACAAGCAGGTGAAGCATTTTGTCCCATTCGGCCATCGCAAAACCCGGTTTGTGTTATGCTTCCAGCGCGTCGTTCAGCGATACCGTTAGCGAAGGAACAGCGCGGCGGAGTTTTGCATCTTCGGTAATGAGCGGGATTCCGAACTCTCGCGCAAGAGCGATGTAGCGGGCATCGTATGCGCTAATGCGGAATTCTTCGGCAATCCGGATTACATCGAGGTGCGAAGCTTGGTGCAAATTGTTTTCCATAAGCTGCTCGGCACGTTCCATGGCAACTTTGCAGTCCTGGAATTGAAACGGCCCGATTCGTAAATAGGTGGAAAGAACGTTCGTCAGCTCGGTGTAAATAAATCTCTCGCTATGCCAATCGGAATCTTTTCTCAGGAGTGCCCGTGCTTCATCGCTCCGTTCTCCTTCAATAAGAAGGTAGGCAAGAATGTTCGTATCGACAAGACGCATTATTCTCTCCCCCAATTAATAGCCGCTTCAATCTCTTCGATTGTGAGAGGTCCACGACCTATTAATTTTATCGGTTTCGGGAAGTTTTTAGCGTCGATTTTTGGTGGCGTTTTCATGCCGCGATCAAGGTATTCTGCGACCGCGTCCTTCAATTTTTTGTGTTCTCGGACGGCGCGAAGTTTTACGCGCATCATCAGGTCGTCCGGAAGATCGAGGGTGGTTTTCATAAATATGGAAAGATGGTTTTATGGGAAATAGTTCGCATAGCGACAAAACCCTACTTTCCAGTGTTACATGTTTCTGTGAAAAAAATACGAGTTCTTATTGCAAAAGCCGGATTAGACGGCCACGATCGCGGCGCGAAAGTTATCGCCGCAGCCTTACGCGACGCCGGGATGGAAGTGATCTACACCGGCTTGCGCCAAACGCCCGAAATGATCGCCGAGGCGGCGTTGCAGGAGGACGTGGATGTCGTCGGGATTTCCATGCTTTCGGGCGCGCACATGACGATCTTCCCGCGCGTTCTAAAATTGCTGCGCGAACGGGGCTTAGATGATGTGCTGCTCACCGGCGGCGGCATTATGTCGAACGAAGACATTGAGGAACTAAAAAAGATCGGAGTGGGTCAGCTTTTCACTCCCGGCGCGCCAATGTCCGCCATTGCCGATTATATTCGCGGATGGATCGAGGCGCGGGATGGGGTGAAAGTGGCGGCGTGATGTATGGGATTACTACAAGATCGCGGTTATGAAGGATTCGGATGGGATGAAGGCAATAGCGGTAAGAATTTTCGGAAACATGGAATCACGGACATCGAGATCGAACAAGTCTTTTTAAACGACCCATATTTCACTTCCGAGGATGAAAAGCACTCTTCGAATGAACCGAGAGAGCGTATTCTCAGCAAAACCGATGCGGGAAAATTAGTGTTCGCAGTTTATACAATACGAGGAAACTCGATCAGGGATATTCACGCCCGAAGTATGAATCGGGAAGAAAGGGAACAGTACGATGAAGCAATTAAAACAAATTCCTAAGTTTGCGAACGAAGACGAAGAGCGTGAGTTCTGGTCAACCCACTCGTTTACGGATTATATTGACCCCAAAAGCTGGAAACGTGGATCACCATCCACTGAAGTGAGCGATGCTACCGTTCGCCGTGTACTTGCTGACATGACTCCCGAAGTCGAACGCCTATCGCGCGAGAAGAAAATGACCATCGAGGAAATGGTACGACAACTTGTGGCTGCAGGACTAAAACAACAACGGGTGCAGCCGGGGGCGTGAGCGAGGAAAATATTATTCCCGAAAATGATCGAGGATTGGGATGAGTTAAAGCAAAATTTATGAGTGGGCGTGAGATAACTGGATGAAGGTCCATTCGTACGATAAATCTAATTCAGGCAATGAATTGTATTATATTCTATGCGAGATAATGGTCAATGACGTAATTGAATCAGAAAGGGCATAAATCATGAAACACACATTTAAACACGCGCTTTTTATACTTGCGATCGTGCTTGCAGGATGCACTTGCGCGACGACTGTTCTTGCACAGGAGACCGAAGGCTGCAACCTTTCCGCGTGGGTCATGCAACAAAAGCCGAATAGCACCCGGACGCTCGAAATGCCGCCGCCAGTGTTGCGCGATACCGTTCTTACTATTTACGGAGCGCAAAATCATATTTCGATCCCGGCGGGATTTACGATGACCGTTTTCGCGGATAGCCTTTTGTTCTGCCGAGGTTTGGCGTGCTCGCCCGATGGCGTGATCTACGCAACGGCTTACGATGGCGATGTCTATGCGCTGCCCGATCATAATCACGATGGCATTGCCGATAGCACCATTATTGTCGCCACCGGCCTCAACGATCCGCACGGTATCAGTTTTTACAAAGGTCAGCTTTATGTTTCGAATGATTCCGCGCTCTATCGTATCGTGACAAATGGCGTGAGCCGTGTCGCGCAGAGCATGGTGCGAATCGCTTCGCTGCCGATCACGGGCGATCATCACAGCCGGAATTTTGTGATAGATACGATCAACAATGCCGATAAAATTTATCTTCAGATCGGCTCCGATGGGAATTTCGATACGAACGATGTTGCGCACCGCGCGCAAATTGTCGAGATGAATCCGGATGGTTCCGATTACCACACGTATGCCACGGGCGTTCGGAATGCTGTCGGCATGGATATCGATCCCAGAACGGGCGCACTGTGGGTCAATAATAATGGGATGGATAATATCTATGAAGGAATTTATCCCGATAGTAATCTGGATCTGCAGTTGACTGCTAATAATCCATCGGAATCAATTTATCTCGTGTGCAATGGCGCGAATTATGGTTGGCCGTATTGCTATGCGTTCCAACTCAGGAACCCGCAACAGCCGTGGGTGAATCTCGATACGAACATTGTTGAAAAGTTCGATGGGCCAGTTGCGGAAGTTCTCGCACATTCTGCGCCATTAGGTTTGCATTTTTATCGCGGAACGAAATTTCCGGCGCTCTATCACAACGCGATCTTTCAATGTTATCATGGCTCCTGGGATCGCACGCCGCCTGCGCCGCCGCGTGTTACTGTCATGTGGGCAGATACGGATGGGCATAATGCTCGCGTCACCGATTTCGTGAATGGCTTTGAAGTATTGGGACCGAACGCCGATTCCAATACCTCCTATTATTTTGGTCGGCCTGTTTCCGTCATTGAAGGAGCCGATAGCGCGCTCTATGTTTCCGACGATCAGAACGGCGTGGTCTATCGCATTGCTTATACGGGCGGAGAGAGTAGCGTTGCTCCGAGCGAAGCCGCCATGAGCTTCAATCTTGCTAATCCGGTTCCCAATCCTGCCGAGAATGTATTAAGCGTGAATCTTACGCTTGGCTTACCCGCAGTCGTTCGTGCTGAGGTGTTCGATGAGATAGGGAATACGGTGCAAGCTATTGTGGGTGGCGAAATGAGTTCCGGAGTTCATGCACTTTCGGTCGATGCATCGAAACTGCCGTCGGGAAGTTATATTTTGCGCGTAACGGCTGGTGGGGAAGTGGTATCACGTTCTTTTGTTATCGAGCGATAGCCACTGAAGGCCAGAAGCAGGGCAAGAATCGAAAATCCAAAGATACTTGTGATAAATCCAGCATTTTCGAAATCTGATTTTTCTAATTTTAAAGCGATCATATATTGTCCGGCAGGAAGTTCTGTCGTAGCAAAACCATTGGCATCCGGCGTGAGAGGAATTTCGGTGGAACCTTTATAGAGCTTCCAATAGGGCCAATAGAATTGATGGAATCGAACGGGAACTGTACGATGTAATATAACGGAACAATTCCATTGCGTGGGATTTTTTGAAATGAGTGCAACAGAATCGCCAGGCATGGTGAGGCCGAGCAGCAACGCAGGCGGATCGCTCATTCTACGCTGGGTGATACCAATGACTTCATCCGGATCGTTCGAAGTCCATTTCGGTGTGTATTCCGGCGCATCCATCCGGAACGAATTGATCGGCAATGGCGGACGCACGAAGATATTTCGGGAAAGCGTGAGTTCGGATAGTATCGTAATGAGGGCGAGACCAATAAGGATGCAATGTATAATATTCGATTTGTTTTTTGTAGAAATTGCCGCGATAGCGAGCAGTAAAATTCCATTCCACCGCCAGGAGAATTGTACGAACGGCATTCCGGGAACAAGATGCCACAATGGGGAACTGACAAATGGGATTTGAAAGAAGATCGCTATGGCAATCAACCATTTCCAAGCTCGCGATTCGTCATCCGAATTTTTGAGCATCGCAAAGAAGCAAATGATTCCGGCAATAACCGTTGCAATGCTCAAGATTCGCAGCCAATCAAAATGGCGTTGAAATAGATCAAGCAGAGTAAATCCGAATTGGCTGGTGTGCATCGGCAGATCGAAAAGATGGCGCTGATGGATAAGTCCGCGCAATCCAAATGCAGGCAACAGATAAATGGCGCTTGTGGCAATGGCAATTAGTATTGCGGCTATATGTGTGGGGATTTCTTTGAAGGCATGCCGAGCAAAAAGGACTACAAGGACGGAAATGACGGAAAGGTAAGCGATGGGAAGATTTGTTAAAAGGAGACAAGACCAGCCGAAAGAATACACTGCTAACGCTCGAAGTTTATTTGGGAACCGCAGAAAAATGAGCGGAAGAAATGTTAATGCTGCATGTTCGGTAAGCGCATCACGGACATAGACATCGCAGAAATGATAGGCGAGAAAGCTATAAAGCAACGCGCCTGTTAGTGCCCGCAAACGAGTTCCATTCTGTTGCCGAAGAAGAATAAAGCAAGTAAAAACCGATAGGAATGAGAAGCTAAGTTGAACACATTGATAAAGCGTCGAAGCAGAAGAAATTCCAATACAATGAAAACAGTTTGCTAACCAATACACAAGAGGCGGATAAAAATAAAACGTTGGCGCGCCGAATCCGCCGAAGGAATCCGGTAACCATTTTGGGTATGCAATCCCTTGTGACGAGAGCCTTGTGAATTGATCCAGCCAATTTAAATGCACATACGCATCATGCCCGATGACGGGATAATTTAGAATTCCCAGGAAAATATTCAGAAGGGAAGCAATAGCAATCAGAACGAACGCAGCGCGCTCCGCAGGTTGCGCGGAGTTCCATTCATCCCTCCATTTCGTATTCATCCGAATAGCGCGACAACTTCTTTCGCGGCGCGTTCGCATTCTTCCATCGTGACATCGAGATGCGTAACGGCGCGGAGCAATCCATGGGAACCAAGTGAGAGTAAAACGCTGCGTTCTTTCAGCATTCCAAGTGCGCGGCCTAAATCGGAAACGCCTTCAATTTTTAGGAGAACGATATTGGTTTCCATCCGTGACATATCTATCTTAACATTTTTCGATTCATTGCAAATAATTTCGGCAAAACGTCGAGCATTCGTATGGTCTTCTACAAGTCGTTCTCGATTATTTCTCAGGGCATAAAGTGCGCCGGCAGCTATAATTCCCGCTTGCCTCATACCACCACCCCAGATCTTTCGAAAGCGGTGCGCCTTTTTAATAAATTCTTTCGGTCCCACAAGCACGCTTCCGACGGGCGCGCCGAGTCCCTTTGAAAAACAGACGGAGACGGTATCGAAATGATCGGCATAATCTTTTGGCGAGTTTCCGGAATAAGCACACGCATTCCAAAGCCGCGCGCCATCCAAGTGCATAATAATTCCATTAGCGCGGGCAAGTTCGCTCACTTCACGAATGCGTTCGATGGGATAAACCGTCCCGCCTGCGCGATTGTGCGTGTTCTCGATCGCGATCACGCGAGTGATCGGCATGTAATAGGCTTTCTCACGAATGGCGGGACGAATATCATCAGCAGAAAGCAAACCGCGATCGGTAGCTTTCATCGGATAAAGCTGCACCCGCGAAAGATAGCTTGCAGCGGTCGTTTCGTAATTGAAAATGTGCGCATCCGCTTCAAGAATTACTTCATCGCCGGTGGTGGTGTGTGCAGCAATCGCAAGCTGATTTGCCATACATCCCGAAGGAGCATACAGCCCAGCTTCTTTACCGAGAATGCGTGCAGTCTCTTCCTGCAATTCAATGACGGTCGGGTCTTCCGAAAAAACATCATCGCCGACGGGAGCCTCAGCCATAGCTTTTCTCATTGCAATGCTTGGCTTGGTAACGGTATCAGAACGTAGGTCTATAAACTTATCCACATTATTTATTAAATAATTATTATCACTTGACTTTACTTATGAAAGTTCGTATCTTTGCACTACAAACTTACGACATGGAACAAAAAAATGGTAATGAGCGTGGCAAAAAGCCGAATATTCCGGCGATTGAATCGCTCGGCCTCGACCAAACCGATCTGACGCTGCTTCGCCGCTTGCAACTCAAGGGGCGCACGAAGCGCAACGAGATCGCGGAAGAAGTGGGGATGTCGCTGCCAGCGGTGAGCGAACGCATGCGTAAGCTCGAAGAGCGCGGACTTCTCGAAGGCGTGTATGCGAAGCTCAATCCGAAAATGGCCGGTTTGGACGTCGCTGTATTTATTACGGTGACGGTGGAATCGAGCAGTAAGTATCCGGAATTTTTACGCGCGGCGGAAAAACATCCGGAGATCATGGAGGTTCATGCGATCACCGGCGATGGTTCCCATCTTGTGAAAGCGCGAACGTGGAACACCTCGACGCTCGAACGGCTGCTTTCGCAAATTCAGCAGTGGCCGGGCGTGAAGCAAACGCGGACGAACGTCGTGCTGAATACATATAAAGAGACGATGGCGCTGCCGATAGAAGAATTAGTCAGTGGATGAGTAACGGGTAACGAGTACCGAGTAATTAGGTCGCGCTCGTTCTCAAAACTCATCTTAGGATCATGTTATTATCACCCGTTACTCATCACTCGTTACTCGTTACTCAACTATGACCAAATCCGAAGTACTGTCGCTTGCGAAAGAACAAAAAGTAGAATTCATTAACGTCATGTTCACCGATCTGCTCGGTGCGATGAAGGCGTTAACCATTCCCGTTTCGAAATTAGAAGATGCTATCGAGCAGAACGTATGGTTCGATGGCTCGTCGATCGAAGGCTTTGCGCGCATATCGGAGTCCGATATGTATTTGAAGCCCGATCTCGATACGTTTACCGTTATCCCGTGGTCGAAAGGCACGCGCGCGGTGACGGCGCTTATCATTGCGGATGTCTATATGCCGGATGGAACTCCGTTCGAAGGCGATCCGCGCGGAATCCTGAAACGCCAATTAAAACGCGCGGCGGATATGGGCTATCAGTTCAATACCGGTCCGGAACTGGAATTTTTCCTCTTCAAGCGCGGCGCGGATGGTTCCCTTCAAGCATTACCACACGATACCGCCGGTTATTTCGATCAGACGACGGACATTGCATCCGAAATTCGAAAAGAGATGAGTTTCGCGCTGTATGAAATGGGCATCGATGTCGAGGCGCTGCATCATGAAGTAGCTGTGGGTCAGCATGAAATTGATTTCAAGTACGATCATGCCTTGCGTTGCGCGGACATTGTTATCATCATGAAATACGCGCTGAAATCCATTGCGATGAAATACGATCTGCATTGCACGTTCATGCCGAAGCCCATCGCGGGAATTAATGGATCGGGCATGCATGTGCATCAATCGCTTTTCACGCCGGATGGCAAAAAGAATCTGATGCAAGATCCGAAAGGCGAGTACCAGCTTTCCGATCTTGCGAAAAATTATATCGCTGGACAGCTAAAGCATATTCGCGCGATGAACGCGATCTTAAATCCAACAGTGAATTCGTACAAGCGTCTTGTGGTCGGATATGAAGCGCCGGTGTATGTCGCATGGGGACAGCGGAATCGTTCCGCGCTCATTCGCATTCCGCGCATCACGAAGGGACGCGAAAAGGCAGTTCGCGCGGAACTTCGCTGTCCCGATCCATCGGCGAATCCCTATCTCGCGTTTGCAGTCATGCTTGCGGCGGGATTGGATGGCATCGAGAACAAGATGAAAGCTCCCGCGCCGGTGGAAGAAAACATCTTCGAATTCACGGATGAAACAGCGGCGGCACGTGGGATCACCACCGTTGCGAAAAATCTGATGGAAGCGATCGAAGAGCTACAAAAAGATCCCGTGATCTGCGCGGCACTAGGAAGTTATTGCGTAGAAAAGCTCGTCGAAGCAAAGACGGCGGAGTGGGATTCGTACCGGATGTCCGTTACGCAGTGGGAGCTGGATCGGTATTTGGAGGTGTATTAATCCGAACCGGGATGACGCGGATTTGAGCGGATTACACGGATGATAAGGGGGATTTCTAAAATCTTCAATCGTTCGTGTAATTCGATTTTTTAGTTCGCAGTACACATGTCCATCCTAAAAACTCATCCGCGTAATCTCCCCAATAATCCGCGTAATCCAGGTTCTGACTCTTGTGGGCGCTGAGGGATTCGAACCCCCGACCTTCTCGGTGTAAACGAGACGCTCTAAACCAGCTGAGACTAAGCGCCCTGATGCTTCTGCCTGCTTTCGGGCGCACCTAACAGCAAGAGGGGGTAGTGGGGTTCGCGGCGAGTTATAATTCTGCCCCCACTCACGAGGGCAGAAATTTCCATTAAAAACTAACGTTCAGTCGCATTATACATCGTTGCCAACAATGATGTAAGTGATGGAACGAATGGCGGAGCGTAAATTGCAATTTCTCGCCGCGAATGATTCCATACGTCACCCGGCGGTGGCCGTGCCCGCCGGTGACGCGCACGGTGCGCTTTTCGGTGTAGAGGACGGGCGTGAAGTCCTCGATGCCTTTGGCGCGACCGGTATGGAAGAGCAATCCGGCAATTAGTTCGATCGAGATTGCGATACGTTTTTTCATGTGAGTTCCCTCCTGTAGTGTAGTTGTTGTTTGTCATGTATGTTGTTTTTATTTATGTGAATAAAAAAAGGCCGGCAATATGCCGGCCTTTTCCAAATCGTTGAGCGTGGGTGGGTGTTAGGTACGCGTACTCGATAGGTGGAATTCAGCCGGAGGCATGGCACAGCAATGCCACGCGCTCATGCTATGCATGGCGCGGCTCGTGTGGCTGATGGATGAGTACTTCATAAAATTGTAGCTACTGTAACGGCTTCGCGCGAAAATTGTTCCGCGTTGTGTATTAAGAGATTGTCGTGGAACCGATAATGGGTGCCCAGTGTGTTGAATTGCTCGAACATTTACAACTTTTAATGACAAAGCACCGAAGACTCGATTTTGAAGTCGATAAGCTGACAAACTCCATAGAAAACACCCTCACGGGTGAGAAATTCGAAACGGAAGTTATACGGTTGGTTAAGGACGATGCTTCGATTCTGCGAACATTAAAATGGGAGTTCGATTGGACTGAAGAATTGCAGAATCCGCGCCGCAAGGTATATGCCCTTACTACGAAAGAGAATCCATTGGTGTGGCATGGTCTGGCGAGTTCCGAAGACCTCGGCGATCACGTCTTTATGCCCCTGCTTGAAGGCGCCCCATTCAACAGAGGCCGCAATAAACTTTACGATGGTGTAGCGGGTAATTTAGTGGCATTTCTTTGCAAAACATCTTTCGAAAAAGGCTATCGGGGAATCGTTGTATTTGAGCCAAAAACACGGCTGATAAAGCACTATGAAAAATCTCTTGGAGCACAACTATTTACCCCATCCAGAATGTTTATTCCTTCGAAAGCAGCGTATCAATTAGTTACAGGATATTTTCCGGATTTCGATAAATGATAGACTTTGAATACCTAAAAAAGGCAGACATCGAAGTAGTGAACTCAAAGCTCACAGCAGAGGACAAGCGCGAGATCAGCGAGTTCCTGAAAGCGCATCGCGAAAAACAAGCTCACGGCAAGAAACCGGCGAGCATGACTGCCGCGCGCAAAAGCGCGAAAACAACGAGGTGATTCGGTTCAAGGATAACTTGATCTGCGATATTCAGCATATCCAGCTGCGCGGCGAAGTGGAATCGTTGAGCGTGGGTGGGTGTTAGGTACGCGTACTCGATGGGTGGAATTCAGCCGGAGGCATAGCACAGCAATGCCATACGCTCATGCTATGCATAGCGCGGCTCGTGTGGCTGATGGATGAATAGTTCATAAAGTGGAATGGTGATAACTGCTTTGGGCGGTTATTGTTCCTCGTTGCGTATTATGATATTGTTGTGGGATTCAAAAAGGAACGACTGAACGCTCTCGGTAGTTGTACGCCATTGGCGCAGTATGGTTATTGTTGAAACTTCGGTGTTCACGCGGCAGATAACGTCCCTTCTTTCGGACGACGAATATCGCAATATTCAAAACGAATTGGTGACCAATCCGACGCTCGGGCCAAAGGAACCGGGAACGGGTGGTCTCCGAAAAATACGAATTGCAGCGAAGGGACACGGCAAACGAGGAGGCGCAAGAATCCTTTACTTTTGGGCAGCGCACCGAGAGCAAATTTTGATGCTCTATGTGTTTCCGAAGGGAACGACAGACCAACTGACGCAACAACAAAAAAAGGCACTTAAAAAAATCGTGGACGAGGAATACGCATGAAGAAACAAGAATTCAAGGAACTATTAGAGAGCGTGAAAGAGGGCGGACGAATTCTCAAGGGGGCGCAGAAGCCCTCGCGAGCGTTCGATTATTCCATGCACGTAAAGGAAATTCGCCGAAAGCTTGGGAAGTCGCAGGACGAATTCGCGCAGATGATTCGCGTGCCGGTCGCAACGGTACGAAACTGGGAGCAGGGTCGCCGCCGTCCGCAAGGCCCGGCAGCCGCGCTCCTCACGCTCGTGGAAGCGCTGCCGAAACGATCGTTGCAGGTGCTTCAACAGTAATCGCCAATCGTCGATATTCAGACCATCCAGCTTCCCGGCGAAGCCGAATCGTTTCGGGAGGCTTTGCAGGGGGCGAGAGCGAGGGCGGTGGTATGAGCGTGGGTGGGTGTTAGGTACGCGTACTCGATAGGTGGAATTCAGCCGGAGGCAGGGCACAGCAATGCCACGCACTCATGCGATGCATAGCGCGGCTCGTGTGGCTGATGGAGGAGTACTTCATAAAATGGAATTGTGATAACGGCTTCGCACGATAATTGTTCCGCGTTGAGTATTATGATATTGTTGTAATTCGAACCCGCGATTTTCTCGCTGTTATCGAGATGTGCTAAATCTAAGGAGTGAATAGGCCAATCGAGGCGGATGGCGATGTTGCTGACGCACCAGGCGACGTAACTATTTCGAATACGTGTTTACTCTTGGTGCGATTTTTGAACAACACGGCTAAGAACTTTCCCGGATAGTGTGTATTGAGTGCTTCGCACAAAGCTATATACGTTTCCTCACATATAGGGTCTATTTCGGACTCCTTAAAAGAGCTTGTAAAATCTCTTATAGGTTGTGAGAGCTTTGAATGCCCATATTTCGAAAATACAATAGATGCAAGAATTCGATTTCCGTGAACTAAAGCACCCCAATTTACTCCGCTTTTTTGAGCAATTCCTTGCTTCTTGTTTTCTATCCAATTGTCTATTGCTCGATGCATGATTGTAGCATTGAAAGCTTTGCAGCCATTTGTGGTCGGATTAAATATTGTCTTATACGGAGCTTTTGTTAAATCGACAAAAAATTGTCCAATCCCAGATTTTACTTGAACGGCCAAATTAGGATCGCCAAGGAGCAAGCAAGAGCAGACGTTACTTCTATTAATTCGCACGCTGTTGTTGCAGGTGTAAAATCATCATTCCTAACGTATTGATAGTCAACTCCTTCAATCGCCATTTCTTGGCGAAGGCGAAATTGTTCTGGATCTTGCGCAACAAAGTCTCTTGCTTCGACACGGTTTTGAAGATTGTTTGTGCGCGTTACATCGTTTCCAAAACCGCTTGGAGCATCCTTCAGCAAAATCACTCTTATTGATACACGGACAATTCCGAGAGCGTCATCATTCTCAACCTTGGCTAACGAGCTAACGGTCTGCGCACCATTCACAATTGAAGCACCCTTGAAGGAAAAGTTACCTGCTGAGTGGGAGGCCGCATTTCCAGGTGCCTTTGCCATTTCATCTGCGACAAGGGTGATACCATTGTTAAAATACCAAAATTTTTCCGGTGAATTTGTCGCCGTTTGTTTGATTTCATTGTTTACTTCAGTCAGGCCGAGGGAATGCCTAATGTTGCGTGCAACTAATCCCCTTCCGTGTTTTTTCCACCAACTTTTCAATTGAAGCCCATCGATTACTCCAACGTAAGCAGGATATGGTGAAGGAACGAGAGACCATTCTAAGAGGGTAGCATCTACGGCAACATTGCTTTGGAGGGGGTCATTTACCAATCCCGAGTATACTTCTTTGAGGCCGATAATTTCGCTTGAAGCAATCGTGTCGGGATCTTCACCATTAAGCTCATCAATGAGGTTAGCTATTACGGATTGTCCTGGTTTTGCGATTTCACTTGAACCTGTTGAAGCAAGAATAAGATGGACGTATGTTCCTGGCGTATTTAGTCTCAAAGCTATGTCATTGAAATCTTCCATGAAGTCTGGTGTCAAATGAAGTAATATCTTGTTCAATAACATCTCTCGCACCCTTAGTAAACGCGCCAATTTCCTTTGCCTCTGGCTCTCCGGTTCCCTTATTTATCCATTTTGATTGCACAAAGATCACCCTCGCTTCCGATGCATCAAAATAAGCAGCATCAATGCCATTGTCGCCACTGCCATCCCATACCGCATCAGCAGCCTCTTGGTCAGTACACCCTGTGGTCAAATAAACAGCGAATGCCGCCAAGCAGCGGCTAAGAATCTTTTGTTCTCGTTCTTGATCATAAGATGAAATATCTCTCAAATCAAGACGTGCTTCGAACATGGAGAGCAACTTCTCCTTAATTTGCTTAACCTTAAGTGCAGACATGCGTTTAATTTATTATGTGAATGTCAAATTTATTAAGTTACCATTGTACACATTCAATGTTAAATTCATTCCGCATAGAGAAATTTTCATCTATTTTCACGAAAGGCTTGCTTATGGGTTTTGGAAGTTGTATATTGGTGGGATGATTATGAGCACCAATTTCATCAAGAAAAAAAGATGCATAAGTTCATGAACAATGGAGGTGAGTTCATTAAATGACAATTCAATTGCGTTTTATGGGCACCAATTGCTGTAAGACACAACGGCGATTTTAAGCCGGAATCGGCACAGTTCATGAAGCACAAATGCGTTTTTGCAAAAGGCACCAATTCTTGGGAAAAAAAATGAACCACGATTTACAGGATTTTGAGGATTAAGAAAGGATGGGGAGAGGCAAAGTGATATTTTGGAACAAACCGGCTCCATTTCTGTTATGCACGTCTCAATTTAGCGAGCGGAGACCGAAAACTCCGCATTTAGTTAACAATAAACGAAAATACAATGGCATTTAGCAATCCACGCCCGGCAGTAGGGGCGAATAAAGACAGAAAGCGCGTAGGCCGGGGCGAAGGCTCAGGTCACGGCAAAACCTCGACACGCGGGTCGAACGGAGCGGGGTCGCGCTCCGGTAATAAGTATCGTGCAGGCTTCGAGGGCGGTCAGATGCCGCTTGCTCGCCGACTTCCCAAGTTTGGCTTCCATCCTCCGCATCGCACTGAGTATCAGATCGTAAATCTCGATACGCTTGAAATATGCGTAACGAATGGCCGTCTCCCGAAAGGCCAAACGATCACTCCCGATACGCTTTGGGCGGCAGGACTCATCAATCGTCAGGGAATGCCTGTGAAAATTCTCGGCGATGGCGAACTGACGCAGAAGCTGAGCGTTCAGGCGCACAAGCTTTCGAAAAGCGCAGTCGAGAAGATCGAAAAGGCTGGCGGAAAGGCAGAAGCAATTATGAATTAGGAATTATGAATTATGAAAGTCACTCGCTTTCATTTTTTACAATTCACTTTTTCATAATTCATCATTTATCATTCATCATTTCCCAGAATGAGCAGATTAACCGATAGTTTCAGAAACATCTTCAAGATCGAAGAGCTGAAGGACAGGATCATTTTTACGATCGTGTGCTTGATGGCTGTTCGTCTTGGAGCGCATATTACGTTGCCGGGCGTTGATTTTAACGCGCTTTCCAAGCAAGCCAGCTCCTCGAATTCGCTATTCGGCCTGTACGATCTATTCGTCGGCGGCGCGTTTAAGAATGCTGCTATTTTTGGACTTGGCATCATGCCATATATTTCGTCCTCGATCATCATTCAGCTTTTGGGCGCGGTTGTTCCGTATTTCCAGAAGCTGCAACGCGAAGGCGAAGACGGGCGCAAGAAGATCACGCAAATGACGCGCGTAGGAACGGTTCTCGTTTCGATCGGGCAAGCGTCCGGTATGGCGGTGTATCTTCAGAAGCAGCAGGATATTGTTGCCTCTGGCATTAGCCCAGCGTTCTTTCTCATCTCGACGGTCATCTGCCTTACAGCCGGCTGTATGCTGATGATGTGGATCGGCGAGCAGATCACAGAGCGCGGGATCGGTAACGGAATATCGCTCATTATCTTTATTGGTATCGTAGCGCGGTTCCCGAACGCGATCTTTACGGAAGTGACGATGGTGCAATCAGGTCAGCATAATATCATTGTGGAATTAGTGCTATGGGCGTTCTTTGTGGGAATCGTTGCCTTTGTGGTGCTGATGACGCAGGGGATTCGAAAGATTCCGGTGCAATATGCTAAGCGCGTGATCGGCAGGAAAGTCTATGGCGGCGTTACGCAGCATATTCCGATGCGCATTAATACGGCGGGTGTTATGCCGATCATTTTTGCGCAGTCGATCCTTTTTATTCCTACGACGATCGCGCAGTTTTTTCCGAACACGGCCTTCGGCGATTTTCTGACGAGCTTTTTTAGTTACCGCTCTATGGGATATTCGATCGTCTTTGCCGTGATGATCGTATTCTTCACGTATTTCTACACGGCCATTGCATTCAATCCACGCGATGTTGCGGACACGATGAAAAAGCAAGGGGGATTCATTCCCGGCGTGCGTCCCGGTAAGCATACCTCGGATTACATCGATAATATCCTGACGCATATCACGCTCCCCGGCGCTATTTTCCTTGCGATCGTGGCAATTATACCGGCATTCGTAAGCTATCTCGGAGTAACGAGCGATTTCGCGCAGTTCTTTGGTGGTACGAGCTTGCTTATCATGGTTGGCGTAGCACTCGATACGCTTCAGCAGGTAGAATCGCATCTAACCATGCGTAACTACGAAGGCCTGATGAAAGCCGGACGCCTGAAGGGGCGCGGAGTGGGGGGATATTGAGCAATGATGAATGATGAATTATGAATGATGAAGCTTTGCTCTTCTTCTGATCTTTTCATCATTCATCGTCATCAGTGCCATGAGTAGATTAATCAAGACCGAAGCTGAGATCGCGCGGATGCGCGAGGCTTCGCATATCGTTGCAGAATGTTTGAACTATGCGGAGACGTTAGTTCGTCCCGGAGTGACGCCGTTGGAATTGAATCAGGCGGTTGATAATTTTATTACGCAGCAAGGGGCGTATCCAGCCTTCAAAGGCTATCGAGTCAAGCGGCAGACGTTTCAGTATGCATCGTGCATTTCGGTAAATAGTGCTGTGGTGCATGGCATTCCATCGAAGGAACCATTGAAAAATGGGGACATTATTTCCATCGATTGCGGCGCAGAAAAAGATGGCTGGTTCGGCGATGGCGCATGGACGTTTGCTGTGGGATCGATCGCTCCTGCCACGCAAAAGCTGATGGATGTCACGCGGGAATCATTATTGCTTGGCGTTGCGCGAGCAAAAGTTGGCGGGCGGTTATTCGATATTTCCGAAGCCATTCAGGATTATTGCGAGATGCACGGCTATGGCGTGGTGCGGGAACTCGTCGGTCATGGCATCGGGAAGCATTTGCATGAAGACCCCCAAGTTCCGAATTATGTGCCTGCTCCAAACGAAGGTTTTACTAATCTGGAATTGTTGGAGGGTATGACCTTCGCAATCGAACCGATGATTAACATGGGAACTGAAAAAGTTCGCACCGCCAAAGATAAATGGACTGTCCTGACTGCCGATGGCAAGCCCAGCGCGCATTTCGAGCATACGGTCGTCGTCCGAAAAGGTGGAGGAGAGATATTGACGAAGTAGTATTTCATTATTTCCGGCTTGATTCGTTCGTGTTTTTGTTTAGCTTCCATCAATGAATGTGATCTCGAAAATTACGCTCGCAGGATTATTGGCGCTTACGGCCATAGTTCTGGTAATGAATGTCCAGTATCTTTACGTCGCGCCTATTCCTAATACATGGACATGGTGGCCGGGCGATGAGACGTGGCTGATGGCGGAGTATAAGCATTTTCTTCTGACTGGACACTACATCAATCCTCTTGCCCCAGGTTCGGTATTTGCACAATCTTCGGGATTAGTCTTCGGGAGTTGCTATCTCACGGCAGTACTCTATGCTCTGCCACTGCACCTTCTCAAAGGCCACACGATCGACATTGGCAGGACGATCACTTGGCTCTTCTCGATAATGACGCTCATCGCGTTCTGGCAGATCGCGAAGCGTTACCGCGTTGGATCTGTGGTGCGTGCGTTCGGCTGCCTTCTGCTCTCATCGACGGTTTGTTTCTTTATCACAAGCCATTCTGCTCGATCGGATATGTTGATCGGGATGGTGGTTCTTATTCTTGCGGGATGGTTGCCGTTCATAGCAGAGGGACAGTTCCCGCGACGAGACGTGATCCTCGGGCTGCTGCTCCCGGCAAGTCTGCTTGTAAATGGACACGTCCTCATCATTGCAGGTCCGATGATCGTCTATATCATTTGCGTCTCGGGGATCTTAAGACATAGGCGGACGCTTTTTCGATGTGCAGCAGCAGCGGCAGGCGGATTTGGTATTCTCCTGTTGGTACAATGGGTGCTGCTCGGTTCCACAAGCATCTCCGGCCCATTTACGGATATAAACGCTACGATGCCGTTCGCTCGGCTGCTCCATCCTCGAGCGCATTTGACGAATTACACATGGAGAATCTTTATTGCGCGAATGTGGGCGCCCGGAGTAGAGTGGGTTTCAGTCGCACTTTTGGGATTTCTTCTTTGGGCGCGTTTCCGATTTCACCTCAAGTATTCGAACTTCGGGCGGCAGGAGTTACGGTTTCTTATCGCTGCAGCACTTGCGGTTATTTCGTCGATCTATATCGAGTATTATTGGCCTCGTTATTTCATATATGTTCTGCCGACGATCGTTCTTACTTTCATTATTCTAATTTCGTTCCTATTGAGGAACCTTCCACGGGCTTCTGCAACAGCACTATGGGTGACACTAAGTTTTTGTCTGGGATTGGCTCTGTGGCGATATGACATCGATACTATTAATTTGGGAACGGTTGGTGAAAAGATCACCTCAGCAAATGAAGCGGCTGTTACTGAGGCTCTTGCCGTGATTCACTCGCACCACACCGGCAGACCTCGTATCTTTGCCACAGTTCCGGGTCAAGCGGTTACGATGGACGATTCCTGCGACCTGCTAACTCCGGTTATGTATGATTGGAAGAGCGACACTACCTTAACACGAGACGATGTATGGAAACGCGCCAGAATAGATTATGCGATCGTTTGTAACCAGGCTCAGGGAGACGATCGAGGAGAGGCCGATTCGAGCATCGATTGGCTGGCGCGTTCCAAAGCCCGATTGATATTCGAGCGCATCGGCCCGATCTCTGATATTGACCGCCCCTACGATCGTTCCAATCTAAAACTGCTCGATACGCTGCGTGTCTATGAATTCTAATAACTGATCAGACTATTCGTTCCCATTTTCTGATAGCGGCATGATTCCACCCATTAACAACATTGAAAAAAACTCATCCGAGCGTTACTACCCCGCGCTCGATGGGTTGCGTGGCGTTGCCGCGCTCATGATCGTGTGGTATCATTTTTTGCTGTTTGTGCCGATGCATGGTGTGGTGCTTTCGTTTCTAACGAAGGCGTTTGGGTTTGGATGGGCTGGCGTCGATCTGTTCTTTGTGCTTTCGGGATTTTTGATAACGGGTATCCTTGTAGATTCAAAGACGAAAACGCATTATTTTCGTACATTTTATGGTCGAAGGGTGCTTCGAATTTTTCCGCTCTACTACGGATTTCTTGTGGTCGTGTTTTTCATTCTTCCTTTGGTGCGGACCGAAGCGCATGTTTGGCCATCTACAAGGATCTTTTTCTGGACTTATACCAGCAATTTTTACTTTGCAGCAAATGGCTGGGTATCTGATAATTACCTCACACATCTCTGGACGCTCGCGATAGAGGAACAATTCTACTTAGTGTGGCCGCTTGTAATTTTTTTTGTGACGAATATAGAGCATCTTCGGCGCGGGCTGCTCTGGGCTTTTCTTTCTGTCAGTTTTTTGCGATGCATTCTTTATCTGTATGGAGTTGACTTTCAGGTGCTGTATCTCAATACGTTTACTCGTTGCGATGCGTTGATGCTCGGAGGTTATTTGGCGTTATCAGTTCGAAGTGCGAAGCCGGATGCGTTAAAGCTCATGAGGCCGTCGCGGTTTACGATGGTTGTTTTTTTATTGATAGCTTTTCTCCTTACGGACTTGAACGGCTTCATGCAAGGATGGAATGCTATACCGCTCGTAGCCTTTTGCCGCGCTGGATTTATGTTTAGCATATTCGCTATACTATTTGCTTGGTTGATCTTTGCGGCAACGCACCGTTCAGGTTATATTTTTCGATTATTCTCGCACACTGTTTTAAGATGGCTTGGCAAGTATAGTTATGCGCTCTACGTATTGCATGTTCCGATTGCGTACATGATTCTGCGCTCGCAAATAGCATGGATTTCTTCTGTCCCAGCTTTCGCCGAGATCGAACTACTATGCCTTTATTTGGGAACCTGCATTCTCGCAGCATTCCTTAGCTGGCACCTCTATGAAAAGCACTTTCTCAAGTTAAAAAAGTATTTTCGGAATGAGTAGAAATTCTAAAGAACGGTGGCGCTACGCTCTATCGAAGTTGCGGATGGATGATATGGGAAGTATTTCTTCAATTTCAAAAAATGTTTCTCCAAAACATTCCAGGATACTATTGCGGCAATGATGGAAAGCGTGAACTGCACGATAATGATATAAAGGCTGTGCATGAAGCTCCACGCCGGCGGTAGATTCTGAAGGTAGCTCGGAACAGGGAAGTGTGCTCCGCTCCATACACAAATAGGAGCATGCAACACATAAAGGGCGTAGCTATATTTGCCTATCGAACGCAGGGATTGCAGGCTCATCACGCGCTGCAAAATATTCGTTGTTGGACTGACCGCTCGCAGTACGGCATACGCAAGCGGAAGTGAAATAATTGTGGTGCCGGTGCATTGGAGCCAGGATGGCCAGGTCAGAATATACAGCGAAAATTGGTCGTTTCGAAGAATGAATCCATACACCAGAATAAATGCAAAGACAGATCCGCCGATAGCCCAGTCAAATTTTTTTATGATAGCATGATAGGATGTTATCTTTTGGATAAACCCCTCGCGGAATGCGATCGAGATAAGCGCGCCAAGTAAAAGGCCGTCCATGTGACAGAATGTAAACGTATTGATAAATTGGGCAGAAAGATCAACGCCGAGAAATAGTGCGCGTAAAAGAGGCAGTGATAGAAACACAGCAATAATTCCCGGCTTCAGATAACGGTCATTTGTAAAGAACACGGCGAGCGGCCATAAGAAATAAAATTGCTCCTCAATTCCCAGCGTCCAGAAATGCCCGATGTTCGCACCCGGCCAGGAGTAAAATCCATCGTAGATATTTGCGGTGTATGTCCATTGCCAAACCTCAGCATGAAGTTCCAGCGGAGAAAGACGCACTCCGAGTGCTGGAAGTAAAATATAAAACACGGCGAGAAAAACATAATAGAGCGGAAAAATTCTCACGAAACGCCGACCATAAAACGCGCGAAAATAGTTCGGAGATTTTCGAGTATCGAGCAGAATATTGGTAATGAGAAACCCAGACAGAACAAAGAAGAGATCGACTCCGACCCAGAGCAGGCTTGTTGCTCGAAGATAAGCTTTATCGAAATTGTTCGTAAGCCAATAGGACGAAGCCGAGTGATGTGCAACAACCATGAGCGCCGCAAGCCCACGAAGGCCATCGAGCGCAGGGAAATATTTTTCGCCAATAGATGCTTTTTCTTGCAAACGCGCGGGGCTGTATGTGTTTGTAATGTTCATTTTATCCAGCAGCCTCTTCTATCATCAGCGAGTTACTTTCGAGGGAAGGCGTTACCGCAGATGAATGATACGGGAAGTATTTCTTCAATTTCAAAAAATGTTTTTCTAACATATTCCACGAAAGTATTGCGGCTCCGATCGATAGTGTGAACTGCACGATAATGATATAAAGGCTATGCAGAAAAGTCCATGCTGGCGGAAGATTCTGAAGAAATGCGGGAACCGGAAACGACGTCCCAGCCCAGTAAACGATCGGTAGGTGCAGTACATAAAGCGCGTAACTATATTTACCGATCACGCGCAAATATTTTACGCTCAGTAACTTTTGGAACGTGTTTGGAACCGGCGAGACAGCACGCAATACCACATAGGCAAGTGGAACTGAAATTAGGCTGCTTCCCAAGCATTGCATGATCGGCGCCCATTTAAATATATCAAAAACAAATTGAGCGTTGCCGAGAATAAAGTAATAAACAACGATACATAAGAATAGTAAGCTCAAAGCGATCCTATCGAGCCATTGTACCCACGGGCGGTCTTTCATGCTTCCCATCGTTTGAAGAGATCCCTCAGCAAAAGCAATGGAGATCAAAGCGCCAAGCAGTAGGCCATCCATTCGGCAAATCGTAAAATAGAAAATAAACTCGATGGGTAACCCAATTGCGAGACATCCTGCACGAACGAGAGGCAGTGCAAGCAGGACTATGATCACGCCTCGCTTCAAATTCTTTTTGTTTGCAAAAAGTACAATGATAGGCCACAAAAGATAGAATTGTTCTTCAATGGATAAGGTCCAAAAGTGACCAATGTGCGGGCCAGGCAGCCGATGAAAACAACCAAATATATTTGCGGTGTAAGTCCATTGCCAGGGTTCAGCCTGAATTTCAGCATTCGAAAGAGACACCCCGAAAGCTGGCAGAATAAAATAAAATACGATCAGGAATGCGAAATAGAGAGGAAAAATTCGAAGAACTCGGCGGCCATAAAACGTGCGAAAATATTTTGGCGACGTTCGTGTATCGAGAAGGATATTGGTGATGAGAAATCCAGATAACACGAAGAAGAGATCAACGCCCACCCACAGCGGGCTTGTAGCACGAAGGTATGCTTTATCAAACGTGTTCGTAAGCCAATAGGTCTGCGAGGAATGAACCGCAACCACCATGAGCGCCGCAAGCCCACGAAGGCCATCGAGCGCGGGAAAGTGTTTTTCGCGGATAGATGTTGTTGGTTGCAAACGTATCAGTCCCAAACGGGGACAATCTTTCAGTTTATTTTGTAACACTCGTGTACCATTTCCAATTCACCAATGAGGCAAACGTCTCGAAAGCAGATCGCGGAGACGAAGGGAAGGAAATGATACTGACAAAGTAAACTTGTATCAGCAATGAGAATTTGGAAGTCCCGTGAATGGTATCTCCTGATGGCAGCAACCACGCTGGTATTCGGGTTGAATGCGTTTCGCACGGCTACGCATCAGAATAGCACCTCGCTCGATTTTGTGAACTACGCGCAGTTCATTACACCGATGAAGCTTCATGGAACGATCACGAAGCCGCATTTTATCTATCCGATGCTCGTTGCTGCTGCGTCGATCGTGTTCCCGGGCATCAGTTATAGCGGGCTTGGCGCGGGTGTTGTGCTTATTTTTCAACTATTGCTCGCTTCCATTCTTTGGGTATTTTGGAAACAAATGATTCCCGAACGCGCACCGAGCATGACCGCGTTTACCCTCACGCTGATTTCGATGATGCTTGCGCCCGTGAGTATGCTGACGCTATTCAAGCATAACTTATACATCGGATACATTGCGATCACAATTTATCATAACCCACCGATCATCATATGCAGACCAATAGCGTTGCTGCATTTTTTGATCTTTGCAAAAGTTATTTCGACGAGAACTTTCTCGACCCGCCAGATCGTATTTTGCTTTCTTACTATAGTAATTGCCACACTGATGAAGCCGAATTATGCGATCATTATGCTTCCAACAGCGATGATCTTTGCAGGATGGGCGATCTTTAAAAAGGATTCTCGTTTGTTCAACTTTGTTTCTTTTGGAACGATTCTTCCATCGCTTTTGGTGCTCGCGTGGCAAT
The DNA here is from genome assembly GCA_963794025.1 of Ignavibacteriota bacterium. Lineage (GTDB taxonomy): Bacteria > Bacteroidota > Ignavibacteria > Palsa-1295 > Palsa-1295 > PALSA-1295. The sequence goes on from CAWCCK010000002.1 coordinate 72,260, forward strand.
ATTATTTTACGTATGTCACATCGAATTCGGAGACGAATCCATCGCATATTATATTTGCTCCATTTCTCGTTTATGCGGTTCGCTCTCACTATCTTTTGCTGAGATTTATTTTATCCGTTTTTTTTCCAGCGACCGCGCTGATTCTCTATTGGAAAGATGCCACCAAAGATCGTTTTTACTGGATAGGTTTTTTGCTTTTCATTTTTGGAGCTGCACAATCGTACTTCTTAGCAGAAAGCGGGATAAGATTGTACGATGGAAATTTTTTCTGGTCCGGACAGTTAGGTCTTTTTTTCTGGTTTATTGTTTCCATGCGGTTAGTATTGAAAGAGATTTTTTCGAATTCCATCCAAACGCGAGGGTCAGGGAAGTTTATCGCGTTATACATAACTTTTTCGTTACACGTCGTGAGTGGAATTTTATGGTATGCTTACGAAACCATTGCACCGGGGACGTTTTGGTAGGGTCTTGCGATTTCGTAAATTCCTAAGACATTACGGAGCGCATTCCATCGCTCCGGTGTTTATCCACATTGCCTTATTGAAACCCTCAGCATTTCATGACCTCTTTGCAATCCATTACCTTCCGCGACCAATCTCTCATCCCCATTTGGGACAAAGTTCGATCCGGCGAGCGCCTTTCAAAAGAGAATGGCCTTGCGCTTTTTGCTTCGGACGATCTCATTGGCGTTGGCCGTATGGCGAACGAAGTTGCGCGCGCGAAATCGGGCGATAGTGTATATTTCGTTCTAAATCGTAAACTTGAGCCGACGAATATCTGCGTACTTTCTTGTAAATTTTGCGATTTCGCTGTCAAGCCCGATTCGCCGGAGGCGTATGAGATGACGATTGCCGAAATGCTTTCGAAGTTGCGCCCCGATCTGCATGAAGTTCACATTACGGGAGGGTTGCACCCGAAATGGCCGTGGGAATTTTACATTGACATGGTGCGCCAGATCAAAACACAGTTCCCGAATGTGGATGTGAAAGCATTTACTGCGGTGGAGATAGATTTTTTTTCGAAGAAATTCAAAAAATCACACGAGCAAGTTCTACGCGAGTTACAAGAAGTTGGGCTTCGCACGATGCCTGGCGGAGGCGCGGAAGTATTTTCCGAGCGAGTCCGCAAGGAATTATTCAAACAGAAGATCGGTGCCAAAACATGGTTTGAAGTTCATCGAACCGCGCATGGCTTAGGCATTCAAACGAATGTGACGATGCTCTATGGCCATATTGAAACGATCGAAGAACGAGTCGAGCACATGCTCCGTGTCCGAGAATGTCAGGATGAAACGAACGGATTTCTCTCGTTTATTCCGCTCGCGTTTCAACCCGGCGATACGGGAATCAAAACTCGGAATGATTTTACGAGCGCCATTGACGATCTGAAAACGATAGCCGTCTCACGTCTGATGCTCGATAACGTTCCTCACATCAAGGCCTATTGGGTGATGCTTACGGCGGAAGTTGCAACCATTGCGCTTAATTTTGGTGCAGACGATATGGATGGCACCGTTGGCGAAGAACGCATCGCGCACGATGCCGGCGCGATCAGCCCAATGGAGCTTGCAAAAGGGAAGCTCATTTCGATCATTCATGATGCTGGAAAGCTGCCTGTCGAGCGCGATATTTGGTACAACCCGATCACGATCTACCCGAAATCGGAATGGTCGGTTGTGAGCAAAATGCCGTATCTAAATTCCGTGCCATTCTATAATTCATTCCCGAATTATTCAACGATCGTTAAGCTCGCTCCGCTTGCTCCACGAGTATTTGGCAAACTTGCGGGGCAGGGGAGCGTAGCTGCTGGCCCGATGTCACTCAGGGATTATATGACAATGAGTGACGAGTTCGAAAAACTCGATTATGGCGTAGGCGTAAAAGGCAAGGCAAATTCTGTTCTGCTCTTTAGCAAATTCGATTGGACGGAACTTTCTGGCAAGAAAATCGGAATTACTGCTGAGACTTCGACGAGCATCGAATTACTTCGTGTGCTTTTAGAGAAGCGTTTTGGTATCGCCGATTATTCGTTCCATAGAATTCAGAAATTGGATAAGTATGATAATTTTGACGCCATTTTACTAATCGGTGACGAAGCACTACGTTATGCTTATGGCGGCGGCATAGCAGGCTTCGATAAAGTTTTCGATCTTGCAGAAGAATGGTGCGCGTGGAAAGAAATGCCGTTCGTGTTTGCCGTCTGGGCAATTCGGAAAGGTACACCGGAACTTTCAAGGAAAGAAATTTTGGAATTGCTGGAAAATTCCCTCACTAATTCTGCAAATCATTTTGGAGAATTCGGTCGAGAACATGGAGCTAAACTCGGAATGAGCGAAGCCGAAGTATCCGATTATCTTAGCCAATTTCATTATCGTTTTTCCATTGATGAACACGCTGCAATGGCAGAGTTCGAAATGGAGTTTTCAACGTTACGTGTAGAACAGGATTTCAGCCTGTCTCCGGGCTTTCAGCCCGCCCATATTGAAATTTAGTATGCTGAATCAAATCAAACAAAAAATTGATCGTTCTGAACGCCTCACTCGTGAAGATGGCGTTTGGCTATTAAAGAATGCCTCGCTCCTCGATCTTGCAGAGCTTGCCGAGACGGTGCGTTTTAGAATAAATCCCAAGCGGCGCGTAACGTTCGTTATCGACTCGAACCCCAATTATACGAACGTCTGCAACGTCGATTGCATCTTCTGTGCGTTCTATCGGCATGAGGGCGATAAGGATGCTTACACGTATTCGGTCGATGAGATGATTCCTCGTTTCAAAGCTGCAGCGAAGCGAGGAGTGCGAACGGTGCTTTTGCAAGGAGGCGTTAATCCTGCAATCCCATTCGAATATTATACGGAAATGGTTCGCCGCACTCGCGCAGAAGTTCCTGAAATCCATCCACACTTTTTTTCAACCAGCGAAATAATTGGGATGAGCAACGTTTCGTTCCTTACCATCCCTGAAGTCCTTTTAAAATTAAAAGAAGCTGGCCTAAATTCCATCCCTGGCGGCGGTGCAGAAATTCTGAGTGATAAAGTAAAAAGAAAAATATCGAGTAAAAAAGGCACGACTGCCGATTGGCTGAACGTCATGCGCGAAGCCCATAAGCTCGGTTACAAAACGACAGCAACGATGATGTATGGGCATCTCGAAACCGATGAGGATATTATCGAGCATCTTTCGGTCATTCGCGATTTGCAGGATGAGCATCATGGATTCACCGCGTACATTCCGTGGAGTTTCAAGCCGGGGAATACACCGCTCGAAAAGATCATTCCCACGTATGCGACGGGAACTCGTTATCTTCAAATGATCGCCATTGCGCGAATTTTCCTCGATAACTTTCCGCACATTCAAGCAAGCTGGTTCTCGGAAGGAAAAAAGATCGGGCAGATCGCGCTTTCGTTTGGCGCCGATGATTTCGGCGGTGTGCTCGAAGAAGAAAATGTTCATGCTTCGGCAAATTTCGTTCATACCACATCTGTCAAAGAAACCGTCGATCTTATTCGAAGTGCAGGCTACACACCTGTTGAACGAACGACGCTTTATGACATCATTGCTGAATATGGCCCCGGTGAATATCCCGCTGCTGCGATCGATACCGCAAGGCTGAATGTCCATTTCGGCGCGAGTGAGATTTTGACTTCTCTTCCTATTCTTCAGGATTAAAGGAAAGAGAAATCAGCCAAATCGGGCTAATTTCAGCAGTTTTTCGTGCTTTACTTGACTTTCCTCTCAAAATTTACGATATTGGTTGATTAATTTTCCCCACATTATGAGAATTTTCAAGTTTTCTACCATCCTAATCTTATTTTTCATCTCCTCTGCTTTTGCGAATTCGAGCAAGCATCCTGCGGAGCGTTCCATTAATATGAAAAATTTCAAGGGAAAGATTTGGCTGACAGAACTTCCCGATAATAAGATTGAGATTCGCCTTCGAACATGGCGAACCACACGCGATACTGTTGATGGTCATCAAATATTTCCCATTCTTGTGGGTGGTGGAAAGCAGAACTTTTACTTCGGCCACTTTGGCGCGTCAAAACTTCCCATGCTCATTTTCGCTGTGAGCGATGCCGAGCATCTGCAAGAATCGCGAGCGGTTGCGTATCAGGTTTCGCCACGCGGTTCCCTTATTGGGCAAATTGTGGTTGTCGATGAGAACATCGAGCATGGCCACACCGATAATGTCAATAGCGGGCGTTATGCGCTTACGGCGGTTGATCCAAAACTCGGAGCGATTTACTCCATCGCTTCGCAAGATGCTCACTTCGAGGGATTTTTTATCTCGTATGAAAAACTTCGTGTGCGCCAATGGGATCCGGCGATCAATTCCTTCATCGAGACCGATCAAGGGTTCCTGCGCGATCGCACTGGAAAGCTTATGCAAAGTACCCGCTTCGATTCCTGGAATGACGCCGAGCGTTCGGATGTATTCTCTGCAAATCTCGAACCGAAAAAACCGTGGATGATCGAAAAGAAAACGGTTGCGAAACCGATCCCGACGAGCGCGCAGCGATAAATCAGTAGAGTTTTATTTCGTTTACTTGCGGAATAATATTCTTTTCCGCTCCCAAATTAAATAAAAATTCAAGCGCCTTTTTGCCGCGTTCACCCATGTCGATCGTCACATCGTTCACGTACATTTTAACGAACCGCGCGCCCGTTTCCGCATCGATGCCGCGCCCCCATTGCAGGGCATATTCAACGGAATCTTTTTCATTATCGTAAGCTGCTTTGATGGAATCCCGCAGTGCTTGCGAGACGGTTCGCGCCATGTCTTCGCCCAGATCTTTTCTGACGCAATCGAGGCCAAGCGGCAGCGGTAATCCGCTGGTTTTTTCTTCCCAAATCGTTCCGAAATCGGCAAGCTTATTCAAGCCATATTCTTGCCAGGTGATCTGACCTTCGTGAATCAGCAGCCCAGCATCGACATCACCCGCAAGCACGGCATCGATAATTTTATCGAATGCCATTTCAACGGATTTAATATGCCCGAACCATGATCGTAGTAATAAATTGGCAGTTGTTAACTTTCCGGGCTGTGCAATGACGGCATTCGGATTTGCTTCCAGCTCCGCCATCGTCTTATATTTTTTCGAAACGATGATCGGGCCGTAACCCTCGCCCATCGAGGCGCCGGTTTTCATGATCCAATATTTATCAGCGACGTAAGGATAGGCATGGGCGCTGATCGCCGTTACCGGAAGTTCGCCAGTCATCGCGCGAACGTTCAACGATTGAATATCATCGAGCACATGGTCGATCTCATATCCGGGAATGGTTACCTTCTGCGAGGCGAAGCCATAGAACATGAAGGCATCGTCAGGGTCAGGGGAGTGGCCGATTTTAAGTGGTTTCAAATTTCAAATTATGAATGAAAGGTAGTTTAGTATTATGGTTCAGTTCGTCATCACGCTTGTATCCGGGAACACAAATCCAGCCGCCGAAAAAATAATCCGCCAATCAACACAATTGCCGTCATCAAGGCCGCGCGAATCACCGGTGGCCGCTGTTCCACCACGGCTACATAGGCACACAACAAGGTGATCGTCGCCAAAGCCGTCCAGAACGGTGTGAGCCGCAGCACACGTCCCATCCAAAACAAAAATACGGCCAGCGCTCCTACGTGCAGACCCGCCACGACCAGCAAATGAAAAACGTCTTGTTTCTGAAAATCAGTGGACTCCGAACGCTCCACGAAGCTCCGGTCGCCCAAAAGCATGGCTCGCAATACTCCGTCAACTTGCGGTGTCTTCGCGAATAGGTAGTCGATCTCTTCCCGCAATCTGCGCCGCAGGGCGAGCCAAAAGTATCGCAGCCGTCGTTCGAGACGCTTGCCGTCCGCCCCATAAAGCTCCGGTGCGCGCAACGTCGCGACCAGGTCAATATTCTGTTGAGACAAATACGCGCGCCGGTCAAACGCGCCTTCATCCCTGAAAACCTGCGGCAGCTTAGCTCGCGTCGCGACTACGATTTCGTCTCCAGCATGAACGTCCGGCGCCGCTGCCTGGCCCGGGCTCTCTGAAAAGCTGACGCGCAAACCGCCCCGTGCAGGCACCAATGAGCCTTCGTACTCCACTCCAGTCAATCCGATCTCGTAGCCATAGCCCCACGGCAATCGCACTGGTTCGTCTCGCAGTTGCCCGTGCCACCGCAGCGGCGTC
>CAWCCK010000003.1:0-68748 GCA_963794025.1 Ignavibacteriota bacterium
TTCCGGACAATCAACAGAGAAGATCACCGTAGGCGCAGGAACGTATTCCGTTACGGTGCAGGAAGGTTCCGGATGTCCGGCAACGTCACAGCCGACAACGATCACGCTTTCGCCTGCCACGCCACAGATCACGCCGCCTGGCCCGCTTGCTATGTGCGAGCCGGGTACCGAAACGCTGGACGCCGGAGCCGGATTTGCCACCTATCAATGGCTGAGAGATGGGAATGTTATGCCGGACACGACCTCCGAAACAATGACGGCAAGCAGCACTGGGAATTATACCGTGCAAGTAACGAACGCTGCCGGATGCTCGGGAACTTCAACGGCAGTTTCGGTTACGATCAATCCGCTTCCGCCACAGCCTGTCATTACGGCTGTCAATAATATCTTGACCTCGACGCCCGCCACGAGCTACCAGTGGTCGCGCAATGGCACGCTTATTCCTGGTGCGACAAGCCAGACCCTCACCGACACTTCCGGCGGCAGTTATACCGTAACCATCACCGACGCCAACGGTTGTTCGAGCACGTCGCAGCCACTCTCGGCTTCCGGCTCGACGATCATCTCCGTTCAGTCGATGCTTTTTGCGCAACAGTCTCAGCAGGTAACTATTCCGCTCAGCGTATCGAGCGCGCAAGGGGTTCCCTCAGGCACGCTTAATTTCGCGGCCACGATCGCGTTCAATAAAACGCTTTTGGTTCCAACACCCGGTTCGTTCTCATCCATGATCGTTAAAGGCGATAGCCTGATCGTCACCTACACCGGCTCTGGCCTTGCTTCTAATGGCGTATTGATGAAACTTCCATTCACTGCCGCGCTTGGCGACGATAGCTGCACCCTCGTGACGATAGATTCCTTCGCGTGGAGCGCTCCGAATATCACGGTGACGACGCAGAATGGTAATTTCTGCCTGTCTAATCTGTGCTATCAAGGCGGGCCGCAGCTTATCAATCCGAATGGAACTGTTTCCATGAGCGATCCGATACCGAATCCATCGAACAACAGCATTGAGATCGGCTACTCGCTCATCGAGCAAGGGCAGACGACGCTCCTCGTCTATGATCTGCTGGGGCGCGAGGTGCTGCGGCTCGTCGATGCGAATTTGGCTCCCGGAACGTATACCGTTGTTGCCGACGTGAGTATGCTCCCTGCCGGAACGTATGTCTATTCGCTCCGCACGCCCACGATCGTTACATCCAATCACTTGCAGATCTCCCGCTAAGATTCCCACTCCATGATAAGCTTTGTTCGTAACGTATCGGGACTCATCGTAGTCTGTGTGGTATTACTTGTGCTTGGCGCAATGCCAGCGCAAGCGCAGCAGCAGGCTCGCATCGATACCTCGAAGAGCACGTATGGTATTTTCGGAGACGCCGGATGGAATTTCGATAAAGCCAGTTTTCAGACGCTTCCCGGCGTTCCGAATTGCTGCACGCTGTTCCAAACCGGAAATGGATTGGGATTCGATGCCGGGCTGTTTTACGATTACGATGCGTTCGGTTCCGGGCATATCGGATGTGCGCGCAGGGATAAGTTCCTTCGCCGGGAACCTCAAAACCGATGAGTCCGTAGAGCTTTCTATCGATGGCCTGGGCCAGCAAGGCATCGTGGAATACACGATCGATTCAAAATTTACCGTGATCAGCTTCGTGCCGTATTATGCGTACGATCTTGGCGGCCTTCGCTTGATGGTTGGCCCGGACATCGGCATGATCCAATCGAGCACGTATAATCAAGCGGAAACGATCACGCAGCCAACGGACGAAGGCGTGTTCATCGGCACGAACGCGCGCACGCGAAATGTGTATTCGGGAAACATTCCCGACGCGGCGAAACTTCGCATCGGCGCGGTGATTGGCGCATCCTATCCGTTCCCGCTGAACGCTTCGGGTTCCCTGCATCTTATCCCAGAAGCCTCCTACGATTACGGCTTTACGAATATGGTCAGCGGATTAAGCTGGACGGTGAGCGCGCTGCGCGCCGGGGTTAGCATCGGCTACACGCCGATCACCACGATCGAACCACCCCCCCCGCCTCCTCCGCCACCACCCCCGCCGCCGCCAACTCCAACGTTATTCGTTGGCATCAAGGCGTATAGTGTTTTGAACGGCATCAGGGATTCGACCAATCTTTCTATTGCTGTTGAGGAATTTTATTCTACCACGCAAACGCCCCTGCTTCCATTCGTGCTGTTCGGGCTTGATAACTCAAGCATTCCCTCGCGCTATCACAGCCTGAGTGCAAGCCAAACCGCAGATTTCGATGTGCATAAAACGGATTCGACCGATAACGTCCGCGTGTATCACGATATTTTGAACATCATCGGCAAGCGTATGCACGAGCACCCGAACGCGCACATCACGCTCACGGGATGCACCTCGAACGAACCGGAAGAGCTTGCCGATAAAGACCTTGCTATCACGCGAGCAGATAATGTCGCGGTGTATCTCGAAAAAGTGTGGAGCATTGATCCGACCCGCATGAAGCTCGAACAGCGTGGACTTCCCGAAAAGCCATCCTCGCTTACCGAACAGGATGGTAAAGAAGAAAACCGCCGCGTGGAAATTGCGGCGTCCGATCCCGCTATTCTCGCGCCGGTTAATTCTGGCAGATACACAACTAACGACCAATCCGCCCGGGTATGGAATTCGTGCCGAGCGTTCACGCGCAAGCCGGAGTGAAAAATTGGGATATGTACGTCACGCAGCCCGTGATGACGCTCTATCACGAACATGGAATCGGAAGTAAACCGAAGACGTGGGACTGGGATCTTAGTTCCGTCTCTGCGAAGATACCGCGTACCGAAGATACGATCGAATATGGCCTGACCATTACCGATTCCACCGGACGCGAAGAAACCACGATAGGAACGATTCCCGTTCGCCAGAAAACGATCAGCAAGAAACGTTTGGAACGATTGAAGGATAAGATCATCGAGCGGTACACCCTCGTGCTGTTCGATTTCGGTTCCTCGAAGATCGATCCCCAAAATCAGCGCGCCATCGACTACATTCGCAAGCAGATCACGCCGGGAACCTCCACCTACATCACCGGCTATGCCGACCGCACCGGCGAGGAAGCCCTCGATCAGCAGCTCACCGAAGACCGCGCCAACGCCGTCGCTAAACAGCTCGGCGCTACGGATTACGTAGCAAAGGGCGTCGGTAAATCACAACTGCTCTTCGATAACAATACGCCCGAAGGCCGCTTCTATTCCCGAACGGTTAATATCACGCTGTATAAGACGATCAATCAGTAGGACTGTCTGAACCATGATTTTAGGAGATTTTGGAGATTAAGAATGATAGGACTACCATCTAAATAATCTCTAAAATCTCCTAAAATCATGGTTCAGACAATTTCTTCGTATCCTACGCGGGCTAAGTTTGTGAAGGAATAGCGCCCACCCGCTCTTCTCTCACCACTTTCATAGTTCCATCCGCTTGCGGAACGACCCATTGCAGCAACCCCGGTTCCGGCGAGATCACCATTGGCTCACCGGAGCGGCGGTGTTGTTCTATTACTTTATCAATGGCACGCTGGCCTGCTTCTATTACTGGGTCAATTAGCTGTTCCATATTTCCTCCATAAAGCTTCGTACTTAATTTCGTCAACAACAATTCGTTTCGTCGAAGTCCCCGAGGCGATAGGATTGAAAATTTTAGACGAATTATCAATTATTCGCCATTCGTCAGCCAATGGCAAATAAAGCTCGAAGAAGTTTTGCAGGCTTCGATCGTATCTGCGGAGCACGTCTTCGCGCGGCACGTTGTGTCCACCTTCACGCACCCTATCAGCAATTCTATTGAGTGATAACTCTACCGAATTGAGATAAATGTAATACAGCCGAACGTCATACCCGAGTTCTTTCGCTTTTTCAATGAGAGCAAGATATGTTTTTCCACTCAAAGTCGTTTCTAACGCAAAAGAGACTTTTTCATCAATGAGTTGATGAACACGGGTGAGCAAAATTCTTCCCGCCTCGATCATTGCACCTTCCGGCTCGAATGGTGAAATGCCTTTTGCGATCAGGTCGGCATTGACGAACTCACGGACATTCGTGTACTCCGGCAAATAGGTATTGATGAATGTCGTCTTGCCAGCCCCGTTCGGTCCGGCGATGATGAGGAGTTCGGGATTATGGTCAGACATACGTTTCAGGTATAGGAAACGCCAATAATGCTTAATCCGTGCAGTGAGACACTCAAAATTTCCGTTTTTAAACATCCGCTCCAAGAATGTGCTATATTAGGTACTACTTTGATGGGCACCTATTCTTGAGGAAAAGATTAATTATGAAGTATGAATTATGAAAGGGAAGAAATCAATTAGCTTTCAACGGAAGTCAATTATGAATACTTGTTGAAACAAATGTGCGAAATTGACTCATAAACGAGGTTTGTACGAAGTATTAAACGCGCACAACAACAAAGACAACTATTTCTGGAGGAACAGTAATTATGCGAGGAACAACCTTACTGACACAAAACCGATTCGAAGCCACGCACCGCGAAACCTTCGACGATGGCTGGGAAACGCTATCCGAAGAATTGCCGGTGCTGCAAACGCAATTTATTCCGGATCACGCGAAGAGCATTCTGTTCAAGAATGACAGTCCGGATATTCCGACGGCGTACTCGCTAAATGCGTATCGCGGGTGCGAGCATGGCTGCGCATATTGCCGCGCCAGACCGTACCATGAATATCTCGGATTCAATGCCGGCATTGATTTCGAAACGAAAATTATGGTCAAGCACGACGCGCCGGAATTGCTGCGTAAGGAATTTAGCAATCCGCACTGGATGCCGCAATCTATTATGATGAGCGGCAACACGGATTGCTATCAGCCCGCCGAGCGTGAACATAAGCTGACGCGGAAACTGCTGGAAGTATTTCTGGAATTTCGGAATCCGGTGAGCATTCTTACGAAGAACGCGCTCATCCTGCGCGATCTCGATCTGCTGAAAGAACTTGCGGAACTGAATCTTGTGCGAACGATGCTTTCGATCACTTCGATAGACCCAGAACTTCGCCGGAAACTCGAACCGCGTACTTCTACTGTAGATAGGAAATTCAAAGCGATGGAAGAGCTTGCCAAAGCGAATGTGCCCGTCGGCGTGATGGTCGGGCCGATCATTCCGGGACTGAACGATAACGAAGTTCCACAAATTCTGAAACGGGCGAGCGAGAACGGCGCGAAATGGGTCGCGCATACGATCTTGCGCTTGCCCTACGCCGTTGCGCCGATCTTTACGGATTGGATCGAGAAAAATTATCCGGAAAAAGCAGGCCGTGTAATGACGCGCATCCGCATGATACGAGGCGGGAAATTAAACGATCCCAACTTTGGAACGCGCATGTCCGGCATCGGCGGCTACGCAGATTACATGCACAACGTCATCAAAGTGCTATCGCTAAAATATGGCATGACGGGTCACCGGGAACCGCTATCTGTGGATCAATTCCGAAGAGCCGGCGCGTGGGGGTTGTTTTGAAGGGTAAAGCAATCAGCACTTTCTATCGGGTATCTTTGTATTCTTTGAAGAAAGGAAGAAATTATGCAACCATATCACGCCGAAGCTATTATTAATCAGGAAGGCAAAATCATTCTGTCGCTGCCGTTTCCAGCGGGCAAGAAGGTGGACGTTGTAGTCCTGCCTTCCGACGAGGACATTGAAGATAAGGATTGGAAAAAAATGGCTCTCAAACATTTCCTCGATGGCTATGCGGACGAGGACTCGGTTTATGATGCGCTTTGAGTAATGGTTCCTTCCCTGCTTTTGTTGCTTTTTTAGCTGTTAGGTTTTAATATTAATGGAGGATAAAATCATGGTTAATAAAATAATTAGTTATTTCGATCTTCAATCCGAACACAGAGAAATCGTCGCTAAGGGGAATGCTGCGAGTGCCAAAAATACTTATGTTCTTCCGCAATATCTCATCGTTTCTGCTGGTGTAGTTATTGAACCATTCTTGAGGATTTATGTACAAAGTGGCACATGGGGGATTGACTCTTCCATCGTGTTTGGAAGAATTATATTCGGGCTTATCATGGGAATCATTCTTTTGCCACCAGCTTATAAAGCGACATTTGATACGGAGAAACCAATCTTCGTGCAACTCGCCGCATTGCTCCCCATAGGGATAGGATGGCAATCGCTTTTCAGTGCTTTGACAAAAATCACATTAGGATAAATTTTCTTATGCTCATAGATTATCTTAGATATGTTGCTTTTAAAGGACACCTTCGTGGCTTCTTCGAAAAGGGATTATATAATTATGTTAAGCAGGACGAGACTACGGGGCAGCACCTGCGTTTTTCTCCAGAATTCATAGACGAGAGACTTGGTTTGCGTGGACAAGAGGTAATTCATGACCTTTATTGTATGCCTCTCTCGAAGGATTTAATTTTCGAACGAATGAAATCCCGAATCGGAATATCGGGTGGCCCTGACGGAATTAGACGTTCTCCGTTTCGTGTTGGTGGTGAGCCGTCTTGCTTCACTTACAACGACGGTGAAAATAGTTCTCCAAAACTTGAGATTATAGTAGATATAGATCCAAAGCATTGGAATGAGGGTTTTTCTGAAACAACCAATTACGAAGGCACACCGATTATATTCAGGCAAGCTGGAGTTGCAAGAGCTAACATTAATAGTGGCGATAAGCTATTCGACTCGAAGCTGGGAACGAAAAAATATGGAACTCTTTGTGGTATATTTTCTACATCGAAAAGCGAATATTGGGGTCTGACATGTGAGCATGTTGTGCGGAACTGGTCCCATGTTTCAATTGAGCACATTTATAAAGTCGGAAAATTTCGAAGTAAAAAAAACCGGAGTATTTTGGGTGATGTGTGCTACAAAGAAGTCTGTGGTGAGTTTAGAGATTTTGAACAGGTCAGGACTCAACTTGATGCGGTACTGATTGCGTTGGAGCCGTCTTATATAATAGAGTCTGAGATGCATAAGGACGAACATCGTGCTACGGTGAAACCAATCTCGGAAATTCTTCAAGAAGAACCTATCCTTTTTCGTGGCGCAGGGAGGATTCGAGAAACTCTCGCCCGCGTGTCTGCCGTAACCGTGAGAAAATCAATTGACCTTTACAATGATGGTAAACTGAAAAGTGTTGGAGACGTTCTTATGCTTGGTCATGAACGTCCAATGTACATCGCACAACCTATTAGCAGAGGTGGAGATTCTGGTGCTGCTGTTCGGCAAAGTTTTTCATCCGTTGGAGGATACCGTGAGCATAATCAATGGTTCGGGATGGTATTGGGGTCTGATGGCGAAGGGGCATACGCAACACATGCTGAAAATCTCTTTGCATGGGCTCAGCAGGTGCTGGTAAACCCTGATATTGAATTTCTATATGAGGTTTGAGCCTCCCCCGCGCACATTCCGTTTGCAAGTGAAAATATATAACGACGTGAGCATGGAGGTACATAAACCTGTTCTCTCATGTTTTTCATCCCCGTCGTCCGAAAATGTATTATATTTGTCTATGCTATTATAGGCACCTATGAATCTCATCCTCTGTCATCTCGATATGGACGCGTTCTTCGCTTCGGTCGAAGAAAAGCACGATCCGAGCCTGCGCGGGAAACCCGTGCTGGTGTGCGCCGGCCCGGTGGGTCGCGGCGCGGTTGCCTCGTGCAATTATGTGGCGCGGCGGCTGGGCATAAAAACGGGCATGAGCACACAGGAAGCGATGCGTCAATTTCCGCAAGCGGTTCCCGTGCGCGCGAATTACGAGCGGTATCAGGAGGCGTCCGAGCAAATCCTGCGGATCATCTACCGTTTCACCCCGGATGTCGAGCCGCTTAGTTTGGATGAATCGTTTTTCGAATTCACGCACGTTCCGCGCTGGCGGGACGATCCGCTTGGGGCTGCTCAGGCCATTCAGCGCGCGATAGACGAGGAACTTCACCTCAGCTCATCCATCGGAATTGCAAGCGGGAAAGTATTAGCCAAAATTGGGAGCGATTTTAAGAAGCCGCATGGCATTACCCAAGTGCCGTTTGGTTACGAGCAGGATTGGATCGCCACGCTGCCCGTCGAAGCCGTGCCCGGCGTCGGACACGCAACGGAACGAAAACTTAAAGAGCTTGGCATTGAAGTATGCGGCGATATTTGCCAAATGGCTCCCGGCGTGCTGCGTAAGCTGTTCGGGAATGTACACGGGACATTTCTCTGGAACATGGCGCATGGCCGCGATGCGCGTCCGCTCATGAAACGCGGCGCGGCGAAATCCATTTCGCATCAAAGCACGCTGCAAAAAACGACGACGGATAAAGACTATGTGGAATCGCTCTTGCTCTACATCGCCGAGCGCTGTCTCTGGCGTTTACGGACGAGCAGCATGAGCACACGCAGCCTTTCCATCTATATGCGGTTCGCCGATCAACGATTCGCGCAACGGGCCACGCATCTAAAAATTCCCACGCAATCGGAGCAGGTTATCTTCCCGCTCGTCTCAGAAATGACGCGCGAGATCTGGCTTGCAAATCCACGCCCGCGTGTGACGTTCATCGGTGTGCATCTCTCGGATTTCCAACCCACCACGCCGCAGGAGAAATTATTCTTCGACGATACAGAAAAGAAAGAACGCCTTTCGCGCACGATGGGGAATCTTCGTGAAAAATTTCACTCCCCCATTGTTACCAGCGCGCGAACGTTTGGATTGCATCATTCCTATCGCCTCTCGCAAGCCGGACTTTCGTTCAGCACGGCGAGCGTCGAGGGAAAAGAAGCGGAAGAAATGCTGAAACGAGAAGCAGAGAAATTTATGGCGATGGAAACGGCATAATAAAAAAATAATATGGCTTCGGAAACCAATTTACTCATTTTGGGTTTCCATAGTTCTTCACAGAGTGGTTCATCGTGGCGATCCAGTAAAAATGATGGGTAACGATACAATGAATTCATAATCTGCTGGATCGAAACCTTAGCGATAAATGAGCGTATCGTGCCTTTGGAAACTAACGAATCGATTCTGGTTTCCTCAGATTCCTCATGCATCCAGACTCCACTATCGTTAAACCGACTACCGATCTCCGCAGCCGCATCGTCGATGCGGCACGAGAGCTTTTTCACGAGCATGGGTATTCGAAAGTATCGGCCAGCGAGATCGCGCAGGCTATCGGTATCAGCAAAAAGACGCTGTACCGCGAGTTCGAAACGAAGGAGGATATTCTTCGCGCCGTCATTCTGCCGAAGCTGAAAGAATCGGCAAAAAAGATCGATTCGATCCTTGCCGATCGCGCGATGCCGTTTCTGGATAAGCTGAAAGAAGTGATGTCCATGATCGGTTTTCAGCATCAGCGGGTTTCGCCGGTGCTTTCGCGCGATGTGTTCATTCACGCGCCGGAAGTGTGGCGGGAAATTCACGAAGTGAAACAAGCGCGATTCCGAAAATTCGGAACGCTGATCGAAGAAGGAATCGAACGCGGAGTATTTCGCTCGGATGTTCCGGCGGAAATCATTTTACGCAGTTATACGGCAGCCGTCGAGAGCCTAATGGTTCCGCAAACGCTCAGCGAGCTTCCTTGCACGGCACAGGTAGCGTTTCAAAGTTTGATTAAAATTTTATTCGAAGGCATTTTGGAAACCGACGCGCGAAAAAATCTTCTGAAGCGGAAAACACCGCTTAAGAAGAACACGCGCCCCGTGGCAACGCGGTCACGCAATAAAAAAATAGTTCATTCGTCATAATAGCATTTTAAATCGTCTGATTAGTGTCAGACACTTTTTTCATCAATCGCATGGCAGAAACAAATACGGAAGAGCAAGTCAAAATAGAAAAAAAAGGCATCGTGCGCAGAGCGCTCCCCTTTCTTTTCCTGGCCATTCTTATCGCAGCCGGAATTTACGGCTGGCACATTATCCAATATAATAAAGTTCACGAGAACACGGACGATGCGCAGATCGATGTCGATGTGACGCCGATCATTCCGCGCGTGGCCGGTTTCGTGGCCGCTATTCGCGTCAACGATAACGACCGCGTGGATTCGAACGAGCTGCTCGTCACGCTCGATACGAATGATTTATCGCTAAAGATAAAATCAGCGGATGCGGCGCTTGCGAATGCTCAGGCCTCCGCGCTCTCTGCTGAGGCATCGGCTTCGGTTGCGCGCGCAAATGTTGTGACCGCAACCGTCAGCCGCCAAAAAGCTGCGGACGATCTCGCTCGCGCAAACGGCCTCTTCGCCGGCAGCGCGATCACCAAGCAGCAATTCGATAATTATAAATCCGCAGATGAAGTTGCCGAAGCGCAGTTAAAAAGCGCAAACGACATGGCCTCGGCATCCGAAGCGCAAGTGGCTGTTGCGAAATCGCAGATCGGGCAAAAGCAGGTCGATCTCGAAAATGCAAAATTGCAGATCACGTATGCCACTATCATCTCGCCGGTCGCGGGAATCGTAGCAAAACGCAATGTGGAAATTGGCGAATACATTCAAGCCGGTCAGCCGCTGATGGCTGTAACGCAGGGCGATATATGGATTACTGCGAATTTCAAAGAAACGCAATTATTTGACATGCACCCCGGTCAGCGCGCCGAGTTTGTAGTCGATGGCTACCCGGATTCGACATTCCACGGCACGGTGCAATCCATCTCACCGGCTACGGGCGCGAAATTTTCGCTGTTGCCGCCGGATAATTCCACCGGCAATTTCGTAAAAGTTACCCAGCGCGTGCCGGTGAAAATTCTTGTCGATCGCGAGGATTATTCCAAATCCCCGCTCCGACCCGGCATGAGCGTGGATGTTACTATCGCTACAGGTGGCGATAAAAGGTAAGAAGTAACAGGTAAGAAGTAAGAGGTACGAATTATAACAATTCTCTTCTTAGCACTATAGCACTCAGCACTTTAGCACTTAATACTTCCCCGTGGCAGAACAAGGTTTTCGTAAATGGATCATCGTCATCACCGTGGTTACCGCCGCAGTGATCGAGTTGATCGACACGTCCATCGTGAACGTAGCGATCTCGAACATGAGCGCCTCGCTTGGCGCGACGATCGAGGACGTCGCGTGGGTGATCACGTCCTACGCGATCGCCAACGTCATTATCATTCCCATGACGAGTTTTCTCGGCGGCCTGTTCGGGCGCCGGAATTATTATGTGTTCTCTATTCTGCTCTTTACCGCATCGTCGTTCTTTTGCGGGAACTCGCATACGCTGATAGAACTCGTGTTTTTTAGATTCATGCAAGGGATCGGCGGAGGCGCGCTGCTCTCCACATCGCAATCCATTCTCTTCGATACCTTCACGATCAAAGAACGCCCGATGGCCGCAGCGATCTTTGGGTTGGGCGTGGTTATCGGTCCAACGATCGGGCCGACGCTCGGCGGATGGATCGTCGATAATTTCACCTGGCCGTGGATCTTTTTCGTAAACATTCCCATCGGCATTACGGCAGCCATCCTTTCTTGGACGTATGTAAAAGAACCGAAGGATCTGCGAAAGGTAGGGCGCATCGACTGGGAAGGAATTGTGCTGCTGATCGTTGGGATCGCCTCGCTGCAATATGTGCTTGAGCGCGGCGAAACCGAAGACTGGTTTAATTCCCGTACCATTGTATCACTTACCGTGACGTCCGTCATTGCGCTTATCTTGTTCATCTGGCGGGAACTGACAACGGAACATCCCGTCGTGGAGCTTCACGTGCTCCGAAGCCGGACGCTTGCGTCGTGCGCCTTCCTTACGTTCATTATCGGCTTTGGGTTATTCTCTTCGGTATTCGTCATTCCCATCTTTGCGCAGCAACTATTGGGATATACGGCGATGCAAACGGGTTTGCTTTTGCTTCCGGGCGCGATCGTTACGCTGTTCGTCTTGCCATTTGTTGGTAAGATACAAGAGCGCGGATTATCGCCGCAGCTCATGATCTTCGTCGGATTTGCGCTCACCGCCGTCTATACGTTCATGCTTTCTCGCATCAGTCTCGATGCGGGATGGTGGACCTTTTTCGGACCGCTCGTTATTCGCGGCATAGGATTACCGCTCTGTTTCATACCCATTACGACGCTCGCCGTTTCGGGATTGAATCCACGCGACATTCCACAAGGCGTTGCGCTGAATAATATGATGCGTCAATTAGGAGGATCGTTCGGCATTGCGATCGTCAACACCTATTTGGTGGATCGGATGGCCATTAATCGCGTTGGGCTGATCTCGCACGTCACGCAATATGGCGTGGCCACGCAACAGCGGCTCACTGGGCTGGTGCAATCGTTCGTTTCAAAAGGCTCGACGCTTGCGGTTGCTAAACAACAAGGGCTTGCCGCGCTCGATGGGATGGTCACGCGGCAAACAATGATAAAAAGTTACCTCGATATTTTTGTTTTTGTGACGATCTTTTTCGTTGCGTGTTTGCCGCTTATTCTGACCATCCGTAAAGGCAAAGTCGCGGTGTCGGCAGAAATGGCGTCGGCGCATTAACGGGAAATTATGAATCCGCCGCGGCGGAGAATTATGAATTATGAAATCTGAAATGAGAAAACTTGGAATTATTATCACGATCCTTTTGGGAACCGCTTCCGGCGTGTATGCCCAAAGCGGCGATACGCTTACGCTCACCCTTTCCCAAGCGGTAGCGATGGCGATCAAGCATTCGCCTTCGCTCGAAGCGGGCACGGCGGCGCTCGATCAGGCAAAGGCGCAGTATAACGAAATCGCATCGTATGCGCAGCCGACCCTGTTCGGCGATGCGAGCTACACGCGCATCGATCCGGTTATTTCGATCCCGTTCGGGAACCAGATTTTTGTAACGCAGCCGAATAATAATTACAACGGTCAATTCACACTGCAACAGCCGCTGTGGACGTTCGGCAGATTAGACGCCGAAGACCGGGTTGCAAAAAGCAGTATCGTGAGCGCTGCCGATAATCTCGAAGCCTATAAAGCGATGGCTGCGTATGGGACGACGCAGATCTATTATTCGATCCTGACGACCGATGAAGGCATTCGCGTGGAACAAGATCAGGTAGCCGTGCTTAAATCTAATCTTTCGGACGCCGATGAGCGCGAACAGCAAGGAACCGCAACTTCGCTCGATACGCTGAACATTCAGGCGCGTATTTCACAGACGGAAAGCGAAATTGCCGATCTCCAATCGAGCCGGCGAAAACAAGTTGCCGGTTTGCGCCGAATGCTCGGAATGGCGCCGGGAACTCCGATCAACGTGACACGCCCTTCGCAATCTTCTTCATTGCCGGAAGATGCGATCGTGCTCGATTCCATTGCCGATAAACAGCGACCAGAGATCACCGTCGCCGAAGACGCCGAAAATACCGCGCGCCTACAGATCGACGCCACAAAAGAAAGCAACGACCCGCTTCTTTCCGCTAATGTCACCGGCGGATATAGAGATGGTTACTTACCAAATCTCACGCAAGGCAAACTCAACTGGACGGGCGGCGTCGATCTCCACATTCCGATCTTAGACGGCGGACGCACATCGGCACAAGTGGATGAAGCCCAAGCGCAATACCGCGAAGCACAGGCACACACCGAGGACGTGAAGCTTGGAATAGAAAACGATGTCGAGCAGGCACTTGCCGATCTTCAATCGAGCCGTTTGCGTTTGAAACTTACGGATGTGCAAATTCAGCAGGCGCAGCACGCGTACGATGTTGCGGTGGTGCGTTACAAAAACGGCGCGGCCACGAATTTGGATGTCCTTACCGCACAAAGCGCGCTCGAACAAGCAAAGCTTCAGCAGGCTCAGTTGATGTTCTCATTGGAACTTAGCCAGTATAATTTGAATAAAGCCATCGGGACTGCGATGTGGTAAAATACATCCCTTGTATTGATAGCTGGAATCATGCAGAAATAAGTGCATGGAACATACGGAAGCTGCGCTCGTAGGAAAAGTTCACTCCGAAATGCAGCAGATAGCTGAAATACAGCCAACGGCTGTGCGGAGCCATTTTACGGTATTCGTCGGTTATCATAGTATACATGCGATTTCGGTCGCGCCTTTTGGGCGCTTTTGCTTTTTTTTATTTCACCACTCCGGTTGCGGCGCAGCCCGCAAAAGTGGATCATGCGGCTTCGCTTGAATACTCCCGCATTGGCTTCGACTTCGAGCAAAAAAAGGAATATAAATACGCGCTCTTCGAATACGATACCGCTGCAAAATTAGACCCCACCTACGCTTATCCCGTCGAGCGCATTGGCGGGATGTATCAGGAGCTAAAAAATTATCCGAAAGCCATCGATGCCTACGAGCGCGCCATCCGGCTCGATTCCATGTTCGATGTCTATGAGTATTATAATCTCGGCCTCTCGTTTCATGTCGTACAGAAATTCGATAGCGCCGTCCATGCGCTGCGGGAATTTATTGCCCGCATGGATCCCGTGAACAAAGCCGATAGCGCCGCGATGATCGACGCTGATTGGTGGATCAAATTCAATCTGGGTTGTATCGTCGAATTTGCGAAACCGAAAAACACCGAAGACCCGATCGCGCTCAACGAGATCAATAGCAAATACGACGATTTCGCGCCGACGGAAACTGCCGATGGCACTACGCTTTTTTTTACTTCGACACGTCCGGGAACGAATGAAAAGGAGGAGATCGAAACCAAAGATTACGGCGAAGATCTGTTCATGACACACCGCGATACGCTTGGGCATTGGTCGAAACCGGAACCGCTTCCGCCGCCGATGAACTCCGTCGATGATGAAGGCTCGGCCTTCGTAACCGCCGATGGACAAACGATGTACCTCAGCCTCTGCCGCCGACCCGACGGCATGGGCGATTGCGATGTGTATGTTTCGCGTCTTGTTGGTGACATCTGGACAAAACCACAGCCACTCGGGCACCCGCTGAACTCGACTGCGTGGGACGCCAACCCCAGCGTCACCGCCGATGGCGAGACCATGTATTTCTCCAGCCGCCGGCATGGTTCCATAGATGGTTCCGAAGATATTTACGTCTCCTACAAAAATACAGATGGTTCCTGGTCGGTGCCGACTAATGTGGGCGAGCCGATCAACACGCGCTTTAACGAACGTTCCCCCTTCATATCTGCCGATGGAAAGACGCTGTACTTTTCATCGAACGGGCATCCCGGTTTCGGCAATCACGATCTGTTCTTGTCCCGCAAGCTCGATGATGGAACCTGGAGCGTGCCCGTCAATCTTGGCCGCCCCATTAATGCGTATGGCGACGATGAGTTCCTAACCATTCCTGCCAGCGGCGATAAAATTATTTATTCGACTCAGCGCGATAATGCACGAGCGCCGCTCAGTCTTTATGAAGCAAAACTTCCGCTCGAATTTCGTCCGGGGCCGGTGACGTTGGTCGAAGGAATTGTGTATGATAAGGAAACGCTGCAACCCATTGGCGGAGAGGTCGATGTCAACGATCTCAAAACCGATAAATTAGTAGCAACCTATCATGCCAACAAAGTAACGGGCAAGTTTTACATCACGTTGGGAACCGGAAAAGAATATGGCGTGACTGCAATCGCTCCCGGTTACGCACCCTACTCCGATCATTATACCGTTCCCGATACGATCTCCTACCGCGAAGTAACGCACGATCTTCCGCTTACGAAGCTGCCGAATTACGCGATCATCCATGCGGTCGATAGCGCAAAAGATTACCACGATAGTTTGCTCGCGGCCAATACCGAAAAGAGTTACCAAAATACGGGCAGGGATCTGCACGGAGCCGGCAATACTGGAGGCGCCGACACGACGGGCGATTGGATGCGCAATCATCATCCGGGACGTGACACGACCGGCGATTGGATGCGCAATCATCCGGGACGTGACACGACCGGCGATTGGATGCGTAATCATCCGGGACGTGATACTACCGGCGATCGGATGCGCAATCATCCGGGACGTGATACCACCGGCGATTGGATGCGTAATCATCCGGGACGAGACACGACAGGCGATTGGAAACGCAAACATCCGGAACGCGACACGACAGGTGATTGGAAGCGCAAACACCCGGAACGTGACACGACGGGTGACTGGAAGAAGCGCCATCATTTAGGTCCGGACACTACGGGTAACTGGGCACGAAATCATCCGAACATCGATACCTCTGGCATCGAGCTACATAATGTATTCTTCGATTTCGATAAAGCAACGCTGCGGCCTGAATCGCATAGCGAACTGAATTATTGGGTCGATCTGCTGAAGAAATATCCGGTGCTCAAGATCGAGATCGATGGGCATACGGATTCCGTCGGCACGGCGGCGTATAATGGGAAGCTTTCGCTTGCACGAGCCGAAGCAGTCAAGGCGTACTTGGTAACACATGGCGTGAAAGCAAAACAAGTGGTTCCGAAAGGCTTCGGCGCCACAAAACCGAAAGCTCCGAACGATACCGACGAAGGCCGCCAGCGCAACCGCCGCACGGAGTTTCGGTTTATAAAACAGTCATGAACCATGGTTCAGACAATGAAAAATCTCGGTATCCTCGGCGGCACGTTCGACCCTCCGCATCTCGCGCATCTCATTTCGGGTGAAATGGCGGTGGAAGCATTCGCGTTGGATAAACTATTTTTCGTTCCCGCACATATCCCGCCGCATAAACCGATTGGCCAAATTACAGAGACAAAACATCGGCTTGCTATGACCGAAATTGCTATTCGCGGCAATGAAAAATTCCAGGTTTCCCGCATCGAGTTAGATCGCTCTGGCCCATCGTACACGCTTGACACCTTGCGCGAAATCCAGCAACAGTGGGCGCCGGAAAAGATAGTTCTCTTCATAGGTCTCGATCAGCTTGCGGTGTTTAATGCATGGCATGAGCCGGAAAAGATATTTGAAATGGCTAACATTGTCGTGATGGCGCGGCCTTCGCATTCGTTCGATGAAATAGATCCTGCTCTGATGAAACGAGTGAAGATATTACCTATTCCACTGATGGACATTTCTTCGACCGATATTCGCGCGCGCGTTCGAGCCGGGAAATCGATTCGCTACTTAGTTCCGGATGAGGTTGGGGAAGTACATTGCGGAACATCGGTTGTACCAATAGCTTTCAAGATGTCATCCTGAGCGGAGTTTTTCTCGACGCAAGGAGAGAAAAACGGAGTCGAAGGATCTCATGCAGTTTGGCTCAGTGGTGAATGTCCGGAGATCCTTCGACTACGCAATCCGACGCTTCGCGTCGAATTGCTCCGCTCAGGATGACAGGTAAAATAAGACCCCTCAACTCATCACCACTTCCGTATGCGTGTGCTCGACCGGCGCGGCGTTTTTGGGAAGCTTTCCTTTTAGATGATGCTCGATCTTTTTTAGCGCCTCGTGTAAGCCGCCTTCGTAGTTCCCTTTTGCAAAATGCTCGCCGAGTGTGCTGGCCACATCGTTCCATGCTTCGGGATGGACTTTAGAATGAACGCCCTCATCGCCATACACATAAAACTTTCGCTCGTGATAAAGAACGAGCAGTAAAATTCCGAATCGTTTATCGTGCTGATGTAATTGCAGCGTGGTAAATTCTTTCTGCGCTAACTCGCGCAGCGAGAGATCAGCCTCGCCGGCATCGCGCAGATCGCGGATGGAGACGCGGATTTCCGCGCCCGTCGTTTGCTCGACATCCGCAATGATGTGTGCGATGCGCCCGAGAATATCAGGCGAAAAGCTTCGTTGGCGTGTTCGGGGTGATCCATAGGTTATTTGTAACGCTGAGTGGGTGTGAAGCATTTCCATGCTTTTCTCACAGCAACATTTCGTGCTTCATGAAAATTAATTGATTATATTGAAAAAAGGATTTTTCACCGGAGAAAAATTATGAAACGACTTAGCATTTTATTACTTCTTCTTTTTGTCACCAGCATTGCCAACGCTCAGCAAGCCGGTCAACTCGTTATCACCTCTTATGACGATACGGGAGAAATCGGCTATGTGTGTAATGGCGTGCCTGAAAATTCGATCCCGGTCAGATATGGATTGATTAATTTAAATCAGAGCGTTCCACTCACGATCGATTCGATTGTACCTCAGGGAGATCCAACCCAGTTTCAGGATCAAACAGTAATTATTATACCTGATTATGTGCTTGGCTACGTCAGCGTGGGTGGAGACGCCGGCTTTGCTCCCACACATGAGGGTAATGACACGATGCACGAGACCGTTTATTACAATGGACAATTTACTGCAACAGCATCCATTATCTTTCATGCTCGAAACACGCCTAATCTTGCCATGTATGGATATGAATTTACATGGGCCCTCCTTGTAGACGGTGAAGGGTTTGCATCTTACACCCAGGAACCGGAAACCGATACCATGTTCGATACCCTCGAAGCAGCGATCTACACTGTTGGTATGGCACCTGTGCTAAATGGCGGCAATGGTATTGGCGGTCAGCCGGTGCTACTTCGCACTTGCGATGGCGCAACGATAGATTCCATTTATGAGGTCGGCAATTTCTCCGAAATTGCCTTCGATTCGTTCCCAGCATTGCCTTACATAATGTCCGGTGGTGATTCATTGTTATTAAATTTTGAATTTACCCCAAAGATTGTTGACACAAATGGTACCAGCCACCACTATCTCGTCTTTCATTCAACGGACGGTCAGTATTTGGTGTGGAGCTTTATTTATGAGGTCAATCCTGCATCATCAGTAAGGGAGGCTGTTAACTCGAGTGATGCAATTAAAGTGTTCCCAAATCCCGCAACGGATGAAGTACAAATTCTCGGTGGCCAAACGGGAACCATCCATCTCTTCGATCTCATGGGCCGGGAACGCATGAATGCGAATGACGATGGCACCAGCACCACGCTTGATGTCTCGCGCTTAGAATCCGGAATTTACTTTTTGAGGGAAGGCAATCAATCCACGAAAGTGGAGATTACGCGGTAGAAGCGTCTGCAACAGTTTCTGCGCCACGCGCTTGCGTTTCAGGAACCGGCGGCTGCGCTGGCGCGGGTTGAACGGTTACAGCCGTTAGCGCTGGAGGAATTTTTAATTCGGCGTGAAGTGGTTCGGCGATGGTGCGTAGTTGAGTTTCGAATCCTTCTTTCGCGCCGGTGAGCGCTTCGAGCGGCTCTTTGATCGCCGATTTCACCTGCGTCTCAATTCCTGCCTTGGCATCGTTGAATTTACGAATGCCTTTACCTAAACTCTGGGCAAGCTCCGGTATTTTCTTCGGACCGAAGAAAATCAGGATGACCAGCAAAATAAGGAGGATCTCGCCTCCACCGACATTTTCAAACATGGTTTTTATCGTAGGGGCCAATTGTATTGGCCCTTTTTTTTCTCGAACATTAGCCCATTTTTCGCGACCAAAGGGCCAATGCCATTGGCCCCTACAAATGCGCTTTACGCTTTTGGCGCTTCGGGGATATTGACGGCATTGGGGTCATCTCCACCACCCTGCGTTGCGCGTTTGAATTCATTCAGGCCTTTGCCGAGGCCGTGCATAAGTTCAGGAATCTTCTTGCCGCCAAAAAGCAGCAACAGTACCGCGACGATAATTAATAGCTTCAATGGGCTAAGGTCTTCTAACATACGTAAATAGTAAATGGCGCACCAATGGTGCAATGTTGAGTGCTAAAGAACTTCCCTTATGCCTTTGGCGGTTCGGGTGTTGGCGTTGTCTTTGCGGCTTCGGCAGGATCTCCCTGCGCGCCGCGCTTGAATTCATTGATCCCCTTGCCGAGGCCGTGCATCAGCTCAGGAATTTTCTTGCCACCGAACAATATCATAATGATGAACACGATGATAAGTAATTCGAATGGGCCGACATTTCTAAACATGGATTAGTCTCCGTTGTCTGTGATTTTGACGGCTTTCGCCGGAAATGGTTTAATAATGGTACGAACTTCGATTAGGCTAAGAAGGTTCGTGAGCGAAGTGTAATAAATGAGGCGAATATAAACGTCATCCTGAGCGGAGTTTATCTCGACGAAGCAGAGATAAACGGAGTCGAAGGATCTCCGGACATTCATCACTGAGCTAAACTGCATGAGATTCTTCGACTCCGCAATTCTCCCTCCGGTCGAATTGCTTCGCTCAGAATGACATGATAAAAACGACCATCAAATGAAATATTGCTGAATGGTTCACGGTTTCTTGTACCCGGTGATCCAGTCATCGCCTTTTTTGCTGTAGCGAAACGATTTTATTTTGTTAGAGCGTGGAATAGCGATCACCGCGCCGACGAGAATGACGAGAACCACCAGCGCGAGCGCCGCGAAAAGTATGAGTTGCAAGATGTAGCCGAAATCCATTTGTTGTTTGTTAAATTGGGACAGCCGTTCTCATGGAAACAGCATTTCTGTGATTAGTGGAGTTTTTAGGAGCTTTTTCCTGAAACCATCTGCGAAGCGATTCGAAAATTTTGAGTCCATCGGCGCTGCCGAGCATGGCTTCGCAAGCGCGTTCCGGGTGCGGCATGAGGCCCATCACATTCTGCTCTTTACTAATGATTCCCGCGATATTGTTGATGGAGCCATTCGGATTCGATGCGCGCGTTGGGTTCCCGTCCGCATCTGCATAGCGGAACACCACTTGGTTATTTCGTTCCAGATCGGCGATGACTTCATCGTCCGCAATATAATTTCCTTCGCCATGCGCGATGGGAATTTTTAGGATCGATCCTTCTGCAATTTCTCCCGTAAAACGAGTATTCTGTTCGACGCGAAGATGAACTTCTTTGCACGCAAACCGCAATCCTGCGTTACGGATGAGCACACCGGGAAGTAATCCGCTTTCGCAGAGCACTTGAAATCCGTTGCAAATGCCAAGCACCATCCCGCCATCGTTGGCGTAGCGAATAACATCCTTCATCACCGGCGAAAATTTTGCGATAGCTCCGGTGCGCAAGTAATCTCCATAAGAAAACCCTCCTGGTAAAATCACAAGATCGACGTTTTTACCGATGGAATCTTCTTTATGCCAGACGAACTCGGTATCCTGCTCGCCGAGCACATTTTTCACGGCATGCATGGCATCGTGATCGCAATTCGATCCGGGAAAAACGATGACGCGGGTTTTCATGCGATCGGCGTAACGTTAATGACGGAGAACGTCTCCATGATCGGATTCGCAAGCAGCTTTTCGCTGGCGCGTTCGGCGATGGTACGCGCAGCTTCGGGCGAGGCAGCATCGACCGTCAGCCGGATATGCTTACCCACGCGCGTGTTTTCGATCTCACGAAAACCAAGCGACGCAAGCGCGTGCTCGATGGCTTTGCCCTGAGGATCGAGAATCGCTTCCTTGCGCTCGATGGCGATATAAACGTAATACTTCATAGTAATGAGTGGATGAGTACCAAGTACCAAGTACCAAGTACCAAGTACCAAGTACCAAGTACCAAGTACCAAGTACCAAGTACCAAGTACCGAGCACCGACCAACTCGGTACTCGGTACTCATCACTTGGTACTATATGCCGAACGTTGATTGCTCTTCGTGATCGAGCGCTTCTTCGTCGAGTAATGCTGCGGCGCGGCGTTCACGAATGAGCCGGCGTGTTCGTTCATATAAAGAGCGAATCACTCCGTACAATACGAATAGAACAAAAAGCGGGAAGATCGCGCTCCCGCGTGTAACGATCGCAAGGATCAGCCCGATAAAATAAATCCCAAATTTATACGGATGCGCCAGAATGTTCCGCTTCGAGGGTTTCGGCACTACATCGTATTTCACCGTGCTGACCATCAGCAGCGAGGCTCCGATCGCTACGACCCACATCCAGGGATCTTCCAAACGCTGATCCATAGGAAGCGCGAGATGGTGGAACATGATGTACGAAATGATGAGAATGGCGGAAGAAGGGGTAGGAAGACCGCGAAAATAATCTTTATCGAAGCCGACAAGCTGCGTATTGAAACGCGCAAGGCGGATCGCGCCGCAAATGGCAGGAAGCGCAGCGAGTAAAAGTCCGGTGCCGGGAAATTGATAGAAAAAAGCTTTGTACAGGATCGCGCTTGGCGCAACGCCGAAGGTCACGATGTCCGCCAGCGAATCGAGTTCCACGCCGAACTCGCTGGAAGTATGCGTCAGGCGCGCCATTGCGCCATCGAGCAGATCGAAGATTCCGCCGATAACGATATACCATCCGGCGAGAATAAAATCCCTATCGTCGCCATGCTTACCATCGAGCGCAGTGACGATCGCGGCAAACCCCGAAAAGAGGTTCATCATCGTAAACAAGCTCGGGATGATCGAGCGGGCGCGGCGTCGGGTGCTCAAGATGCTATCGTAGAAATGTGGTTAGCGGAAATCTTTAACGACAAGTTGCGGCGTTACGCGGCCATTGTACTCGTTCTCTTCGAGGCAAAAAACGAGTTCGAGATCTTTGCGTCCTTTTTTATCTGCGTTTAGCAGTTCGCCGATGCGCTCGCCAAGCCCGAAGCCGATGGCTTCTATCGCCGCACCGCCAAGCGTGAACGGCGTGACATTCGGAGCAAGCGGTGCATCGGTTCGCCGAGCGATGGCAGCAGAACGCACTTGAAATTTCAGATGGGGAATTGTTTTGCCGACAGTTCTCGGAACGCCAACGACTTCCACCTCTTTCGCATGAAACACGGGCCGCATGTTATCCGGGCCATACGGCTGGAACTGCCGCGTGATCGCAAAAAATTTCGGATTGAGTTCGTTCAGATCAATAGAGGCATCGATAAGAATTTCCGGTTCCAGCATCGCATCCGTTATCATTTCGCTGGCCACATCATTAATAGCGGCGCGAAACTCCGCCACGCGATCAACAGCAATAGAAAGCCCTGCCGCATATTTATGTCCGCCAAAATTCATGACGGTGCTCTCGCATTGCTTAATCGCGGAATAAATATCGAAGCCAATGATCGAGCGCGCACTGCCTTTGGCTACGCCATCGATCGTAGTTAGCAGCACGACGGGAAGATGATACCGATCTACCAACCGCGATGCGACAATGCCAATCACCCCCGCATGCCACGCAGGATTATGCAGCACAATAATTCTATTGCGAGGAGTTGCTTCATCGGCGGTTCGTTGTAACATGCCATTAACAAAACCGCAGGCTTCGAAGAACGCATCTTCATCGATGCGGCGGCGGCTGGAATTTGCAAATTCCAGTTCCGCTGCAAAGTGCTGGGCTTCGTCGTCGGTTTTTGACATGAGGAGTTTCACGGCGCGCCCGCCATCGCCAAGCCTTCCGGCAGCGTTGATGCGCGGCGCAAGTCCGAACACGACTTGACTCGTACCGATTTTCCCGACGGTTTGCTGTGCGGCACGAATCAGCGCTTTAATTCCCGGACGTGGCTGCTCGTTGATGCGCTTTAATCCAAATGCGGTGAGAATTCTATTCTCACCTTGCAAGGAAACAATATCCGCTGAACTTGCGAGCGCAACAAAATCTAAAAAATCATATACGCTATCGCCTAAATTGAATTGCTTCGAAAGCGCTTGGATCAGTTTATATCCCACGCCGCATCCGCACAAGAATTTGAACGGATAGTTACAGGAACCTTTGATCGGATTCAGAATGGCATATGCATCCGGCAGACGAGGTATGCCATCAATACGCATCGGCTCGTGATGATCGCAAATAATAATATCCGCGCCGCGAGAACGTGCATACGCAACTTGGTCGACGGAAGTAATGCCGCAATCAATAGTAAGAATAAGCGTTGGCGGCCCTTCCGGCGCGGCAAACAAGCGGTCGAACCCTGCAATCGAAAGCCCGTAGCCTTCGGTAAATCGGTCGGGCGTATGGCAAGCCACTTGCACGCCAATCGATTCAAAAAAAAGCGCCAACATCGCGGTGCTCGTCGTGCCATCGACATCGTAATCGCCGTAGATCGTGATGCGTTCTTTTTGTTCGATGGCGCGCGCGATGCGTTCAACTGCGCGAGGCATATCGTCCATCAAAAAAGGATCGTGCAGGCGTTCAAGCGATGGACGGAAAAAATCCCGCGCTTCGTCGAACGTCCTCACGCCACGCGAAACAAGAATACGTGCGATACTTTCCGGCACACGAATCGATTCCACAAGTTCTCGCACAGCGGATGACCGATCATCCACAGCAAGCTCCGCATCCACAGTTGTTGTGAGAACGAGATCCGGAAGTCGCCAGCGATACTGCACGAGATGGTGGTTTTATAATAGAGGCCGGGTCAAAGTGATGCACTTTATCGGCCTCAGGATGGTACACTAATTTGTTAACTTCGTATCAAACCGGAATTGGGTAAGAAGAATTACTCGTAATAAATTAGGAATGGAGAATTAGGAATGGAGAATTAGAAATTGAGAATTAGGAATTAGGAATGTGGATGATCCGATAAAGTCCAACCTGTCATCCTGAGCGGAGTTTGTCACGACGCGCATCGACCACGATGCTTGGAGTGAGGAACGGAGTCGAAGAATCTCATGCAGTTACGCTTAGTGGTGAATGTCCGGAGATCCTTCGACTCCGCAATCCGATGCTTCGAGCATCGTCGACGATGCGGGTCGAATTGCTCCGCTCAGGATGACATCTTAATCTAATCTGTGTCAGCCATTCTTAATTCTTAATTCTTAACTCTTAATTCTTAATTTATAAATCCCCTATTCTTCATTCTTAACTCTTAATTCTTCATTGATAAGGACACCTTTTGCCATACTGCATTAGTTGCAAGCTGGATGAAGGACGAACGATCCAAAACCACGCTCGGTACGCGCACGATCCGGTCGCTGCGGGAGGCGCTTGCTGACCCGAAATGGCGGCGTTCGAAGCCGATTAGGTGGACAATCGGTATTGTGCTGACGCTTGTGATCGCCGCGCTTTTCCCGAGCGCGCATACGATCGCGCTTTCGGGATATGCAGCCGGCTCGCTGTGGACGAATGCGGACGTGACCGCGCCCTTTACGTTCCCTGTCTATAAAGATGGCGTGCGGTATGGGCAGGATGTTCGCAAAGCGCTTCAGGAACTTCACTCGGTATATGTGCCGGATACGAGCGCGCCATCCGCAAGCGTGCGGAACTTTCGAAAACATTGGGACCGTCTGATGCATGTGCTTACGCTTGCGCGGGTCGATTCTCTCGGCGGCGTTTCCCTGCTCGATTCTGCAAAAACGCTCGGCCTTTCGAGAGACGATTGGACGCTGCTCGCCTCTTCCGTTCAATCCCAAAATCAGAAACAATTTGAGCGAAGCGTGCGCGATTGGAGCGATCTCGAAGCGTATATTGTGCGGCAGATCGGGGAGATGGAATCCATGCGTTTTATTACGTCGGGCAAGCCGGAAGAAACGGCGAACGATCCGAAATTTTTTGCGCTCCGCACCCGCCTGAACGAGGAATCGCTGATCGTTCGCGATTCTCTGCTCACTGTTCAAGCGGTTGCGAACCGCATTTACGCGAAATTAGAAGCGCGTTTGAAACACGACTCCCCACTGCTACATCCGCTTTCGACGCTCGTTTTGCAATCTTTAGTTCCGACTGTCGCTTTCGATCAGACGCTCACGGAAGAAAGCCGCCAATCTATTATCGATCGCGTTCCGACTACGGATGGCCTTGTGATTGAAGGACAAAAGATCGTCGAAAAAGGCGAAGTGCTGACGCCGCAGATCGTTGCATCGCTCGAAAGTCTTTCGAAAGCGCGGCTGGAACGCGGCGGCAGAGTTGCGGAACTCTTACGCATTTTGGGAACGATCGGTCATGCGGGGCTGATCGTGATGCTCATCGTGCTGTACCTCAAATTTATTCGCCGCAAGATCTATAACGATAACGCGCAGATATTATTGCTGGCGCTCGTCGTGCTCTTTCCGGCTGTGATGGCCTACTTCTCGGTAACGATTCCCGTAGATTTTCCACTGCAATATTTTATTCTGATTCCCGTGGCTTCGATGCTGCTCACTATTTTGTTCGATAGTCGAACGGGATTCTACGGCACCGTAGCGGCATCGCTTATTGTGGCGGGTATTCGCGGGAATGATTATTCGGTCGCATTAGCGGGACTCTGCGCGGGCGCGTTCGCGGCCTACACGGTGCGCGATCTGCGTAACCGAAGCCAGCTTTTTACGAGCATCGGATATATTTTTATTGGTTATGTGGTTTCGATCTCCGCGCTGTCGTTAGAGCAGGGAACTCCTCCCGGCGAAGCAGGATTGGAACTGATCTCCGCGCTTGGCAACGCACTGGTTTCGCCCGTCGTGACGCTCGGGCTGCTCTATGCGATCGAAATGCTCTTCGATACCGCAAGCGATCTTCGGTTAACGGAATTCGATAACGTGAACCAGCCGCTGCTTCGGGAACTTGCGCTCCGCGCGCCGGGAACGTATCAGCATACGATGATGGTCGCGCAATTAGCCGAACATGCCGCGATCGCCATTGGCGCGAACGGATTGCTTGCAAAGATCGGCGCGTATTTTCATGATATTGGCAAGCTGAACGACCCCGTAACCTTTGTTGAAAACCAAACCGGCGAGACTGGGAACATTCACGAAACACTCACGGCCCGCGAAAGCGCAAAGCGCGTGAAAAAGCATGTCGCCGATGGCATTGCGCTCGCCAAGGCACAGGGATTGCCACAGCGCATCATTGATTTCATTCCCATGCATCACGGAACGCTTCCCATCTCTTTTTTTTATCTTCGAGCGGTCACCGAAGGCGCGGGCGATGGCATTGTGAACGAGCATGAATTTCACTATGCCGGCCCGCTTCCGAATTCGAAAGAAACGGTGATCGTTATGCTGGCCGATGCCTCCGAAGCGATCTCCAGATCGCTTGCACGGAAGGGCGAAGAGATGTCGTTCGAAACAATCGATGCGGCGATCGAGCAGCTTATTCACACCCGTTTCGAGCAGGGACAGTTCGATCAATCGGACATCACCGTGAGAGATTTCACGATGATCCGCGCGGTGTTCGCGCGGCATTTATCCGGACTGCATCATCCACGCATCCCCTATCCAACCGCGCAAACGATGGATATGAAAATCACGCCTGCGACCGCATAACACAACGTTGCCAGCCATCACACGCCCGAAACGCTCGAAGCGCACCCTTGCAAGTATTGGGAGCGAATCAGAGGATAGTTCCATTCCGCGAACAACATTAAATCCCACGGCGCTGTATTTAAATTATCTACGCATTGAGCGCGGACTTTCACCGAATTCGCTCGAAGCATACGAGCGCGATATTCAAAAATTGGAATTGTATATTGCTCCAACAAAACTTCCGATCGTTCGCGTATCGTACAGCGATCTTCAGAAGTTTCTAAGGGAACTTGGCGAAGCTGGAATGGCTCGTGCAAGCGTTGTTCGCATCGTAAGCGGGTTGCGGGGGTTCTATAAATTTCTGCTGACAGAAAAAATTATTCTCCATGATCCCACCGAAAATCTCGATGTAAAATCTATTCGCCGCACGCTGCCGGACGTGCTTTCTATCGCAGAAATCGCAGCGATACTCGCGCAGCCGGATGTGACGACGAACAAAGGCATCCGCGACCGCGCGCTGCTGGAATTTTTGTATGCAACCGGCGCGCGAGCATCCGAAGTTACGGGACTGCGACTTTCGCAATTATTTTTACGCGATGGATTAGTGAAATTATTCGGTAAGGGAAGTAAAGAGCGCCTTGTTCCTATCGGAAGAATGGCGCGTGACGCAATGGATGTTTATCTTTCAAAAGTGAGACCGCTTTTGATTCGAACGGGAAAACGAACGGACGCGGTGTTCCTTAATCAAGAGCGGGGAACTGCGCTTTCGCGTATGTCGGTGTGGAACCTTGCGCGAGAATACGCAAGCAGCGCGAAGATCGAAAAGCATCTTTCGCCACACACGTTTCGGCACTCGTTTGCTACGCATCTTATCGAAGGCGGCGCGGACTTACGTATGGTGCAGGAAATGCTCGGCCACGCCGATATTTCCACCACCGAAATTTACACGCATGTTGACCGTTCTTATTTGCAGGAAGTTCACCGGACGTTTCACCCAAGAGGATAATGCAGAATAAACGCTGGCTTATTTGGATTGTGCTCGCGGGACTCGCGGTGCGTATCGGCGCGTGGTTCTATTTCGGCATGCATACACTGCAATTAGTTACCACTCGCCTGCCGGATGATGCGCTCTACTATTTCACCATCGCAAACAATCTCGCGCATGGGTTTGGGATCTCTTTTGACAGCATTCATCCCACGAATGGAATGCACCCGTTGTGGCTCATGCTCATCTCGCCGATCTTTGCGCTGGGCTTTGCAAAGTGGGGTTTTATTCACGTAGTCCTGCTGTTTCAAAGTGTACTCGATACGATCATTATTTGGCTGATCGGAAGTACCATTTACAATTTACTTCCCACTGCGAAAGAATCAAACAGAAAAACGGCTGCGGCATCTGCGGCATTGATCTATGCACTAAGTTCCATCGTCATCATCCGAAGCATTAATGGATTGGAGACTACGCTGACTGCGCTGCTCTTTGTGCTGTGGTCCCGCGCATATTTGCGAACAGCGAGCGGTTTGTTCAAGGATTGGAGCATTCTGGGAATCGTTACCGGATTGCTGATGCTCTCGCGCACCGATAGTTTTATTGTGCTGCTCCCGCTTGCTCTTTTTATTTTTGTGACGCGAGCGAAATCAGAATGGAGTGGAATGCTGCTTGCGCTTATGCTTGCCTGCATTGTGATAGCGCCGTGGCTGATCTGGAATTTCGCGCATTTTGGAACCATCGTTCAATCGAGCGCAGAGGCAGTTCCGATGCTGGCGATGCGGAAGTACGAGGTGCTGTATGGTTCATCGAAATACTGGCATTTCGGAATCGAAGCAATACGTAATGCATTAAAGCCTTTTTGGTACGCTGCGTTTGGTCTGCCGATACTTACGATTGGTTACGCTGTTATTGTGCGAAGGAAAAAATTATCGCAAGCCGAGCGTGGGATTTATTTATTGATCGTCGGCGGTGTTTTCTTGCTGCTCATCCATTCGTTCTTTCGTGGATTTATTCGGGATTGGTATCTTGAAGAGTTAATTCCCATTTTTCTTATTGGCTTTGGAATCAGCATCGGCGCAAATGCCGGTACGACCGAAGCGCGTCCGAGCGGAAGATTCTCTCTTGCGGCGATCGTGATCGTTCTCCAACTTATTCTTTTCCGGGAACCGCAATATACGTCGCAATCGCAATTACTTACATTGGGATTGCCAACCGTTGAAAAACTTACCGAGCATGCTAAAGTGGCCTCGTTCAATTCGGGATATTATGGGTATTTCACGACAACTCCCGGCAAGGTCGTAAATATAGATGGCGTGGTGAATTCCGATGCCTTAGCCGCGCTGAAATCGGGACGCATTGGCGTGTATCTCGATAACGATTCCGTTTCGTACTTTTTAGATTTTCAGGGCGATTTCGGAGGGTACATCAATCTTTTCGATCATCACATGATGGATGGGTTTGTGCGCGATAGCACCTTTGGAAATCCGAACGGTGGGAACGACGCGCTGGCGCTGTATCGCCGCAAAACAATTTTAGGTCAAAAACAAATACCTTAACCGGAGTGAAACTTGACACGCCTTGTTTCTGTAATAGTGAGTTCATATTCATCCATGAAGCACGAAAGCCATAAAGTGAAGCCCACTCGCCCGTTCGCGTTCCTCGCCGCGTGCCTATTTTTCTTCATCCTTTATACTTCATCCTTCATCCTTGTCGCAAAAGCGCAGGATGTAAATGAATCGGCGCGCGCGGCGCTTTCGGATATTTTGAACAAGCCGCTTAGTCCGCGGGCGGCGGCGTTGGGAAACACGTTCGTCGCGATGCCGAACGACCCGAACACCATCTTCAGCAATCCCGCCGCACTTTCGAGCATCGTCGTCACGGATTCCGACCGGATGAACGATATTTCCGTAAGCTACACGCATTACGTGCTCGATATTAACGAGGGCGCGGTCGTGTATGAGCATCCGGTTCCCGAGAACATTCTCTTTGCTGGGAATTTTGCTGCCGGCGTACAGTATTTCGATGGAGGAACGTCCACGCAAGCCGATAACACCGGCCAAACGCTCGGAACCTTTAACACGGAAGACGTCGCATTCCTGCTCGCCTATTCCAGTACCGCTTCGAACGGCTTGCATTATGGCGCGACGGCGAAAGTAGTTAGTTCCAGCCTTGTTTCGGGTTCCTCGGTACAGAATTATGGCGCGACATGGATCGCTGCCGATCTTGGTCTCTATTACGAATGGGCGAAGGAACGCATGACCTTCGGGCTTTCCGCGCTCAATTTGGGCGGGGAACTTTCGAAGTACGACAGCGTCGGCGAACCTGTTGGGCCGGACGTTCAGCTTGGCGCGACCATCAAGCCGGAGCATTTGCCGCTTACCCTGGGACTCGATTTCCATAATCTCACTCGCAATCTTGAAGGACACAATCTCTTCTATGCCTTCGATGATTTTTCCATTGGCGCCGAGTTCGCGATGGGTAAAGTGGTGCGTTTGCGGTTTGGATACGAGAACGAACTGCGCCACGAACTTAACGTTCCCGCGGGCAACGGATTCGGCGGGTTCTCCGGCGGCGTAGGACTGCACATCAAACGCTACGACATCGACTTCGCCATCGACGACGAAGGCCCGGATTTCACTCCCTTCGTAAGGTTTGGATTGAGAACGGATTTGTAGCCGAATGTGGGTTTCAAGTCCACGGATTCCCCTCGGGCCGTTCCGATGGAGCTTTTGGCGCAACGCCCCCTCACCCGATTCCGTCTGCGACGGAATATCCCTCTCCCCACTACGTGGGGAGAGGGTGTAGAGCTATCACATTGGGGAATTAAATCTTTTGCAACGGCTGGGGAAACCAGTTTAGCTCCGGCAGGAGCGTAATCGTTGTAGCCGTGGGTTTCAACCCACGGTGTGATGACCAAATATTTTTCATAGCTCCGGCAGGAGCGTCATATTTGTAGCCCCGTGCGTAAGCGCGGGGTTTTGCGTTTGGTGTAATGCAAAAGCTCCAGAGGAGCGGCATATTCCCCGCCGGTAACATGCTGCTCCGGTGGAGCTTTTGGCGCAACGCCCCCTCACCCGATTCCGTCTGCGACGGAATGTCCCTCTCCCCACTACGTGGGGAGAGGGTAGTTGGCTATCATCTTGGGGTCATTGCCCGGAACCCACAATAGGTGCTCGCCGTGTTAGGCGAGAATGATAATACCCGACGCGCCCCGCTTCGGCTCCGAATACCCGAAGCTCCAAATCCTCACCATCGAGGGATTGATGTCGGGAACCGAACGCCCCCGGTTCCCGGATTTAATCCGCTGGGACGCTCCACATTCAAACGCGCGGCTGTGGAGGATGTGAGCGGGGGGCAGGGGAGGATTTTTTAGAATGGAAAAGTTAGCACCTGTTGCTGAAACTAACACCAAAGCAACTAAGAAACCTAAAAAAAATAAAGCGATTCGAGAAATAAGCGCTCTGCTCCTTTGGAGCTACGTGTTTGTGAATACTTTAATTTTCGATGTCGATGCGTGGCTCTTAACAATTATTCCATCGCAATTCCATTGGCTAATCCAATATAAGTTCCTTCTGGTCCTCTTTACCATCATACTCCTTTTCCTTTTTCAGGGCTGGAAATCACTTTTCCTGAACATATCCTTTGTGGCTACGTACCCTTACACTTTTCCTTTTCGATATCTTTGGAAGGCCATTAAGCGAAACAATGCTAACCAAAAAAAGAATGCGGCAACAGCAGATACACCTGAACAAAGACAAAAGGCGCTATCGGCAATAACCATTGGCGTCAGCCTGATTCCTATTGTTCGCCGATTTTTTATGAAGTTCCGACAACGCATTGCAGCCTTATGATTGCTTGCTTTGTCAACATTAATCACATTTATTAATCCCTCTCCTGAGATTAATATTTTATGTGTTATTTTTATTTCGATTAGCTTACTAATTTTGGCTGGAATAAAAATCTTCGTTGTATTTTTTTCAAAAGGAATTTTTGAAGGAGAAGCAGTTTCCGATCCCGATATTTTAACAAAAAGAAAAGTTTTTGAGGAATTCGAAAAGGAACACGTAGAATTACAAAAATTATCGGCAGAAAGCACCGAAATGCAGCCCAAAGGGTGCGTAATATTCGAAAGTTACTTCGATTACATCGGGCATTCGAATGGTGCCGTGAAAAGCAAGAGCAATTTTTAAAAAAGGGGAATTATTGTCTTCTTAACGTTAATTTCCTATGCATTAATATTCGCGGTAATCATTTTTGCATTTGGCATCATCTATCAATCTTTATTTCAGGCCAATCAATCTCTTTTTATTACTAACGGGATTCATCCTAACTTTTTTAAGTTTCAACTCTTTAGTTTTGCACAATTTGCTGGAAAAGAAGTAAATGACTTGGGATCAAAAAGCAATCTCATTTTAACTTTTAATTTAGTTGAACACTTGCTTTTAATCTTCCTACTCCTTACTGTTGTCTTTGCCGTTATAATGAGTTCGCTGAAACAGCGCTATGAGGATGATGTAAAATCCATTATTTCATTCCTTCAAATGTCGATCCTTGGGCTTGAGAAGAAATTCGCCGAGCTTTATAACATAAAAATCGCTGAAGCAGCAAAAGAACTCAATTTGAAAGGGGAACCAATTGAAGCCTATTTTGTGGATATCCCCGAAGCAAAACCATCCGGAACTATGCCTCCTGTATAGTCCTATGGTGCTTTTGGTTCCTCGTTCTGATCGCAATTAAGTTAACTCGTACGCTTTGCTTTTTTCTTTTTTTCAATATTTGTGGTAAAGATTCGTCTCCGATCATGCAGCAAGCCCCATTCCTCACCAGTGTACGACCGCGTACCGCTTGGTCGAATTTCGTAGGTGCTCCGTAATAGCTTTCGCGCGAGTTCCCAAAATCGCTGAAGCCAATCGTTCTGATGAGATCGTGCCACTTATATCGCCATCATCCATCATCCATTCTCTGAACGATTCGTCAAATAAGAGGGTGAAGAGATCAAGAGAATATCTCATGCTAACGCCCAGCTTTTGCGCCTGCTGCAGCATGTCTCGTTCATCATCCGTTATGCTATTAAACGCTAATGAATGATCCTGGGCTTCTTCAAAAAGGCTTAATAGCCCGTGGCCCTTTCCACGGGCCAGCATATAAGCATCCTCAACAGGAACATTTGCGGAGAATATAATAGCAGCCTTTAAGGTGCATTCGATAGCCATTACAATGTCAACGAAAACTTTACTTCGAAAACGCTGGCGGAACATGGCGTCATCGGGCCATACAAGGCCCACGCGATGAAGAAGTTCATATGCATCGTCTTTAAACCGTTCACCGATGTCGAGCCGCAGCTCGTCTTCGAGATCAAATCGCGTAGTACCGCGTAGCGCGATTAAAATTTCATCCAAGGCTTCTGCCGCTTCACTGCTATGTGATTTCGTAATTTCTGACATCATCGAATGGAAATAATATTAACGGCCCCTAAAACATTAGAATACGATGCTTGTTCCAACCCTCGCCCGGTACTTCGTGGCTCCGCCACTTGGGGCTGCTTCCCCTCGCGCGGATTGTGCCGTCCCCCCAGTCAAGCTGAGGGCAGTCGTGCCACTTGAGCAGCGGCGCGGCGGTCCGCCGCGGCGGGTGCCCTCTGGGCCGCATCCTCTCTCTCCAGCGCCTGCCCTCGGCCAGATCGGGAGAAGTCTGAACTATGATCCTTCGACAAGCTCAGGACAAGCTTATGTGATTCGTGTGATTGGCTCGATGATTGGCGTAGCATGGAAATCATGTCTCAATCCAAATAATCACACGAATCATAGTTCAGACAATGGGCTGCGGGTACATCCTTCGGCAAGCTCAGGACGGCTCCGCCACTTGGGAATGCTTCCCGACGCGCAGATTGTTCGTCCGCATCGCGCGCGTTAATAATTGAATACCATGCAACGAACCGGAATCACCCATCTCATTTTTTCGTGCTTCGTTGCGCTGGTATTGTTAATTCCCACTCGTGGCTTCGGCTGGGGTAAGGATGGTCATGCGGCGATTGTGCGGCTTGCATTTCAGCTCATGCCAGCCGCGCAGCGGGAGCGGCTTTATGCCATCCTCGACACCACCGATCCGTATTACATCGGCAATTGGGCGGATTGGTATGCCCGCAAAGAATATCCTGAGTCGAAGCCGTGGCATTATGTTGACATCCCGGCAGATGCCACGAAATACCGTTCCCTCCCGCGATTGCGGCGATGATGGCTGCATTCTTTCGGAACTTCCTCTGCTGGAACAGGAACTAAAGAAAAAGCGCCTATCCTTCACCGATCGCCGTGAGGATATGCTGTATTATTTCCATTTTCTCGGTGATCTTACTCAACCGTTCCATACGTTAGGTCCCACCGGCGCTACCGACTTGCATGTGAAATGGCATGGGGAAAGACAAACGCTGCATCGCGTGTGGGATGAAAGTATCATTCTTGAGCATGAGATAGACACGGTCGCTCTTCTGAAACTGGCGCGCTCGATGCAATCGGAACCGCTCGAAACCGATTATGCGAAGATCGCGATGGAAGGCCACAGGATCGCAGTCCAAAATCTGGTTGATGAGGGTGTTCGCCTCCCAAATAATTACACGGATGAGAAATGGCCCATCGTCGAACATGCCCTCATTGAGGCCGCGTTGCTGATCGTGGCGAAGACGAAGGATATGTGATTCCTGCCTCAATTTTTTTGGGAATCGCTTGCTTTTGGGTTTTGAATGTATTATATTAGGTGGTGAGATGATAGGCACCCTTTGGGGCAAAGATGAAATAATAAAGATGAAAGATGAAGAGGTCGGGGAAATGTAAGAAATCGGGAACATAGTTTTCACAGGGAAATTAATGAAAAGTTGATGGAAAACTGCATAAGTTCATGAAGCACAAATGCGTTTTTTTGTAAAGGCACCCCCAGTCAAGCTGAGGGCAGGCTCTATTGCTGAAAGACAACTGGCGAAAATAGCTTGGAAACGCCACACTTCATGAAGCACAAATGCGTTTTTGCAAAATCATACCGATCGCGAATGCCTTCCGGACACAAAGTATATAATTTTGCTTTCTGCGAGAACGCTGCGAGAGCTGTCTCGAAAAAGCTACAGTTTATGAATTATGAATTCAAAAAAAAATAATGATTGAGAGAGGCTGAAGGCTGAAGGTCAAAAATCATTGCTGAAACGCTCTTGGGTTTTGCGCGTTGAATGGTGGAATGACTAAAGGCAATATTCTCTGGGTCGATGACGAGATCGACCTGCTGCGACCGCATATTATGCTGCTCGAAGGGCGCGGCTATACCATTCGCACTGCTCTGAG
Source organism: Ignavibacteriota bacterium (assembly GCA_963794025.1). Taxonomy (GTDB): domain Bacteria; phylum Bacteroidota; class Ignavibacteria; order Palsa-1295; family Palsa-1295; genus PALSA-1295. Next base: position 35,195 of record CAWCCK010000003.1, read on the forward strand.
CGGTGAAGATGCGCTTGTTATCGCTTCCGAGCAGCCTGTCGATCTGGTTTTTTTGGATGAGAATATGCCGGGTATGGGCGGTTTGGAAACGCTCGAACGGCTGAAAGCGGTGCGTCCCGAAACGCCCGTCGTGATGGTGACGAAATCGGAAGAAGAAGACCTGATGGAGCAGGCGATCGGGAAGAAAATTTCGGATTATCTGACGAAACCCGTCAACCCGACGCAAGTGCTGCTTGCGGTGAAGAAATTTTTGGAGGGCCGGCAAATTGTGAACGAAGCCGTCTCGCGGGATTACACGCAGGAATTCGCGCGTATCTCGCTCGACCTGATGAATGCTTCGACTGCGAAGGACTGGACGGAACTATATGCGAAGATCGTCGGCTGGGAAATGGAATTTGACGAGCATACGGGACTTGGTTTGAAGCAAACACTGCTCGATCAGAAGCGGGAAGCAAATGCAGAGTTCGGGAAATTTGTCGAGCGGCATTACAAAGACTGGGTCAATACGATCTATGTGGAATCGAATGCGGCGAACCGGCCGGCGATGTCGCCGGATATAGTCGAGCAATGGGTGCTGCCGGAACTGCAATCGGACGCGAAGCAGAATGTGGTATTTTTCGTGATCGACTGCATGAGGCTGGATCAGTGGCTGATCATGGAAGCGGAACTCCGTAACCTGTTTAAGATCACGCGGAACTATCATTTTGGTATTCTTCCGACAGCCACGCCATACGCGCGGAATGCGATCTTTTCGGGAATGTTCCCATCGGAATTCGGGAAGCTGTATCCGAACATGTGGTCATCGAAGGATGATGACGAGAGTTCGCTGAATCGGGATGAAGCCGATATGCTGCATAAGTTATTGGATCGAAAGCGCATTAAATTGCGGCAGGAGATGAAGTATATTAAGATCATCGACCGCGATTATGGCGCCGGTATCGCGCAGAATATCTCGAATCAGGCGAAGAACCATTTCACAGCCATTGTGGTGAACTTTGTTGACATGCTTGCACATACGAGAAGCGATTCGCCGATCTTAAAAGAGATCGCGCCGGATGAAAGTGCGTATCGTTCCCTTACGCGGTCGTGGTTCATGCATTCGAGTTTATATCGATATGTTCAAATCGCTGGCCTCGGTGCCGAATTTGAAGATCGTCGTATCGACGGATCACGGTTCCATCCGCAGTTTGCGAGGCGCGAAAGTGATCGGCGACCGCGAGACCTCGACCAGCCTGCGCTACAAATATGGCCGGAACGTGAAAGCAGAAGAAAAGCAAGCGATGATCATCAAGCATCCGGAAGAGTATAAACTTCCCGTTCGCGCGAACGCAACGAACTATATCATAGCAAAAGAGGATTATTATTTCGTCTATCCAACCGACTACCACAAATACCTGAATTACTACCGCGATTCGTTCCAGCATGGCGGCATTTCGATGGAAGAGGTGATATTGCCGGTGGTGACGATGGAACCTAAATCTTAATCCTGAATTATATCTGTGAATTTCCTTCCCTCCGATTTCGAATCCGTTCCCTGCGATCTGTGCGGCGCCGATGCGCCGGATGTTCGCTATCGTAAAAATGGTTTTACGATCGTGCAATGCTCAAGCATCGTCGGCGATGCTAAATGTGGAATGGTATATACCAATCCGCGGCTGAAAGGCGAGAAGATCGGTGAGCTGTACGATGCCGATTATTTCAAGGGACATGGGTTCGATAAAAGCATCGATTACGTCGGCGATGTAGATGAGTATGGCAAGCAGAAAAGCGATTATACGCTGAATGATTGGGATGCGGATACGATCAAATCCATGATTCAATCCGCCTCTCCCCCAACCCCTCTCCCTGCTGGGAGAGGGGAGAAAAAATTGTTAGAGATCGGTTGCGGGACGGGAGTTTTTCTTGCGAAAGCGCGGGAGCATGGGTTCGATTGCTCCGGGTTGGAACTTTCGAGTTACGCTGCGGAATTTGTTCGCAAGATGGGAATTCCGGTAGAGACGAAAGCGATCGAAGATGCAAACTTCCCGGATAACACATGGGATGTGATCGTGATGCGGGAAGTAATCGAGCATTTACCGCATCCGATGGAAGCGCTGCAAACGATTCATCGCTGGCTGAAACCCGGCGGCGTGCTATTCATGGCAACCGGGAACTACGATTGCCCGGAGCGCAAGCTGCGCGGCTCCGATTGGTTTTATTTTATGCCGGAAGGACATCTCTATTATTTCTCCAACCGCACCATGACGAAATATCTACAGAAAGTGGGATTTCGAACGGTCAACGTAACCAATCAGGGTGATAAGCTAATGGAATTCCTACGGAAATACGGTATCTTAGAAGCGGGGTCAGCCAAGCCTCGTAACATTTTCAAGCGATTGGTGTTCTACAAAATACGCGCGATCAATCATTTTATTTCGAGCGGAATGCGTATTTATGCGATCAAGTAAATCATGCGGTCGGTTTTAATCTTCTCTGTTATTATTGCGGGAATTTTCGTTGGCAGTCAGAGTTTCGGCCAAACGATGGTTCCCGCTATTCCGGAGAAACAGGGCGTTATTCTCCTACGCGTAAGTTCCTCGCTCGATAGCGCACTGGACGCTATGTTCTATGCTACACGCCCGCTTGGCGACCCCACATTTGCACATAGCGAAATTAATCTCGCAGTTCTCAGTAACGATAGCGCAATACGCCGCTTGCTCGGCTTACCAAGCGGGTTGCATGGGCTTCAACTCAAGCCGTTCATTCCTACGCACAGTGTGGCCTTCGAAGGTATTCGGGAACGTTCCAATCCACAGCTTTTTGCTCATGAGGATGTTGCCGCCTCTCCCCCAACCCCCTCATCGTCGGCGATGCCTCCCTGCTGGGCGAGGGGGCTTTACTAACTTCTGAGAATAATATTTCCCATTGGTTCCTGCTGTTTTATTCCGATTCTATTTCAGGCGATCGGGCATCGGAACTCGTTCGGAAATCCTCTTTCATACAAATAGCAGAACCAGAATATATCCGTCACTCATGCACGGTGCCGATCTATACGCCGAACGATCCAGATATTAGCCAGCAATATTCGCTTACGCTCATGAATGTTTTAGAGGCGTGGGACGTCGTTCGGTGCGATTCGACGATGATCGTAGCTGACGCAGACGTTGGCACTGACTGGCTTCACGCCGATCTCGAGGCATCGATCTATCAAAATCCTGGTGAGATGGGAATAGATAAGAACGGGAACAATAAACGTTACAATGGCATCGATGACGATAGCGACGGCTTTATTGACGATTGGCACGGCTGGGATTTTGGCGGAACATACGGCACCACACCCGATAACGATGCCCGTCCCGGCTTGGGAACCGACGGTAACGTTGTCATGCACGGTACGCAAACAGCGGGAATTTTTGCCGCTACTGGTAATAACGATAATGGCATGGCCGGCGTTGCGTTCGGCGCGAAGATCATTCCCATCAAGATCAGTGACGATGAGGGGAATATCGAGTTTGCATTTCAAGGCGTGATCTATGCAGCCGATCTGCATGCGCGCGTAGTCAATTGCTCGTGGGGTGGCACGGGCCGTTCGGACGCGGAGCAAGACGTCATCAATTATGCGTATGCAAAAGGCTGTGCGGTGATAGCTGCTGCCGGAAACTCTGGTAACGATTCCCCCTTCGAAGATTTTTATCCGGCGGCGTACGATCATGTGCTTTCCGTCGCGGCAGTCGATCCCAACAGCAACATCGGGAGCTTTTCCAATTTCAATACGCATGTGGATGTATCCGCTCCCGGAGTTGCGATCCTTAGCACTATTCCGACGCTCGGCAGCACTACGGATAATAGTTACATCTCCGATGAGAATGACGCCAGTGGCACAAGCTTCGCAGCACCGAACGCGGCGGGCGTCGTAGCGCTCGTGTTACAGCAGTTCCCAAGTTTAACGGTGGGCCAGGCGATGGAGCAAGTTCGGGCGACAAGCGATCCAGTAGAAGCGGTCTGGAACAACAATACCGGCGTTGTCACACCGGTCGATAGTACACGGCTCTACTACGAAGGACGTGGCGCAGTCAATGCATTCCAAGCCGTTACCGATACGAATACGTTTTCTGCACGTATCGATAGCGTTACCCTTGAAGATCATAACAGCACTGGAACGTTTGCTCCCGGCGAGAGCGGCGGCATTGTTATTCACGCGATGAACTATCTGAAACCGCTCCAGCAGCTTAAGGCGCGGATCGAAGTGGTGAACGGCGCAAATTATGTGACGCTCCAACAGACGATTGTTCCCTTCGGCTCTGTGGGAACGCTCGATGAGGTCTCGAATAATTCGACTGCGTTCCAGATCGCGATAGCCGATAGCACTCCGGTTAATACAAAGATCCTGATCCGGGTGTTCTTCTTCGATTCCGTTGTTGGATACACCGAAGATTACGATTATTTCAGTTTTGTGGTGCAGCCATCGTATCTCGATCTGAACGCGAATAATCTCACGGTAACTTTTTCTTCCATTGGAAGCTTGGGATACAACGATGTGCTCAACAATGAAGAAGGTTCCGGCTTTTTGTGGCGCAATGCTCCGGATTCCATCGCGCCTTTTAGTCAATCACTTTTGTATGAAGGTGGGCTGATGGTCGGTACCGATACCGGTCATGTGGTCGATGTGGTGCTCAGCGAAGATGGAGTAACAGCGGATGAAGACCTCACGCCAACTCAACTCACGCATTACGTTGAGCCGCCGGATCATGCAAATGCCGCGCAGGAACTTGCATTCGCTCTCACGGATGATCTTGCCGATTCTGACAAGATCGGGCTTCGCGCTACGTGCCAGGCGTATGCGTTCACGCAAGGTCTGGCGGCGAACGCGATCGTAGCACGGTATGTATTTCTTAGCGAGCCTGGAAGCGCGCTTTCCTTAACAGATACCGCTGCTGCCGCGCTTTTTCTCGATTGGGATATTGGACTTTCCGGCTCCAATAATTTCACGGTGTTCGATACAGCAAGCTCGACCGCAATCTCCTACTGTGCCTATCCGGATAATCCTTATATTGGAATGAAACTGCTTTCTCCGCTCCCGCCCGGCGCGGCGCTTAATTATTACGCCATTATGAACAATGGCTCCCAGGGTCCGATCGACATTTATTCGGCCTATTCAAAGCGCAATAAATGGACGACCATGACGAATTTTAATAGTTCCGCCGGAGCTGGTGACATATCCCATACGTTCGGCCTCAAAAAAATGCCGATGCGATCTCAAGGTTCTGTCGAGATGACGGTCGTGATCGCGCTGGCGGAGAACGCAGCAGTATTGCAGCAAACCATTGCTGAAGTGGATAGCCTTTGGTTCGGAATAGCTGGCGTTGTGCCCGAAGCGCTCGCACCTTCAAGCACGTTAGAAGTGTTCCCAAATCCTTTTCATAACACGCTGCATATTGCGTGGGATGCGACCGGGCCAGCGCACCTCACGATCTACGATGCGCTTGGCCGAACGATCGTTTCCAAAGAGGTGACGAGCAGCCAATTCGATTTCTCGCCGCCCGAAATTCCATCCGGATTTTATACCATCGACGTATCCATTGGCAGTACACATTTGCGAAGACAAGTGATCGCGTCAAATTAGGTTTTTCTTGCGCCGCACATTTTTCGTCGTATATTGTATAAATTTTAATAGGCACCTATTCAATAAAACATCATGGCATTTAGCATTAACAGAGCAACATTAGTCGGAAACGCGGGCAAAGACGCGGAAATTCGTTATACGGGTTCGGGAGCGCCGGTCGCATCCTTTACGATCGCGACCACGGAAAGCTGGACGGACAAGGCTGGTCAGAAACAAGAGCGAACCGAATGGCACAACATTAAAGCCTGGAATTGGCTTGCGGAATACTGCAACGAAAACGTGAAAAAAGGAAAGCGCGTCTTAGTCGAAGGCCGAATTACAAACCGCAGTTACGACGATAAAGATGGCGTAAAAAAATATATTTCCGAGATCGAAGCCTCGACGGTAATGACGATGGAACGCACTGCCGCCGGCAGTGGGCAAGCTCCTGCTCCGTCAGGATCAAACTATCGTCCGGCAAGCGCCCAGCGCCCGGCGCCACAATCTACAGCTCCGGAACCGGAATATGAGCCGCAGGATGCTCCGGTGGATGATCTCCCGTTTTGATAGTCCCGGAGGGACGCAATGGCTACCAAATCATCTATTATTCAATCGCCAAATGAGATAGACCACGATCAACGCATTGACGGCAACCAGCACGAATTTGAATGCATCCGGCTTGTGAACTATTTCGTATATTTCTAACGGAAGGAACGAGGCCGTTACGATGGATGTGAAATATTCCGCCCATCGTTTTTGGAGGAGCAGGCCGATGCCTTCCGTAGCAAAGATCGCGGCATAAAAGAACGAACCGAGGCTTATCAGTTCGATTCGTCCTTTGGTAGCAACTCCAAGCATTTTTGTTACGCTTCGTAATAAACGAAAATGAGAATCGCCGCTGAGATGCGTAACGAACTGCGTAGCATCGTCACGAATTTTCAAATCAAGCAGCGAGATCGCGCCCAATGCAACGACGAGCAAGAGCGCAGCCTTCGCAAGCTTGAAAATTCCGATTAACGTATCGCCGGACATACTTAATTTGTCATTACGTAGCGAGTATTTTCGCCATTTGGAAGAGACTTAAATCTAATTCTTTTTTGTGCGTGGCAACGTCCGAGAGCGGCGTATCTACGATAGTGCCGTTATGAATGCCGATCAGAATTCCGTGACGGCCTTCGGCGATACGCTCGATGGCTGCTACGCCAAAACGCGCAGCGAGAATGCGATCCGACGCGCTGGGAACTCCGCCGCGCTGCACGTGGCCTAAGATCGTGGTGCGGATCGTAAAACCCGCCATTTCTGCATGACCGGAGATAGCCGTCGTCAGCGCGTTGGCGTTATAGGCTGCGCCTTCGGCAACGACGACGAGCGCGTGATTCTTGCCACGCCGGTATGCGCTTAGAATATCGCGGGCTACGTCATCCGGGTTCATTTCTACTTCGGGGATCACGACGGTTTCCGCGCCGCCGGCAATGCCGCACACGAGCGCAAGATACCCGCATTTCCTTCCCATTACTTCGACGAGCACCGCGCGCCTATGGGAAGATGCTGTCACTTTCAACCGGTCGATCGCTTCGAGCGCAATGTTCGTTGCCGTATCGACGCCGAGCGTAATGTCGGAACCATAGACATCGTTATCGATCGTCGAGGCAATGCCGATGACTGGGAACCCAAGCTTGGAAAGTTCATATGCACCGATCTGCGAGCCGTTGCCGCCGATCACGATCAGCGCATCAATGCGAAACTCTTCTAAATTTTTCAGCGCCTTCACGCGTGCCTCGTGATTTCGGAATTCCTCCGAACGCGAGCTTCCCAAGAATGTCCCGCCTTGTTGGATCACGCCGCCGACATCGCGGGCCAGCAGTTTGATGAAATCGCCGGCGAGCAGGCCATCGTAGCCATTACGAACGCCGAAGATCTTCATCTCTTTTTCGCTGCCGGCGCGTACCACCGCCCGTATTGCCGCGTTCATCCCCGGCGCATCTCCGCCGCTTGTCAGTACTGCTATTCGATTCATAGGATACAAAAATACCAGAATTATGAGCGCACCGGGTGAAGTTTTAAATTAAAGCTATGCGAAGTTTTAAATTATAGCTATTTTTTAAACCCTCCGACCGTTGAAGAATCTATCTATTAGCTTATTCGTGAAACCTTTGGGTGATCTCAGGTCATCTTCTGGAAGCTCCTCTCATTTTCGAAAGGAGCGCCACAGTAACTTGAATATATTTTTAAAACATTATTTTTTGAACTGCATGTAACTTTGGGGCATCTTCTCGTGTCGATCTGAGACGGGAAGGTGGGATTTCTTGACTCATCGCGACGATGAATGATTCATCGCTGAAAATAAATTGGGATTAAAAATTCTGAATTTTCACTCTTACCCTCGAAAATTGTCGTATATTTGTGGGAAATTGTAGGAAAAAACGCCCTTACAGAAAAAAACCTGTGATGTTTTGCTCTGAGCGGGGTTATCCTCAATAAGCCGGTTTCTTTGTTCGTCAGTCAGCCGGTTTTTTCCGTCATCGGTGTTTGGTATTCTTCGTTTGCTTTCCGTCAAAATTGTTCATTTTTAATTCACTTTCGTCAAAAAACATAACTTAGATACGTTTATGAAAACTTGGAATCGATTCTTTTTTAGGGGTATTAGCGCGCTGGCTATACTTTTCCTTGTGACAGCGTTCGCGGCAAATGCTTCGGCGCAGTACGCTTTACTTATGCCTAAACAGACGTTTAGCACGAATGCTCTGCCGAGCGGCTGGTCGTGCGGCGATTGGGGCAGCGAGGACGTTAACCAAGGAATTCCATATTGGTTTTGGAATTCAACTAACCCGAGCGGCACCGGTGGTTGTGCCATGGACGATATTTGGGACTATAACCCCGATGCGATAACCACCCCTACGGTGAACGCAAGCATGTACACCGCTCCAGGCGATTCCGTGTGGGTGGATTTCGATTTCTTCTGGGAATATAGCGGAAATGATTATGATTATCAGTATTATTATGGTTATACGCTCGATGAATTCGAGATCGACGCTAATTCGGATGTGTTAGTGAGCGGTACAACCGATCAATTGTACACGTATTACAATACGAACGATTACAACTATGATGTAGCTCAGTCCTCCTCTTCGGCATGGCAGCACTATCACCTTTTAATTCCTGTTGAAGATCGCAACTCTGAGTTGCAAATAAATTTCTTATCTAATTACGATGAGTATGGCGGCCCTGGTTTAACGGATGCCGCGATCACCAATGTGACGATCACAGCGTACCCGCCGCCACCGGTTCCTGAGCTTTCGCTGACCCCGAAGACGCTCAGCTTCGGTACTGCTACGCCGAACGGGCCGGTAACGCTTTATGCGAACGTGCAGAACGTAGGCGCATTGCCGCTTAGTATTTCAAGCACCAGCTTTGGTGGAGCGAATGCGTCCTATTATTCCGTCGTTAGCGGCCCCAGTGAAGGAACGCTTATCCAGCCCGATAGCTCCGTTCAATACGGTATTCAATTCCAGCCATTTTCGAACGGTGTGCTCACGGGCACGTTTACCGTCGTGACCGATGGTCAGGATTCGGGAACGCAGACCATTAATTTGACAGGCATCGGCGCGGTTCCGGATGTTTCGTATAGTTCCAATAGGATGTTCCAGGGAGTAAATATTGAATTGACGCATACTTCCGCAGTACAATATCTGTATGTGAACTCGACAGGTCACGGTCCGCTCACGGTCAATAGCGTATCATTCTATGGCCTCGATGAAAGGGATTACAATATTGTTTATCAGCCTGACGGCCCGATCTCGCCTGGCGGCGTGGATTCGATCGGCGTTCAATTTACGCCGAGTGTAGAGGGCTTGCCGGATGCACACATGGTGATCAATTCTACGGGAATAAATAACCCCTCCGACACGGTGCTGATGTACGGCGTAGGAATTCTTCCGCATTTAGCGATTGATAGCGCAAAATCCTGGCCGCTTCCTACTACCGTGAATTTCGATTCGGTGCAGCTTGGCTCCAGTAGCTGCCTGACCGTTCAGTTGACGAACCCCGGTTCAGACACTGTCGCCATCGAGCAGAATTACTTCGAGAGCGCCGATCCCGATTTCACTCTTACGCCGCTCACCGGGCGCGATACACTGATCCCGCCGGGCGGTTCGCAGATCATTACGGTGTGCTTCTCGCCGGTTCAGCAAGGAACGCGGCTTGCAGCGCTTCGCATCCGAACCAACATTCCGAATACCTTAACGAAGCCCGTGCAGGATACAAGCCAATTCACGGTTAACTTCGTTGGCAAAGGCGTGCCGACCGGCAAGCTTTTGATCACCGGCCCATTGACGAACGGCACTACGCTCATTGATAAATCCGTCTGCGTAACCGATACCTTCTGGAATACCGGCGATGCCGCGCTTACCATCGATAGCGTAGCTATCACCGGCGCGAATGCGGCTGATTTTACGGCTTCGTACACCATCCCGCTTCCGTTCACAATGGCTGCAAATTCCATCCAAACCTTCAGCGTTTGCGCTGACCCAGCCGATACCGGCACGGAAACAGCAGTCCTGACGGGCTATGGAACGAGCAACGAAAGCCCGGCTATTGCCACGCTCGCGCTTGTGGTTTATGGGCAGTCCTTGAACGATACTGCTGTTGTTACGCAGGCATTCCCCGGGAACTGCGGGCTGGATACGGAAGTAGTCACGGTTACGAACACCGGTAATGTGCTCGCAACGTATGTTGCAAGTATTTCCGGCGGTACGAACGCAAGCGATTTCGTCGTGACGCCTATTTCCTCGCAGGAAGTATCTGGCGGCGGCACAGCCACCTTCACGATCGTATTTACACCTTCGACAACCTCGCTCGAAACAACGGATCTGATCGTCACGGGCGGCGTCACTACAACGATCCCGCTATCGTCCACCGGCAGCGTCGCTGTGATCAATGGTTCCGGCACTGCGGCTGTAGCCACGCCAAGCGGCCCGGTCGAGAACTTTACCGATACGCTGATAAACACGGGAACCTGCACCTGGACGCCCGGCGTGCCGGTATTGCCACAGGGTTCACCGTTCGCGTATCTAAATGGCGGCATGGCTCCGATCCCGGCTGGCGGGACGGGTATGCTCACCTTCACGTTTACGCCACCCTCAGAATCCGGCGAATACTCTGCGGCTGTTACATTCCCAAATCAGACGGGAATATCCATTCCAACCGCCAATGACAATGTGTTCGGGGTCGTATCCTCAGCGGATGTTGCATCCTCGGTTTTCAACGGCTTCAGTCTCGAACAGAATTATCCGAATCCGTTCAATGAACAGAGCAATATCGAGATCACACTGCCGGTCGCAAGTTTGGTACATCTGACCCTCATCGACGTGTCGGGACAGGTTGTCGAAACGCTGCTCAACCAGCATTACGACGCCGGTTCGTTCGAGGTGACGCTGGATGCAACCGGGCTTGCAAGCGGAACCTATTACTATCAAATGACCGCCGGGGACGTCACGCTCACCCGGCAGATGGTCATACTGAAGTAAGAGTCTTTTTTCATAGGATGTAGTCTTTGAAAGGGCTTCTCATGCGAGAAGCCCTTTCGTTTTTAGCGTGTCTGCATTCGTTCCACATTAATGTTTTTTGAACGGTTTTAAATGCCAATGTGTTGTTTTTACTTCCATAAGAAATGATAACCATGCGTACTCGAAGCGTCCTATTCCTTTCTGCTTTCAGCATCCTATATGCCGTTGGGCTTTTTTCTACAGCCTCTGCGCAGACCCTCTCGCGTGTGAACCAATATACCGCCCAGCCATTTAAGGCTACCTGGGTTGATATTTCAATGACCGGCGACACCTTCCATTATAACCAGACGGATCTTGGCTGGGGAACGATCTCCATGCCGTTCGATTTTCCGTACGATGGTACAATCGTCACCGCTGGAACGAAGATCAAGATCGGAGCATGCTGCGGCATTTCGCTTTCGTCCACCAACCCGCCGAACGGCCCCGGTCTCGATAGCGCGCAATACCCGGGATTGGTGTGCGTTTTTAGCGCGATGGTCGTTGCGGGATTGGGGCATGCAACACCAGCGGATTCCGATTACTTTGAAGTGGATGGCTCTGCTCCGAACCGCGTGCTCACCGTTCAATATCATTACGTACACATGGGCGGAACAGGAACCGGAGGCGGCAGCGGTGGTGGTGGTGGTGGAAATGACACCGGTATCAGCGCCACGATGATGCAAGTGAAATTTTTTGAAACCACCGGCGAAATCGATTTTATTTACCTCAAGCATAACAATCTCTTTGAAAAAGCCCCAGTAAGTTTGGGCGGCGTGGGGCTGAACGGATTCAGCACACCGAGCTTCGTCGCTAACGAGTATGAAACCAAACTGACTGCCACGCCTGACACCGACATCCGATGGATACCCACGTTCAGCGGCGTTACCGAACAAGCGGCAACGACAGCGGGCGTTACGACAGGGAACTGTTATCCGAATCCAGCGCAGGACGCTGTCTCCATTCCCATCACGCTTGCAGAAGCGGGAACCCTCCGCATCGAGATACGCGATGCCTCCGGCGCATTAGTTGCTACCGATAACGTAGGCAATATGTCCGCCGGAGAACACACCGTTGAATTGGGCACCAAAGATCTGCCGAGCGGTTCGTTTTTCTGTACTGCCATCTGCGGTCAGGCCAGCGTTACCAGGCACATATCCATCGTGAGGTAGGGGCCAATGGCATTGGCCCATTTTTCGGGAATGAACAAATGACGTTATATCCCAAATGGGTTAATGCCATTAACCCCTACGAATTGGTATTGCGTTGTGTCCTTTCGATAAGAATTAAAAAGATCGTCCTATCCGATGTAACTTTTGGCACTATGCCCGTGTCCTTTGTTTTTGGGCTGATTTATGAGAGATGGAATACCCCTTCAATTTTCCAAATTTCGTGCATCGAGCCTAAAAATGTCGTATCTTTGTAACAAGAGATGAAAATTTTTGCCGGAACGCGTTGCGGGAAGGGTGAGATTTTGCATTTCAATCCTTCTTTTTAAGCATCCTACTTGTTCTTCCGAAGTCACTATTGCGAACATTTAACAACCCACAAACACCCATGAAAAATTGGAACAGCTCCTTTAGGTCATTATCTTTGGCGCGCGCTATTTTTAGCGTGATCCTACTCAGTACCCTCTCCTCAGGCGCGTTCGCGCAGGCCCGCGTGAATAAGTACACGATGACGACGCCCACACTTACGTGGACGGAAATTTCGGGTACCGGTGTCGAGTTTGCCGGCGGCCCAATTCGTTATTATAGCTCCTGCCAAACCACACTTCCGTTCGCGTTTAATTATGACAATACGGCCTTGGCGGCGAATAGTGAACTTTTCTTATGGGAAGGAACGGTTCAGTTGGCCGGTAACACTAATACCAATTATTACGAAGCCCAGTATGCTGGCACTTCGTCCCTTCCTGGCACGATCTGCTACGCCGCGACCTATGGCTTTATCGGTTCCGGCGACCTTGGCGGAAATGCTTACTACCAGCTAACGGGCACAGCCCCGAACCGCGAGTTCACCCTGGAAATGCAAAATTGCCACAGCTTTGGCACTGGAAGCAATACGGTCTGCTCCGTTCAGATCCATTTCTTTGAAACGACGAACGTCATCCAAATTCAATATCAAACTCACGGTACATCTGCATGGTCCGATGAGCCAATGACCATAGCTTTGGATGGATTTACTTCACCCTCGTTCGCAGAAGTTACCATTGCTACCAATCAGAGCAGCTCCCCTTCCACGGATTATCAATTTGCTTCCGCTCCTCCACAGGAACTTGCACTTGAGACCGTTCCTCCGGTGTTCCCGAAGACGCTGAACTTCGGCACGACAAATAACCAGACTCCCGTTACGATGTCGGTTACAGCCACAAGCGTAGGCAAGACCGGAAGTGCGCCGCTTACGATCAGTGGATATAGCTTCACCGGTTCCTCCTATTTTACAATGACCAGTGCCCCTCCGGTTATCGGCTCCACGCTCACTGCAACCCCGGTGACCTATACTTTCAAGTTCCTGCCGTTCACGAACGGTAATCTTTCTGCCACATTCACGCTGACCACGAACGGCGTGGATTCCGGCTCGCAGACTATTACTCTGAATGGTATCGGCGCGGTGCCATCAGTCTCCTATAGTTCCAATGCGATGTTCCGAGGCGTCAATACCGAAGTGACGGATACCTCCGGTGTGCAGTATCTTTATGTCAATGCCACAACTCCACCCGGCGGCGGTCCGGTGGTGGTCAACAGCGTGAACTTTATCGGAGTCGATGGTGGCAAAGCGTATTTTATTACGCATCTGCCTTCCGGTCCGCTTGCACCGGGCGCCGTAGATTCGATCGGCGTTCGCTTCGTACCCGATCTCGAAGGCGAGCCGGACGCGCACATGGTCATCAACACGACCGCGCTGAATCTCCCCTGGGATACGGTCGGGATGTACGGCGTGGGAATCCTTCCACATCTCGCCGTCGATAGCGCAAAATCGTGGCCGCTCCCGACGACGGTGAATTTCGATTCGGTGAAATTAGGATCGGATTCTATTATTACGGTACAACTGACCAATCCGGGTTCGGATACCGTGGCCATCGAGCGTAATTTCTTCGAGAGCAACGACCCTGATTTCACGATCGTACCGGTTACCGGCAGCGATACGCTTATCGCTCCCGGCGGTATGGAGAATATCCAGATCACGTTCACGCCTACCCAGCAAGGGACACGCGTAGCGGAAATTCGTATTCGCACGAACATCCCGCATACCGAGACGAACCCTGCTCGGGATACCAGCCAATTCATCATCAATGTGATTGGCATTGGCGTACCGAACGGAAAGCTTTCCGTTACCGGCCCTGCAACTAATGGCAATGTGTCCGTGGGTAAATCGGGCTGCGTAACCGATACGCTTTGGAATACGGGTGCGGCTTCGCTTACGGTGAACACCCTGACGGTCACCGGCACGAACGGCACCGACTTTACGGTCAGCGGATTTACACCAGGAACGGTTTTAGCACCAAATTCAAGCTCGCTGTTCCAGGTGTGCGCCGACCCCAGCGATACCGGAGCAGCATCTGCGCTCTTGACGGCTAACGGCACGAGCAGTGAAAAGCCGATCAGCGCCACGCTGAATCTCGGCGTGTATGGCTTACTCATCGCCGATACGACGATCGTCGTCCAACCGTTTGCCGAAGGAAGCTGCGGAACGGATACGATGATCGTCACCGTGACGAACACAGGTAATGTTTCGGAATCGTACACAGGTTCGATTCCCCTGAGTCCGAACTTCACACTGCTTGGCTCCGGCACCACGCCGCTGACCTCGGCGGGCGGCGTCGATACCTTTCTGGTACTCTTCACTCCGACGAGCGGAACGGCTACGGGAATGTTGAACGTCATCAGCGCAGCCGGTTCGAACAGCATTCCGCTCTCGGCATCCGGCGGGGCGGCTACGATTGCCGGTACGCAGGCTGCACCGATAACATCCATCGGTAATACATCGGCTAATTTTACGGTGATGGTCAATAACACCGGCACCTGCCCGTGGACATCGGGCACACGAACGGACGATCCGCAATTCACGTATCGTGAGCGGAGGCCGGTACGATCGCGGCTGCCGGCAGCGCACCGTTCGATGTTCACACTCACACGCCAAATGTGGCAGGCGGAGCCTCCTATCCTGTAACATTCCTGAGTGCAACGGGCGCAACAACCGCTGCTCCGGCAGTAACGATCACAGCGCATTGGATGGTGTCGCTGCAACCTCGGCCTCGAACGGCTTTAGCCTGAATCAGAATTACCCGAATCCGTTCAACGAACAAAGCACTATCGAGATCACGCTGCCCACAGCCAGCTTGGTGCATTTGAGCATCATCGATGTGCAGGGACAGACGGTCGAGACACTGCTGAACCAGCATTACGATGCCGGCACCTTCGAGGTCACACTCGATGCAACAGGGCTTGCCAGCGGCACCTATTATTATCAGATGTCAGCGGGCAGCGTAACACTCACACGCCAGATGGTCATCGTGAAATTAAGAGTCTTTTTCATGGTTGTAGTCTTTGGAAGGGCTTCTCGAAAGAGAAGCCCTTTTTTTGACCAGGATTTAACCGGGATGTTCAGGATGGGAAGGATTATGCAGGATGGATTTGCCCAATTGAGTGTTAGGGTGTTATGCCTTCTACGAATTTCGATCGAATCATGATGCAGCGCGCGCTATTGCTTGCGCGGGCGGGTATGGGCTACGTCAGCCCGAATCCGTTGGTGGGCTGCGTTATTACGAACACGAACGGCGTGGTTTTGGGCGAAGGCGCGCACCTCGCTTTTGGCGGGCCACATGCGGAAGTAAATGCGATTCAGGATGCAGAATCGAAAGGATATGATGTGCGTGGCGCAACAGCGTTCGTCACGCTGGAACCCCACGCGCATCATGGCAAAACGCCGCCTTGTACGAAGCTGCTCATCGAAAAAGGAATTGCGCGGTGTGTAATCGCGATGGAAGATCCCAATCCGAACGTAAGCGGCGCGGGAACCCGCGAATTGCGCGCTGCGGGAATTGCAGTAGAGATCGGCCTTCTCGAACGCGAAGCGCGGGAATTAAACAGATTTTTTATCAAGCATATCACAACGGGACTTTCCTATGTTACGATGAAACTCGCATCCACGCTCGATGGCCGAAGCGCATTGGCAAATGGCGAATCGAAATGGATCACATCGGAGGCTTCGCGTAGAAAAGTTCACGAAATGCGCGCATCGCACGATGCTATACTCATCGGTACGCGCACCGCGCTTGCGGACGATCCCGCGCTCACGGTGCGCCTCGCAAACGGACGCCAACCGCTAAGGCTCGTCCTCGATGCGCGGCTCGAACTTCCATCCACGCTCACACTTTTCACGGATGAGCATCGCGCGAAAACTATTATTATCACAACGCGGGAAGCGATCAAATCGAAAGGGCAAGTATTCATCGTGATGGGAATTGAACTGATGGCTATCGAAGGGAGCGGGGAAAGGATCGATCTTTCGCAAATGCTTCGTCAACTTGGCGCAAGAAATATCACAAGTGTTTTAGTAGAACCTGGCGCAACGCTTGCGGCAAGCATTATCCGAGAAAATCTTTTCGATGAACTCGCTATTTTTTATGGGCCGATGATCTTTGGTGGCGATGCGAGGGCTTCTGTCGGGCCGCTCGATCGGCTCTCAATCGAAGGAGCGCCAAATCTCCTCCTCAAAAATGTGGAGCAGGTTGAAGGCTCCAATGACGTGCTGATGAGATTTACACATTAAAGTTCACCCAACTAAAGTTGGGCGATGTGCGGTTTACGCATCATGCTTATTTCTATGACCGGCTTTGGCCGCAGCGAACGCACCGTCGCGATCGAAGGCTCGAACGCATCCGTTACCGTCAGCGTAGAAGCGCGCAGCGTGAACTCGCGCTTTATCGAAATTGCGGTGCGCCTGCCGCGCACGCTCTCCGAACGCGAGCTGGAATGCCGCGAACTCCTCCGCAAGCGCCTCGAACGCGGAAAAATTTCGTTGAACGTTTCCATCGATCGGCAAGGATCGGAGGATATTCCGCTTCATGTCAATGAATCCGTTGCGAAAGCGTATTTCAAATTGCTCGATCAGCTCAGAACAGCTACGGGACTCACGGCTGAAATTCAACTGCGCGATCTCACAGCCTTCGGTGATATTTTCACGGCGGAAGAAGCGGGCACGGATGTTGCACATCTCGAATGGGAACTCACGCAAGCCGCGATCGATGAAGCCATTGTGCAGCTAAACGCCATGCGTAAATCGGAAGGCGGCGAACTCGAACGCGACATCCGCGCGCGCCTTGCAAACATGGAAGCCCGATCGGCCGACATCGAACGCCTTTCCAAACTTGCCGCACAAAACGAGTATGATAAGCTGAAAGCGCGGGTGCTGGAACTTACGAAAGATACGCAAGTCCTCGCCGAACAACGGCTGGAACTCGAGATCGCGCTGATAGCGGAACACTTGGATATTACCGAAGAACTTGTCCGATTCCGTTCCCATGTTAAATTCTTTCTCGAAGCAATGGACGCGCCGGAATCCGCAGGAAGAAAACTAAATTTTATCTTGCAAGAAATGAACCGCGAAGTCAATACGATGGGATCGAAAACAAATTCTGCCGAAGTCGCGCGGCACGTCGTGTATATCAAGGAAGAGCTCGAAAAAATGCGCGAGCAGATACAAAACATTGAATAGTAACGGATAGTGTATAGTGGAAAGTGGATAACGGATAGGAGAGGTCACTTTGCGTTTGGCATTGTGGTTGCGTTTCTGCTTTTTATTTCGTCTGTGGCGCATAGTCAGCTATCGCACCTTGACGATTCTATTTTTGCCGCAAAAATAAAACAAGCAAAGGCAGAAAAAATAGACACGCTCCCCATCGGCGAACGCATTGCTGCGATGGGCAAGCTTTTTCTGGGAACTGTGTATGTTGCTCACACGCTTGACGAGGATGCGTCGAAAGAACGCTTAGTCGTCGATCTACGCGGCTTCGATTGTGTAACCTTTTATGAGAACATGCTGGCGTTTGCGTGGATCATCCGTGAATTTGAACATCCTACCATATCGAATTTCGAACAAGCACTCATGCTCCTTCGCTATCGGAATGGAAAGATCGATGGTTTCCATTCTCGTTTAAATTACACGATCGATTATTTTTATAGTAACGAGAAAAAGGATGCACTTACTGTCAGAACTCACCAAGTTGGCGGGCAATATGCAAGGTATGATGACCGCGAAATCAATTTCATGACGACTCACCGTTCGCTTTACAAACAACTCGCAACAAGCGATTCAGAATATAACGTGATGCTTCAAATCGAGAAAGATATTCACGCGCGAAAAGATTTTTATTATATTCCCAAAGCAGACATTCCTAAAATTGAATCAAAGATTGAGACCGGTGATATTCTTGGCATTACTACGAATATCCCCGGCTTGGATTGTTCACACACAGGAATTGCAATTCGAATGCAGGATGGTCGGATACATTTCATGCATGCTTCGAGTTTAATGGGGAAAGTGATTATTAGCGATGAACCACTATCCGATTATTTGACGCACAGCAATCATCAAACTGGAATCATCGTTACGCGACCTCTCGACTATAATCTACATGTTCATTTTAAACTATAGATGGTTACCAAAGAAGAAGTACAAAAAGTAGCAGATCTGGCAAAATTGGAATTCGCTCCGAGCGAGCTTGAATCGCTTACGGGCGAATTGAATAACATTTTAGGTTACATCGATCAGCTTAAAGAGCTGGATGTAAGGAACGTCGCGCCATTAGAAAATTTGAACGAAGCGTTCGAGCATGGTTCATCAACCCTACGCGCCGATGTGGAGCGCGATTGTCTTCCCGTAGAAGTAGCGCTGCGTAACGCGCCGAAAGCTGCCGATGGATATTTCCTGGTTCCCAAAGTGCTGGTAACGGAAATAAAAAAGCCGATTGCGATTAATAGCGATGACGAAGAAGACGAACTTCTCTAAATTTACCTACAACTCGATTCGATCGCGCGATCCCAATGCTGGATCATCGCATACTGCTCTTCTTCGGTAAGGGCAACAAGCGAGAGCGGAAGATGTTGTACCCACGCAGCTTCTAAGTCTCCAAGCGAACTGCCAAAAAAGGTGCGAAACGTTTCATCGGTGATGGCATTGTCGCTTTTCGAGAACGTAACAACGCGGTCATCGCTGAAGGTATCGCCCAAATAGAGCATAAAAGCTCCCGCAAGAATGCGTTCCCGCACCTTCAGCGCATCCTGGGAAGCATTCCAAACATCCGGTAAATGGAGATCGTGTTTGTGATACAGATGATGCGCGATGATGTCCGGCTCCGCGCCGTAGAATGGGAACAGATCCGGCTGCGTAGAAAGCCGCTCGCTTAAAAAAAGACTAAAGCCTTCTTCCAATACTGCCCAACCCGGAGTAGCGTGATAATGCCGCGCATACCGCGAAACCCGCATCGCATGCGTGAGCAATCCGGCCAGTTCCGAATGAACGGAACGCGTGCCGCTTTCAACCAGATAAAAAGCGCGCTCCTCAAGATTAAAATGCGGCCACACGCTGCGTCCCAGCAAACCCGTAGCCCGCTGATCGACCACATAGACCTGGAACCTATCCGTGAAAGACTCGTGTGTGAAATGAAAGATCAGCGTGTACGCAATTTCCAGCGATTCGTTCAGCATAACCGCGCGCGGCTCCGAAAACGCATTGCGATCGTAGGCAAGCTGAAAATGTGAACTGGCACGATGCGCCCATTGCACGCGCGCACGAAGTTCCTGATCGCTTAATGCAAGCTGCGGCTTCGGCGTAATGACGCGCGTTGGGCGAGGTTCCGATTCTCTGGAAATTACGGAAGACGCAAGCAAACCTCCTGCGGCGGGTTCCATGCCCGCTGCTTCAGCACGATCGACCATGCCCGCATGATCGCTCATGCTTGCATGATTACTCATGCTTGCATGATTACTCATGTTTGCATGATCGGTCATGTGGTCGGAATTTTTTTCGAATGCAACTGCCATTCTTAATTCGCTGTGTTTTGCCGAAGGGTGATCCAAACCCATATTTCCCCTTTATTATGAATGAATATACGTTCAAATGAGTTCAAATTCACGAAAAGCGCATTTTTTTATTTAGCGCCGATCCGATAGAATTGTAGCCAACCGCACGAATATGGCTAAAGAATGGGGAATTGCAAGCTGATTTCGATGTTGTGAGGTGAAATGCGTAAAGAATCAGCACCGGAATTTTTTGGACGTTCCCGCGAAGAGCTATGGGAGCTTTTGCGGGAAGAGCTTGCTATTCCCGAGCAATTTCGAGCGGACCAAATTTATGAATGGCTCTACGCTCGGCGCGCGCGTTCTTTTTCTGAGATGTCAAACCTTCCCAAAGATCTTCGGAAGGCGCTTGAAGCACGATTTATCCTTCCCACGCTCACCGCGCAGCACGTTTCTGAAAGTGTTGATGGAACGAAGAAATTTTTGTTCCATTTAGAGGATGATCGTTCCATTGAAACCGTGCTTATCCCAAGCGAAATGCGAGGGGAACGTATTCCACGCCGGACACTGTGCGTTTCCACGCAAGTCGGCTGTCCGCTCGATTGCAAGTTTTGCGCAACGGCCTCTCTAAAACTAAAACGGAATCTAACGACAGCAGAAATTCTTCTGCAAATTTTCGAGGTGGAACGATTGACAGGTGAAACGATAACGAATCTCGTGTTCATGGGCATGGGCGAGCCGATGTTGAATTATGAAAACCTCGTTCGAGCGCTAAAAATAATTACCGATCCGAAAACGGAAATGCTTATCTCTCGACGGGTAACTGTTTCTACGAGCGGCATTCCGGACGCAATCAAAACTTTTGCGAATGAAGGATTGAATGTGAAGCTCGCGCTCAGTCTTCATGCGACAACGAACGCGCTTCGCACGCGGCTCATGCCGATCAACAAACGGTATCCGCTGGAAGAGGTGCTTTCCGCGATGGAATCATATTACAAGATCACGGGTCGCCCGGTGACGTATGAATACATTGTATTCGATGGCCTGAACGACGCACCTGCCGATGCAGCACGGTTAGCAAAAATTGCGAGGCGGGTTCCAAGCCGCGTGAATATCATTCCCTTTCATCCGATCGATTTTACACACCCAACCGGCTTCGCGGCAGAGCTTCGTCCAGCAAGCAAAACAGCGTTCGACCGTTTTATTGCTTCGCTAAAAGATGTCGGCGTAACCGCGCTTGTCCGCACCAGTTCCGGGAAGGATATTGAAGCCGCCTGCGGCCAACTCGCACTCGCGGAATTACAACCTACGCTTATTTCGTTAGATGTTCACATTTGAGATGCTATGACCCGCAGGATTTTTTATCTATTTTTTCTTTCGATCTGTCTCGCTTCGTGCGCAAGCCAGCAATCTACGCATTGGGTGTTGCGGACGGAATTGCAGCCAGCTCCCCAGCCGAACATCAAGAGCGTGGAACTAATGAATGGCTCCATTCTTGAGTTCAACTCCTCCCGTGGATGGTACGATATTGGGAAGCACAGTATCGAAGGCGTGACGCTCACGGGCTGGCATCCTACGATACCCATTGCCAACGTTCAGCGTGTGGAAATACAAGATGGAGATTCAGATACCGGCAATAATATTATGAAAGGCATTGGCATTGCACTGCTGATCTATCTTGGATTGGGAATCATTGGCGGTATCATCCTCCTGAATCAAATTTCCTCGCATGGAGGTTGTCTGGCATTGATAGCCGTATTCGCCGTTACAACGACAGCCGCCGCGATCTTTATTTTCGCTTGAGCAATTATTATCGCAAGATCACCAGCGCGCCTTCGGCATGATAATCGAGGCTCGTGAGGCGATAGACGTAGCGCCCTTCCGGCAGACCAGACACATCCAACACAAGTGTATGCGTGCCGGTACTTAGAGTTCCCACATCACTGTGCTTCACGATCTGACCGATGGCATTGTAAAAATCGAGCGTGACGGGCGCATTCCATCCTATTTCAAATGCGAGCGTCGCGTTATCGCCTGCCGGATTGGGAACGATAGCATTCGTCGTATACGGTCCGGCGAAGACCACGCCTTGCGCCGGCCCGCCGCAATCTTCGACGATAAATTCCCCATCGCTCGCGGACTCATCCGCTAACGGATCGGAGGAAGCCTCGATGACGTGAAGGTACGAAGTATCGTGAGGCCCCAGCAGCGCCTGCGTGTACAGCCGCATGACCGTATCATTGAGCGTAAAATTACTCCGCGCAATGCTTGCTTCGACCGTGCTATCGTTGAGATGGATAAACTTTGCAGTATCTGTGATTGTGCCGCCATCCGCGCCGGACATCATCACCATTTGGGGATCGAAACGAACATCGAGTATCACGCTGTCGTCGTTTATTTGTGCAAGACGCACGCCGGTTATAAGAATGGGGATGGAATCATTCTGTCCCGGTTCCTCCACACGAGTGGGAACGCTATATCCGAAATCAGGACCGTTTATAGACGAATACGTTCCCGAACCTGATACGGCAACGGTTAGTATGCTGTCGTGGTAGGAAGTAAGGAAGCTAAGCGTAGCCTGGATTTGCCGCGTTCGAACGGGGGTAAACGTCACGGTATCGAAGCGCGTCGAATCCGGCAGAATGGCTTCGCCGGGCAAGATCGAGCTTGCGACGAATGCAGGGTCGGAACTATAAATGGAGTCGATATACAGTGGGTACGTGCCTACATTTTTGATGCGAACCGGCCCGACGTGGAACGATGTGCCGATAAGAATGGCTGGGAGCGGAATCGAATCCGGGCTGATAGACGGATGCGCTTCTACGCCCCGCGCGGAGAGTGGAACCATCTCGGAATCCGTTCCCGAATGAATAACGAGGTAGTCCGTATCGAATTGCTCCAAATGGGCGTGGTACGTTACGTGAAGTGTCAGCGTATCCTGCACATTTTTAATGGTGTAGGGCAGCGTTGAACTTGCGGTGTCATAGAACGAGTCGCGTGGCAAAGGGGTGGTGTAGAATACGCTCACGCTATCGATCGTTGGGAAATCATTCGTTGCAAAAAGAGAGAGCGGAAGTGCGGAATCATTCCCAATATGCACATTGCCGAAATCAAGGCCGACCGCGCTTAACTGTAACCCTTGTTCCGTTCCGAAACCGCTAAGAAGAACGGTATCCGTGTGACCATCCCACGAGAGGAAAAGCATCCCTTTTATAAGTCCCGTCTGCAACCCAGGATTAAAGGTGACCGCGATAGAATCGCTCATAAGCGGCGCAAGCAGCGAGGGTTGTTGTACCGTAAAAACGGGTATGCTGCATACCGCAGTGAGCAACGCAGCCACGTTCCCTGCGTTAGAATCATACACCATGAGCGTCCTGGTGGAATTCGTGAGCACATAACCGAAATCGCGGAACGCAGGATGAACAAGGACATCCGGCGCAAGCCCGACGCCACGCAGCGAAATAGTTCTCGGCGCAATACTATCGCCGGATATTTGCAGCGACGACGAAAACGTTCCGAACGACGTGGGCTGAAATTGCATGCAGAGGTAGATGGTATCGCCGCTCGCAAGTATCGTATCTTCGGGCATTTGGGTAACTTTGAATGACCCTCCCATAAGCGAGGAACTGTCTAATTGCAGGCCAATGGGCTGGCAGCTTGGGTTCGTTATCGCAATACAATAGGTTACCGAATCGCCGACGAGAATGCTATCGAAATCATGCAGGGTATCGCTCAGTGCGATTTTAGGCTCCGGTCCGCCCATCCCGTGCAGTGGGAGCGAAAACGAAGTTCCACAGCTATCGACCACAACCGTGAGTGTTCCCAAATACTCTTGCATGCTGTCCGGAGTGAACGCAATTTGAAATTGGCCACTGCCACCGATCGTAGATGGGCGCTTGAGCAATGTGAAACCGGAACCCGTGACGGTTGCACTTATTACATCGATCGAATCAATCCCTTCATCGTTCAACGTGAACATTTTATCGGACGTAGTTCCTGGGCAGACCGTATCAAATTCACCGATGGAACCCGTCCATCCTGCCTTTGCAATTTCGCGGGAACCCCTGAGATGGAACGACGCTGCCGCACAGCCATCGAACGAAACAAAACTAAAGGTTCCGGTATCGAGTGCGCCGAGCGTGGGCGCATACGTTACCCAGATGGCCTGTGACCCCCCCGGCGGAACGATCACCGGGGAGGGAAATAGCGCAATAGAAAATCGAAGCGAACCCGTGTATGTGTTCGTTCCGAACGTAACTGTATCCGAAGTCGTGTTCCTAAGTGTATCCTGTTCTGAAATGGAATCAGTTTCGCATCCACGGCCAAACATCAGTTGAGGCGTACTGAAAGAAATTCCCTGAAATCCAAATTGCCCTTTAAACATAGCCGTTCCCGTACCGCAGGGCGACATCTGTAAATATGCCGTATCGACAAAAGCACCATTGGTTGCGGGATCAAGCACCAACTGCACGGGGACACTACCGTGTGCTGGGATCGTAAGTGGAAAGAACGGGGTGTTTTCAAAAATAGCATTCTGGGAAAACGCGATGGTATCGAGATCGATGGGAATGTTATTCGGGTTGGAGACGACGATCGTCGTATCCTTTGCTTGACATAAGATTCCCATCTCCAGCGTCGGCGTAGTTACCGGTGCGGGCGGCGTAAGCGTGATGGAAAGCGTCGTTGCGGTATCGACAGAACAGAAAAATGTTTTGAGTTTGAGAAGCGGCGTCGCAAGGCCGCAAATGGTATCGTGCAAACGCACGCGAACCTGAAGTGTATCGCCGGGCGATTTAAGAACCCCGATCCGTCCGTCAAGTAGTTCCAGCACCGTGGTATCCGAGGAGCCGATCGCGGAAATTTCATTCGGCACGTCGCCGGTATTTGTCACAAGGACGGTCGTATCGCGTGTAACGCCAGCCCGTGTGCTCGGAGCGGAGCCGAAATCAATAGTTGCGGGCATAGATAGTTCCGCGCGTTCGCGGACAGCCGTAACATTCACAACCGCTATGCGGGAGCATTTATCCAATGCAAAGCCCATCGTTGTGCTGAGAGGGCCGCGCGTTCCGCTTAGCAACTGCACCTGGATAATCGTATCCTGATGGGGCGCTAACGTAATTGGGAACCCGCTTAACACTGTTACGATCGAATCGGAAGGAAGAATAACATTTACAATCGTAACAGAATCGGTGACGCTGGTATTGGTGAGCGTAAGGGTTTTCACGGCGGGTAGCAGGCACTGCGTAAGCCCGCCAAAATTCAACGTTGCAGGATTGCTGGTGAGGCCCACGCTGTCATACGCCGCCTGGATGCCGATCACAATTCTGCCGCCGCAATTCGTTGAAGTTGCGATGTACAGCGAGTCGGTAAAACTCCCGCCCTCATCCGGCTCGAAATGCAAACGGAGCGAATCGACGATATTCGAATCGGCTGGAAGTGTGAACGGCGAGTTGGGAACGATAGAAAAGGCCACACCCAGGCGGAACCCGACCGTATCGACGTACAACGGCACGGAACCGAGATTACGCACATGGATCACAGTATCGAAGAAGGAAGCGCAACGCAGCGTGGGAATGATAATGTTCTTTTCGACCGATGCAAGCTCGTATCCCGGTGAACCATTCTGCATAGGCGAACTCGAAGGAACGATCTCGACATTTGCCCCGCGCAGGAACCCATCCCGGCCATGCCCGGAAAAATCATGCGCGCGTGATGAGCCGGCTGGGTCGTCAAACGTATAGTAAAGTACGAGACCAGAATCATTCCCGTTCATGGTTTGATACATGGACTGACGTATTGCCGCAAGCGGGCGCGGGATATTCCACAGGCGTAGCTCATCGATCGAACCGGTGAACCCGGCGCCGATCCAACTCAGGCCGATCCGCACACTATCCACATTCGAATCGATCGCTGTATATGGAGCATTCACGCTTGACACTTCGATGGAATCGACATAGAACCGGGCGCTATCGTTTGGCGTGAACACGAACGCGAAATGATGCCAATTTGCGGATGAATCCACCGTTGGAGTATAATCCGAAATGGGATTTGCTTCGCGCATTATTCCATAGAGGGTGGAATCATTCTTGTAAAAGATCCCATAATCGCCTTTATCTACGAGCGCCGCGCCCGTGGTTGCCGCACTAACTTTAGCCCAGCATTCGATCGTGAATCCTTTGCTCAGGTTGAGCGCGGCAGCGCCGGGCGTTGCCACATAGGAACCCGGACTCGTGATCGTAAGCATATTCCGCGAGCAATCCTGCGCGTATAGCGTAGGCGCGCACCACACGCTCGCGACGATCAGGACGATCGCGCGAATGAAATGGCGATATGGTATGCTTCGGTGCGTCACGGTTATTTTATATCGCTTTCTATCGTTGCGCGAACGGTGCGCGACAGCACGCGCCCTTCCGGGATCGAATTGTCGAACAGGTTATCTCTGGAACCGCGCGATTCCAATGCGAGTGGGGGAACCTTCTCGCCGAGTTTTTTTAGTTCCGCTTCCAGCATTTGTGCCGCGCGCGTGACGCGGTCGCGGGCAAGGCGGTCGTTGAAGGCATCGTCGCCTGTTTTATCGGTATGTCCGGTGAGCGTCACATGCGTCTGATGCTGCACGGCGGAGGCCATCGCGTTGATAATCACTTCCGATTCTTTTTTATCGAGCTGAGAGGAACTATAATCGAATAGGATGAGGCTGTATCGTTCCAACTGTTTATCGAGCACGGTATCGTTGCCGAGTACGGTGTCGCCGGCGTGGTGCGTCACGTCGCTGGTTTGTTTATGCAGACGAATAATGCCACCCGCCTGCGCGGTATCGCCTGTGCTATCGATGGCAGTAAAAACATAGCGGAGGGAATCTTCTGCGTTCGGAGCATCGTCGGGCATGGAGTGATCGTCGATCGTCCAGAGATATTCGCTTGCCGCGCTATCGCTCAGCGCGTCGATGGTACGCAAAACACGCCCCTGTTGATAGACCGTGATCGTCGCGGAACGAATACCGGCGTTGGCGGTGATCTCCGGCTCGAAATCGATACGCGGCGGCGTAGCTACGCGCTCGATGCGTTCGGTCCAGAGCGGCGCGGTGATCTCGGGCGTCGAGGGAATGATTTCCACGCGACGGTTCTCTGCTTCGCCGAACGGATTGTGATCGTCGGAAGCGATCTCCGGCAAACCCCGTTCGCGCACTCGTAAACGTTCCCGCGTAATGCCCCACACATTCACGAGATAATCCTGCACGCTTTTCGCTCGATTCATGGAAATGACGCTCCAAAGAAGTGAATCATCAGGCGAGTGCTCGCTTCTGGTTCCCGTGAGCGTCACGCTTGCTTCGGGATTCTTTTCGAGCCGTTCCCCCAATATATCCAGCACATGATGATGAATCTCAAGCGCGTTTGCCGTGAAGAGATCTTTTTCGTGGAAGTTCCCGCGCGTACCGGCGGTCTCGCGGTGATAGCGTTCGGGGATCTGGCTCGAGCCGTCATCGAAAAAGACGTAATGCAGCATGGGATACACTTCCGTCACATGCGTGCGCTCGATAGAGATGACCGGCTCGGATACTTCCCTTCCATCGTTGCCAACGCCTAATGCTTTGACGGAAACGGTGAGCATGGCGCGCTTCGGCGGCGCGGGCGAAGATGGCGTTTCAACCGGCTTTGGTTCCGCTTGCTGCGGTGCGGGAATGTTGTTTACGATGGCCGGCGCGGGTTCCTGCACCGGAGGTTCGGATAAGTGATAGACGAGCGAGACAGATGCGCCGACTGTAACCAGATTCAAACCACCAATTGGAATTGGAGAAAATATCGACGAGAATGCTGTGAATGGAACCGATGCGCCGATGGATGGGCGTAAAGCCAAATGTGGCTCGAACGGCAATTCCAAACTTGCGCTAAATTCCATCCCTGCTTGCAGAGGATTAATCGTGGTGATCGTACCGCTGGATATAGGACGGGTTGGCGTTCCATAATTGACATACACCGCTGATGGATCGGTCGGTGGTATCAATGCTTCCGTTTCATTATAGGAACGATTGACAAGGTACCCCAAATATGGCCCTGCTGAAACGCGAAGCATGGGAAAGATAGAATACGAAAGAAGAACAGCGCCAGCCGCCATATCTATGTTCGCGTCATAATACCGTTCTCTGGTAACGGGAACCGGTTGGTCAGTATTGGGGTCACGCGCGTTCGGCATATCGCCGGTCGGATTGGCGAGAATGTTGAACGACGAGGACAGATTATCGTATTCCAATTTCGCATCGATCGAAAATTTACCGGCAAGCGGGAAGGTTATTCCGCCGAAACCGCTTGGCGCACCCTGCGATCCATGATGAAAGACGCCGCACAGATCGCTCCCATCATAGGCCTGGATATTAGCAAAGCCGATATTCGATGCGAACGAACCCCCGATAAAATACGAAGGCCGTTGATCTTGCGCATGAAGTGAACCATTCGCAACGCAGGACATCACGGCAAAAAAAAGCACAACGCATCCACGCGCCTTTAAAATCGAGGCGCGGTGAGGTAGCGGATAATTGCGTATCCTTGCGTTTGTAGCAACCCGTCTCATTCTCCTCAGAAGCTGGAGATTCGAATGGCAACGCGCATCACGCGCAGGGTTCCGCGCGTGGTATGCTCATGGTTCTTACTACCGAATTATTCGGTTGGGAATCTTATTTCGCTGCCGACGAATCGTTAGGTCGGTTAATATGAGTCTTAGTCCGCATCGTGCCGGCATTGCTCGTGGACGTTTCAGGAATCGAATTCGGCGCGACGATCTGTGTCGGCGTTTGCCCTATTCCTGCATCCGAAACATGGTTAGCATGATGCACAGCCACTCCATCAGAATGGCTGCTATTATTTAAGCCATAAGGGGCAGTAATTGGTTCATTTGTCTGGACAGTGGTGGGCGTTTTCACTGGAACAACACTTGGAATCGTCGAAACCGATCGCATAACAGGGGCATCGTGGGAGATGCCAGGCGTAGCTTCCGTATAGTGCATAACAGCCGTCGTTGAAAGCACACCAAGTGCCACGCCGGCCGTGAGAGCCAGCGTTGGCATTCGCAAAATAGAACGGAAGAACGACATTTTCGGCATCATCCCGGCAGCTTGCGCTTCAGCTTGCGATGCAGATTGGCGCGTGAACTCCTGATCCAAAAGCGGCGCGGCGGTGGCCGAGAGTCCCAGCGCAGCCAGCGTCCGGTAGCGAACGTGCGCGACGGGATGACCGCTCATGCCCGCGTGGAGCGCGTCCTTATCGGAACGAACCGCTTTCATTAGTTCCAGCTGCGAGCGAAACGCGATGCGCATCTGATCGCTCGCGGCGACCGAGATGAGAAAATTCTGCTCCTCCGAAGAGGACATGGTATGCTCGAAATACCGGTTTAATTGTTCTTCTTGTTTCATGACCGTTTATGTGGTTAAAGGCAAACTATAGCTAAATAAAATTTGTGGGATCGTCGTCCTCGCCGAGGCCGAGCCATCCCTGAATAAACTTCCTGAGACGCGCCCGAGCGCGGTGAGCGCGTACTTTCACATTCGCTTCCGGCACGCCCATCATTTCTGCGATCTCCGGAAAAGAGAAGCCGGAGTATTCGTGAAGCACGAAGGTTTCGCGCTGATCGAACGGCAGCTTGGTGAGCGCGCGAACCATCAGCGCTTGAATTTCGCGTCCCGAAGCCGCGCGCGACATTGGCTCCGTCATCACGAATTCCAATGGTTCCTCGCCGCCCATCGCTTGATCTTCGATGCTATCCTCATGCAATTCCAGATGCAAGTGGTTCAAACAAAGATTCCGCGCGCTGTGAAAGATGAGTCCCCGAAAATGATCGATGTGGGGATTCTTCTTCCCACGCAGTTCAAAGATGCGCGTCCAGATTTCCTGGAACGCATCTTCTGCTGCGACCTCGTTGTGCATCATGCGCTTGCAATAGTAGAACAGCGAGTGCTCGTACTTCGCGTAGAGTTCCAAGAATGCTTCATCGCTGCCGGCAAGGAATGCTTGCTTCTGCGCCTCATCCGGATCACCATTATTTAAAAGAGCCGAGAGAGGCGCTTCGTCAGAATACACAGGCGCCAAGGATGAACGGGTTGGCACGGGTGACCCTCCGGCGAGAACGCTTTTCGCTCCGCCAGCTACCGAACCACCCATTCCTATCCTTGACGCTTTGTGCATCTATTAAGAAGACCCGCGAAAAGGCAAAAGGTTACAGTTGGTCACTGTTTTTTACCAAAATTTTATATGAAATTTAAAAAATGCCGTTTTTGAGCGGTTTTTGGGATTCGTAGGTCGGTGCTTCCAGCCCGACCGCCCATTCGTAGGCGCACCGGTAGGCGCACCTTTCAAGGTGCGCCGAATGTTTCCGGTCGTCCATTTCGCCGTACTTTGAAAGGTACGCCTACGAAGACGCCTACGAAACCCATGTCCGATATTTTCATCTCCTACTCCCGCAAAGATTCCGAGCATGCGTTAGCGCTTGCCGAACGTCTGCGTTCGTCCGGAATGGGAGTGTGGATCGATCAGCGGGGAATCGAAGCGGCGACAAGCTGGTCGGGCGAGATCGCGGATGCTATTGCCGCATGTAAGACTTTCGTAGTGCTGCTAAGTCCCAGTTCGGTCGCGTCTGAAAATGTGATGAAAGAAGTCTCGCTCGCTGCGAGCAGCAAGAAGAAGATATTACCACTCGATCTCGAACCGGTTGAGCTAACACGCGATATTGCTTATCACCTTGCTGGAATCCAGCGTGCAGCAATATCGGATTTTGATGGGATCATGCGGGCACTGGATAAATTAGGTGTAGCGCGGGCTTCAGCCCGCAGCTCTGAGCAGCGGGCTGAAGCCCGCGCTACACCGCTCGATGACAGAAAATCCCTCATGATTCTCCCATTCGAAGATTTATCCCCAACCGCCGATAACCAGTGGTTTGCCGATGGAATAGTTAGCGAAATGATTTCCGCGCTTTCGAATGTGAAAGCAATTCGCATTGCCGATAATCAGGCGACAAAAGAGTTCCGAAACTATCACGGGCAACTCACGACTTACGCGCAGACGATGAACATTCGCTATTTCGTGCAAGGAGATGTACGCAAATTCGGCGATCAAATAAAAATCAGTTCCCGCTTGCTCGACATCGAAACCGGCGACCACCTCTGGCAGGACTCGATGAAAGGCGTGATGAACGACATCTTCGAAATACAGGAAGTCGGTGGCGCTGAAAAGTCGTCGAAGGACTGAAAGTACATCTTGCCTCGGACGAAAAGAAAAAGCTCGCCGAGCGCGGAACGGAAAATGCCGAAGCGTATGAATTATTTCTCAAAGCGACGCGAGTATTTTCCCGCCAGAGCAAAGAAGGCTTTCAGCTTGCGGCACAGCTTTACTCCGAAGCGATCGCGCTCGATCCCGCGTATGCCAATGCCTATTCAATACAAAGCGAATGCGCTTGCAACTCTTTACCGCAGTTACACCCGCGATCCCGCGCTGCTCGAAGAGGGGCTAACACTCATCAACGAGGCGCGCCGGTTGAAGCCCGATCTGTGGGCGGCCTATAACCCGCTTTCCATCATTCTCATGCTTCAGGGCAAGTACGCCGAAGCGGAGGCTGCAGCACAGGAATATATCCGGAACGCGCCGGAGGATTTCCTAAGCCATTTCGCGCTCGGATTTTTTTATGCTAATACCGGTCAGTCTGCCAAAGCAATCGCACCGTTCGAAGAGTCGCTGAAACGGAAGCCGGAATACTTGGCTAGCCTTATGGAATCTCGTTGTTGCCTGCAACGGCGCGAAGGAAGATGCGAATGATCGGTCATTCGCTGAGAAGCAGAAGCATTGGTCCGAAATTGCCATTCCACTTTATGAAAAGCGCCTGAAGCTCTTTCCGGACGAGGAAGATAATCGGGTGAGTCATGCCGTGCTCCTTCATTTTGCCGGCCGCGATGACGAAGCGCGAGCCGCTGCCCGAAAGCTGGAAGATCTTCGGGATGGACATGCGCTCTTCAATACCGCCTGCCTGCAATGCGATGCTGAAAGACTATTCCGCCGGCATCCTCACGTTTCGCAAAGCGATCCAGGCGGGATATCGAAATATGCGGGGCATAAAATCATTTCTGGACGACGAGGACGACGGCCTCGGCACGCTGAAAGGCACGCCGGAGTGGGAGGCGGTGCGGGAGTTGGTGGAGAAAATAGAGGCGGAAGGAAAAATGAATGTCTGATATCTTCATCTCCTATTCCTCGAAAGACCGCGAACAGGCGGAGCAGCTTACGGAACTGCTTGCTTCGGCTGGTCTCTCCGTGTGGATCGATCAAGTCTGGCATCGAAGCGGCCACAAGTTGGTCCGAAGAGATCGTCAATGCGCTCGATGGGTGTAAGGCATTCATCGTGATGCTCTCGCCACATTCAATTGAGTCGAAAAATGTGGTGCGGGAAGTTTCTCTCGCATTCGAGAAGAACAAGAAAATCCTTCCCTTGGATTTGGAACCCGTTTCGCTTCCGGCGAGCATGCAATATCATCTTGCCGGATTGCAGCGAACATCGATGACGAACATCGACGCCGTCATTCGCGCCCTCGGCAAGCTTGGACTTGCGGCAACACAGGCGCCATCGATCAAACTCGTTCACGAGACCGATGGGCGGAAGAGCTTGATGATCCTGCCATTCGAAGATATGTCACCAACTGGAGATAACGGATGGTTTGCCGATGGACTTGCGAGTGAACTCATCTCTGCCCTATCCAATGTGAAGGCGCTACGCGTGGCGGACCCACAGGCGACAAAAGACTTCAAACGCTATCAAGGGAACGTTGCCGAAATATGCGAATGAAATGAATATTCGATATTTCGTGCAGGGCGATGTTCGGAAATTTGGCGATAATATCAAGATCACAACACGATTACTTGATATCGAGTCCGGAGACTTATCTGTGGCAGGACTCGATGAAAGGCGTGATGAACGACATCTTCGAAATTCAGGAAACAGTAGCGCTGAAAGTGGTCGAAGGGCTGAAAGTGCATCTTGCATCGGACGAAAAGAAAAAGCTCGCCGAGCGCGGAACGGAAAATGCCGAAGCGTATGAATTGTTTCTCAAAGCGGGCGAGTATTTTGCCCGCCAGAGCAAAGAAGGCTTTCAGCTTGCGGCACAGCTTTTTTCCGAAGCGATCACGCTCGATCCCGCGTATGCGAGTGCCTATTCAGCCAAAGCGAATGCGCTTGCATTTCTTTACCGCAATTACACCCGCGATCCCGCGCTGCTCGAAGAGGGGCTTACACTCATCAACGAGGCGCGCCGGTTGAAGCCCGATCTGTGGGCGGCCTATAACCCGCTTTCCGTCATTCTCATGCTTCAGGGCAAGCTTACCGAAGCGGAATTCGCCGCACAGGAATATATCCGGAATGCGCCGGAGGATTTCGTAAGCCATT
>CAWCCK010000004.1:0-152266 GCA_963794025.1 Ignavibacteriota bacterium
AACTCGACAAGTTCGACCTGATCTGCCTCGACGACCTGTCCTATGTGCGCAAGGACCAGGCCGAGACCAGCGTTTTGTTCGAGCTCATCGCGCAGCGCTATGAGCGACACAGCATCGCCATCACCGCAAATCAACCCTTCTCGGCCTGGAATCAGGTCTTTCCCGAGCCCGCCATGACCGTCGCCGCGATCGACCGTCTCGTTCACCACGCCACCACCGCATTGTAGCCATTAAAGCATTGTCCTCATCCTGAAAAATCCATCCAATCCTGAAAATCGTGGTCAAAATCGCGGTTGAGGTTATAGTTCAGGAGCTTTCCCGTTCTATAATCAGTTCTAAAGCGCCCTCGATTTTTTGAGGCATTACGCCATTTCATTTATTTGACCTGATGCAGAATAAAACCGTTCATTACACACTTGCTGCGCTTTGTTTTATCATAGCGGCGGGTACCTATCTCACGACCATGCAGCCTTCGATCCCATTTTGGGATTGCGGCGAGTTCTTAGGCGCTGCGGCGACCCTCGGAATTTCCCATCCACCGGGCGCGCCGTTCTGGACTATCGTGGGACGCATATTTTCCATGCCAATGCCATTCGCCGATCCTGCGGCAAAAATGAATGCGCTTTCGGCGTTATGCGGCGCGTTTTCGGCGATGTTCTTGTATCTTTCCACCGTTCGTGTCATAAAATTCTGGCGCGGCAATCCACAATCGCTCGCAGATCAGATCATGCACTTTGGCTCAGCGTTCCTTGCCGCGCTCGCTTTTGCTTGGACGGATAGCGTGTGGTTCAACTCGAACGAGTTCATCGTATTTTCACCCGGCCTTCTTTTTATCAGTATCATTATTTGGCTCGGCCTGATTTGGCATGAAAATGCCGATGCACCCGGCAGCGAAAAATATCTGCTGCTCATCTTTTACTTCATCGGTCTTTCGATGGGAGCGCACCAGATGTCTATGCTCGCGTTCTTCCCGGTGTGGGTGATCGTGTATTACAAGCATTGGCCAAAAATGACAGTCGGAAAATGGGCCGAAATGCTCGTTACCGGAACGGTTGGATTTCTTTTCATTTTTCTCGTTATTCTCACGGGTATTGTTGGGTGGTTAGGCGGTGCAAAACAAGGGACGCTCACATGGATAGCGGCATTGTCATCCATCGCGTTTGTGATTTATTATTGGCAGAAAAACCAGAATCTTGCAAAGCTTGTGCTCACGGGCGCCGGGTTAGTTTTTCTCGGATATAGCACTTACGCATTAGTGATGATACGTGGCGAGCAGCAGCCACCGATGGATCAGCATCATCCTTCGACCTTTGGGCAATCTGGCGCAAGCGACGGGCTGTACAATTATATTTCGCGCGCGCAATATGGGGAAGCGCACGAGTTCCCACGCCGCAACGATGACCCAAGCGTAAAGGATGACCCGATGCACAAAGAGACGTGGGATCCCGATAAATCTTCCGTTGGCGCGCCCTACACGAGCGATGCAGATTTCTTTTGGCGTTATCAGGCCGATCACATGTACTTCCGCTATCTGGAATGGAATTTTATTGGGCGGTTTAAAGATGTTCAGGATGCAGGTGTCGATTGGACGCACACGCTTGGCATTCCGTTTCTCGTTGGCATTTTCGGATTTTACTGGCATTTCAAACGCGACCCGAAACGGGCGCTCGCAATGCTGGCCGGGTTCCTGATAATGGGAATTTTAACTGCGCTCTATCAGAACCAACAGGACGCACAGCCGCGCGAACGCGATTATTTCTACGTTGGCTCGTTCTGGATCTTCGCCATGTGGATCGGAATTGGCGTGACGGGTATTATGGAGTTTATTCGCGCACGTCTTGCGAAGAAGCAGAACTTGCCCTTACAAGATGCAGGCCCGAAGGACAGAGAAGTGCTCGAAAGCCCGAAAGAAACAGTTCCTGTGCTGCGTGGTCAAGGGCCGGTTGCATTGCTTGGCGGTACGCTCGCATTGGCATTGGTGCTTATTCCGCTTAATCAATGCCTGGGTCTTATCGGTATCACGGCATTTGGCGAAAAATTCCATGATGCTGCAAAGTGGGGCGAGTATTCGCGTTATCATAATAATGTACCGCTCGAATATGCGTATAACATCTTGCAAAGCTGCGAGCCGGATGCGATCCTTTTCACTGCCGGCGATAACGATACGTTCCCACTATGGGCTATCCAGCAAGTTTATGGCGTGCGAACCGATGTCAGAATTGTAAACCTCTCGCTTGGAAATATGGGATGGTATGTCAAGCAATTGAAGGACGATCACCCATTTGGCGCGAAAACAGTAAAGCTGCCTTCGTTCACCGAGGAGCAGCTTCAAAACGAGGACGAGACCGCGCAAGGAATTCATGTGGAGCACGGGCCGGCCAGCATGGTCTCGGTAAATGTTTCCGCTGCGGCGATGCAAAAGTTCACCGGCGTTGCACAGCCCTATACCTTTAGCTGGAAATACACGTCGCAACATCCTGATCCTAACGATAAATCGGGATATTATTATGAAGTAGCCGATCAGCTTGTGAAGGATATTGTCGTGAATAATATGGATGATCGTCCGATCTATTTTGCGATAGCCGTTCCGCCAAGTTATTGGACGGGCCTGAACGATCACGCCGTGTTCGAAGGGTTGGTCGCGCGTATCGTTCCACGCAACGCATCCTGCTCCGCGCCAACTTTTCGATGGCGATGTTGATGAGGCGCTCTACACGCAGTTTGCATATACGGTTTCGCCAACGCTTCATGCCAAGGCATTCCGTGGCATGATGCTGACCAGCTATCGCGATCCGGAATCGAACCGGAGCGGACTCGATGAACAGTATGGAACCACGACCTACTTCGAGCTGTATGCGCGTTTGGCCTATCATTTCCTGAACAAGAATCAGATGGCGGATGCGCGCCGCGCGCTCGATACATTCCGCGTTCGAATGCCACCGGATCTTATTGACTGGAGTTCCAATATCCAGGAATCGGTCGGGATTCTGCAAGAGACCGGGGAACTCTATCAAGCAGCCGGCGATAGCGTACATGCGCTACAATACTTACGGCTTTCCGCGATGCTCTTCGGTTCCTCCCGCACAGAAGCGGCGGCTGCGGGAACCGATGATTATCTCAAGAACGAGTTCCAGATCGGCGATCTCTTTATGAGAGCGCAGCTCTACGATTCTGCGAGATCGGTTTTTTCCGGACTTCGTTCGCAGACCGAAGGCGGGAACCAACTTTATGTCGATTTCCGGCTCGCGCAGATCGATGCAAAGGTCTTGGAACAGCATGGCGATAAACGCAAAGCGCTCGATAAGCTCAACGACATGCTAACGAAGTACGCGCAGCTTGCTTCCATGGGAGTGGGGCAGGAGATCGCGAACGTAACGCAGGATCGCGATGCGCTTGCGAAGGAGCTTGGCGTCGTAGATACGAACGCAAACAAAACTCCGCAAGGCTTATCTGTCATGCCGGGTTCGATGCCGGGCGCAGCGCAAGGCGCGCCGCCGCCCGGTTCAACGCCACCGGCTCCGGGAAATCAGAAGTAATTCCCAGAATCTATTTTTCTGAACACAATCGAGCGTGCAGCTATCGCTAATTATTCCCGCATATAACGAGTCCGATCGCATCGGGCCATCGGTGGAGAAAGCGTATAGTTATTTCGAAAGCGCGGAGTACGATCTGGAGATCATCGTAGTCGATGACGGATCGTCGGACGATACCATTCAGGCGGTTAAAATGTTTTTGCAAAAAAACCGGAAACGCTGACCCGGGTTTCCACGCGCCTTATTTCGCTTGGTAAGAATTCCGGCAAAGGTGCAGCGGTGCGGCGCGGAATGCTCGATGCGCGAGGGAGCGTTCGCATTTTCACTGATGCAGATTTTTCCACGCCCGTGCATGAAGTGGGGAAGATCATTCCCCTTATTGCGTCCGGCGAGTACGATGTGGTGATCGGTAGCCGAGCGGCAGAGCGAAGAACGCTTGTTAAAAAACATCAGCCGTGGTACCGCGAGGCGATGGGCCGTTTTTACAATATCCTTGTTCAGATTTTCGTGTTTCGCGGCATTCGGGACACGCAATGTGG
Source organism: Ignavibacteriota bacterium (assembly GCA_963794025.1). Taxonomy (GTDB): domain Bacteria; phylum Bacteroidota; class Ignavibacteria; order Palsa-1295; family Palsa-1295; genus PALSA-1295. The sequence goes on from CAWCCK010000004.1 coordinate 4,073, forward strand.
CTTCAAAGGATTTAGTGGTGATGCAGCCACTATGCTCTTTTCAAAGCTTCGAGTGCAAGGTTTTTCTTTCGATGTGGAGATTCTCTATCTTGCGCGCCGTTATGGATATCGCATCCGAGAGATCGCAGTGGAATGGTATAACGACGAGCGTTCGACTGTCGGCGCGTTACGGACTCCGCAAAAATGTTCTGGGAATTGATTCGAATCGAAAACTTCATCCCACGATCGATAAAAGATTGAAATGGCAACGACTCACAATGCAAAAGAGCGTCAGAATAAGCCAAAGGACAATGTTCGTCCGACCGTGACACCCGTACGCGCATGTGGATTCCCGTACAACTTTTGCCATTCAACCTTGGCATATCGCACTGATTTTTCTTGCGCTCACGCTCATTTTTCATTCTGCAATTCTTTTTGGCGGGAAATTTTTGTGGGAAGATTTCGTCGAGCAGGAATTTCCATTCCGGACGTTGGCGGCGAGCTCGCTTAGCGCAAGGTATTCTGCCGCATTGGAATCCTTACGTCTTTGCAGGGATGCCATTCCTTGCCGACGTGCAAGTCGCATTTTGGTATCCGATCAATATTCTCCAATCACTTTTTGTTTCGGAGGATATCTCTCTCCTCTTGTAATGGAATGGGCTATCCTGCTTCATTTTTTCGTCGCAGGATTTGGAATGTATTGGTTCACCAAAAAGATCTTTGAGATCGACGATTGGTCCGCGCTTTTTGCTGGCATTGCGTATGCGTTTAGCGGCTACATTGTAGCGCAGGCGATTCATCAGATGATCCTCTATCATATTGCGCTCTTTCCATTCGTTGCATACTTTTTTATTCGCGGATTCGATTCCTGGAAGCATGCCGATAGTTAGCGGAATTATTCTAGGAATGATGTATCTTGCCGGTCATCCGCAATCGACGTTGTATTTTACTTTTTTCCTTGCTATGCTTGCGTTGTATGAACTTGTATATCGCGCGCGTCATAAGAATGGCGAACTTGGATTTTTGGACTATAGCTACGCATGGCGCTTCCGGTCATTATAGGGTTCGGAATTTTTGCAATACAATTTCTGCCCTCGCAGGAGCTTGCAAGTCTTTCACGCCGTGATACGATCACGTATGAAAAATCATTAGATGGTTCCCTCACGTGGGGGCATTTGCTGACGTTTGTTTTGCCGCGACTGTTTGGCGTTTCCAATGGCGCGGCGGATGCAACAGTTCCCTATTGGAACGGCGCATATTATCTTTCGTGGGAAACAGCAATTTATATCGGTGTGCTGCCACTTTTTTTCGCGATCATGGCAGGGCTGCTAACGCGCAAGAAAAAGTATGTACCGCTATTGATAGGAATGGCGCTCCTTGCGGTAGCATTTGCGCTTGGCGATCACTTTTTTATCTATCGGATCTTTTTTCAGTTACCGCTCTTCAACAAGTTCCGAACACCCGCGCGCATAATGATGCTCTTTAGCTTCGCGGCTTCCGCGCTTGCAGGCGTTGGGCTATCAGATGCTCTGCGCGCCACAGAAAAAAAATGGGGAGATACCAAAGGCATTGTCGTTCGAGCATTCCTTGTGTTGCCGTGGTTATTAGCTATTGCAGGAATGATTCATGCATCATCGTTCCTAAAAACGGTAGCCGAAGGCGCAGATGAATCCATCTCATGGGCGGCCAGTTTGGCCGTGCTTCCCGTGCTTGCACTGATCGTTATTACCGGCCTTCACTATCTTGGGAACCTGCGTGGCAATATGTTCGCTCTGCTCGTGGTCGGAGTGACGGTGTTCGAACTCTTCAATTATGGCATGACGCTCAACGCATCGCCCGAAGACCCGCGCGATGCGTTTCGTCAGCAGCCCACGCTAGTTACGATGCTCGAGCAAGATCAGGCGAAAGAACTCAGCCGCGCGCGAATAAGAATTGGTAACCAAATGCTTTTAAAAAGAAATCAAGGCGCGTATGACAGGATTCAGCTGATCGAGGGTTACGATCCGCTTGTGCTGCAGCGATTAGCTCCCGATATGGCCAATCCCGATAACAGCATGGACCTCATGAATGTAAAGTGGACGATCACTACAGGCGCAAATGCTGGATTTGTGCAGCGCACAACCTATCTGTCGCGCGTGAAGCTTTATTATCAGGCCGATATTATGGGCGATACGGACGCACTCACTCTTCTCAAAACTAACCCCAATTACGATTATCGTAATAGAATATTGCTCGAAGACCCGCTTGCAACGCCGCTTGGAGTTCCCGATCCTAACGCGAAAGCTGCCGTTACAAAGTACGGTGACAACGAGATCACTGCTTCGGTCACAACGGCTTCGAATGCAATGCTTTTCTTTTCCGAAATTTATTATCCCGCATGGAAAGCGTATGTGGATGGTCACCCGGCAAAACTCTATCGTGCATTTACTTCGCTGCGCGCTGTAGAAGTTCCCGCCGGAACGCATACTATCGTTCTGCGATATGAATCGAGCGCCTTTGCGATGGGAAGTATGATAACGATCTTCACGCTCGTCCTCAGTCTTGGCGGGCTTGGTGTGCTTGTTGTGTTTGCGCGGCGTTCCCATTCGGCGAAGCCTGAAGCAACGATATAATTTTATGCGCCGCGAAAAGATACTGATCCTCGCGCTTCCCGGCATTGGGGACGCGCTGCTGGCAACGCCCATGATCGAGTTGCTCCGCAAGGCAAAACTGGATGCGGAAATTCATGCTTTCGTAATGTTTTCAAGTACGCGCGAAATGTACGAGGCGGATCCGTATATCGATAAAGTTCACCATTACGATTTTTTGAATGGCTCGAAATTGGGCGCGTTGAAATTTGTTGCCGATCTTAGGAAAGTGCATTTTGATATTTCCATTAATATCTATCCGCAGAATCGGCGCGAATACAATGTGATCTGCCGCATGATCGGCGCAAAGCGAAGACTTGCCGTGAAATACCGGCGGCGCGATCCGCAGAATTTTAGCTGGCTGAATACCGATACTATCCTTGAAGATGACACGCTGCATTGCGTGGAGGAGAATGTTCGCTTGCTTTCGATGCTTGGCATTCAGCAGGAGTTAAGTGAGTCGTCGCTCCCGAAATTGCGATTGAATCTTACTGCACGCCATCCGGAATGGGCTGATGCATGGTTACGCGATCGGAAGATCGCGAACGACGAACTGCTTATCGGGTTCCACGCGGGAACTGCGCTGTTCAAAAATCATATTCGCAGACGTTGGGCACCGGAAAAATTCGCGGAACTTGCTGAACATCTCACCAAAGAATTGGGAGCTAAAGTTTTACTCTTCGGCGGGCCGGACGATGCCGATGCCAATGCTGTTATTCGTGCAAAGGCAGGGAAATTCGTGATCCCTGTCGAAGCAAAAAATATTTTGGATTCCGCCGCAGTTATGCGTCGTCTCGATCTTTTTATCTCGAATGATTCTGCGCTGATGCATATCGCTGGTGCGCTGGAACTTCCAACGGCTGCTATCTTTGGGCCAACGAACGAAACGTATGTTCATCCGTGGAAAACGCGCTACAAGATCGTTCATACCGGCATCGAATGCCGACCCTGTTTCATCTATTCCCCGAAGCCCCTTGTGTGCTATCGCACCGATCCCGCTGAGCATTTTCTCTGCATCCGTGGGATCGAAGTTGAACAGGTTTTTGCCGCTGCGAAAGAGCTTCTACATCCCGAGCTTTCGCTTCCGGTTATTTAATCAAGAGGAATGTTCCGCGCAAGGTACTGCTTCCTGCGGTTGCACCTGTGAACCGAACAGCGTAATAGTAGCTACCCGCCGGAAGATCACCGAGGTGGAATGTATATGGAACAGTTCCACCGCTTGCAACCAATAGTTGGTCGTGAAGGACTTGTTCGCCAAGCGCATCATAAAGCATTATTTCTGCTTCGCCATCCTCGGCGGCAAGCAGATTCAGCGTGGTTTGGAAACCATTTTCTTCTGTGACTGGATTGGGTCGCAGTTGCTCTGCAGTGAGGATTGGGTTACCATTCAGCACTTCGATGAGCGTGTTATCGCCGCACTGAAGCATGACGGAATCATTCTGCCCGCTCGGCGTGCCAGTAGATAAGACGCAATTATTGAACTGCACATCCCCTCCATTGAATTGCAGCGAATCGACTTGAATAATTCCACCCAGCGAATCCGAGATCATCGCTTCCAATGGGAGCATCACCAAGGCCGAGCCTTGAATGAGCTGGATATTATTACCCGTAACATCGAATGGATAGTATTCTATTATGTGTCCTGTTGTTCCTACATCGACAACATTACCGCCGGTGACCGTATTGCCCGGTGAGGAGAACGTACCGGGTTCAAAATTATCTCGCCGGTATTGGAAGACACCGGAAACTTCCTGCAATCCCGAACCCGTAAATGGCGCATCGGGAGTAAGCGTTACCGTGAAAATATCGCCCGAATTCACAGGCATTTTAGAAAAACCAAGTGAGAAGTGAACCGTCTGCGCTGGCTGTATCATTCCCAAAACTTGCGCGCTGAAATTCGTATCCAGCGTACCGGAAGATCGAATAGTAAACGTCGAGGCAAGCGAGCCGCTCGAGGTGCCGTCATACGTTATATGCACGGTATCGGTTTGTCCGGGCGAGAGTGAGAACACGGAATCGGGACCGCTCACAAACGCAAATCCGGTTCCCAACATACTTACATTGATAGAAGTAGTTCCGCAGCCCTGATAGCTTAGGACGATCACGGTATCGGGGTTGGAACAGGATTGAATGTTGTTGAAATTCAGCGTCGTAGGCGTTCTCATGGTAAGAGAGGACTGACCGCTCCCTTTCGTGATCGTCGATGACACGGGAACGAGCGAATCAACAGTGGAACCATTTGCAGAAGTGTATTGAATGTGCAGGTTCCCATTGTACGTACCTGTAATAAGCTTTGTAATATCCACAGTGACATGCAGGGAATCGCCGTTTCCAAGCGCGGCGGGAAGTGTCTTATTCGCAAAGCTGCCGAGCGTATCAGAAAGGCTGCCATCGAGCGGGATTCCGGTTACAACGAGCGTATCGCAGCCCGTGTTATAAATCGTGAACGAGACAGAATCCGGTGCATCACACTGGCTGATCGTTGGGAACGCGAACATAGTGGGCGAAAGCGGGGGATCGGTCTCGAAGGTCGAGGTTCCCGATATTCCGGTTCCCGACAGCGTAAAGGAACCACTCGTTTTCGTTAACCCGCTGTTGAGCACCAAGTAGAATGTTGCCGTGCCGGATTCGAGCACTTTTTTCGTCGGCAGAAAGCGGACGCGCAGCGAGAGGGAGTGGCCCGGGCTGATCCAGATTGGCAGCTTGGCGGAATCGAGCAGCAAGAAAGATGCGGGCAGATCGAGGCTATCTACAAAATCCGAATCGCAGGAAGTATTTTTGAATGTGATCGTATCATCGACAAAGGAGCAGATAGACGCATTCCCCACGTTGACGGATGGCGCATACACAAGGGTTCCCGAAGGCGCGCCGGAGCCAGTAAGCAAGGCAGTGTTCGAGCTATCGAAGCCAAGATATTTATAATGGAACGTGATGGGTGCGGTAGAGGTCGTTAAATTGATCGGAATAAAACGAATATGCACCAGTCGCGTGCTATCGGTGGGAATGATAAGCGGAAGTTTCAGGGGATTGCCATTGGTATCCAAAAGTGCAAAATGAATATTTACAAGATCGGTCTGCGTGATTGTAATCGTATCGCAGCCGGTGTTTGCAAGCGTAAGCGGGCTTTCCGTGGAGTCGCAGGTAGCAAGCGAATCGAAATTGAGCGTACTCGGAATGGTCAGCGCGGGCCGCAATGGATTTAGCTTTGCGCTTGTACGCAATCCGGCACCGAAGGACGTATCGTGCCCCATGTAGTGCATTGAAACCTCCAGCGAATCGAAAAGAAGAGCAGCGCTCGTTGGCGTCGCTTGAACCACCATTTGGAGCGTATCGCGTGGGCCAAGAACCACAGGTGGGTTAATGATGCGACCTTCAGAATTAGTCAGCGTCCAGTTGTTCTTTTCGAGAATCGCTTTCGTAATTGCAAGCGAATCACACCCATTATTGATAAGATTGATGATCGTATCGACGCTATTGCAAACGGAGAGCGTATCCTTCGTTATACTTTTCGGGAGCACAGCAAAATCTGCCGGCGTAGAAATCCCTTGGAGCGATACTCTAAGATAAATGGTGTCGATCGGGTTGAGACCCCAATCTGGTTGGTAATAGGATACCATAAAGATAACGCGAATAGTTACAGAGTCCGACGCCGCAGAATCCATCATCGCGCCGGGATGCCATGCAAGTCCAAAGGCAACAGAATCACCTGTTGGGATAGACCAATAGGGAAGTGGAATGCTATCTAAAAAGACTGCTCCGGTTGTATCGGGCCGTCGAGTAGTATCGTAAATGCTAAGATCTTCGATGACGATCCCGCCGGGATTTGTATTATGCAGATAATACAGGTTCTTCTCGGTATCGCAGATCACGGAGATTGCTGCGCGGTGTGCATCGGTATCGACAAATTCACATTGGGGAATGATCGAATTACTATCGCCGCCATCGATGGTTTTCCAAAGCCCGCCGGCGCCATCGGAAGCATAAACAATTGCTCCGCAGCCGGTCACAGAAAATCGGGTAGTGGTGATAGGGATTGGACTTCCATCTCCTTGACGCGGCCCGCCAACGCCAATCCACGTTTGGCCTGAATCGATCGAGCGCATAAGGCCATCGGGAATGGGATTCAAAATGGAATCTCCGGTAGAGCCGCTATTTTGGATATAAATGACGCCATCGACACCCTCGACATCTCCCGTCGTTCGCATGGGAAGATTGGCAACCTGGGTCTTCCAAAATTGTCCGTTATCGATCGAACGCAGAACCGGCGATGATTTAAATGCGCCACCTTTAAGCGTTGTATCTTCGGGCGCGGCGACGAAAGTTCTCCCATGCTTTATGGCATAGACGCCCCATCCATTATGTTGAATGCCGCCGGGGGCGGGATTCCAATTGAGGCCGCCATCCGTGGTAATTAAAAATGTGCTGTTCTCATTCTCACCGTATTCCGTTATGATGCCGTTAACATCATCTTCGAAATCGATCCCGCTTTTCTCGATTGCATGAGACTTGGTCCACGTCAGCCCGACATCCGTCGAGGTCCAGACGCCAACTCCTAACCCTTCCGTTACGGTCACCGCGTTCGGGGTCTGGCGGACACAGGTCGGGCCATGCATACCTGAATCAACAATAAGAGCGGGTACTGCTAACCATGTGATGCCTCCATCGGAGGAGTGCCACACCAGCGCGTCGCCTAAATTGGCGTCGTTATAAAACGTAAGCCAGCCATTGAGCGAATCATAGAACCAAATATCGGTGACGATCGGGGCGACGTTATTGAGAACCGGAACCGTACATTTTTTCCACGTTTGGCCGCCATCCGTCGTTCGCTGGACCATGCCAAAGTTTGACGTTATGACATTCCAATGAAAGCCGATAAGTCCGACGTTCGGGTTGAAAAAGTACGAAGCAGCAATGTAGCCATCCACAGCCGGGAACTGCTGAATTTCCTTCCACTGCGCACTCGCTCGTGGCGTGAAAACAAAAATGGACGCGATGAAAAAGACCGACGCGAGCGTAAGACGTTTTAGCATAGTAGTACCTTAGGCGTAACCGCCCATTCATTCAAAATCGAGACGATAGTTCATTTAGTAGCAGATCTCAGGACGGCACACCAAAGCCAACGAATTAAGCGAGCGTGAAATTCCTCATATTATTAACGCTGAACGACCACCTGCCGCGATTGCACGTACCCATTTTCCGATAGCCGGAGGAAATACAAACCCGATGGCATGTTGGAGACATCGATCGATACACCACTCCCTAGGGACGTGCTGTGCACGTCCTGCCCCCGTCCCAGCACATCATACATCTCGATTTTGGGCTGGACATTGCCAGATAGGGAAATAGTGATCTCATCCTGTGCTGGATTGGGCTGGATGCTTTCGATGGCAAACGGCGGTTCGCTGTTCCATGCGGCGAGAATGAGCGAATCGCCGCATCTCAGTTCGAGCGTGAAATTTGATGGGATCGAGATCGTATCCATCAAGGCAACACATGGCGGCGAGACCACGCCGGATACCCAAAATTGCTGGTGTGCAAGCTGGATGCCGGTGCTATCGTTTTTTGTAAGATACGTTTGAAATAGCAGCGTGGCGATCGTATCGCGGTCGGAAGCGGGAGACATTTTGAAGGGCTGATCGGTGAGGCCGTTCGGGAGCACGGCTTGGCTCATCGGCGAAATGTCCGGCTGAACCGCATTGTTGAATCCCAGCAGATCGCCGTTGTAAATCAGATCGAAATCTATTTCATCGGCTTGTGCGGGAACTGTTCCATTCCGCAGCACATACACCGGAACGATAGCTTTGATCGCTGCTGTGTTTTCAGATGTAAGCGAGAGCGAAAACGCACCAGGATAGGTAACAGAGCGCGTGAGCATGACGGACGGAACCGTCGCGCCGGAATCCAACGTGAAATTCAGCGTACCGCTGATTGTTGCTGGGTGACCGGTGGTATCTAAATGCGTGACAATTGGGAAGGTTACTTCGCTATCGGGTAACAGTGTGATCGGAAACGTAAATACGCTATTGGATGCAAACTGCGAGGAGGAAAAATCCCCGCTTGTGATCGTGATCGGTTCGCACCCTTTGTTTGTAATAGTTACAGACGAATCACGTTCTTCGCAGATCGAAGTCGTGCCAAAATCAATGGCATTGGTATTGATAGCGGCGAGCCATGTGCCCGATGTGATCGTGGCAGCAAGTGAAACAGACGTATCGATCGTATTCCCGCCATGCGCTCCGATGCCGGTGATATGAAATCTGCTGTTGGGCGCCCCGGGAACGGAATCCGCAAAATGGATCGTATATTGTGCAGATTCATTCGGCCCGAGCGCGGTATCATTCCCATTCACAAGCGTGAACCCATTACCGACATCCACGGATGCGCCGGAGAGTGCGAGCGAATCGCAGCCGGTATTTGTGATCGTAAGTACGGTGTCGCCATCCGGGTTCCCGCATTCGCTGAAGGTGCCGAAATTCATCGCCGTATCGCTGAGGGCAAAGGCTGGCTGTAGCAGGAACGCCTTGGCCGGTGAGTGTCAGTTGCTCAGTTCCCGTTTTACCTTCATCATATTCAAATCCATACATCATCGTTTGAGAGACAAAGACAAGTCCTGATGGTTTGAAATGAACATGTGCTGTAAATGATCCACTATCCGGCTGTAGCGTAAGCGGGAACGAAGGTTCGCTCACGCTCCATCCCGGTTGCCACACAGTTTGATCTCGGGTAACAGTAATGGAATCGCAATCTAAATTGGTGAAGGTAATGGTGGTATCGTTTTCACCGCAAATGCTGATAGGAACGAAATCCACGCCAACCACATCGGAAACGAGCGAGGCGTCGGCATTAATAAAGGTCACACGGATCTGGGCAGTGGTATTGAAAGTGAGGAGCGATTCCAAATACTTCCCACTAACCTGAGCCGAAATATAATAAACGCCGGAAAGACCTTGCGGTGGAAAAGAGATGAGTACCGTATCAGTTGCACCCGGCGGAAGAGTGATCGGCAGCGTAATATTTGTCGAATAATTAATGCTGTTATTCACGGTGAATGTACACGCAGTAAATGTGGTGCTATCGCAGGGAAGCGCCTGAAGGATGAGTGGAACGACCGATGTTTTGCAGTTCGAAACAGAAAGTTCGTGACCGATCACTCTCAGGGATTTTGGATCGGGTGTAACGGTATAATAAATAGCGAAGGACGTGTCGAATGTAGAATCCGTGTGCGAAGAATGGCCATAGACTTGAAGCTCCGTTACATATTCGCCGGGAATTGTTTGGTGGATCGATACCCAGAACGTATCTCTGCTGGAAGGCACCACGATATACGGCGGGTTTCTATCGAGGGTGTATGCGCCGGTCGTGTCCTGAATTTTCAGCGAGTCGATCCAAATGGTATCGCATACGGAGGTATGAATGACAATGGGAACCTTCGATGTAGCACAGGCTATTTGTTTGGGTACATTCGTAAAATTGATCGTGGAAGGCTGGCCATTACCAAGGATCGTCATCGTGATCGAAATGGTAGAATCATAAATTCCGCCGGTGGCATAGGATGTTCCAAAAATTTCTATAAAAAGTGTATAGTCCCCCGGCTGGAAATCGGTGCCGGTTATCGGAAAGGTATCCTTTTCCCCAGGAAGGATCTCGACGGGAAGCATACGATCGATGGAATAACTACCGACGGCGGCTTGGAATTTAATGGAATCAATGCGAATAGTATCGCACGCATCGGCGGTAACTGTCAGAGGAATTCTTGCACTCAGGCAATAGGGCAGGCTGATGCTATCCGTAAACGTGAGGCTGGGAGGTTTGGGCATAAGTTTGAGGTTGAACGATGTATCCAAAACCAGTGGCACGTTGCATTCGTTTAAATTCCCTCCGGAATCATTAAAATAAAAGGTCTCGTTTTGCTGGCCTTTCGAGAAAGGAGTGTAGTAGAGGATATTATAATCATTGAGAGAATCTACAAACACGGTTGTATCTTCAGGTTGAATAGTGCCGCCATCTTTTGTAAAGGCATGAACACGTAGGGAAGCTTGGCCTCCATCCCAATGGATCGTAAGTGTGGTAAAGGATGGGGTACATCCGGTGGCTGTCGTAACGGCTGCGGTTTCGGTTAAAGTAAAGCCCGGAAATTTACTTCCGCCGTCCCAGAGCCAGATCGCTCCGCCGATCATATCAATTAAATATCGATTATACAGGCCGAACGTAAACATGCGCCGATCCTCATAGTGAGAACCTTCCAATCCGTTACCGATGGATTCGAACTTACCCCCGGATACCGCGCGCCAAACATTTTGCGTGCCTTGAACATAAAGGACACCCCAATTGGCGCCTTCGAGAATGTCGTTTGCGTTTTCATCGAAGTCGTAAATGAAGTCCCACGTATCCCCGCCATCGGTGGATTTATAGAGTTCCGATTTTGTACCGTCCGAAAGTGCATAGAAAGTTCCAGTGCAGGTATCTGCGACACAACAGTATCCACACCCATCTTCAATATTTGTCGTGGAAGTGTACCATGAGACGCCCCCATCGGATGAATGGATCATACTGGGTGCGTCGTCCCTTGCCGCAGCGCAGTTGTTAGCGTTAATACGCGCAAAGCTCGTGCCTTGCAACATTCCTTTGCCTGTTAGATTCATGCCATCTATTTTACCGTTGGCGTCAAGGTAAATATCATCGGCATTCGCAAGTCCGGTTCCCGTTAGCGCCCACGTTGCGCCGTGATCTGCCGAGACCCACACATCTGTTTTGCCGGAAGCAGCGTAGAGATGCGTAGCATCAAGCAATCGTAGCGATTTGATGGTATCTGGTTGTTCCGGATATGTTGCTTGTTTCCAAACACCGTTCGTGTAGGTGTAAATACATCCCACGCCGCCGACCACGCCGTGGTTAGGATCCCAGAAATAGGCACAGCGTAAATCCGAACCAGCTGGCAGGCTGCCGATTTGCGTCCAGGTTTGCCCGCGCGCGTTTGTGAAGCACACGCACGCCAGCGCGATAAAAACGCTTACGCGAAGAATATGTCGAGACGGAGTCATGATTCGATAGCCCAAGAGTCTGAATTACGGGATAAGCCCCTAATAGTAAAACGCACAGGGTCGCTCGGGTTACAAAAAAATATTATGAATTCTTCACAAATCTTGAAAACAGCCTAATTTCTACCCCTTTAGCAACCTACTTTTCGGTCATTACGTTCTTTTGGAATAATTTCACTATTGAGAACTCCCATGGCTCGCGTTCTTCTTTCATTTTCCATAATAGCCGTGCTTACCAGCGCTTGTTTTGGTCAGCAGTACCATTGGCGGCGTGCGCTTCCCGTTCCGTGCAACTCGGTGGCATTTAATCCGCTCTCCAACGGTCAGGTCATCTTTGCCGGCCCCGGTTTCGGAACTGATGGCATTTATCGTTCCGACGACGGCGGCCTCACCTGGACGCTTCATAATGCTACCGGCTCTATCTTCCCGTTCACGTATGTGCATCAAGTGTTCTGCGTACCGAGCGATACCAATGTGGTGCTTGCAGTGACCCCCAATCTTCTCTTTCGTTCCACAGACGGCGGAATATCCTGGTACGTTGTGAGCGATACGCTCGGCGGGATCGATGGGGAAGTTATTGCGTGGCACAAGATCGGCGATACTCTTTATTATGGACAAAATTTTGGATATGCACTGTGGAAATCGGGCGATCATGGCGCGACCTGGTACAAAACGGGTTTTGCAAATCCGGACTCGATCGGCTTATGCTCGCTCGATGTATCGCAAGATACCGTTCCCACTATTATTCAAGGAAGCGAGCAGACCGGTATTCTCGCGCGCACGACCGATGATGGATTTCACTGGAACGTTACGCTTGCCCCAGACACCAGCAATCCCAACGAAGCCGAAGTTCCGAAAGTGGTCTTCTCGAAATATGCTACCGATGAAACGTCAGGTCGGCACGATATCGCGCTTGCTATCCGATGGCGTTCGAAGCACCGCTCGCTCGTCGCTTCTACGAATGGCGGCTTGGATTGGATCACGTTGAATGCACCTTCCGCTTTTCCGTGGGCGCTCGATGTTGACCAGCGAGCATCGATGATTTCAGTTCCCGGCGATGCGGCCTATCCATTACCACTCCATTTCTTCATCGGACTCTTCGGAATCAAGCCCGATACCGTGCCGAACGGCTTGGTGCAGGAAACGACCGATGCCGGCACGACGTGGCATTCGACAAACTTCCCAGCTATCGGTGACACGAATGAGCATTATGTCTGGGTGCTGAAATACGATACGACGTCCGGAAGGATCGCCATTGCCACAGATTCGGGAATCTATATTGCCGATACAGTTACGAGTTCTGTCGCCGATAATGGTTCGGCATCGCTCCCGGATCTAACGATCGTACAACGTACAGGTTCCCTCGAAGTGACTGCGCCGCGACCCATCCTGAATGCAACGATCTACGATATGCTTGGTCGTGCAATGTATCAATTCCAGCCGACGAATGGCTTACATAATTTCACGATGCAGACAAGTAAATTCCCACCGGGCACGTATGCCATCGAAGTTACCATGCCCGGCATATCTCCTGTGCTGAGGATGCTCACGCTTCCTTGATCTACGAAAATTCTTTTTATTTAACGAGTACAAATCGCCCGGTGATGTGATTTTCTCCACTCGCCAGCCGTAGATAATATTCTCCCGATGGCAGAGCATTTAGATCCCACGATAACGTATTCTGAGTTGAGGGTAGTTGAAATGTTTGCTGTGCCACAATGTCGCCGAGGATAGAAACGATCTCTGCTTGACATCCGGTGATGTTATCGTCATTCTTGGTAATGGCGAATTGCAGTTCATCGGAAATAGCTTGCAGGCCCGTAAGTGCGAGCGGCGCGCCCGATGGAACTCCCGGAGTAACGCCAGCACATGCAAACGTTACCTGCGATTGAGCCGCCGTATCGAAGGTAGCATTCGTTCCGCCGTATGTACCTCTGATCTCCACGCCGATCGTTGCTGTTTGATTCAGACCTTGCGGTGGGAATGAAATTAGGAGTGAATCGGTAGTTCCGGCCTGGATCGTAAGAGGGAAGGTCAGGTTCGTAGTATCGTGCAGACCGGTGGCGATAATGCTACACGAGGTGATGGTCAAGCTATCGCACGGCGCGTTGAATGCAACGGGAACGATCGAAGTTGAACAGTTGGAAAGATCGAGCTTCGGCTGCAACGCTATGAGCGGCTGCGCCTCGGTGCCCGGTACATCGAGCGTGGTCAGGATCGCCGTATCGAATTCCTCCTGATTGGCCAGACGATAAAGATAATAGTAAATGTGGAACTGACGATTGCCCGGAGAAAGAGCCTCGATCGTATAGTGCAGTGTATCGGTGGCGCCTCCGGGGATCGTATCGTTTTTTGCCGGACCACCCGATGCGACAACTTCATTGCCGCTGAACTGAATGGAATCGACTCGGATATTTTCGCATCCTGCCGCTTTGACATAAACGGGATAAGAGGTTTCATCGCAGGAATTGAGAGTAAACCCCGTCGGTGCCGATACGCGAGGATCCGGCGAACCGGAAGATGTCGCATGAAAGGTAAGCGTCGTGTCGAGCGGTATATTCTCTGGAACGAAATGGCTTTGGATTCCCAAACTATATTTTTGGGAAGCATTTTTACCATGAGGCGCATACGTCAGCCAGAGCGTATCGGTCGCGCCGCGTGTGAGCGTAGGGTTACTTTCAAAGTTCAACAGGTTATCGGATGGAGTGACGGTAAGCGTGTCGATCGCGATCGAATCGCAAGCTGGGAGGTCGAACGTTATCGGTATCCTCACAGAATCACAAGCGTTAGTTGTAAGCGAATCAGCCCATGTCCACGAAACAGGAACTGGAACGATACTAACCGTGAACACGGTGTCCCATTTATAGATCGTGCAGGCAACCGTATCCCAGGCCGTAAGATGGATAAGCGTTCCGATCGGCAAGCTGGGCGCGGTCGGCGTGAGCGTCAGCGTACCTTGCAGATCGGCAGGAAGATTGATCGAAGTATCCGTCGGCGAAACAGACCATCCACTATCGGCGGAAATAGTTACGTACATTCTCAGCGGATTTGTGGAATTGATCTTGAGCGGAATTTTCGTGATGTTGCAATTCTGCATCTGAACATGCGGCGTAGCAATAGGAAGCGGAACCGTAACGATCGTGAACGTATCCGTCCAACCGAATATCCTGCATCCATCGGTCGCGGTTGTATAAATATAGCCATACGTTGGCCGTCCGGCGATCGCGGGAGAGACCGAGTACCATACCGTTACCGGCACACCGGGTTGGATGGTAAAACTGGTATCAACCGGCGAAAGGGCTTGCGGGCCGTAGTAGTTCATTGTCATCGCGATCTGAAAGGGCCGCGTGAACGGCCTGACGATGACGGGAATTCTTGTGATCGGGCAATTCTCAGCGGTGTCTCTTCGCGTGATCGGATCTGCGGGTCTCAGCTCATCCACGGCGGAGTACATCCAGACTTGGCCACCGGTCATCGCTACGATCCATTTCCCATACATTCCGAATCCAAAAATACTATGATCGCCGCTCGATGCACCGGGGCCGCCAAGAAATTGCCAGCTGGTGCCCGCATCGACCGAACACCACACGCCGGTATCATCTTGGTGATACACCGCGCCGTCCGAGCCGTTCAGAATATCCTGGTCCAGATACGGGCCGGTTGGATGCCAGGTACGGCCGCTATCTAACGAGTAAAAAGCCATGGCGCTATCCTTAGCGGCAGCGAAAAACATTTTGCGGCACGTATCGGCATACACCCCAAGTCCGCCAATGACGTAACTGGTGGATGATTTCGTCCATGTTGCACCGCCATTTGTTGAATACGATGGCGCATTCCCATTGTCATTCGTTAGAACGCAGATGTTCGAATCGAGCCGCGCGAACGTACCGGCGGTGGTATCGTGAAGCACGCCATCTTTTGTGAAATATGCGGTTGCTGCAAGCACTCCTCGCGTGGAAGTATTTTGCCACGTCACGCCGCTGTCGTTCGAGATCCACACATCCGTATCGCCCGAAGTAGCATAGAGCACACCAGGCTTCAGCGCGTTGATCGACTTGAAATAATCGACGGTGCCGTTCGGTATCGAGCTGGGACTCGACCAAAAGCCATTCTTGAAAACCCAAATGGCGCCAACGCCCGCAACGACGCCATGCGCGGTATCGAAAAAATACGCGCATCGCATGTCGGTCGGAAGCGTTTCGCCGAGCTGCTTCCACGTTATATTCACCTGCGCGTTCGAAATCGTAGCAAAAGCCAGCATACACACGAGCACAAAGCTCGTTCGGAATTTCATCATGGTTGATTTTGGGAAAGTTGTCATTTCAATTTAGGGTTTAACCCATCGACATAAAAGTACGACACGGCAAACAGGCAAAATGTCACAATGAAGCCAGAGATTTTTTCTGCCATTCTCCATCACGAACCATGTCGTTGCCTTTCTCACGGACAGAATAAGATTTTATATACTTTGTGTCCGGAACCGAGTTCCGCTCCACTTTTTCATATCATGTCATGGTGGCGTAAAGAAACATCACGTTTCCAAGCTAATTTCGCCCCCTGTCTCTGTGAAATAGATGCTTTTTGTCGGGGTGTTGGGAACATGTTCATTAACTCACATCAACTTTTCATGAATTTATACAGAGTTCCAAAAAAATCATTTTTTCTCCACTTTTTTAGTGCGCGATCACCACACTCCGGACTGCACATACCCACCTGCCGACACCCGAATAAAATAGATGCCCGATGGCACACCCGACACATCGAGCAAAATCCCATCCGGTAGGGACGTGCTGCGCACGTCCTGCCCCTTTGCATGTCTATGATATTGTGATCATCCGAAATCTGTAATCATCACTTCTGCAAAAAGGACGTGCGCAGCACGTCCCTACGGTTTTTCTGCTCGATAATAAGCCTTCCATTTTCCCCGAAAGAAACAACGTTGAAATGTGGTGGTGTTGTCCATTCGGTAACAAAACTCCGAAAATGGAGTTAATACTAAAAGCAATGTCAGCCAAACGATTCATTCCGGTACTGTTCTGTGCGTACACGCTCTTATGGGGTGGTTGTACCACAGAAAATAATGGACTTGGCCCGCTTGTCTATTCGCAGCGATCCAGCGGTAACATCTCGACGATCCTTTGGCCTGCCGGTGCTGCGCGCCTAAGCCTGAACGATACCGACGCGCCCGATTTTTGCTGGCATAAAACCGATAGCACGCTCGATAGCTTAAGCGGTCATCGCGGGCAAGTGGTGCTGATCAATTTCTGGGCTACGTGGTGCGGATATTGTAAGATCGAAATGCCCGACATTCAAGCGGCAGCGAATCAAATGGGCGACAGCCTTTACGTGGTCGGCGTTTCCGATGACGATCCCGGCAATCCCTTCAATACGGTGCAGCGCTATCTGAATGGCCTGAATTACACGTACCAATTTGCCATTGATTCGGACTGGACGCTCTACGAAGATTACTTCCCAAATCAAGATGGCGTGCTTCCTCAATGCTGCTTCATCGATCCAAATGGTAAACTCGTTTATACCGTAACGGGCGAAGAGAATGAGGATCAAATTTTGTATTACGCCAGATTGACCTCGCAAAAGTAGAAGTTACCGGATCACAACAAAACTTCCCATTGCAACGGCGCTTCCGCCATCGATCGGATGCAGCCGATAGTGATACGCGCCGCTCCTGATTACAGTTCCCGGTATGAGATACGTTGCCGCTCCCGCTTGTGGAATGTTATTGAGGTCGGAATACACCACTGCGCCGGTTTCATCCATAATTTCGATCTTAACGGCAACGGCTCTCAGCGCAGTGAAGGGAACGGAAATAGAGGAACCTTCCATAACAGGATTGGGATGAACGGCCTCGCTCACCGGAACAATACCATCGTCCGGCGACCAGTTAGAGCCGTAGCGCAGCACATGGTAAAGCTCGGTATCGCCGCATACGAATTGGAGTCCGATCGTTCCCGTGTCAATAGTAGCGCCAAGCAGACATTTGTTGAATACATTGTCCCCACCATTGAGCACGAAGTTCGCAATATGAAAATCGGTCGAAAGCGAATCCGACAACATGATCTGGAACTGTATTGTCAGAATAGGCGTCGCCGAATCGAACGTCATGTTCGTGCCGTTGATCGTGATCGGCAAATTCTGAACGTTCGGACTGACCGGTATCGGCGATCCAACAAAGGGCGACATCGCGCCCGCCATCGCTGAAGAAGCATTCGGCGCAGAGGAAGGATATGGAACCATAATATCACCATTGTACGAAAGCGTGATAGCAACTTGGTTCAGCCCATTACTCTTAAATTTCGCGTTCGGCATGACGATAACGGTTGCCGTATCGCCAGGGATCACGGTGGTATTTGGCGTTGTGGCGCTAAACAGGATGGTGTCCGTTGGCGTGGCATAGCCCACAAGCACGATCTGGCGCGTGGGCAAGGAATCGGCATCGGTTACGACCGTCAGCGCGCCGGAACCCGCTCCGCTATTGATCGGCAAGTATCGAACCGTCACGTAAGACGTATCGCCCGGATTAATAGCAAATGGCGTTGTGGGCGGATTGAGAATTAAAAAATTCGATCCCGAAATAGAGATGGAAGAATCATGAAGCGTATCGCATCCTAAATTCACGATAGAAAGTGTGGAATCGTTCTGATCGCAAAACAAGATCGTATCGAAATCAAAGACGGAATCTTCGAGCGAGAGCGTTCGGGTTCCCGCTGCAACAAATACCTTATAGGGGATCAGGCTGACGAGCGTAGATGCGCCGCCTTTGATGCTATCCGAAATCCGTAAATATCCCTCGTAACGTCCGGCGATCGTTGGCAGCGCCACGATTCCCGAAACAACGGTATCGCCACTGACGACCCACTGATTTTTCGGAGTGAACCAATGGAATTGATTGAATGGCGGAGGCTTCGTTTTCGTCGAATCGAGCCACTGAATAGCAACGAAGAGAGAATCGCAACCCTGCTCTACAATGGTGAATGCGAAGTGTGAGCTATCGCATCGCGTAATGGTATCGAAGTCTATTTCGTTCGGAAGCGGGTTCCCAAATGTATCTTCGAGAACAAGCTTCGGGTTATCCGATTTTCCAACTCCGGTGATGGGATAGCTCGCACGCACCGGTTCGCCAAGCATGATAAGATTAAGGATCAATGAATCGACGATCGGACCCTCGTGCGTCGGCGCGAAACGAATTGGGAATGATTGTTGCGAGAATTTAGGGATGGAATCATTCGTATAAGTGGTATCCATCACAAAACTGGTTCCATATTTCAATCCGGAATTCACGATCTGCACCGAAAAGCAGCTATCGTTCGAGATTGTGATCGCGCTATCGGTCGTGCTGCACAGCGAGGTGGAATCGTAATGAATATCGGCAAGGAGTCGTAGCGGATCGTAAAATTTGAGTGCAGAATTAACCGTCACGGTGTCGTAAGTAATAAATCCCTCACGTTCTATCTGAAGCACAACATGGGTTTGATACGCGCCCACGACAGAGGAACTGAGTTCAAGCTCAAGGCTGGCGGTTCCACCGGAATCGATCACGATGGGGAAGATCGGCGGGTTCCCGGTCTTAGGATCGAGAATATCGAGCGCGGGCGTTGCCGGAGCCGTGGCACTTGTGATAAGCACGGTATCGCAGCCAAGATCGGTGATCGTGATGATGGTATCGCGCGGGCTGCAAATATTGATGGAATCTACATTGAGCGGCGAAGTTGGAAGCGTAAATTGCGGCAGCGAGCCATCGCCGCCATCGGAGGTTTTCCACACGCCCCCACTACCATCGAAGGCATAAATGACTTCGCCTCTGCATCCGGTAACAACGAAACGGGTATCTTCCGTATTATCTGGGCCACCTATACTCACCCATGTCTTACCACTATCTTTTGACCGCCAGATCCCGGAAGCAGGCCACGTGTGCTCATTATCGACTTGTACATAAAGAGTAGATCCAAAACCTGCAATATGCCCTGTCGTTCGAAAGGGGAGTTGAGTTCCATCAATCCAAGTAACTCCGTAATCGAAAGAATGACGAACAGTTGAGGGTATTGTAACTATCAGACCCTCGCCTGCAGTAAAAAACGAAGTAGTGCCTTTGACACCATAGATACTCCATGTTTCAATATCGTTAGATGGAGCAAGATTATTCCAGGTTAGCCCCCCATCGGCAGTTCGGGACCAAATTTGCCCTTCGAACCCGGTTACAACGCCGTGCAAATTATCGACGAAGTCAACTCCATTTGTGGTGTCTAGTGCGGGCCTAAACGAGTTCCCACCGTCCGTGGAGATGAAACCAGTTCCACCATTTAGTTCTCTGCTGGTCAGGATAATCGCGGAAGGAGTTTTATAAATATCAGAAGCACCTTTTGTGATGGCTCCGGGATTCCATGAACTGCCACCATCCGATGTTATATAGAGGGCTGGTGGGTTCGGATTGGAAGCATTTATTGCCGGTTCGCAGGTCAGCCAGCCATTGAGCTGATCCGTCATCAGAATTTGAGTAATAATGTAAGTGGGATGTGCGCCGTTTGGATAATTTGGAAATAAGGTGTTTACCCACGTCTGGCCCCCATCCGTGGTCTTATAAACTCCCTCCTCTAAGTAGCCTGCAATAAAGCCAACGGATTCATTTAAAAAAAATGCTGCACGAAAACAATCGCTATTATTGGGCTGAGAAAAGATTTTCTGCCAATTTGCTTGACTGTAGCTCACCGGAGCGTGAAGCAAAAGGAATGCGAGCGCCAAAAGACCCACAGACAATGTCCGTGGGTGCAAAACCCGATTCATGAATCGTTTTGGAATGCTCATTTAGATGACGATGCCTTCACTACGTATAACTCCTGAGGGTGAGTAAGCTCACAGGATAAAATCGCTTTCAATTTTACAAGTGTGAGCGAAGTAAGGTTCATTTCATGCGCTTTTGAATCTTCTATAGGGTGAACGGGTTTAGCAGTCCCAATTTTTAAACCATATCGCATTATGAGCGAAATTACAAACACCCAAATCGCCGATCTGCGGGCACGACTTGCAGAGCTTGGCGACTCTCTTTGACCTCGCTCTAAAAGAACGCCGGATCGAAGTGCTCGAAAACGAATCCGGTCAGCCTGCATTCTGGAACGACCCCAAAAAAGCGCAGCACACCATGCAGGAGCTGTCTCGCTTGAAAAAAGAACGGGATGATTTCCAAAAATTACGCTCCCGATTAGACGACGCTGAGGAACTTTTCGAGATCGCCCGCGAGGATGAATCGCTCGCCGGGCAAGTCGCGGAGGAATTCGCACGCCTAACGGATGAACTCACCGCGCAGGAAGTGGCCGTTATGCTCAGTAAGCCGGACGATCACAAAGATGCGATCCTGACGATCAATGCCGGTCAGGGCGGAACGGAAGCGTGCGATTGGGCCGAAATGCTCGAACGCATGTACACCCGATGGGGCGAACGTAATGGCTACAAAGTCCGTATGCTGGATGAACTTGCAGGCGAAAGCGCGGGAATTAAATCTGCGACACTGGAATTCAACGGCGAAAACGCTTTCGGTTATTTGAAGACCGAAAACGGCGTGCATCGTCTTGTTCGCATTTCGCCTTACGATGCCAACGCGCGTCGCCACACCAGCTTTGCAAGCGTCTATGCGTATCCCGTGATCGAAGAGGAAAATACCGATATTGTACTCAACCCGGCGCTACTTCAGCGCGATACCTATCGTTCTGGTGGCAAGGGCGGCCAGAATGTTAACAAAGTAGAAACCGCCGTTCGTCTCACCTACAAATATACCGACGCCGAGGGTGGACAGCATACCGTCATCGCCGCGTGTCAGGAGGAACGTTCCCAATTCCAGAATGGCGAGCGCGCGATGAAGATGCTGAAATCTCGCATTGTGGCGATCGACCGAGAACTGGAAGAAGCGCGCCTCACGGCCATTGAAGGATCGAAGAAAAAGATCACGTGGGGTTCCCAAATTCGCTCCTATGTGTTCCAACCGTACACGATGGTGAAAGATCACCGCACCAAAGTTGGAAAAACCGACGTGCAAGCCGTCATGGATGGCGACATCACGGAATTTATGAAGTCCTATCTCCTCTACGAAGGCGGCAAGCTGAAGGTTAGCGATGCGGCGGAAGAGGAATTGTAACATTTTCTCATCGAATCGTTTCGAAACATTCTTACCCCACGCTTTGTAAGCATAAAACGTGGTAGATTACTTTCAAGTTTTTGGCGTAAAGCGAAATGCTTCCGATCGGGAGATCAAGGCGGCATACCGCGCGCTGGCGAAAAAATACCACCCGGATTCCCACCCCGGCGATCCCGAAGCCGAGCGTCGCATGCAGGAGATCAATGAGGCAAAAGCGGTGCTCTTCGATCCCGTTCGCCGCGAGGAGCATCGGGTTGCGCTTCGGATGCGCGAGAACTTTTCGATGGAGCACATCGAGGAACTTCGCAGGAGTTCCAGATTCCAGGGTACAACCACCTACAAGGCGCCACCGGAACCGCGCCGACCGAAAAGCAAGTGGGATAAACGCTGGAAACAGTATTCCTTCGGAATTATTGCCGCGCTGGTGATCGCCGCAACGGGAATTATATCCTACGAGATCGTCTCATCGCCGCGTGTGATTCCAACGGATCCTCTCAAAGACGTTATTGCGCGATATCCCACAGTGCATACTAATATCTTTGGCGATACGATTAGAGATATGAGCGATACGATAACGATTCCGGACGACAGCGCGCCGGAACTTCGTCGCCTTGCCGATCTATCGCTCAATCTCGGTGACTTCCGAAGAGCATCGAATTATTATGAGGCGTATCTGAAAAAAGCGCCGGAGAACGATACAGTAATAGGGAATCTTTCTTATGCTTTATTCAAGCAAGGACAATATGCCAAGACCATCGAAGTGCTTTCAAGCGAGATGCGTGGCGATTCCAATCGTGTTGCGGCGTATTACAATATCGGGAAGCTTTTTTGCAGGAGGATAAGCCCTTCGACGCGCGCGATGCGTTCCGAGCCTCTATACACATTGCCGATAGTATGACCCGCGTTGGACAGCGTCCCCCAAACGATGCTCGCAAGGCGAGGGATGAACTATCCCGGATCAATTAATGTCTGAATTCACATGAAAAGATCACTACAAATCCTCTCAATTCTCATTGCACTCATCGGCCTCGTATGGTTCGGACAAGGCATCGGCATGATCCACGGTAGCATGATGACCGATGACAGCAAGTGGGCCGTCATCGGTGCGATCATGGTCGTTGTGGGAATCGGAACCTTTTGGTTTGCTAGAAAGCGTAATTAAAAATTCGCTTATCTTCTGCCGCCACCTTTGGGCGCGCCGCCGCCGCCCCTTGCAGATCCGCCGCTTCGTGGCGTTGCCGCAGGTTTCACATAACCTCTGCCATAATTTAAGTTCTTGCTCGCAGGTGGCATGGATGGCGCGATCGACTTCATCGGTACCGTGTGAGCTACGCGATGATAGGTCGCCGGAGTTTGTGGCGCGCCGGGAACATTTTTCACCACCGGACGCTGCATGAACGTCACACGATTCGTGTTCTCATTGAAGGCGCGAGGAACTAATTCATGCCCCGGCTCCGTGTTCGTGACAATCCTGTTATGGACGACAATGTCTCTATAATTATCGTATCCATGCGCCGGATAGTTAGAGCGATAATACCTCTCGTTCAACCACGGATGGGAAATATTGCGGTCGATGAGCACGATAAACGCGCCGGTCAGATCGATTCCTGCATATTGCGGCGGAGGTCCTTGGCTGGAGATCCAGCTGCCATCCGGGCCGATATACCAGAACATGCCATCCCATACATCGTAGTACATATCGTAATCCGGAAGGTAATAATAGCGGACAGCGCTGACGTTATCGTACGGTGGCGCCCACGGCGGTGGAACGTAAGTTTGTACGTCAACGCCGAAGTGTATCTGCGCGACGCTCGGATTTGTGAAGCACGCCATCGCCGCGACGACCGCAAGCAGGAGCGAAGTGCGCTTTAAGATCAAAGACAGGTTAAAATGTTTTTTCATAATGCATTAAGTTTAAGGTGTTAGACGGAAATGAGTTCATGAATGTTTTTCGAACATAACGATGGAATGTTTCGATTCATAGACATCTGAACAGCCAGCCATAGTGAAGCAATATTCGTACCATTAACTTTTTTGTGGCGTACGTTGGGCAATGAGATTCCCTCCTCTATTGTTAGCACACTTCCATGAGACCTACCCGCGCCGAAATACATACGGATTCTTTTCTCGCCAATTTGCGGCTTGTTCGCAAGCAGATCGGCGAACGGGCGCGTATTATGCCGATCGTGAAGGCGAATGCATACGGTCATGATCTCGATATTATTGCCAAAGCAGCGATCCAAAGCGAAGAGATTGACTACTTCGGCGTGGCGACCGAAGAAGAAGGCGCGCAGCTTCGGCGGCATACTACGCTTCCCATCCTTGTCCTAACCGGCGTTTCTCCGGATGAAATAGATGCGTTTCTCGAACACGAATTAGATTTTACGCTCTCGGATCACGCATCGCTTGCTGCAATCGTTGCACGAGCTTCGGCGGTGGGAACTCGCGCGCGCGTTCACCTGAAAGTCGATACGGGAATGCGAAGGATGGGCGTCGAGCCTGCGGATGCGCTCCAGTTGCTTCGCGAGATCGTGCGACATTCTACCAACATTGAACTTGTTGGACTTTCCACTCACTTCGCCACAAGCGATGAGGTAGATCAAACATTTTTTCGCAAGCAACTTTCAATTTTCGAAGACGTGGTGCGCGAAGCTCGCGGCGCGGGTATTCATATTCCGCTCGTTCATGCGGCAAATAGCGGCGCGATTCTGCAAGCGCCGAAAGAATCCGCATTCGATATGGTGCGTCCGGGAATTATGCTGTATGGTTACGCGCCGAGCGTCGAATTGCAGCAGCAATGTGGCGATGAATTACTGGCCTGTCTCGATCTTGTTAGCACCGTTGTTTTAGTAAAGGAAATCAATGAAGGTGAAGGTGTAAGCTATAATCTTCGTTGGCGCGCTACGCGCCCGACACATATTGCTACGGTTCCCATCGGCTATGGCGATGGCTATCCGCGTCTGCTCACGGGCCGCGCCTCGGCGATGATTCGCGGGAAGCTGTATCCCGTTGTTGGCGCGATCTGTATGGATCAAGTGATGATCGATGTTGGAAACGACAACATAAAGATCGGAGACCGTGTGGAATTTATCTCCATCACGAATACTGAACTAAATACGTGGTCGCTTGCAACAACTATCGGAACGATTCCCTACGAAATTCTAACCGGCATTGCTGCCCGTGTGCCGAGAGTCGCCGTATGACTCAAAAATCTCTAACTAAATGTTATTATTATTGTCATTGCGAGGAGAACATTCTGAAGCGATAGCTTCAGAATGTTCGACGAAGCAATCTCTACCTATCAGGCAAAAGATTGCTTCGTCGAATCGAACTCCCTCCGGTCGTTCGATTCTCCTCGCAATGACACCAAAAAGAATTTTTTATTTCAAATGGATCTGACACGTTTGAAATGGATCAGCCATTCGGAAGCGGATACCGTGCATCTCGGTGAGGAATTTGGCACGAAATATATTAGAGTAGGCGTAGTCGTTTGCGTTCACGGTGAGCTTGGCGCAGGCAAAACGCACTTTATCAAAGGTATTGCCGGCTCGCTTGGAATAGACGAGAGGGAACTAACATCGCCGACGTTCGCGCTGGCACATGAATTTGAAATCGAGGGTCGGGCTGGAAGCACCGACCTACGCACACTCTACCACTTGGATTGCTATCGCTTCGAAAAACCCGAAGAACTCCTGGAATTGGGGGTGGAAGATTATCTCTATCCTCAACATGCCGCAACGATCATCGAATGGCCAGAACGAATTGCTGGATTAATTCCCGAAAACGCGATTCATGTAATAATAGGTGTTGTTTCAGAAACCGAACGAGAAATTTCAATAAGGATGAGGGATGAAGGCTGAAGGATGAGGGTTTTATCTATTCCATATTCCTTCATCCTTCATCCCTCATTTTTTCCTCGAATCGTGATTTTACTTCTCGATACATCCAGTTCCCAGCTTTCCATCGGCCTTGCTTCGGCGGATGGCGCGTTGCTGCGCGAGTTTCATGCCGAACCATCGGTGGGTGCGGGCGAGCGTGCTATCCACGATGCGCGACTTGCACTGGAAACGGCTAATCTTCTTTCCAGCGAATCCATATCGGCAGATTCCATTACGCGCATTGGAATTATTATCGGACCGGGAAGTTTTACGGGACTGCGGATCGGGCTTTCGTTCGCGAAGGGCTTGGCGTTCGCCGTCGGCGCAGGAATTGTGCCGATGACCGCGCATGAAGTTCTCCAATCATCCACTCCAAGTCATAGCGGATACATTGTAACTCCCGGTTACCGCCCGGATCTATTTTACGTGGCGAATTCTGATACGCCGCGCGAAATTCGCTTGCTGAATAGTAGCGAGTTATCGAGCCTCGATCCAAAACCAATCCTTGCACACGAATTCTTCATTCTTCATCCCTCATCCTTCATCCCTCATCCATCGAAATTTGCATCACTTTCGCTGCAAACGATGGCTCGCATCGCTTCGGAATCGTCCGATATAGTTACTGGCGGCGCATTAGATGCGCTGGAACCTCTTTATCTCACGGAATTTAATGTTGCTCGGAATCCGGCGGGAAGCCAATATTAAATCTTTCGAATGGAGCGAAATTAGCGGAGTGAGGCAAGGGTTGTTTGATGTTTATTCATGAATGGCTCGTCAAAAGAAAGCGGAATGGAAAGTACGATCGGCAGCGGAACTGGTGCAGAGCGGCTGCGGAGAATCGCTCGCTGCATTGAATAAATATCATGCCCGCGCGTTGGGCTTTCAAATGGAACCCATTCACCAAATGCGGATCGGTACGCGGCGGCTTCGTGCAATCGTGAATATCTTCGCCGACATTATGGATGTGCAGTGGGCTTCGGAACTCGAATTGGAACTACGTTGGCTCGCGCAGTTGCTCGGCGGCATTCGCGATCTCGATGTGCTTCGCGTTCGCTTGCAGGAATCGAGCCGTGGCAAGAAGAATATTTCCAAAATGCGAAATGGTCTGCGAAGCATCGATGACGCACTTGCCGCACGTCATCGCGATGCGAAGGCCGCAATGCTCGAAGGATTACAGAGCGAGCGTTATCATGCACTCATGGAACGATTGCATTTCGGTCAGCTTGCTCCGCAAGTAACACTCGAAGCCAGTGGGCCGGTGCTCGATGTTGTGCGCCCGAGGTTGAATCGAGCATGGAAAAAACTTTCGCGCGCTGCGGAAAAATTAAAACAAGATGATGCAGCTGCGGAATATCACCGCGTGCGCAAAATGGGAAAACGTATCCGCTACGCAACGGAACTTATGAGTGCCGATTTTCCGCCGAAAGAGCAAGAACGCGTTCTACGCTTCACCAACCGGATGAAAAAATTACAGGACACGCTCGGCGAACTGCAAGATGCTGAAGTTGCAAGGAAAACGGTCGAGCTGCTTCTGGAATCGCAACCGGAATTCCGCGATGAACTTCACATTTTAATTCAAACTCAAGAACAGATCGAAGCAAAAGCGCGCCGAAAATTTCCCAAAGCGTGGCGAGCCGCCCGTGAACTCGGAAACAAGAAGTGGATGACCGGCCTTTCGAAAAAGGCCAGCAAGACCATTTCTTGATCTCATAACGATAATTTAACATTCATACTTCTCTTTTTGATGTTAGCTAGCTTCATTATGCTCACCAAGGGCTCTTAATTTTTTATGATCTCATACAGTAACCATAAATTTCCCGGACGGCTTTTCGTTGTCGAAGGAACCGATGGCAGCGGAAAATCCACACAGCTTGCCTTGCTCTATCAGTGGCTGAAGAGCGAGGGTTATCCCGTCATTTTTTCGGAATGGAATTCTTCGCCGCTCGTGATGGAAACGACGAAACGCGCGAAGAAAAAAACGCTCTTCACTCCGGCAACATTTTCGCTGCTCCATGCTACGGATTTTGCTGACCGCACCGAGCGCGATATTATTCCGCCGCTCAAAGCCGGCGCGATCGTGCTTGCGGATCGTTATATTTACACCGCGTTCGCACGCGATGTCGTGCGCGGATGCAATCCGAAATGGGTGCGGCAGATGTATCGCTTTGCCGTAGAGCCGACGGTTCGGTTTTTCTTCCGCGCGCCACTCGAAGTGGCGTTGGAACGAATTCTCTCCGGACGTCCGGAACTGAAATTTTACGAAGCCGGGATGGATCGCGGATTTGCGGATAATGAAGAAGACAGCTTTCGCATTTTTCAAGGAAAGATCCTGAATGAATACGACAAAATGGTGAACGAATTCGGCCTCACCGTTATTGACGCCACGCGCTCCATTTTGCAGCAGCAGCAGGAAATGCGAAAAATTATCACACCGCAATTGAAAGGATTGAAGAAATTTTAATGACACCTATGCGATTTTACGGGACGCCATTGCCGGATGTCGATCTCAAACCTTATCCCGGCAAACTTATCGTCATTGAAGGCACGGACGGCGTGGGCCGATCCACGCACATCGCGGAACTTCGAACGTGGCTGGAAGCGCAAGGCTATGCCGTTGCCGATACCGGCATGACGCGCTCGGAACTTGCCGGACGCGGAATTAAAGAAGCAAAAATGGGGCACACGCTCGGCAAGCTGACCATGCAGCTTTTTTATGCAACCGATTTTGCCGACCGTTTAGACAACGAAATCATTCCCGCGCTGAAAGCCGGATTTATTGTGCTTACGGATCGTTATATTTATTCTGCTATTGCCCGCGCGGTTGCGCGCGGGATGGATCCCGAATGGGTACGCGATATTTACAAGATCGCGCTCGTGCCGGACGCCATTTTTTATCTTCGTATCGATACCATCTCCGATCTCGTGCTGAGATTGCTCGAGACAGGGAAGGGATTCGATTATTGGGAATCCGGAATGGATGTCGGGTTCGGCGAGGATTTTTACGATAGCTTTGTTGCGTATCAATCCAAGCTATTGAAAGAATTCGACCGCATGACTTCGGAGTACGGCTTTAAAGTTATTCGTTCCTCGCGTTCGATCCCTCGCGTTTCTGCGGATCTTCGCCGCGCGATCACAGCCGTGATCGATGCGCCCTCGGATGCTACCGGTTTTACGGAACCAATGCAGCTTGCGCCACGCAATGGCACAAGCGATGGATTAGGTAAACAGGCGACTCGCAAGCAAAAAAAATCACAGGTCTCAGAATGATGAAGAACAGCATCGAGCGCTTTGCATGAGAGTTGCATCTATAGATATTGGGTCGAACTCTATTAAGCTGCTCGTTGCCGAGACGGCCGCGAACGGTACGTTGCTTCCGCTTCGGCGCGAAAAGTCGATGGTGCGGCTTGGTCACGAAACGCTACTGAAAGGCCATCTTTCGAGCGAAGCCATTGTAAAAGCTATTCGCACGCTCAGTGTTTTCAAAACCCTCGCGCAAAATCTTGGTGCGGAGCAGATCATAGCCGTTGCGACGGCTTCGGTTCGTGAAGCGGACAATGCACAAGCCTTTATTCGTGAGGTCGAAAGCCGCACCGGTATTCGTATCGAAGTGCTTTCCGGCTTAGAAGAAGCGCGGTTGATCGGAATCGCGGCGTCGCGGGGAGTGGGAACGAATGGATCGTCCACGCGAGGAAAAAGCCTTCTGAATATTGATGTGGGAGGCGGTTCTACGGAACTTTCACTCATGCGCGGAACGAAGGCGCTCATGCTGGAGTCGATGAAGATCGGAGCCGTTCGACTATCGGAACAGTTCCTCACGTCCGATCCGCCCAGGCCCAAAGAACTGCTTGCCATGCAGCGCGAGATCGAGGGTGCGCTCGAACGGCCTATGCGCGAAATGAAAGGAATGAAGTGGGATGTTGCTACCGGTACTTCCGGAACGATTCTTTCGATCGGCGCGGCGTTTCAGTCGCTGGCATATCCCGATAACGAGTCCATTGCCGATGGCCGCTCTTCCGGTCAATTACCGAGCGTAGTTATGACGCGCAATGCGCTTGCGGAATTCAATCAGCATCTTGCTTCACTTTCGCTTGCAGAACGTAAGAAGATTCGCGGTATTTCAGAGCAGCGCGCGGAAATCATCGTGGCGGGCGGGCAGATCATCGAGCAGATCATGCGTTCCTTTAAGATCGCTCGCATCACGACCTGCGATTGGGGGCTTCGGGAAGGCGTGTTGCTCGACCGCCTTTCCGAATGGAGTGGAGTCCGCGCTACGCGCTCAAAGGAACTCGATGCTCGGCTTGCGGGTGCCGAGGCGCTCGGAGAACGTTTTGGTTATGAAGCTCCGCATGGAAAGCAGGTCTCGAAACTTTCCACCATGCTCTTCGATCAGATACGTTCCCTGCATGGACTGAAACCGCACGACCGAACCCTCCTTGCCGCCGCCGCGACATTGCACGATATTGGCTATGTCATCTCGCCGGAATCTCATCACAAACATTCC
Organism: Ignavibacteriota bacterium; assembly: GCA_963794025.1. Taxonomy (GTDB): domain Bacteria; phylum Bacteroidota; class Ignavibacteria; order Palsa-1295; family Palsa-1295; genus PALSA-1295. The sequence goes on from CAWCCK010000004.1 coordinate 34,240, forward strand.
CTCTATCTCATTTTAAATTCGGAACTTACCGGGTTCACCGATCTGGAACGGCAGATCATTGCGAATATCGCGCGCTATCATCGGCGCGCGTTCCCGAAGCCGAACCATGAGTTCTTCAGCAGCCTGAGCATGGAAGATCAGGGAAAAGTGTGGATGCTGGGGGGGATTCTGCGTCTCGCAGATGCGATGGATCGCAGCCACGAATCGCGTATCAAAAATTTCAAAGCTATTCTGCGTGGAGGAAATATCCGATTGGCGCTGCACAGTTCCCGCCGGTGCGATCATGAAATCTGGGCTATCGAACATAAGAAGGATATGTTCGAAGAAGCATTTGGCGTAACGGTCGAGTTAGTGCTGAACTAAGGGGAATTATTGTTTGGCTTTCTTCTTTCCTGCAATCAGAAGCCAAACGCCAGCTCCGATAAAAGCGGCAGCGATCGGCCCCGTCCATTCCAGCCCGGGCGTAAAATCATCAACCCATTTCTGCGTCGTTACGGTCGTGCCGAAAAGTTCATCGGTAGTTTTTACTTCGATCATGCTTTGCGTGGTCGTCCACGGATGATGCCCGTGTGCGAACCACCAAATGAGTAATGCCACGGCAATGGCAAATAGGGTATAGGAGAAAATTTGTCGTAACTTCATAATCAAAAGGTTATTGCGCTATTTCGGAAGCGCGTTCCCAAATAACTGCGCGGTGATCTTTATCGTTTCTCCTACTTTGCTGCCGATGGTTCCCTCCTGACCTGCAACGTTATAATCTTTCAGCGCGATATTAAAGTCTGCAGTGATCATCACAAGATCGCCGGGCGCACGCTCGCGTGTCTTCTCGCTTTCCGGAAGATACTTCATCGAAAAGGGGATGGACATCTTTTTCGTTACGCCGTGCATCGTGAAGTTCCCTGTCGCTGTGCCGTTTGCGGTATTTCCGCTCACGGTTACGTTCGCAACAGAGGTGATCGTAAATGCAATAAGCGGGAAATGCGAGGCATCCAACCATTCTGCGCTCTTCAGGTGATGATCGCGGGTATCGTTACCGGATTTCATGGTAGCAACTTGCGTGTTGATCGTGCCGCGTATCTTCAAAAGATCGCGTGTATCCATGGTGAGGGTTCCCGCAACGCCTTCGCTTGATCCTCGTGTGTTTTCCAGCGGCGCATCGCTCACCCAAATGAACTGATTTTTATTAACCTTGTCGTTCATCGTAACGGTTTTTTCGCCGCCATTGGGAACGTTGAAGCTCTGAGAACTTGCAGTTCCCGCTCCGAGAACGAGCAACATTGCAAGGCTAAGTATGGATCGAAATGGGGTCATTAAAATAAATTTCTTCATTGTGGTATGGATAAGTGTCTCTGTTGTTAATAAAGACTCTGAATGTGCCCTCAAAATTACAAACTGGGTCTGAATGTTTTAGCAGAGCCGTATGTAATGGGGCACTATTTTCATTATTACGTGGCTTTTTAGCCATTGTAACAGCAAAAATCATGAGTAGGGATTAATTACGGCCCTAATTACCGTTTCTACACCCGACACAATTCATTCTTATTTTTTATACGTGCAATTTAAGCATCTTTTTACACTCGAAGAAGCGCAGGCCGTGCTGCCGGAGGTTCAGCCGAAACTTGCGGAAATGGTAAATCTCAAGCGCGAATGCGACCGCAAAGGATACGATGTTCACCGACATCAGTATTTTGGCGGAATGGGACCGAACGGACAGAAAGCATTCCCGATAGAGATGGAAAAGCTTGCTGCCATTGCGGAGGAACTTAACGAAATGGGGATCGAGATAAAAGATCTCGATAAAGGGCTTATTGATTTTCCTCATCGCCGCGCGAATGGGAAGATCGTATTCCTCTGTTACTTGCTGGGCGAGCCTGCTATTGTGGCGTGGCATACCATCGAAGGTGGTTTCCCTACCAGACGAAGTTTAGATACTCTTTAAAATAAAACAATGAGAAAATATAAAATTCCCGCTAATAAAAGTATTATGCTGCTAACGATCGCCGCTTGCGTGATGCTACTTGCGATCTATTCAGGTTGCAGCAAAAACGAACGGGGGGCGCCTGCGAATGTGGATTCCACTTCGAAGAGTGCAAGCGTAGATACTGCTAAAACTTCGTCAGCGCAGCAAACAGCAGCGCCATCTGTAGCAATTTCCGGTCTTGCGCTTGCAGGTCAGAAGATTTTCTATAGCACAAGCTACGGGAAAATTAAAGATGCGTGTGCTTCGTGCCATACGGACGGCCAGCCTGCTACGAACGATACACGTATCCGCTCAGGACACACGCTGGTTGGCGTCACAAGCCGCACGAGCACCTGGAACGGCGCATTCAAAGGAGATGCTCTGGTAAAGAATGCTTACGGAGCTACGATGTGTGCCGTGATGTACGAGCACAAAGGCGACGATCTGGGAACCGCAATCCCTAAAACTGATATTGATGCACTCAATGCGTATTTCGATGCGATCAAGAATAATTCCGGCGCAATGACGAGCAATCTGAAGATTGCGTGGGTTACGAAGCCCGCGCTACACGAAGAAGATAACATCGACGATAAAGCTGCAACTGCCGCCGCAAAAATGATCATGATGCTTCCAGGCGACCCGGCGGCGGGTAAATCAGTATTCACAAACACATGCCAGTATTGCCACGAGTTGAACGAGAAAAAAGTCGGGCCGGCGCTGGCAAAAGAAATGGATGATCCTCGTGCTGCCGCTAAATCTATTCGCTGTGGCTCCGGCGCAATGCCGTTTTATACGAGCGATATTCTCTCCGATCAACAAATTGCGGATGCCATTGCGTACATTCAGCAGCAATTAGGGAAGTAATTTTTAGAATTTTATAAGTACATCCGCGCGCGGCTCGATGACAGTTTGCGTATGTAGATGTCCAGCATCATCGACGGCAAACGACCATTGGAAATCGCCGATAAGCAGGAGCCAATTCCAGGGTTTGTATGCGATCTCGCCGATCATAATGGAGCGGTCGTCGAGCGCAAAAAGATCGCTGATGCCATTGATCTCTTCGCGGGTGTAGATCAATCGGAAATACACATTGTAAGGCAAATGCGGCAGGACGATCTCAAGCTGCATCCAGTCCTGACCGGTCAGATTATCGAGATGAAGATAGCTTGCCTCGAACTGGAACTTATCGTAAAAATTGACCATCGCTCCGGCTTTGAACCCATTTCCGTTCCCGCCCTCACTATCGTCGAGCGTCGTTAGTTTTGTGATGTAATTGTATGGGCTGGCCTGATCGTCGAATTGGTCGCGCTCGTAAAATGTGTTGTAATAACTCGGTAGAAATTGGCCTCGATACAGATCGCGTTCGCCCCGCAGATCGAGCAGTACCGAATCCGCTACTTCGAATGCCGTGCGTGCCCCGATCATAACGCCGTGACTGAATTGTGGGAACGTAACGTAATCCCCATAGATGCGTCCCTCTGTTTTCTTCGTTTGCCAAAGCAGCGAAGAAATATCTGCGCCGAACGTCTTTAGCGGTAACGGATAATGCGCGGAATCGGCATTCACTTGGTCGATGGTGTCCGTTGGATTCGCGGGATCGATAACGCGGGTGACATACGGCGGATGGTTGGGAATGATAAGTCCCGCGCTGGAATCGAAATCGAACGCGCCGGTTATGCCGACCTGGATATTGCTTAGGAACCAATTATCGAGAAAAGGAATGAGTTGGAATGGCCGCGCGAACGGCCTCACCGCGATGAGACCCGGATGAAAAAAATCGCTATTCAAAGCCTCGAAGCCCACAAAGCCGAGATCGAGGCGTGCTTGGCCACCGAAACGGCGATCGTCATACGAGGAATTATTCCAATAATTATCGATGATCGTTCCGTTCCCAATGGAAGCGGATTCGAGGCCACCGAGACGCATGTAAAAATCGTCATGCGGATGCCCGTAGCTGACATAATTAAGCCAGCGAATGTAATCATACGTATTATCCCAATCTTGTTTTCGGAATTGACCGTTGGTTCCGATAAGAATATCTCCATCGATCCCTACTTGCCAATCTTTGTACTCCACTTGCGGCGCAACATGCAGCAGAAAATACGGCGTGCCATCAATAATTGTAGTTCCCGCGCCGAGCGCCAGCCCGCGATACGCCTCCGCCGGAGATTGATCCAAATGCAGCCGGTCTTCCAGCGATTGCGCGTGAAGACCCGTGTACGTAAGCAGGGTAGCAAAGATGGCAATAAGTAGCCTTCTAAACATGGGGCAAATAATCGTTTCTTATTCTTCGTTATCCACTTTCCACTTTTCCACTATCCGTTATCACGTAAACAGCCATTTTACTAAGATCACACTCATGATAAGCGCAACAACGTCCGAAAAAATTCCTGCAAGCGGCGCGTGGCGTGTGCGTTTGATGTTCACTGCGCCGAAATACACGGCAAGCACGTAAAAGGTGGTCTCATGGCTGCCCATCATCGTGCCGGCAAGCCTTCCCATAAAGCTATCGGGGCCGTGCGTTTTCATGATGTCGGTCATAAGGCCGAGCGAGCCGGAACCGGAAAGATTCCGGATGATCGCAAGCGGCATGAGTTCGCTTGGGAACCCAAGCGCGTCCGTTACCGGGCTGATGGCTTTGGTGAGAATATCCATTGCGCCCGAAGCGCGGAACATCCCGATCGCTACGAGCATCGCGACAAGATAGGGAATGATTCTTACCGCCGTCGTAAAGCCATCCTTTGCGCCTTCGACGAATTCTTCATACACCTTCACTTTGCGAACTGCCGCAACGGCAACGACCGTAAATATAATTAATGGGATCGCTGCGTTCGAAAGAATCTTGACGATGACGATAAAAGTGGATTCCATTATGCCTTCACCGTCCCTTCATTCGATTTTATTAGAAAAAATCGTTGAATAAACCGCGTAAATAAAATCCCTAAGATCAAACTTACAAACGTTGCCAAAAATGTTGGCATAATAATATCCGTCGGATTGGTAGAACCAAGCGTCAATCGAATTGCAATAACCGTCGCGGGCACCAGCGTAAGCGCTGTTGTATTGATCGTGAGGAACATGCACATTGCATTTGTTGCAGTTCCCACGACAGGATTCAGATTGTTTAATTCCTCCATTGCTTTTAGGCCGAGTGGCGTTGCGGCGTTGGAAAGTCCGAGAAAATTTGCTGCCATGTTCATTACCATCGCTCCCATCGCGGGATGGTCGGGCGGGACATCCGGGAATACCCGCACCATAATAGGCCTGACAATTCTTGCTAATAGTAGCACTAATCCCGCAGCTTCCGCGATCTTCATAATTCCCAACCACAGCGCCATGATGCCGATAAGACCGATGGCAAGCGTAACCGCCGTGTCTGCAACTTTTAGAATTCCATCGTTTCCAACTTTTGCGAGAATGCGAAAGTGAACAGTGGGTGGGGTAAAGTTTATTAATCCGGCTTGAGAAAAGGAAGTAATATCGAAAGCTGCTTGGCCAATAATCTTCGTTACATCACCACCTGCGGAAGCAGCATCCGTCATCACTTGCGGTGCGTTTGCTGGTAGTGTTATCGTAAGCGCGCCAGATTTTGCATTCGATTGGGATTGCAGCAGATCGGCAGCGAAGAATACCGTATCGCCTTTGATCGAGTTCGCTTCACTGGCTCCGTAAAAACGTGCGATCTCCGATTTTGTGAGAAAAGCTGTGCCGGAAAAATGATTCGGCCCAGCAACTTTCATCGCGCCGGGCGCGGTGTGAAGCACGATCGGCTCGTTATTTCGGAAGCGATTGCTCGACTCCTCGCTCACGTCGCGCCCAACGGCTACGAAGATAGCAATTGCAATAAGGGCAAGCCAGATGTAATTCAGCATGTTCTAAAATACGAAATTGTTGGGCCGAATGCCACAATTCCGATATTTTAGTGCATCATTCTCATCCCAATTCTTGGTCTGTGATATAGTACTCTTAGCTCGACCTTCGCGCGTTCGAGTACTACTTTTCTATTGACCGTGAGGTTTTTTCCAGCTCGATTAATATAGAAATTGAGCATCGACATCGCAGACCGGAATGCCGGGCCGTGGCGTCGCATGTTTCGCTCGGCAGAGCGCTTGAGCGACATTGCGATCCGTTTTGCGCTTCTGAGGGTGAATACGTTTTTTGGAAGGTCAAGCGACCGTGTCTGCTTCATGACCCGTTTTGACCATTTTTTGATTGTTCTATTCATGGCAGTATGGATTAAATGAAAAATTCTCGCTATACTGATTTAACGTATTAAAATATGCCACAAATCTCATGCCTATGACAAAAGTCCGTTGAGACATTAGGGAACGAGTAAATGTTCTATTGTTATGCTGGATGCAATGGATGTATATTTTCGAGTTCGCGATCATGCCGGGCTTTTCGATGCCACGAATAGCTACGGTCGCCTTTTTGCGCGTGGAAAAGATGCGATCGATCTGCTGCACCGCATGTCCACCAACGATCTGAAGCCGCTCGAAGAGGCGAAATCTCAAGCGGTTCTCACCATTCTTCTCAATGAAAAAGGCCGATTTGTCGATGTCGTGAAAGTTGTGCGTGGTAGTAAAGGTGATGTTTTACTTATCACGAGCAAAGAAACCGAAGATACCATTATTCGCTGGCTCGATAAATTCACGATCATGGAAGATGCGCGTTTTGAACCGGCGACGGAAAAGATCGCGCAATTTCTTATTTGCGGGCCAAAGGCAATCGCGATTGTTAGCCAATATGCTGGTCAGGATTTGACTGATGCAACGCGCACGAGTGTTTATAATCTTCAAATAGATTCCACTCCTGCAACATTGGTGAAAGCTCCGAGCATTGCAGGAGATGCGTGGTTCATTCTCACGGCTTCCGATACAGCTTCAAAAGTTTGGAGCAAACTTGAATCAGATGTTTCTGCTCACGATGGGGCGATTTTTGATTCCCAACTATTTGAAATTCTCCGCATAGAGAATGGAACTCCCATTGCGCCGAATGAAATAAATGAGAAGCATAACCCGTTGGAACTTGCGCTCGCTACGGAAGCAGTAAGTTTTACGAAAGGCTGCTACATCGGTCAGGAAGTAATTGCGCGGCTGGATGCACAGAATAAAGTGCAGCGAACATTAGTAGGATTGAAATTTGTCGATGCAATGCCCAATATCGGAGACCGAATTTCCGACGAATCTCTAATTGGAACTCCGCTGGGAGAAGAAATTGGCGAAATAACAAGCGTTACACATTCTCCGTCGAATAGCAATATCGGATTGGGCTACATTCGCGCAAAATATGCGAATCCCGGCGCGGTTGTTTCCGTAAAAGATGGTGTCGGCAATACATTGCCTGCAACGCTCGTTGAATTACCATTCCATGTCTGATATTCTTGAATTAAATGTGATAGAAAACCCCCTCCTTTTTAAGGAGGGGGAAGGGGGGGGGCTTGTCGCGGAAACGACTTCGGAGGAGGTTGTACGACGCATCCACGCGCTGAAAGAAGAACTGCGCGATAAGATCGTTATTCTCGGCCATCATTATCAGCGCGATGACATCGTCCAATTTGCCGACCGCAACGGCGATTCCTTCGAACTTGCGCGATATGCATCGGAACTTAAAGATCGGGAATTTATCATCTTCTGTGGCGTCCACTTCATGGCGGAAACAGCGGATGTGCTGAGTGCAGCAAATCAAAAAGTAATCCTTCCCGATCTGAAAGCGGGATGTTCGATGAGCGATATGGCGCGCATTGAACAGGTGCAAGACGTATGGGACGAAATAGGGGAGTATATCGATACCGAAAAAGTATGCCCGATCACGTATATGAATTCCAGCGCAGCCATCAAAGCGTTTTGCGGCGAGCATGGTGGCGCAGTTTCGACAAGTTCCAACAATCGCGCGATCTTTCAGTGGGCATTCGATCAAGGTTTTGAAAAAGTATTTTTCTTTCCCGATCAGCATCTTGGGCGGAACACCGCGTTCTATCAGATGGACATTCCATTGGATAAGATAAAATTGTATGACCAAACAAGCCCGTTAGGCGCGATGAGTCCTGCGGAACTAATAAGCGCAAAAATTTTGCTGTGGCGCGGGCATTGTTCCGTGCATCAGCATTTTCAGCCTTCGCATCCGAACATTATGCGCGCGCTGTATCCCGGCATTCAGGTGATGGTTCATCCCGAATGTAATTTCGAAGTGGTTCGTCAGGCGGATAAAGTTGGTTCCACGTCCTATATTATGAAAACAGTCGATCAAGCTCCCGCGGGAAGTAAATGGGCGATCGGGACGGAGCATCATTTGGTAAATCGTTTAAAGAAAGACCATCCCGAACAGTTTATTACTACGCTTGCGCCGTATGCGTGTGAGTGCTCGACGATGTATCGCATTTCGCCGGAATCGCTTTTAGATATTTTAGAGAATTTGAAAGTTGGCGTTGTGAAAAATCAAATTATTGTATCGGATTCGGAAAAGAAATGGGCGCGAGTTGCGTTGGAACGAATGCTGGAAATAACGAAAAGGGCCGTGTAGCGCCCAACTTTAGTTGGGCGAAATTGTTTTGTTCCATGATGAAACGTCCCAATCATGCCGATTACCGCCGTAAACGTATTGGCTGGGGACTTATTTATCGTCACATTATGATGCTGCGACAATTATTTCGCCCAACTAAAGTTGGGCGCTACGCGCTACTTTTCGTCGTATTAGCTCTATTGATTATAAATAATTCATCAAAAGCGCAGGATAGCACGCGCCTGGAACGCTATGGGTACGTGGTCGGCTCATGTCTGGCATTCTCGTTGTTGGATTACATTGGATACAACACGCTTGTGACCCCAAATCATGGAATCGCCAGTTCTATCCTGTCATTGCATATTTTCGACGCCGCATTTGGCAGCGCAATCAATTATTTTCTTTATAAGACATGCGGCCTTCCTTCGGCGATCTCCTTCGATCTTATTTGGTGGATGTGGGGCCTCGATCTTGGATTTTCCGGATGGGGCGATGCGATTGATCCCGCGTCTCCGTGGGTCAATCGAACGAATAGTTCATTGAACACGAACGCTATTACTTGGGCAGGGTGGACTCCAATCGGACTGTTACGAAAACAGGGAACAGTCATAGATAAATATGCACTCTATGCACAGGCCATCGTGGGATTCTCTATTGCGATGCCCATTCTTTGGTAAATGAAATGAAAAAAGTAATTATCATATTGGTCCTGATCTTATCGTTATCAACTTCGGTGAAGGCGCAGGATTCTACACGTCTGGAGCGGATAGGATATGTGCTGGGTTCGTCGGCGCTTTTCGGTCTTGCCGATTACTACGCTTGGAACACCATTCATCATCCGCCGGTTTTCGTTCCGTACAGACTTGTTCAGGGTGCCGTGCAAGCTGCTATCACATATTTTTTATATAAGAAATTTGGGCTTAGTTCCGCGATCTCGTTTACGTGCCTTTGGTGGAGTTGGTGCGACGATCTTGCCTATTACGGGTGGGCCAATACGCTGAACTCATTTTCTTGGGAGGGCAGAACGTGGAATGGACTCAAAGACACGGAAATCGACTGGGCTGGTTGGACGCCCATCGGTTTGCTCCGGCCTCAAGGTTCATTGATCGCGCGTAATGCGCTTATCGCTCAAGCCGTGATAGGATTTTCTGTTTCTATGGCAATTCTTTGGTAATGCGTGTAAATGAATCTTCACACCTGCATGTTTGCAATCCAAATATTAGCACTTTAGCATTTAACATTTCTACATGTCAGCGGTAAAACAACGCGCCGAAAAGGCCTATCTTAACGAACAATTTCTCACTAGTCCCGATGCGCGGGTTATTCGCTTGCTTGCGGAGTACATCGAACCGCGCGCACGTCTCGAACACGCACGCGTGAAGGATACGATCGTCTTCTTCGGCTCCGCTCGTATTCAATCGCCGGAGGAAGTGGAAGCGGTGCTTCACCAACTCGGTAATGCCCGAACCCTTGCGATTCAAACCAATTCTTGCACACCCGAAGTCGAAGCGGAACTGGCCGAAGCCGTGCGGCGTGCTACGCGGCATAAGGAACTTTCGCGGTATTACGAAGAAGCATCCGAGCTTGCGCGGATGATCACCGATTGGTCGATCACCGAGGCCGCGCAGATCTATGAAAAAACGCAGTTGACAAAGGGAATGATTGCTGCCGCGCAAGTTAAAGAACAAATTCCTTATGTGAACGTCGATACGATCAAGACCCATTCGTTCAAGCAGAAATATGTCATTTGTTCCGGAGGCGGACCGGGTATCATGGAAGCGGCCAATAAAGGCGCTACGCTCGCTGGAGGAAAATCCATTGGCTTTAACATTTCGCTTCCGTTCGAACAAATGCCCAACAGTTATATCACCGATGAACTGAATTTCGAGTTCCATTACTTTTTTATGCGCAAATTCTGGTTTGCGTATCTAAGTAAGGCGCTCGTCGTGTTTCCGGGAGGATTTGGAACTATTGATGAGCTATTCGAATGTCTTACACTCATTCAGACGGGAAAAATTCGAAAGAAAATGCCGGTGGTAATCTACGGCAAAAGTTATTGGGATGAGATCATTGATTTCGATAAGCTGGAATACTACGGGATGATCGCCCGCACCGATCTCGATCTCGTCCATTTTTCCGAAACGCCGCAGGAAGCATTTGAATATCTGAAGAGCGAATTGACGCGCTTAGATGAAGGCGAAGAGACCTTTATGCAGAGTAATCCGATGGCGTAGGATCCTTGCCTATAAATAAAGCATTCATTATTTTCAAAGAGAAGCTTTTCAAAGCTTCGTCAAAAAGATTTCGTATTTTTGCACTACGCACTACCAAGTTACTTGCGATTCCAAAATTTAGTTTTTTACCGTTATTATGACTGTACTTCTCATGAAAAGATTTCATACATTCCTTCTCGTTTTGGGCCTTTTCGCGCTATTAGGCTCGAATGAATTAAAAGCTCAGATTCGAGGTATCGGGGCCGGATCGCTTATTCTCGATGATAATCACACGCATACAGTAACCCTAACCGCGCCCGTTGACCCATCTCCGGAATGGACGGCGTGGTCATTGACCTCGCCAGCGTTTAAACCTCTTCAGTGGAGCGTTCCAGTGCCTCCCGCGAATAGTGCTCAAGCGGGTTTCATCTATTCAGGCCCGCTGGGTGGTTTAACTGTTCCTCAGCTCGCGTATTGGCTTCCGCCGGGCCAGCCCACTCTAAGTTCGGATGGAAACAATGGCGGGTACGCCGGGGCATGGGATTATGCAAGTGCGGGCGAGCTTAACCTCATTACCGGCAGTACAAAAATGCCAACCCATCTTCCAGTATGGTCCACCGATACGTCGCTTGGTACTTCCAGCCTAAAGGATAGTAATAACACGGTATCTACGACAGAACCGGTCAATTTTACGGGAGGTATGAACGTTACGGGTACGACCACCATCAATACGACGGGGACAGCCACCACATCGATCGGCAATATCGGTAATGATGTTTACATCGATGGTTCTACCGTTGATATTGAAGATGCCACTACCGGTTCTCTCATACTAAATGGGTCGGCAACGGGCAAGGTCACGCTTGGTAATGTCAGCAGCCCGATCTTCCTTCCAAAAGGGGAATACAACAACGGTACCTTCGACGATACTGGCACGGTCAATATCCATGCTTCTGCATCGGGTGGTTCGCTCGATCATAATACGTACTTTCTTAATTTCATAGACGGAAATGGCGATAGCCGTGGAGGGGTTCAGGGGCAAAGCAATGTCGATCTCTTATTGGATGCTAAATACGATGTTGCTATTGCTGAATGTCTGAAAGATATCATTCTGACGGTCTATTATTATGTTGGTGGGGCTGCGGACTTAGTAGCTGCTGCCGATATTTTTGAGGCGCCGGTAGCGGTAATCGAAGCAGTCATTAAGGGTGCACAGATCCCGTTGAATGTCATTAGCGGCATAGCATACGCAGCGGAAGTTGCATATTTGTCTATTGAAGCTGGGGTTCAGTACAGCTCATCCGATGGCGATTACGCAGAATACCTACAGCGATCCAATCCTTCCGAGCTTCTGAGTGCAGGCGATGTGGTCGGCGTCAAGAATGGCCTGATCTCGAAGAATACCGAAGGCGCTCAAAGTATTTATTCCATATCGGCGGCACCGATTATTCTCGGTAACGTTCCACCAAAGGGTGAAGAATCGAAATACAATGAGGTCGGTTTCCTCGGACAGGTTCCTGTCAAAGTGCATGGCGTTGTGCATTCGGGCAATTTTATTGTGACCTCTGGCCTGAATGATGGCTTCGGAGTGGCTATTCCTGAGGATAAGATGACGCCTCAGCAATTCACACAGGTCATCGGAAGAGCATGGACCTCATCGGATGCCGACGATATGGGAATCGTTACTGTTGCCGTGGGACTGAGCGCAAAGGACATGAGCGACATCGTTAGCCGCCAGGAGACGGAAATCACTACAATGAAGACGAACTACGACAGCCAGATCGCTTCGATGAACACTCGCTTCCAAGCGCTCGAAGGAGCGATGACGGAATCCGATCCTGCAAAGAAGCAGGCTTTGCTTGCCGAGGCACAGCAACCGGCTTCTCCGCAGCCTCAAGCGCTTCAGGGGCAACAGGCATGGCCTGCGGCACAATCGATCATTTCGAAACCGGCTGTTTCCGCAAAGCCGACATTAAAAAATTCGCAGATGGCTGCAGTCAAGTCCATCAATGTAACAGCAGAGGATATGAAGGTATTGGGTGATGTGCAGCATCTCCAATCGTTTCAGAATGCAAAACAGGCCATCAAAAATAACATTCAAAAGATTCTTGCCTCATCGGGCACGCGTGAATCCAAGTCTAATCTGATTAAAGCATTCCTCTCGAATCCTGCCAGCGAGCCTACCACGCGGGATGCTGTAGTCAGTTGCGCCATGGAGGCGGTTCAACTGGCAAAATCTCGTGTGAACACCACTACCACCCCAGCCCGCTAAGTACCTTTTATTAATTTTTTTAGGAGACTATTATGAGAAACGTTCTAATTTTATTTGTTTTCATCGGCCTCTTTTCTTTTTCGGCCATGCCATCGAAGGCGAATAGTATGGTCACCGGATCTGGCGAGCCTTCCATTTCGCTTTGTAATCCATTCGTGGGTGCGAGTAATTCAGTTAGGGAACCGCTTCTTGCAAATTTAGCTGCCCACGCGATGGATCTGAATCGGATTTTGATTATGAGCGATACGCCGACGTTAGCCGATACTTCAGCGGCGAATGAATCATATATGGAAGATACCGTCCAATCTGACATAACGACCCAAATAGGGGACGTTCCTGACATCATAATCGATTGGCTGAGCGGTACCGCGTGGCCCTACATCGAAAATTTGATCGGCAGCGGTATCAGCAGTGGCGTTAGTTCGATTGGCGGTACGATCGAGTCTTGGGGGGATGATGTCGCAAGTTGGTTTGGAACTCGCCACGGTGGGCCGCGGGGCGGGTTTTCAACGCTTTCGACTCCAACAACGGACACATCCGTGGTTTTTAGCGACGGAATGGGGACGAAAGGAATCGTCATAGGAAGCGCTTTAGGGCTGTTAGGCACTGCCAACGGTGGTACGGTCGTAGTCGATTCAACGCTTGGTCAGAATACGACGTACACCATCCCCGATCCGGGTACGACTTCGGCGAAATTCGTTCTCGACCAGGGCAATCAAAGCTTTTCAGGAAGTCGAACATTCAATGGGCCTGTAACACTCAAAGGGAATGTAACGGTCAGTTCGCTCTCCGCCAACCAGGTCGTCACTACCAATGGCAGCATGCAACTCACTTCGCTTGCTTATGGATCGACCAATACGGCAAGTACACTTGTTGAGCGCGATGCTTCCGGCAATTTCTCCGGAGCCGCGATCACGGCAACCCATGTATTAAGTTCGGGTTCTGCGCAGGCTGCTACCGACGATGGCACGATTGTCACCAGTGCGACTGCATCCGGTAGCGACGTTTCCGGGACGATCACCTTAACCACAGCCGCTTCGGCAGGGGAAGGTACTGTGACGGTTCCTTTTGGAACTTCCTACACGGGCACTCCCATAGTTGTCGTTTCGCCGGCCTCGCTCAATGCTCAGCAGGGAGGACATATAACCGGGTATTATGTTACGCCTTCTTCCGCCAACTTTATCCTGCACGTCAATGACGATGGTACCGGTGTTACATCCGCAGTGTTCGATTATATTGTGATTCATTGATACCAATTTAAAAGAAGCCAATCTAAAATTTGGCTGTTAGGGTTTCGAATGGGCCGGGGCTTTTTCCGGCCCATTTTATTTTGGTATGGAATCCAGATATTCTTGCAACAAGATCCGAGCGGCTTCTTCATCGCGGAGGGTTTTCTATTTATTTTGAAAAAGTCTTCGTATCTTTGTAGGAAATAGTATTGCTAATTGTATTTGTTTTTCATTTTCATTTTTAAGGAGACATTTCATGAGACGTTTTTCTGTTCTTTTCATTAGTTTAGCGATTATTTCATTATCAACGATGTCATCGCGGGCACAGCGAGGAATTGGCGCGGAAACCGTAGTGCTTGACGATACCCACGGCAATACGCTAACGCTGCGGTATCTCAATTCCCCTCCCATTGCAGGCAATTCGTTCTTCACGTTTGCGCCGGGAGGTGGTTCTTCTACACCCGGCGGCACGGCGAATGGCCAAACGCTATGGTGGAATAATACAACGACTTCCTGGACTGTCGATAACTCCCTGACCAATACCGGCGCGGCTATCGGGATTGGTACTCCATCACCAGGTTCACCACTCGATGTTGAGCACACGTTTACTCAGACTACCACTCAAGTCGGTGTAAACGCCTTGATAATAATCAACCCCTCTGCACCATCGACCGTTCGTTACGATGCAATACAGGGATTGGCTGATATAGAAGGCTCAAACCAGATAACTGGGAACTATGTCGAGGGTGTACATGGGCAAACGACTGTTGGGCAATTTAGCGCAGTGACACAGCCAGCCTCATATATTGTTGGAACCGTCGGTCAATCTTCGAATTACAGTACGCAGACCATCACCGAGGCCGATGGAATCTATGGAGAGGTCGATAACTTGACGACCGGCACGATCACAACTGCCAATGCAGTCACTGCTCTGATGGCCAATACTGGCGGGGGCACGATTACAAATGCGAGCGGACTCCACATTCTTAGCCCGGAGAATACTGCTACGATCACCAATCTCTATGGAATTTACATCAATCCGCAAACGACCGGTACGAACAACTGGCCGATTTTTCTCTCGGATGGATCCGCGAGCGGCTCTATTTTTAATATAGATAAATCGGGGAATACTACTGCGGCTTCGCTTTCAGTAATGAGCGGTAATATTTCGTCTCCCACTTCCGGGGTTGGCGCAGGAACAGATCTTTCGCTTAAGGCTGGGGGCAGCGGTGGCGCAAACGCTGGCGCAGGCGCTTTCCTTGCTGGTGGTAACGGTAATGGCACAGGAAATGGCGGTCAATCATCCGTCAATGGAGGCAACGGAACAAACGGAGGCAATACATTCTTGCATGGTGGAGCTGGAAGTTCCGCCGGGACTGGCGGTTCTGCAAATGTATGGGCTGGTAATGGAGGCTCTGGAGGCGTTGCAGAAGTGGTCGCCGGCAGCGCAACTTCCAGCAATAATTATGGAGGCAATACTAATATCCAGGCAGGTACTGGTTTTGGGAACGGCTTCGGTGGCAGCGTGGTGCTGACAGCGGGCCCCGGTGGAACAACCGGAGCCGGTGGAGGAATTTATTTTCAAACCTCGTCAAACAACAATCCATCTGTTACCGTCATGGGGATTACGAATACCGGTACGCTGCAAGTTGGTTCGGCAAACCAATTTCAGGTCGATAATTCTGGGAATACGAGCACGAGCGGGAGTCTTTCAACTTCTTCCTCTTTTGGAATGCATTATCGCCAGGATAATACCGGTAACACGACAGTGGTCTGGAATTCGAATGATGGCGTCGTTAATATCACTGGTGCGGGAACAACCGGTTTTGGTATCGGGGGTGCCTTAGTGACAGGTCAGATCGTGATCGTCATCAACAACACGGCTGCCGCATTTACCACAGGTGTCCAAAATCTTCCGATAGGAGCCAGTTCTATGTGGGTCTATACGGGTGCCGCATGGAACCACATCGCTCCACAATAATATCATTAGTATCGAAGTTTATTTTTTCATGGGCCGGAGGTTTTCTCCGGCCCATTTTATTTTGTATTTTGATCCGGGATCAAGCAACGATGTACCAGATTTTTCAAGATTATTTGTCTCGTGTTTGATTGATATGGTTGAAAACTGTCGTATATTTGTACAAAGGTATTGAATTAGCCTGTTTTTTTGCTTAACCAAATCATAATATGAAACGTCTTTCTGTTCTTTTCACAGTATTAGGGCTTATTTCGCTTTCAGCCACATCATTGCGTGCACAACGAGAGATCGGCGCGCAAAGCTTGGCGCTTGACGATGGCGCAGGGCATGTGGTTGATATCAAGCTGCCTTCCGGGCTGACAGGTGGCCCATACACATGGACGGTGCCGATCACTGTGCCGGGAGGTGTTCCGATTGTGCTTCCAATGGGAACCACTCCATTTTCCACGATCTATTGGAACGCCACTACTTCCATGTGGACTGAAAACACAAGCCTGACCATGCCAAGCGCGGGTGAACTTTTCGCTGTTTCATCAGCTACCGGACAGGGGACATCACTAGCACTTGCGGCAGGAAGTAGCGGCGGTACTAACTCTGGATCAAATCTCAGTCTTGCTGCGGGCAACGCTTCGGTATCCGGGACTGGCGGTACGATATTCGCTAATGGCGGAACAGGCGCAGGCACATCGCGAGGTGGCAACATACAGATGGGTGCTGGAGATGGTGGGTCAGGCGGCAATGTCGTGTTTTTTGGAGGGAACGGTACCACTACCAATGGTGGCGCTGCTGAACTTGCGGGTGGTAATGCAACCTCAGGTAACCAATACGGAGGTAATACATACGTTATAGGAGGTAATGGTTCTGGAACAGGATTTGGCGGGAGTGTTGCCATTATCGCTGGTCCGGGTGGTGGCGCCGGAGCGGGTGGAGGAATATTTTTCGAGACTTCCCCAAGTAGTGCAACGCCATCAACAGTGATGGGAATCTCGAACAATGGCGTGATGGAAGTCGGACCTTCGAATGAATTTACCGTCGATCAAGCTGGGGATGTGACCTCGGTAGGCAATGCAAATATTGCTACGGGCATCGGCCTTACCAATAATATCGCCAATGGCACGAATGCTACTAATAATATTGGCGCTGGGAGCGGTGTGAATAATAGATTTGGCGCTCAGGCAGCTTTCAATGTGTTCGGCGACTCTACACCCGGCAATACGTTTGGCCAGTATGCCTCAAGTGGTAATTCTTTTGGTAATCATGCATTTCAGAACGACTATGGTGTAGCAGCTTCGGTTAACGAGTTTGGAAATGACGGGGGCCAGAACACTTTTGGAACCCCAGGCGCAAGCACTAATAATTATTTTGGCAGCATTTTTAGTTTATTTACTACTCCGACTAACTCCTATGGAGATCCGTTGGGTGTGGGTACTGCTACAAACACATTCGGTTCGCCAATCGAAGGTGGCGGCACGGCGATGAATTCTTTCGGTTGCCCTTCCGGAGGCGCCGGAGCAACAGCAACAAATGCTTTCGGAGTTGGTACAACTGGAGGAATTGCGACAAATACCTTTGGAACTCCTACCGGTTTTGGCACCAATACGTATCAGGGGACATCCAGCTTTACTGGCCCGGTCACGGTCACATCTCTGACAGGCAACCTACATACCGATAATTTGATACCATCGTACAATGTGACTTCAACCGATATGATCATTGTCGAAGCAACCAATGGCAACACGATCAATTTACCATCCTCGCCTGTTGCTGGAAGAATTCTCATGATACGAAACACTGGCAACACCGGTATTGGAATTAACGGGAACGGTCACAATATCAATGGAAGTTCGAGCACTTATACGATGAATAACGAAGGTTCTGGAACCTTCTCTAACCCTGTGGGAGCCACTTTTGTTTATGACGGCTCCGGGTGGTGGGTCGTGGGCGAAGGAAATTAAATCCCCTGACCAACTGATGTCAAGGCATTAATTATTGTGAATCCAGATATTCTTGCAATAAGATCCTTGCGGCCTCTTCATCCCGCAGGGATTTTTTCTCGCGTTTCATTTTCGGCAGTTCGCGGGAGCGAATGTTTGTTTCAGCTATGAGCGAGGTGAGACGTTCATCGCGGGACTCAACGGATACTCCGAGTGGCGTGAGTAATGCAATAAGTTTATCGCGGAATCGAATGACTTGAGCCGTCATTTCGCTTTCGGTGTTGCGAAGCGTGCGAGGAATTCCTACGATCACTATGCTAACATTCTCAGAGATAATCAGCGATTTAAGTTCACTCATCGCGCTCGGCCCGTTTTCGATTATTCCGCGCGGCGTGGCAAAGATGCGCAGTGGATCGGAAATGGCAATGCCGATGCGTTTTGTGCCGTAGTCAATGGCGAGGATTCTGGAGATATTATTTTCGGTCACGCAGAATAGCTCCTTGAATTTTCGATAGCTCTTCGTCACTCATTCTCGGGCCATCGTTGCTCGTAAGATAGCCTTGATATTCCTCGCTAAAGGAAGGAGCGTGGCTTAACATTGGTTGCCACTCGCCATCGGGAATTCCATGCAACGGGATGAGCTTGATGTGCGCGTGATCGATAGCCATTCCTTCTGCGATCATTGCTACACGCTTGCAGTGTAGCCCGTGTTCGAGGAGATGGGCAACCTCTCGCGCTGCCAATAAAAGCTTTGTGTACTCCACTTCATCGAGCGAAAAAATTGCACTCGGAAGATGCTCCTTTGAAATCACAACGGTAAAGCCGGGTGTGTTTGGGAACGGCGTGAGAAACGCGAGATATTGCTCGGATTCGAAGACGTTCCACGATGGAATTTCTCCAGTGACGATTTTGCAAAAAAGGCAATCGTTTTTCATAATTTATTTGTCCAACTGAAGTTGGGCGCTACACGGAATTTATTCTTCAAATCGTTCCACGCTGGTTACGCCACGAACTTTCTTCAGTTTTTCCATTAATCGCGCAAGGTGATAGGTGTTTTTTACGAACACCGTCATTTTGCCATCGAACATCGCATCGCGCGAGTCGATATTGACGGAACGAATGTTCGTGTTGTTGTAGGTCGAAACGACATGCGTAAGGTCGCTTAACATTCCCTGACGATCCTCGCCAAAAATGCGAACGCCGACGAGATAATCCGCGCCTTCGTCCGTGCTCGGCCAGGAAACGTCGATGAGCCGTTTTTCAGAATCGGCTTGCAGCTTTTGGATATTCTTACAATTCGCGCGGTGAATTTTTATTCCCTGACCGATCGTCACCACGCCGACGACCTCATCGCCGGGAACCGGATTGCAGCACTTGGCATAGCTATAAAGGAAATTATCGCGCCGACCCTGAATGAGAATGCCGGTCGTGGCCCGCGAGGTATCCATGTACGCGACCGGATTGGACTCTTCGGGTTCCGTTTCCGTCGTGGGAACCGGGCGGTTGCCGGGGCGCAGCCAATCGCGCAGGCGTTTGAAATATTCTTCGATGTCAATATCGGCGGCAGCGATGGCAGCATAGAATTTGCCAATAGTTCCGAACGGCGTGTTGGCCGCAAAGCGGATCAGCGTATCTTCATTGACGTGAAGTTTTGCTTTCGTGAGGCGTTTTTGCCACATCTCGCGTCCCTGTGCTACGCGTATGCGCTGCTCTTCATTGAGGAATTTGCGAATGTACTGCCGCGCTTTATGCGTAGCGACAAATTTTTCCCAATCGGCATTTGGCGATTGATTTTTCGAGGTGATGATCTCCACCTGATCGCCGCTTGAAAGTTTTTGATGCAGCGGCACGATGCGTCCATTCACTTTTGCGCCGATGGTGCGAAGCCCGACCTGGGAATGAATTTCAAATGCAAAATCCACGGCTGTTGCACCTTTCGGGAGAATTCGAAGCTCGCCTTTGGGTGTAAACACGTAGATCTCGTCCTGATACAGATTCAGCTTAAAACTTTCGAGCAGCGCGCTCGGCGCGTCCTCGCCATGCTGCTCGAAGACATCGCGTACCCAGGTGACCCATTCTTCCAGATCGGGATCGGATGCGGAAATATGCTCTTTGTATTTCCAGTGCGCGGCTACGCCTTTTTCAGCGATCTCGTGCATGGCGCGCGTGCGTATCTGCACTTCGACCATCCTTCCATCTTGCCCAATAACCGTTGTGTGCAACGATTGATAGCCGTTCTTTTTTGGAAGCGAAATATAGTTCTTAAATCGTTCGGGAACCGGAGTATAAATGGAAGAAACTAATCCAAAGACGGCAAAGCAATCGTTATCGTTTGGCGTATCGAGCAGGATGCGGACTGCGAAGAGATCATAGACTTCATCGAGTCCTTTGCCGAGCCGCATCATTTTATTATAGATGGAAAAAATATGCTTTGGCCGCCCGACAATTTCAAATTTAAAATGCTGTTCTTTCAGCGATTCTGCAATGGGTTCGATAAATCCTGCAATGAACGTCTCGCGCTCGATACGCTTTTCTGCAAGCGCGCGCTTGATGTCGGTATAAGATTCGCGGTTAAGAACTTTGAATGCGAGATCTTCCAGTTCCCATTTTACTTTGCCAAGCCCAAAACGATTTGCGAATGGTGCGTAAATATCCAGGGTCTCTTTTGCCATTCGGAACTGGCGCTCCGGAGGCAGATATTCGATCGTCCGCATATTATGCAAACGGTCGGCAAATTTCACAAGCATGACACGCACATCGCCGATCATAGAAAGCAGCAGCTTGCGGTAACTTTCTGCTTGCGTGATCTCGCGGGATTTGAATATATCGGTAATTTTCGTCGCGCCATCGACGATCTCCGCAACTTCTGCGCCAAATTCTTCGCGTATTTCTTCGATCTGATACGCGGTATCTTCTACGACATCGTGCAAGAGCGCAGCAACGATCGAAATATCGTCGAGCGGAATTTCCTGCGCGACGATCATCGAAACTTCAAACGGATGAATAAAGTATGGTTCGCCGGAAGCGCGGCGGTCATTCTTATGTGCTTCGTAACACAGGCGGAACGCGCGAATAACAAGTTCCTCGTCGAGGAAATGAAGATTCTTTCGACACGCAGCAAGCAGTTCGTTTAGCTTATCGGCATAGACTTCATCATTCGTTGCGCCGGACCATCGGAGCACTAATCGCGAAGAGGATGCGCGCGCATCTCCGGATGCTCGTTGTACGCGAGCATCACGGTTATCGCCAGATGAGGCGTGTCCGTTGGTTTCCGCAGGTGGTGCAGTGGAAACAATGTCATTGAGCGTTGCGGGGTTCATAGTGCTTTATTTGCAACGCATGGTAAACCCAGCAAGGTTTCGCGGTAGGGAACAAAAAGGGTCTGTGCTGCGGGAAGTTTTAAGCCATTATTGGCGAGGAACTCCCCACCAGCCAAAATACAGCGTGAAGCCGGCGCGGACATTATCGGTAAACAAATAGGTCAGCACCGGCTGAATCGCAAAGGAAGCGAACTGCGTAGGGCCATTGAATAGCGCTGTGGAGGAGACTTCGAGATAGGGTTCCAGCGTTAATTGGCTGCTAAGTTCGATCTCACCCTTCGCGCCAAAAAGCAGGTCGATCCCATTGCGGCTCCAATCTTGTTCAAAGGTATGCAAGCCTGGAAGCGGATTCACGGAGTCCTTCATCAGTAAATACGTTTGAACGCTCGACATCATGTAATGCTGATAGCCCAGACCCAAATAGAATTTTATGAGGGATGCCGGTCTGGTAATAGTATAATCGAGATCGATGCCGATGACGGAAACTCCGAGGCTCTCGCTTTGTAGCATCCTGATATTAGTTTGATACCCTCCTGGCTTTCCATTAATAGGGGTTGGTGAATAGCCAAACTTTGGTGGTGAAGGTGGGCCACCTCCAGCAGAGGTATCTGAATAATTATAAATATAATTCTGTGGAAAACTCTCGCTTATTTCGGAATGCGTAAACGAAGCGGCAATATCGAGCCTTCGCGTTACTGCTGTTTTAATCTGAAATCCATCGGCAAAAACAGAGGTAGGTGCTAGTATTCCGGTATTGACACCCGTGCCGGGAATACTTGCAACGCCGATATTGGCACCTAATCCTATAGCTCGCCAAGGCTCTGGCGTAAGCAGAAAAGCGGCGTGTCGCGCCTCTTCTGCCATTTGATCGGCAACACGGATGGAGTCCTGTCGCATTTGGTCGCGCGCTTTGGCTTGCGCATCCAACTGCGATTGTTGCGCGGATTTAATGCTATCTTGCCGATGAGCTTCTGCTTCGCGGGCAAGCTCCGCAGCTTGCTTGTTGCGCAACTCCTCAGCTTTGCGGCGCTCGCCGGTGAGAATGGAATCCGGCGGAGCCGTTCCGGCAGGCTGCGTTGGCTGCTGTGCATAGACATTCGCCGCGCCGATCAGCAAGCCGAACGCAAGCACTAATGGCCCCAAAACTTTTTGAATAGACCCCGCATTACCGACGATGTTAGGTGTTCGAAAAAGTGAGCGTGCGTTTCTGAACGTATGATGCATTATAGTTGAAATATCCTGTTGTTTGATCTCGGCAACCTTATTAGCAATGAACGGAAGCATTGCTGGTGAGTTTCGTTTGCCGCGATTTGGCGATGGAGCCAGATAGGGGGAATCTGTCTCGATGAGCAGCCGATCGAGCGGGGTTTCCCGAACGACATCTGCCAAATTGCTATTCTTAAACGTAATATTGCCTGTAAAGCTCACATGAAATCCGAGCGAAATTGCACGTTTCATCCAATCCACTCCCGCCGAGAAGCAATGGAACTGTCCACGCGGTACATCCGGTGGCAAAGAAGAATAATGCTCCTCTACGATTCTAAATACATCTTCCTCGGATTCTCGTGTATGAATAATAATCGGTTTTTGAAGCTCGATCGCGAGTTCTATTTGTTCTGCAAATGCCTTTTGTTGAATATCACGCGGGGCGAAATCGTAATGATAATCCAGCCCGATCTCACCGATAGCAACGATCTTCTCGTTATCTCGAACAGCGGATCGAATCTGTCCGCGGACTTCTGAATTCCATTCCATAGCGGAATGGGGATGGATTCCTAAAGCGCAAAAAACATTTTCGTGCGTGTTAGCGAGATCGAGCGTTGCGCCAAAGCTCGCAGAATCCGTTGCCGGAACGAGGAAATGGAAAACGCCCGCTGCGCGCGACAGGGCGATCATTTCCTCCCGGTCGGTATCGAAAGCAACATCCTGCAAATGGCAATGGGCATCGAACATTTCTATCGGTTCATTCATTGGCGGGGATAACCCTCAAACGATAAGTTTGGCTTCCGTTCAACAAACATCTACCGTCGGCTTTGGCAAAGGCTCCGAATGCTATGCTATGAGAAAGCTATTGACCTGAACCTTTAGCCGTTCATAATCGTAGTAGGAGCGGATGCTTTTACGAAAGAATCAGCTTAACCCGCCATCGCATAAAATGATGGATGCCGCCAGCCGGATGACCGATCATGCCGCCCGCATGACGGATCACGCGGTCAGTACGGTGCGTATCATTATTACGGCGGAGGAGCGGTTACGCCAGCGTGTTCGCTCGGTGGCGCGCGTTGCGTTGGCAACGATTTTTTTCGGTATTTCGGGTTTAATTTCTTTAGGCGCGAATGTCACTACTGCGTTTGCAAAAAAGACGGGACACAGCCGAGAAAATCATCATACCGGCCTTCGCACAAAACGAGCAGGAACCCATGCGAAGGCTGTATCGCACCGTCATTCAGCAAAGCATCGCCGTAGGAATAGTATGGCTTCGCTTCGCCGGGGTTCTTCCCAGATGCGAGGGGTCGCTTCGTGGTATGGTAACGAATTTCATAATCGCATGACCGCCAGCGGCGTCCGTTTCGATACGCACGCAATGATGGCCGCTCACCGGACGCTGCCATTCGGAACGAAAGTGCGCGTAACGAATCTCGCAAATCATAACTCGTGCATCGTCGAGATCACCGACCGTGGGCCATTCTCGCGCGGACGCATCATTGACTTGAGCTACGCGGCAGCCGAAGAACTTGGCATGACCGAAACCGGCATAGCAAAGGTGCAGCTACAAGTTATAGATGCATTCTCGCACGACGCATCGCAAGATATTGCTTTTGCCATGCCACAACCCGCTGTAGATCGGCTTGCTCCTATGTCCGTAAAGCATGTAAAGTGATCGCAGTCTAAAGTGAATATCCTGCAGGGTAGCAGGAAGCCGGGCACTGAACCGATTCGAAGATTATTATAGTGTTAACCCTCGCAATACATGAGCGGGGGTTTTTTGTTTCGATGAACACGATCTATCTGATTCTCGTAATTATCGGTTTTATAGTATTCGATAGACTCGTGCGCCATAAATCGAAGGACGAACGAAAACGCGGGGTTCCCTCATCCAAACGAAGCGACGATCTGAAACCACCGTTCAAAGTCTAATGGAAGAATCAGTCACGATAGGCCGAAGGAACGATTCCGCCTCGAACGCTCGCTTCGATGGCGTGGCGATCGCTGTTGGCAGCGTTGCACTTATCGCATTAGCCTGGACGGTTCGATCGGTTCTGAATCCCTTCGTTATCGCTTTTTTATTCTACATTATTCTGGCTTCGTTCCGTGATTACACAGCGGCGCGCCGATTGATGCTCACTGGGTTTGTGCTGTTTGGATTTTGGTTGCTGCTTACGCTCTCCGGAATTCTGGTTCCCTTTATACTCGGTGCGGTGCTGGCGTATCTTTTCAATCCGATCGTGCATCAGCTTGAGGTGAGGCGGAACATCAGCCGGGCGTGGAGTTCGTTCGCTATCGTTATTCTTTCCGGCGGCGTTCTTTTCGGGATTGGCTGGATGATCCTTCCCACACTCGGTGAGCAAACGAAAGCGTTCATCGAGCAGCTTACAGTGTTCGTAAGGCAAAATGTCAACACGTTGGACGAGGCGCATCTGCGCCGAATGTTGATCGGGTTAGGATTGCCCGATGGTCTCGTCGATGGAATTATCTTGAAACAAGCCGGCCCGGAGTTCCGCAAAATGATCGCGTTCGTGCCATCCATTGTGATGGAAGTTATTTCAGAGCTTCCCGGTATTTTAGAACGAACGCTGAACCTCATTATCGTTCCCGTTGCCATGTTCTATTTTCTGAAGGATTGGCCGAAACTCCTGCCCATCGTAAACAGTCTTTTTCCATCGAAAAACCTCGCGCGCCGCAATGCTATTGTTGCCGATGTCGATCATGTGCTGTATGGCTACGTGCGCGGGCAGGCAACGGTTGCGCTGATGATCGGCATTATTGGTGCGATCGCGTATTCCGTGCTCGGCATTCCGTATGCGGGCTTGCTCGGAGTTATTCTGGCTGTTTCAGATCTTGTTCCTATTGTGGGAATGATATTCAGCGCCTTTTTGGTGGAGCTTGTCATTTTTCTCACGATGGATCTAAATGTTGCCGTTATTCTGAGCGGGCTTTTCGTTATCGGCAGCTTGCATTTGCTTGAAGTCTATATCATCGGCCCACGCATTATAGGTCCGGGCATTGGCGTTCCGCCGCTGCTCATGATCCTTGCGCTGCTCGTCTTCGGATTTTTCTTCGGATTTGTCGGCCTGCTCGTTGCGGTTCCCGCTACGGGAGTTATTTTGTTGTTTGTCAATGAGTATCGAAAAAATAATGTTTCTATTGAAAGCCTATAATGAAAAATGGTCTGTAAGCCAATGCGTGGGCACATCGCACAATGGAACCAAGTTTAATATAATAGGCTTTTCTTTTACATGAGCACCACATTCCGCCTGAACGCAGATGAATTAGAGCCTTCCTTCGTGGAAAAGATCAAAACACTTTTCGCACATAAGGATATTGCGGTCACCATTTACGAGGAAGACGAAACCGATTATCTTTCCAGCACTCGTTCAAACCGCGAGCATCTCGACCGTTCAATTGCCAATATTCGTGAAGGCAAAAATATGATCGAGGTCGATCCTCATATCTTCGAATGAAGCACGAACTTCGGTTCCAAAAGGAGGCATACGAGCAGTTAGAAGAATGGCGAAGCGTCAATCCTACGGTTTTCAAAAAAATTGGTGAGTTAATTAAATCTATAGACGAGACGCCAAACTCCGGCATCGGAAAACCGGAAGCACTTCAAAAAGACTGGAAGGGATTTTGGTCGAGAAAAATTACGAAAAAAGATCGTCTTGTCTATCGAGTTCAGGGCAGTGTCATCGAGATTGCATCCTGCAAATTCCATTACGACGATAAATAGCACTTCGGCATCTATGAATCATTCATCCGGCTGCCTCAAGATCGTTTCTGTTCCCATCGGGAACACGGGTGATATTACACTCCGTGCGATCGAGACGCTCAAAAATTCGGACGCCATTCTTTGCGAAGATCTAAAACCCGCGCGGCGGCTGTTGCATGAACTCCAAATCGAAAAGCCGCTTCTGCCCCTTAATGAACATACCGAAGCCGATGCAACGATGGAAGCGTTAGCTCTTCTTCGTTCAGGTAAAAATCTTGCGCTTATTTCCGATGCGGGAACTCCGCTCGTTGCCGATCCCGGCCAGCGATTAGTAAGGCAAGCCATCGAAGAAGGGATCGAAGTATCGCCGGTGCCGGGAGCATCGAGCATTCTTGCGGCGCTTGTTGTAAGCGGTTTTCGATCCGATATGTTTTATATGGCCGGGATGCTTCCCCGCGATAAATCCGAGCGAAAAAATGCAGCCAAAAAACTTGCCGCGCGAGAGGAAACAATCGTGTTGCTCGAAGCGCCATACCGTCTTCCACAGCTTCTGGACGACCTCGTTTTTGGATTTGGGCACGACCGCCGCGCTGCTGTGGCTATGGATATTTCAATGCCTAAGGAACGTGTTATACGCGGGACACTCTTAGCAGTACGTGATTTGTTTCAAGAGAATCCATTCAAAGGCGAATTTGTCGTCGTTATCGAAGGACGCCGTCCGTAGGGACGCATGGCGTTGCGTTCCCGTTCATGTTTGGGCGCATGGTCGTGCGACCCTGCGATGGGTCGCGTTGTGTTTGCTTTTTGGTTCCATTGCACACGCGCAATCTCGGACGCTTTCTGTCACGCTTCATTCAATCAACGATTCCATTGTTGCTCTTTCCGATAACTTCCCGGATTTTTCTACGCTCCGCATTCAAGTCGATTCCTCTTTTTTCTTGCGCGATCAAAAAGATTTTACGATTGATACGACCGCGCGCACTATTATTCTTTCGTCCACCATTCGCTCGCTTCTTTTTCCGATGAATGCCGCGCAGGGAGCGAAGCATCGCTAACGGTGAACTATACCGCGCTGCCTATCTCACTCAAGACAAGTTACATACTGCATGAACTGGAAAGTCCTACTTTGAATGATTCCTTACGCGGACTGCTCGATACATCTAAGGAAAGCCTGCGCCAAATTGCTGCGACGCAGACGGATACTTCCCATGCCGACGTGCTGAGCAATTTTCAGAAATCGGGTTCTATCAGCCGAGGATTTCAGGTCGGTTCGAATCAGGATCTGAATCTTACGAGTGGTTTCAATCTTCAATTTTCGGGAGATGCTGCAAAGGATGTGAACATTACCGGCGCGCTTACCGAAGAGCAGACTCCGATCCAGCCGGAAGGCACGACGCAAACACTGAACGAGATCGATAATATCTTTATTCGCATCAAAGCAGGCTCGCATTTTACATCAACGCTCGGAGATTTCACGCTCGATCTTAATTCCCCTGCCGATCCATCGCGATTGTGGAATCATTCCACTATTGCCGATTCCATAAAAACGAATGGTCATGATACAACAAGTCATGCAGGCGCGAACAATCTCGATAGCACCGGAACTCATCCTTCACAATCGAAACCTGTTGCACAGATATTGAATGCACAAGATCAGGTATTTCAAGCATTCAGCCAGAGTACGCTCGATGTTATTTCGCGTAAGCTGATCGGTGCGGAAGCAACCGCGCAGTTCGATCAAGGTTCTGTCACCATTGCCGGTGGCGCGCCGCGCGGTGAATACACTACTAACACGATACAAGGGCAGGAAGCGTATCAGGGGCCGTACACGCTGGTCGGGAAAAACGGCGAACCGGCCATCCTGATCGTTGCGGGAACCGAGCAAGTGTATATTGATGGCGTACTTCAAGTGCGTGGCGAGCGGAACGATTATATCATTGATTATGCGCTCGACCAAATTACGTTCCAACCGCGTCGGCTTATCACGAGCGATTCCAGGATTGTCGTCGATTTCGAATATTCCGATCAGCAATACAATAAATCCCTTTTTGCGGCAAATGTAAAAGGTGTGTTGCTGGATGGCGCGCTCAAAATTTCAACCACCTATTTGCGTGAAGGAGATAATCAGGATGCGCCGCTCGATCTTTCGCTTTCCGATACAGAAGAGAACATACTTGCGAATGCGGGCGCCGATCCCGCAAAGGCTACGACCTCGGCAGTAACCTATGCAGGAGTAAGTTCAACCGGGCGCGCGCAGGGAAGTTATTCGATCGCGGATACCTCCATTGGTGGTAAACTAATTATTTTTTATCGCTATGCACCGCTCGATTCTGTGAACGCGCTTTACAACATTGCGTTTGGCTATGCAGGAACGAACCTGGGGGATTATACGCGGCTTGCCATCGGTCAATTTCAGTTTGTGGGGCCGGGACTTGGAGATTATGATACGCTGACCTTTCTTCCATTGCCGGAATTGCATCAAGTGATGGCCGTGAGCAGCAGTTTACGCATTACAAATAATTTCGGTTTGACCGGAGAATTTGCAGAAAGCATGCTCGATCCAAATCGCTTTGCAAATATCGCTTCCATCAATGGGAATGCGTACCATGTTGGCGCGCTGTTCGCAGATACGGTTCCCATTCTCGGCTACACAGAATTTACCGCAAAAGAGCGAAATCTCGGCGCGCAATTTACACCCATCGACCGCATTCAGGATGCGGAATTTGAGCGCGATTATGGTAATGACGTGCAGCAGACAAATTCATATTCATCCACGCTTCCTGTCACGGGCGAATTGAATCGCGAAGCCGATCTTACTATTCATCCACTGCGTTCTCTTGTTCTCACCGGCGGATATGGCGATCTCGAAGAACCGCAACTACAATTTCTCTCTTCTCGCGTGTTCGGCCATGTGGAACTGATCGAAGATTCAGGAATGATTCCTCACGCAGCGTTCACCATCGAGCATTTACCTACGCACGATTCCTCTATTTGGGAGCAAGCCGTGTGGGACAGGCTTTCAGGTGAAGTTTCCAAAACATTCCGAGTTGGGAACGATGGTCTTATGCTCGGAGTAAAATACGGGCATGAGTTAAAGCAAGCCACGCCGTTCGATACGCTTGGTCTTGCGACGGACTCGATGACCCTCAATAGTTTCGAGTATCAATCTATCACTCCCATTGCGTCGCTTACGCTGGGGCCGAAGTTGACGCTTAGTGGCAGCTACGAAATTCGCACGGACGACAGCGCGCGCAACGGGCTGCTTACGCCTATTAGCGATGCACATACGAGCCACATCGTTGCCTCGATCTTTGGGTTGGGGGGATTTAGTTCGAATATCGATCTTACGGTACGGGACAAACGCTATACAGATTCTTTGTCTTATGCGCTGGATGGTGGGAATCAATCTACGCTACTGTTGCGCTTCGAGCCGCGTTACATGTCGGCTTCGCACGGTATCACTGCCGATGCGCTGTATGAAATTTCCAATCAGCGCGCGGCGCAGCTCCAGCGGGTATTCGTTCCCGTACCTGCGGGACTCGGTTCCTACTATTATATCGGCGATCTCAATCACGATGGTAAGCCCGATGCCAACGATTTTGCTCCGGCAACATTTGCCGATCAAGGCGATTATGTGCTTGTCACCGTGCCGACAACGCAGCTTTATCCGACGACCGATCTCAAATCGAATTTCCGTGTGCATATCGATCCGAAGAATTTGTTCGGTCTGCAAAATCCAACGAATGCGTTGGAAACAGCGCTGGCAAACATATCGAGCGAGTCTTACATTAAGATCGAAGAAACGAGCACCGATACCGTTCCCAGCGATATTTATTTCTTTCATCTTTCACATTTCAGGAATGATTCCACTACCATTAACGGCATTATGGAGATCGGGCAGGATTTTAATATCATGGAGAACAATGCCGATGAGTCCTATCGCTTACATTATCTGGAACGCGAATCTGCCGCGCAATATAATACTGGGATCGAAAGCGCGTTTCAGGCCGAGCGTTCTATTCGCGGGCGTTTTCGACCCTCGTTCGAATTTTCGAATGAAACGACCATTACTTCCAAGACAGATGAATCGTCCGGCGATACGCTTTCGGTGAACCCGCCGCATAATACTTCGTCGCTTGGCATTTCGACCGATTGGAGCTATCATCCCATCGGTTCGAAGTTCGACTTCGGCGCGGTGGCTGCGCTTACGCAGGCCGTTGAGCATACCTATTCTCCCTCACTTACTGCTGTTACCGAAGCCCTCACGTTTCGTACTAGTTATGCGATCGAAACGCGCGCGCGTGTTCGCGCGCAGATCGAATACGATAATCTAAACTTATCGACAACTCCAAACGATACATTATCACTGCCATTTTCGCTTACGCAGGGAAAATCCGTTGGCGTGACATGGATATGGAGTATCGCGCTCGATTATCAGTTCGGAAGCGGTATTGTAGCAACCATTTCCTACGATGGCCGCAACGAAGCCGGCGATCTGCTCGGGCAAACCGGTCAGCGCGTGACGATCAATAATGCGAGAGCGGAAGTGAGGGCGAACTTTTGACCACGATTTTCAGGATTTTCGAGATTAAGAAAGGATGGATTAGGGAGGATTTTTATGTAAGGATTAGCAATGTGAATTGGTTAGAGTATCTAATCTTAAATTATAAATACGATGGAGAATAGCGATATTACCGGGCGAATCATTGGATGTTCTATGAAAGTGCATAATGCATTAGGAACTGGATTTCCTGAAGTATTTTATCAACGCGCTTTAGAAATTGAATTAAGAAAAGATGGTCTTAAATTCGTACGAGAATATGAAATGCCCGTTTATTATCGTGGAACCCAAATTGGCGCTCGACGAGTTGATTTTTTAGTGGAAGGCTGCATCAGCGTTGAAATCAAAGCGATAGTTCAACTTGAAAACGTACACTTGGCGCAAGCAAAAAACTATTTAGAAGCATACGGCCTTCAAACGGGACTTCTACTTAACTTTGGCTCGCGAAGTCTTGAATACAAAAGAATCTTCAATAGCAGCCATCCTCCGCGATCCGAAGAAACGGGAACTCAATAGTCTCTCCTAATCCATCCTTTCTTAATCCCGAAAATCCTGTAAATCGTGGTCAAATCCATCCTTTCTTAATCCTCAAAATCCTGTAAATCGTGGTCTTTGTAGATTCCGCACTCATTCGTATCGAAGCCGGCTCTGGCGGCGATGGCATCGTCTCGTGGCGGCGCGAGAAATACGTTCCCAAAGGCGGTCCGGACGGCGGCAATGGCGGTCATGGCGGCAATGTATATTTCGAAGCCGATCCGGAGCTTGGCACGCTGCTCGATTTCCGGTATCGCCGCACGCACAAAGCGGAAGATGGTGGTAAAGGAGCGGGGAAAAATTGCACCGGCAGAAGCGGGGAAGACATGATCGTGCGCGTGCCCGTGGGAACGATCGTTCGTTCGACGGAATCGGGAACTACGATCGCCGATCTGACCGAACCGGGCGAGCGCGTGCTTGTAGCGCGTGGCGGAAGGGGAGGGCTTGGCAATTCAGAATTCAAATCGCCGACGAATCAAGCGCCGCGCAAGCAGACGAACGGCAAGCCCGGCGAAGCGTTCGATGTGGAACTGGAACTAAAATTGTTAGCGGACGTCGCGCTTGTGGGGTTCCCAAATGCGGGAAAATCTACGCTCATCTCGCGTATCTCGGCAGCGCGACCAAAAATTGCAGATTATCCATTTACCACGCTCGTGCCGAATTTAGGAATTGTGCAGGCGCCGGAAGAACACAAATCGTTTGTCGTAGCCGATATTCCGGGACTCATTGAAGGCGCGAGCGCGGGGAAGGGGCTGGGTTTGCAATTTCTTAAGCATATCGAGCGAAGCCGTCTGCTTCTTTTTTTACTCGATGGCACTGCAACCGAACCCCATCCCCGCGATGCGTTCAAAACGTTGTTGCGCGAGATCGAAAATTTTAATCCCGCGCTCCTTACAAAACCGCGCATCATCGCGATCACCAAATCGGATGCGATGGATCCGGATACGCTTCAGTCCTTCAAGCGCATGAAGATCGATAAGCAAAAGCCGCTGGTTATCAGCGCCGTTTCCGGCGATAATATCGGCCTGCTCGTCCGACAGCTATGGGAAGCGATCGGTAACGTGCGAACGGGGAATGACTGACGGAACTATAAGAGAACACCGCTTACGCTTTAAAATAAGCGAAGCATCGCAACGTATCTAAGCAACAAGGCTTATTTAAGCAGCAACGCAGCTAACGCGACGATAACGGTCAGCAAAGAGGCAACTTCCGCAAATAGTCTTCCCGTCGTAATTTCGGGTCGTCCAAACATAATATTTCCTGAAATGTGGCTGTTTGCGGGATAAAAACCTTAGGGACACGAAATCCTGATGAATTTCTCCCAGCAAACCTAAACTAATGTACTAAACTAAAATGGCGTTTCTAAACTGAATTCAGCCTCAGGGGGCATTCCTCAACTGAATTACTACAAACATACGACATTTATCCACAAAAAGCAAGAGAATCGGTGAAAAAAATAGGTGTCAAGCGGAAAGAAATGTTAATAACTCACTTATCAACATTATTCACCACAATTCTCCACTTATTATTAAGCAAAGAAGCTCCGATTTAGTCTCCAATAAACATTATTGCGAGGAGTGACGAAGCAATCTCGTTAGAGCAAGTGTAATCTCAAGGGATTGCTTCGTCGTTTCTCCGAGACTCCTCGCAATGACATTTAAGGATAGACAATTGGAAATTCCGATATATTATCCTTCTCTTTTTATATTGCGGAACCTACTGAATTCTCTGGGCATTTAAGGCTCGCTTCCTTAGCTCAGTTGGTAGAGCAACTGACTCTTAATCAGTGGGTCGCCGGTTCGAGCCCGGCAGGAAGCACAGGCGCTTCGCTCAATGAAGAATTAGGAATTAAGAATTAAGAATTTTCGGATCGAGCTTTTCTTATTCATAACTTTTAATTTTTCATTGGATTGCACTCATCTTTCATTGGGATAAGCTTTTCACAGAGCGCGGCGAGCTGGTGGAGTTCATCTTCAGTCATATCCTTCGATATTTTTTTGTCGTACTCGATCAGGCTTGGATTGATGGTATTGAGCGCAGCAATTCCTTTCTTTGTAATATGGACGCGAACGATGCGGCGATCGTCCTCGGAGCGTTCGCGTGTGACCAATCCTCTTTTTTCGAGCGCGTCGATGCGGCGCGTAATATCCGGCGACCGATCGATCATGCGGCATCCAATCTCACCGGAGGGATGACCCTCCTCGCCGGCGCCGCGCAAAATGCGTAGGATATTGAATTGCTCGCCCGTCAGATTGGCTTCGGCAAGCACCCGGTCGAACGTAATGCGTAATTCGCTTGCCGCAGCCATCAGCGCAAGCGTAGCCTCCTGCACCGGACTTTCGAATTTCGACATTTTTAGCCGCTGTTTTAGAACTTCACCCATAATTACGCTAACATCAATGTTCGAACAATAATTGATGTATTGTCAGAACCATGGTTCAGACAATCATCATGGTTCTGACGATCCCCGCTTTTGCTCCCGTTCCGTGAGAGGGTTTTCTTTCAACAAATCATCCTTGATCTTCAGCAAATATTCTTTCGCGGCGTCGTACTGATTAGGAATGATTCCATCGAGAATCGCCTCCTCGATGGCGGTTTTGAGGATGCCGACCGTGCGCGAAGGCGGGATATTGCAGATCTCCATGATCTCTTCGCCGCGAACAGGTGAATGAAATGCCCGCATCTGATCCTTCGCTTCGACTTCTGCCATTTTTTCGGCAACGACGTCGTAATTGCGCTGATAGCGATTGGCGAGCTTCGGATTCTTCGAAGTGATGTCGGCGCGGCAGAGCGTGAGCAGATCGTCAATGTCCTCGCCGGCTTCGAAAAGAATGCGGCGCACGGCGGAGTCCGTAACGCCCTCATCGACCAGCCCCATCGGCCGCATGTGTAAGCGCACGAGTTTTGCTACATACTCCGCAGCATCCATCGGTAGTTTCATTCTTCGAAAAATCTTCTGTACCCATCGTGCGCCAACGATGTCGTGGCCGTAGAACGTCCAGCCGATGCCTTCGCGGAATTCTTTCGTGCGCGGCTTGGCAATATCGTGGAGCAGCGCGGCGAAGCGCAGCCAGACATTATCCGTCATCGCCGACATGTTATCCACCACTTGCAACGTGTGGCGAAACACATCTTTATGCGCGTATTCCTGTTCGCCGACGGTTCTGAGTTCCGCGCCGCCAAGTTCATCCACTTCCCGAAAAATAAAGTGCATGAGACCTTCCTCGTACAAAATTTTAAGTCCAACAGATGGCTTCGGAGCCTCCATGATCTTTAGGAACTCGTCCGTTATTCGTTCCTGACTGACGATCGTGATCCGATCGGCCATTGTTTGCATGGCATCGAGCGCAAAGCCATCTACTGCAAAATCAAGCTGTGCGGCAAACCGCGCGGCGCGCATCATGCGCAGGGGATCGTCGGAAAATGTTTGTTCGGGGTGCAGCGGCGTGCGGAGAATATGTTCCCGCAGATCTTTCATGCCTTCGTACCGGTCGATCAGATCGCCAAAGCTCGTTTGATTGAGCGAGACAGCCATCGCGTTGATCGTAAAATCGCGGCGCGCGAGATCGTCTTCCAGCGTACCTTCTTCCGTAATGGGATTGCGGCTATTCGCGCGATAGGATTCCTTCCGCGCGCCGACAAATTCAATAACATGCTCACCAATTTGCAGTGCGGCAGTACGAAATTGCTCATAGACCGTAAGCTTCGCTCCATCGAACTCACTCGCAACGAGCGAAGCAAAACCAACGCCATCGCCGATCACGGTGATGTCAATATCTTTCCGGTTCCCGCGATTTAGCAATTCATCGCGCACAAATCCGCCGACGACATACGCATCCATCTTCGCTTCATCGGCAATGGAACCAATGGCGAACAGGATGGGGTCGGTGATTGGGAATCGTTCAGGCACGAGGGATGGATTCCCGCTTTCGCGGGAATGACAAGACTTACTCTTCCGGTCCCGGCTTTTTATTCCAGGTTACGATATAACCATCGTTGCGGATGAGGGTGTGCATCGTTTCGAGTTCCTGAATTTTGGGAAGTAATTGGGCGAGAAATTTATGCAGCATTTCTAACCGTTCGTTTTCGCTCGTGATACTGAGCAGCGCCTGACGCTGCGGAGCTTCTAATCCCGATTTCTGCGCGATCTTGAACGATGGGAATCTATCCTCAGCGTTCCAGAGCTTTTCATCGAGCGGATCGATCACGCCTTTGTAGGCTATTTCTGCAAGTTCGTTAAATAGGTTGATCGTTTTACCGGCGAGTTCTGTATCGCGTTCTTCCGGCTCATCGTCCAACCAGCGAACGGTCGCGAAAGAAATCTCTCCGGGGCCGTTCTGCTCGAATTCTAACACTTCATAACGGCTTTCGCCTTCCGTGACGACATCGATCTCGCCATCGGGATGACGTTCCAGCACTTCGACCACACGCGCTGAACATCCAACGGCGTGCAAACGATCACCTTCGACATAATTGATGCCGAAAGAAGATTTACCCTCAATCGCTTCGTTGATGAGCTTCTTATAACGATCTTCAAAAATATGCAGGGGAATGCGGCTCTCAGGAAAGAGCACGACTCCGAGCGGAAAGACGGGTATGCGAGTGCGGGTGTTCATAATGAACCAGAACCTGGATTACGCGGATTAGGATGGATTACGCTGATTGATTTTCTATATTGTCTAAGATGTTTTTCTTCAAAATAAATCCAGAAATCATGGTTCAGAAAATAATTCATACCACGCCATTTGTATGGATTCGAGTTTTTGCTCGTTCGAAGTATGAATATCATCTTCGAATTCCGGAAGCTCGCTGATCCAATTTCTTAAATCCGTAAAACGCACCGTCAGTGGATCGACGCCCGGATGCGCTTCCATCAATGCTTCGGCAATATCTTCTCGGTCAGACCAGATCATTTTTTAAAGTGCCTAAGTGCTAAAGTGCTAAAGTGCTAAGTTATGATATTGCGACATGAGATGCTGAGCGCTAAGCACTTTAGCACTCAGCACTTTCTCTAATGTGCTCCTTCATGAAATAATTTTGCGATCGCCGGATTAAGCTGCGGAATTTCGACGATGTAATCCTTATCTTCTTGTATCTTGCACTGGCATCCCAAACGGGAATCGAGCGCGAGGCCTTCGGCTTCATCCAATTGATCGGCTTCGTCGTCTTCCATTTCCGGAAGAAGTTCCATGCCCTGCTTTACCTTCACATGGCACGTCGAGCACGCGCAGACGCCGCCGCAGTTATGCTGCAAATCAATATGATGCGCGAGCGCGACGTCCAAGAAGCTCTCGCCGAGGAGAGCTTCGCACGTGACGTTCATGGGAAGGAAAGTAACGGTTGGCAATTATGAATTATGAATTAA
Organism: Ignavibacteriota bacterium; assembly: GCA_963794025.1. GTDB lineage: Bacteria > Bacteroidota > Ignavibacteria > Palsa-1295 > Palsa-1295 > PALSA-1295. The sequence goes on from CAWCCK010000004.1 coordinate 71,034, forward strand.
GAATTATGAATTATGAATAAGGATTGACGATCAAGTATTTTGTAATTTTCTTTTCATCATTCCTCATTCATAATTCATCATTTCCCAATTATCGGGCGATGAGATTTAAAAAGCGTTCATTGACGCGACCCCAGTGGATGCCATTGATAAAGTTATCGATATAGGCTGCGCGCTTCGGGCCATCCTTGTGATAGTACGCGTGTTCGAATACATCGCATGCGACGAGCGGAATAGCACCCCACACCGCGCCATAATGATGCTCATCGACAAGCACATTCTTTAGCTGACCGGAACCGAGCGTATCGAATACGAGCAATCCCCAGCCGGAAAGTTTTGCCGCAAGCGCCGTTGCTTTGAAATCAGTTTTCCATTCTTCGAAGGAACCAAAATCGCGGACGATCTGCTCGTGGATATCGGTTCCCATAGCCGGATCGCCATCGCCGCCCAAACATTCCCAATACACATCGTGAAGGATGGTGCCGGAATGATTCCAGGTCCATCGGCGCTTCAATTCACCGAATTGTGAATAATTGCCGTTCGCTTTGGCGGGGTCAGCGTCGAGCAGAGATTTTTCGATCTCGTTCAGCTTATCGACATAGCCCTTGTGATGCGTGTTGTAATGCCAATCGGAGGTTTCCGCGTCCATCACTTTCGCGAGGAGCGTTTTTGCCTGATCATCCGTGTACGGACGTTTTTTTAAGGAGAATTCAGTTGCTTTCATGTGTGTAAAAAATAAATGATGAGAAATTGCCAAGTTCAATACTACTTACACTTGTTCGATCATTTTTCCTTCGAGCGCTTGGGCCAAGCTTGCATTCATGATCTCATGGGCAAGCGGCTCGGTAGCGCGTTCGAGGAGCGTTTGCTGCTCGATGATGGCGGCGGCATCTTCGCCAGCGGCGGCACGGCGAAGCGCATACAGCGCATCGATCACATCGCCGACATTGATCGTTTTAAGCGTCGCTTGCGAGATCGCAAGCTGCCCGCGCCGAAGCTGCCCGAGAACTTTTTCCGTTGCGCCAAGAATGCGTTGCGCTTCTGTTTTTGCTTCGGCTAAACGGCGCGCGGCGATGTCAGCAGGCGCGTGTTCCACAGCTTCGCGCAGCATACGGGTGATCTCTTCTTCGGCTAATCCGTAAGATGGTTTTACTTCCACTTGCTGCTCGGTTCCCGTATGCGTTTCTCTCGCACGAACTTGCAGAATGCCATCGGCATCGATAAGAAAAGTTACATCCACTTTTGCTGCGCCTGCGGGCAATGGCGGAATGCCTTTCAGCGTGAACGACGCGAGATGCCGGTTGTCTTTCACAAAATCCCGCTCACCCTGAAAGACATTAACTTCCACGCCCGTTTGATTATCGGCAAACGTGGTATAGGTATCCGATACTTTTGTAGGGATGGTCGTATTTCTGGGAATGATCGTGCTCATCATGCCGCCCATCGTTTCGATCCCAAGCGATAGGGGAGTGACATCGAGCAGCAAGATATTCTTCGTTACGCCGGCAAGAATATCCGCTTGAATGGCCGCGCCGAGCGCAACGGTTTCATCCGGATTCAATTCATCGTGCGGTTTGCGTTTGAAAATATCTTTGACCAGCGCCTTCACCATCGGCATACGTGTTGCGCCGCCGACGAGCACGACTTCATCAACATCTTCAATGTTCAACTTTGCATCGGCAAGCGCATCTTCGCATGGTTTACGTGTTCGTTCAATGATGCTCTTTGCAGTTTTCTCGAATTCCAGCGATGTAAGGTTCCTGCGATAGGCAATGCCCGATTCCGGGAGATCAATTTCTACGGTGACATGCGACCGCGTGGAAAGCTCGACCTTCGCGCGCTCGGCTATGTGCCGAATTTTTTGCAGTTGCTCCGGCGTCGGCACAAATGAGGACGACATGTGCTGAATCTGCGAGATGAAAAGCTCCATAAGCCGCCGGTCGATGTCATCGCCGCCTAAATAGGTATCGCCATTCGTAGATAGCACTTCGAAGATACCGTTTTTTATTTTGAGAATAGAAATATCGAATGTTCCGCCACCGAGATCATAGACGGCAACCGTTCCCTCCTTTGTTTTATCGAGGCCGTAGGCAAGTGCGGCTGCGGTTGGCTCGCTAATAATGCGGAGCACATCGAGACCGGCCAAGCGTCCGGCATCTTTTGTTGCATGACGCTGTGCATCGTTAAAATAGGCGGGAACTGTAATTACGGCTCGCGTGACCTGTTCTTCGAAAAATACTTCCGCTCGTCGTTTTAACTCGATCAGCACATAGCTGGAAAGCTCGATCGGGGTATAAACTTGTTTCCCAATTTGTATGCGAACTAAGCCCTCGTCTGCGGGAACTAAGCGATAGCCAAGCATCCCGGAATCTTTTTTGACGTCGGTGTAGGATTTGCCCATCAGCCGTTTCACGGAATAGACCGTATGCTGCGCATCCTGCATGGAACGCTCGCGAGCTTTTTGGCCAATGGCAACAACATCGCCGTGATCGTTCAGCGTGACAACGGAGGGCACCAGCTTTCCATCAGGCCCCTCGATGATCTTTGCAACGCCATGATCGACATACGCCACGAGCGAGTTCGTCGTACCGAGATCGATCCCGATGACGCGGCCTTCAGTGGCGTGGCCATTTTGTTGTCCGGGTAATTGGATATTAAGCGGCATTCGTTAGGCAAAAATCAATAGAGTTCCGGAAATAACCGTCGTTCGGCGCATTCGATGGCAATGTGAATGATCTTGATGTGAAGTTCCTGAATACGGTCGCTCGTCGCACCGGGAACGATGATTGGAATATCGCAATGTGCTTTAATTCCTCCGCCGTTCTTGCCAAGCAATCCAACGACTTTCATTCCTTTGCGCTTTGCTGTTTCCGCAGCTAAGATCAAATTTTTACTATTACCGGAAGTTGTAATGGCAAGAAAAACATCGCCCGGTGCGCCAAAGGCATCGACCATGCGGTCAAAAATGTGCTCGAAACCGTAATCATTCGAAGTGCAGGTGATGTGGGATGGATCGGAGAACGCCAGCGCGGGCATCGGCTTGCGGTCTTTGCGATAGCGGCCGGTCCATTCTTCGGCGAAGTGCATGGCGTCGCAATGGCTACCGCCGTTGCCGGCGGAATATACTTTGTGTCCGGATTGGAACGTTTCGACGAGTAGATCGACGAATTGCTCAACGAGCGCGAGATTTTTCTCCTCGCTCATAAATTGAGTGAGAGCGTCTTGCGCTTCACGAAAACTCGAAAGAATATTTGAATTCGCCATCCTTATAAGGTCGTCATTGCGAGGAGAACGAATCGACCGGAGGGAGATTCGTTCGACGAAGCAATCTCATGTAGTTTGCGTTACAGGTTGAATGCGCGAGATTGCTTCGTCAGGAATTGTTCCGCTCCGCTTCACAATTCCTTCCTCGCAATGACGTTAATACAACCCGTGTCTTATCTAATGTTGAATAAAAGCTGGTTTGCCTTGATGTGCTGCTTGCACGGAAATTCGGAGCGTTTCGATATAGGCGCGTTCGCTCATGAGTTGAGCCATGCGTCCGAGCGTTTCTTGCTCTTCGTTAGAAAGCTGGCTCGACTCATTGGTGTGCATTGCAGAGTCCCATTTCCTTCCGATCCGCTCACGTTCTTCATCAATGGTTTCGCGCTGGCCTTCTAATTCCTCGACGATAGCATAAAGCTCTCGCATACTCTTTTCTTTCGCGCGTTGGTTTGTCGCCGATTCGAGTTCCGCGATTTTTTCCTGCGCTTCCATCACGGTCATGAGCAATCCGGGTGGAACGCTTTTTCGCTCGGAGATAGGGAAGCCATAGAGTTCCACAAGATGCTTCGCGCGCGGGATGGGTTCCCGAAGCGTCCGGTACGCCGCGTTGATGTCGCTGGACTCGGCAAGCGCGCGATCTTGTCGCGTCTCATCAGAGGCCACATGCCGATCGGGATGCGACTGCAACTGCAGATCGTGAAATCGCTTTTCGAGCGTATCACGATCTACCGTAAACGTGCGGTCGATGCTAAATCGGCAAAAATGGTCGATCATTAGAGAAATGATGAATTATAAATGATGAATTATGAATGATATACTTCATCATTCATAATTCATCATTCATCATTGCCCGAATTACGCTCCGAACGAGCTTCCGCAGCCGCAGGTCTTGGTGGCGTTCGGGTTATTGAACACAAAACCGCGACCGTTGAGGCCATCGGTGAAATCGAGTTCGGTTCCCGAAAGATAAAAGAGCGATTTGGTATCGACGAAGATACGAATATCGTCCTTCATGATAATTTTATCGTTCTCGCGCTGTTCGCCATCGAACCCGAGCGAATACGAAAGCCCGGAACAACCGCCGCCTTTTACGCCGACGCGCAAGCCGTAGGTATCGGGAATCTTATTCGCTTCCATGATCTTTCGAACTTCGCTCGAAGCACGGTCGGTTAGCGTGATCTCATTATCGAGATCGGTGAACGCTTGCTCGACGGTCGTTTCTTCTAACGAAGGCATTTCCATTACTTCTGTCATAATTGTATTTCTTTTGGTTGAAATCGTAGTTGAAAAAAATTTATCATATCGGTCATTGCGAGGAAAACGAATCGACCCGCATGATCGGTCATGCGGAGGGAGATTCGTTTTCCGAAGCAATCCGTTGCAGTTTAGCGCGCTGCTGAAATGCAACGGATTGCTTCGTCGGAAATCGCTCCGCTGTCGCGGAGCAATTTCCTTCTCGCAATGACGTGTGAAAATCAAGCGGCGGCTAATTCGAGTTCTGCCGCCGCGCGTTTCTTTTTAAAATCTTCGATGGCGGCTTTGATCGCATCTTCCGCAAGAACGGAGCAATGGATCTTCACCGGCGGGAGATTCAGTTCCTGCACGATCGTGGTGTTCTTGATCGCGTAGGCTTCATCCACCGTTTTGCCTTTGATCATTTCGGTTGCGAACGAGCTTGATGCGATCGCAGAGCCGCAGCCGAACGTCTTGAACTTTGCATCTTCGATCACGCCCGTGAGGGGATTGATCTTCAGTTGCAAGCGCATGACGTCGCCGCATTCGGGCGCGCCGACGAGTCCGGTTCCCACGTTCACGTCCTTCGCGTCCAACGTGCCAACGTTGCGCGGGTGCTGATAATGCTCGATTACTTTGTCTGAGTATGCCATAATTTATTCTCCGATAACAAAAATATCCCTATTCAAGTCCCGAAGGGACGCCAGATAATAGATGGCGGTTCCCAAAGAACTCGGTGAGTCCCGGAGGGACGAAACATGAACGTTCATGTGCCGTCCCTTCGGGACTAATTCTTTTTCATCCACGGTGGTGGAGCGATCTTTGGTTTTTCGCTCGCGGCCTCCGTTGGTTTTTTTTCCGTTGCAGCCTGCGGATTGCGAAGCTGATACTCCCGCTCGTGCGGAAGGAACGGCCTGCCATCCAAATGTCCCGGTTCCGCATTTTTCGGCGGAGCGATCGGGAGCACAAAACTTGTGATGCGCGCGTCATCAATTTTTGATTCTTCGCGCTTTACATCTTCGGCTTTCGGCGCTTCTGCTAAAATCGGTTCCACCGCTTCGCCCGGAAGCGGTGTGCCGTTCAGCGTGAGCATCGCGTAGGTTCCGCCTTTTGGCGTAGCCCATGCAGGGCCATCGAGCCGGTATGCTTGATTGTTCACCTCGCGCAGAACGCCGCTTACCTTATATAGCTCTACGATTTCCCGCGTCATCTGTTCCGCTTCGGGCATCGTGATCGGCTTCAGTGCTACGGTTTCGAAATAATCATGCACCGCAAACTGAATGTCCCGAAAAAAAACATTCGACTTATGAAACACCGGCTTCCGCGTCTGTCGCATAAAGCCCAGCAGTACCTCGGGGTTGCCGAAATATTTTTCGACTAAGCCTTCTTTCTTCAATTGCAAAACTTTTTATGAATGTCATCCTGAGCGGAGTTCGTTCCGACGAAGGAGGAACGAACGGAGTCGAAGGATCTCTGGTAGCGCATGAGATTCTTCGACTTCGCAACTCTTCGTCCGAGGGGCGGACGAAGAGTTGCTTCGCTCAGAATGACAGGTGGAATGAACCGTTCATACTTCATAATTCATACTTCATAATTTCCCCTAATGCGCTGCCCATTCTATCTTCGTCAGATCGATTCCTGCTTTTGCCATTTCATACAGCGGCGACATCTCGCGCAGGTGCTTCACCGCTTCGACGACGTTTTGGACGGTGTAATCGCATTCTTCCTGCGTATTGAATCGCCCGATGCCGAAACGAATGGAGGTATGCGCCAAATCCTCGCCCACGCCGAGGGCTTTCAGCACATAACTTGGCTCCAAACTGGCCGACGTACACGCCGAGCCGCTGGAAACCGCAATATCTTTAATTCCCATCATCAGCGCCTCGCCTTCGACGAACGCGAAGCTGACGTTGAGATTTCCCGGCAAGCGCCACTCGGGTTTATCGAGCGGATCGGGGCCGTTGATGTAAATTTCGTCAAGCTCGGCCTGGAAATCCATCCACATTTTGTCGCGCATGGATTGGATGCGTTTGGTATCGGTTCCCATATCCTCGATGCAAAGTTCCAGCGCCTTGCCAAGTCCGACGATGCCCGGCACGTTCAGCGTGCCAGAGCGCATACCGCGCTCGTGGCCGCCGCCATCCATTTGGGATGCAAGCTTCACGCGCGGCGATTTCTTGCGAACATAGAGCGCGCCGACGCCTTTCGGTCCATAAATTTTGTGGGCGGAGATGGACGCAAGATCGACGTTCATCTTCTGCACATCGAAGGGAATCTTTCCAATGGATTGCGTGGAATCCGTATGGAAGATCACGCCTTTTTCGTGGCAGAGCTTGCCGATGGCTTCTAAATCCTGAATCACGCCGATCTCGTTGTTGGCGTGCATGATGGTGACGAGCACGGTTTTATCCGTGATGGCATCGCGGAGCATGTCGAGATCGACAAAACCTTCTTTCGTTACCTGCATGTACGTCACGCGGGAACCACGGCGTTCGAGCGATTTGCAGCAATCGAGCACGGCTTTGTGCTCGGTCGTCAGCGTAATAATGTGATTGCCTTTCGTCGCGTACATCTCGGCAATGCCTTTGATGGCAAGATTATCGGATTCCGTAGCACCGCTCGTGAATACGATCTCCTTCGGATCGGCGCCAATCGAACGCGCGATCGTTTCGCGCGACCAATCAACCGCTTCCTCGGCTTTCCAGCCAAAGGAATGATTCCTGCTGGCCGCATTACCGAAATAGTCGATAAAATACGGTTTCATCGCCTCGAAAACCCGTTCGTCCATTTGGGTCGTGGCGTTGTTGTCTAAATAAATTGGCAGTTTAATCATAAAATTTATAATAATTGCGCTATCGTTACCGCATTCAAAACTTGCTCGACTTGCTCTTGCAGTTTGTGCATCGGGCCTTTGATGGTGCAGGTGGCTTCGCGGGTGCAGGTTTCGCTTTCGGATGTACACTCGGTTATCCCACTGCTTTCTTCCAGCGCATCGACGACGCGCGTGATCGAAATTTGCTGCGGCGCAAGCATCAGCGCGTAGCCGCCACGCACACCCTGATGCGAATAGATCATGCCGTCGCGCTTCAAATCCTGCATGATTTTCGCTACGAGATCATACGACAGATCGTTCTCATCCGCGATTTCTCGCGCCGTCAGAACATTGCCGCTTCGCGCAAGCTGTTGCAGCGCAATGAGGCCATATTCCACCCGTTTTGAGAGCCGTAACATTTTTCTGAAGTCAAGAAACGCAATGTAGGACTAAAAGAGTCCTGTTTTACGATAAGAAATTATTCATGGATTATTAAGGGCACTTGATGACAAATGGATAGGTTAGATTAGGCATGGACAGAACATTCGAGACTGTTTTAGAAGAAGTGATGGAACTTGACCGCGAGAGCCAGATCACGATAGCGGAAAAGATATTGGCAAATGCTGCCTCTGATTCCGAGGAACATGATGCCGCGTGGCGCGCCGAAATACGACGACGTGTTGCGGCATACGAACGTGGTGAAATGAAGACCGTCGATGCGGAAGAATCTATTGCGCGAATGAGAAAGATCATTGCGGAAGCTCGAACGCGTCAATGACCGTTCGAAATCTTTCTGTGGCGGATGAGGAACTCGCCGATGCAATGATGTTCTACTTGGGTGAAAGTCCTATGGCTGCAGATCGATTTATCGATGAATTTGATCGTGCGCGAAAAGAAATTTTACGAGACCCGCTTAGGAATCCTCGTTATGAAGGAGAGTTGCGTGTAAAAGTTCTTCGTGATTTCCCATTCTCAATTTATTATTTGATCGAAGAGACAGAAATCGTTCTTGTTGCTATCATGCACCAAGCGCGAAAACCAGGATATTGGAAGGATCGGTTAGACTGATAGTCTTTCGATCAAAAATAATTAATCTACCGTTGATTGCCCTCATCCTCCGCCTCGATACTATCGATAGCCAGTTCCAACGCGGGCGGGATGGTATCGGGATAGAGCGCGTATTGGCGGAGGAATGTGTAGTCACGATCGTTCGGGTGCGCGAGAACTATATCACTATCGGTGAACATTCCGCCTAAGATATATCCCAATCCCGCGCCGGCGACCAATCCTATTCCGAGACCAAGCGCGAACCGGGTGCGCTCCTGATTCGGCGATGCGGAATCGAGCGCGCCCGAAGCAAAGATTCCCGTTACAGCGCCCACGAGTCCACCGAGCACTGCGCCGCCGCGATCGTAGGTTCCGCCGAGGATACGCACGCTATCAACCAATCCAAAATCGATCAGCGTAAGCGGGAATTCATCCGTAGCAGACACACTATTTTCCGAATTTTCTGAGAGTACGAGCAGATCGGAATCTACGGCGATCAGTCCGCCGCTGACGTGATTGCCGTCGGTTAATGCAACAGCGATGGGCGTCGTTTTTATTTGCACGCTGCATGCTGGGAATAGTAAGAGAATGAGCGTGAAGAACGCAAGGGATTTCTTTTTCGACAAAATTTTCTTGGATGATGGTACGATCATAATAAGGAGCGCGGTATGGAACATTCTGCCTTCGGGAATCGCTTCGCAATCCCGTTGTTAAGAATGGTAACAGATTCAACGTAAAGAATTAAATCGCTATTTGCGGAATTCATTTGCCCGTTTGTGATATTTGATAGAATAACATCATGGACAGAGTTCAAGTAGAAATTTTAGGTATCTCCGCCAACCCCTCGACGAGCGGGGCGTACGCGCTTATCCTGCGCGAAACCTCCGGCTTGCGCCGCATCCCCATTATTATCGGCGGATTCGAGGCGCAGGCCATCGCGCTGGAAATGGAAGGTATCAAACCGCCGCGACCGCTTACACACGATCTGATAAAAACGCTCGTCGAATCGCTGGGCGGAACGCTTGCTGAAGTATCCATTCATGAATTGCGCGATGGCACCTTCTTCGCAAGTCTCAAACTTTCGGACGATCAGGAAATAGATGCGCGTCCCAGCGACGCGATCGCGCTTGCCATTCGGTTTGGAGTTCCCATTTGGGTTGCGGAAAGCGTGATGGCCGAAGCAGGTTTCCTTCCCGAAGAAGGCGAAGAAGAAGCCGGCGAAGATGACGAGGACGAAAGCGAACTCAGCTTGGCCGAACGTCTTGCTGGAAAATCCGAAGAACAAGCCTCGAAAAAACCTGCGAAGCCGCTCACCGCGCTCGATCAACTCAACAAGCAGCTTTCTGACGCGATAAAAAAAGAAGACTACGAACGCGCCGCCAAACTCCGCGACGATATTCGTAAAATGGAAATGGAAGGGAAGTGACGAAACGATGTTTTATCCAGGGCACCTTACGCTGAGATCGTAGGTTGAAATAATCATGGACAGGCAATTTAATCATGTAGTTGAAGAAGCGCTGGAACTCAACGAAAGCGAGAGGCATGAATTAGCGGATCGTCTTAACAGGAGTTTCGTCACCCATGATAGTTCGTTCGATGAGAACCTTGCTGAAGCAAAACGCAGACTCGAAGCATACGACCGAGGTGAGATCAAATCCGTTGATGCTCATGAAGCGATGGCGCGCGTGCGGAAGCTCAGAGCGCAGTGAGCATTAGACTTCTTTCTCCTGCCGAAAACGAATATGCGGAATCCATGCTCTTCTATTTAGAGGAGAGCCTACAGGCAGCGGATGATTTTATAGAAGAAGTAGAAGCTGCGCTCCTTGAGATTGCCGAGTTTCCGGAACGATATCCGATAGCGGAGTCCGATGTGAGAGCCAAAGTGTTAAATAAATTCCCTTTTACCATATTTTATCGAGTGAAGTCTGAGGAAGTCTCTGTTTCATCTATCAGTCACCAAAAGCGGAATGAGGGACACTGGCGAAAGCGCTGAGTAGATTATAACACAATAAGCGACATGAGCAGAGCATTTGTAAAAGAATCCGAAGGGGAGTGGCTGGGAGACGTCGCTCCGGAGATCGGCGCGCTGGAACGGTTCCTTACGCGCGAGAGCAGCGAGCGGGTTTTTCTCCTACGCACCACGCAGGATGCGAATACCAAACGCGAAATACACGAAATGAGCAACGGCAATTCCTATACGCTGGATAACGATGGGCGGTGGATGAGCGTGGGGTAGCCCTTGGGATGCGACTGCCGAGGGCGGCAGTCGCCACGCGGTGTAGCCCTGCGTGGCCCGTGCCGCCCTCGGCACGGGAAGTGGGAAGCCCCGCAACCATTACAAACCAACCTTGCCTATAGCGGGACAATAGAGCCATCGATAGTCCTCCGGCCGCTCGACAAGTCCAGCTTCGACGGGATTCATGACAAGATAGTTCAGCTTTTCGTTATAATCGCGTTCATTGCGAATAATGTGATCGTAGTTCTCATCCTGATAAATTTGAACGCCACGTTTTCTTCGAACCGCGTGGCTCGTGCCGCCCTCGGCACGAGTTCCCTCTGATTCCGAGCCCGTGCCGAGGGCGGCACGGGCCACGCGGCTTAGTTCTCTATCTCTGGCTGCGATCTGTTTGGCAGTGTAGCTTTTGATGCTATGGAATATTTCAGGGAGCGAATAATAGGAAGAATCGCTCTTCAGCAGCGGTTTCATAATGAGATGGAAGTGATCGGGCATTACGACGGCAGCTTCGAGTATATATTTCGTTCCATTGTGGAGCACGATCGTTGCAAAAATAAGATCCCGTTCCCAATCATCCAACTCGCGGCGATGCCAAGTGTTCGAAGCGGTAAAATAGTAACCGCCAGGCGTCTGCATGTGCGGCAGATTGCGCCGCGTCAGCGTAAAATCCTCGATAGGTTCGATCCATTTGTTTCCACTCATAGACATCAAAAATACAACCGTGTGGGCTGGACATTGTAAATAGCTGCATTTATTATAGCTTTGGTTACTGATTATCGACTGCCGGAAAGTAATCCGACTGCCGGAAAGTAATCCGACTGCCGAGGGCGGTAGTCGCCACAGTAAAAACAACGGCAATTCCTACGCGCTTGGGTAAGGATGGGCGCTGGATTAGCGTGGGATAAAGGGATAAGCTTTTTCACTTCTTATCCATCGACACCGAGACATAACCTTGATCGAGTCCCATCCATGAATTCGTTGCGGCATCGATTATGACAGGGATCAGGCCGCAGATAACATCAACAATGATCCATCCTGCACCAGCGCTGGTGGTAACCATTTGTGTCGCAGTTTGGTAACCATCCAATTTAAATTCGAAGAGTTGGTCTTTTCTCTTATCGACATGCGCGGCGGCGGGTGTAGTGCCAACGAAGTTACCATTAGCAAATACTTTAGCTCCCTGAGGTTCGGAGTTGCAATTAACGGTAGTCATATTGCCGCCATCGAGAATCGCGGCGCAGCCATAAAAGGAAAGAGAACAGATAAGGACGATACAAAGAGATTTTATCATATTTGGGTTAGGGTTAAATTACCATACAAAATTACGATAAGAATTGGATTCATGCACAATTTCCCTCTATTTTCACGAACCGCTTGCTTTTGGGTTTTGGATGTTGTATGTTTGATAATAAGATTATGGGCACCAATTTCATAAAGAAACAAAGATGCATAAGTTCATGAATAGTAGAGGTGAGTTCATTAAATGACAATTCAATTGCGTTTAATGGGCACCAATTTCTTAAAGAACGAATGGCGATTTTAAGTCAGAAAGGGCACAGTTCATGAAAAACAAATGCGTTTGCGCGTGTTTGCGAATGGGATGGAAAGGATTTTATGCATTTAAGAGTGCATAAAAGTTGGTAATCGTTGAATTTGAAGAAATATTCGATAATATGGAACGGGCGGGTTAGGGTTATGGTTAGAGGCCGTCCCAACAATAGGGAAGGCTCATAAAACTCTCGTAGAGCCGCCAGTAAGAAGGTGCTATAGATCGACCACGATCGGCAAACCACCTCTGGAAAAAAAAATCTTAAAAATCTCTTAATATCGTTCGGAAGCGAGAACTTCCGTGTGAGGAAGCGGGTTATACCGCTCCCTCGCAGAGAGGGATTTTGTCTGCCGTTTGAAAAGGCTCGTAGCTAATTCAATAGAATCGGCAAAAAACAAGTGTTCATTGAAATGGAAGGGTTACCCACATTTGGTGGGTAACAAAAGTCAGCATGATGAGCCTGCGCAGTGATGCGTGGGGGTTACTTGCGGATGGGAAGACATTCTCATCCCGGTGGCGGCCTCTTATGAGGTCTCATCAGCAGCAAGCAACCGTGAATTTAGACCCTCACCCAACCTCTCCCGCTTGCGGGCGAGGGGAAGTGATTAAAGGGTCGTGAGGTTCACACACTTGCAATCTGGAACAACAAAGCGTTTATTTTATAGACGTCAGAGTTGTTCTGAGATTTCAGTATCAAATGATACGTAATACAGGCATCTGATGCTTTATCGGCATCGGACGTTGTCTCAAGAGCGATCTTGAGGTAAGTGAAAATATGTACTACGGAGAGTTTGATCCTGGCTCAGGACGAACGCTGGCGGCGTGCCTAACACATGCAAGTCAAGGAGGTGTAGCAATACATCGACTGGCGCACGGGTGCGGAACACGTAGGTAATCTACCCTTTAGGGGAGAACAACCAGCCGAAAGGTTGGCTAAATCTCCGTAACATGAGAGACCGGCATCGGTTTTTCATCAAGTTTTCTAAGGGATGAGCCTGCGCCTGATTAGCTCGTTGGCGGGGTAACGGCCCACCAAGGCTACGATCAGTAGCTGGTCTGAGAGGATGATCAGCCACATTGGGACTGAGACACGGCCCAGACTCCTACGGGAGGCAGCAGTGAGGAATATTGCTCAATGGACGAAAGTCTGAAGCAGCAACGCCGCGTGAGGGATGAAGGTGCTCTGCATCGTAAACCTCTGTAGTCGGGGACAAATGTGGGGTTACTACCCCATTGATGGTACCCGAAAAGTAAGGATCGGCTAACTACGTGCCAGCAGCCGCGGTAATACGTAGGATCCAAGCGTTGTCCGGATTTACTGGGTGTAAAGGGTGCGCAGGCGGACTTATAAGTCAGAAGTGAAATCTCGGCGCTCAACGCCGAAACGTCTTTTGATACTGTAGGTCTTGAATCGGGGAGAGATCCGTGGAATTCCGAGTGTAGCAGTGAAATGTGTAGATATTCGGAAGAACACCAGAGGCGAAGGCAGCGGATTGGCCCTTGATTGACGCTCAGGCACGAAAGCATGGGGATCAAACAGGATTAGATACCCTGGTAGTCCATGCCCTAAACGATGATCACTTGGTGTCGGCCGTAAGGTCGGTGCCGGAGCTAACGCGTTAAGTGATCCACCTGGGGAGTACGCTCGCAAGGGTGAAACTCAAAGGAATTGACGGGGGCCCGCACAAGCAGTGGAGCATGTGGTTCAATTCGATGCAACGCGAAGAACCTTACCTGGGCTTGAAAGGTCGTCTAAACAGGTGAAAGCCTGCTACCCGCAAGGGGGGCGATACAGGTGCTGCATGGCTGTCGTCAGCTCGTGCCGTGAGGTGTTTGGTTAAGTCCAGCAACGAGCGCAACCCCTGAATTTAGTTGCCAGCACGTAATGGTGGGAACTCTAAATTAACTGCCTACGCAAGTAGTGAGGAAGGTGGGGACGACGTCAAGTCATCATGGCCCTTACGTCCAGGGCAACACACGTGCTACAATGGCGGCTACAACGCGCAGCAATACCGCGAGGTGGAGCGAATCGCTAAAAAGCCGTCTCAGTTCGAATCGGAGTCTGCAACTCGACTCCGTGAAGTTGGAATTGCTAGTAATCGGGGGTCAGCACACCCCGGTGAATACGTTCCCGGGCCTTGTACACACCGCCCGTCAAGCCATGAAAGCCAGGGGTACCCAAAGCCGCCTTATAAGCGTCTAAGGTAAAACTGGTGATTGGGGCTAAGTCGTAACAAGGTAGCCGTACCGGAAGGTGCGGCTGGATCACCTCCTTTCTAAGGTGCTAAGGATTCGCAGAGAATCCATCCTTCTATCTCCTCTCCCTTATGGGAGAGGCCGGGTGAGGGAAATGTTTGGATAACGTCAAGGTTCTTCACGGGCCTGTTATCCAAATGCACAAACAAAGGGCTAGAAATAGTCCGGAACAGGCATCAGAAATGATGTTTAATTCGAAGGTGAATCTCACTAACCGAATCGATTACGCATACGGTAATCGACATCATGCTGACCCTTCTTTTCAATGATTTTTAAGCACTTATGGTGTTGAGGGAAGATTTAACAATTTCTTAATATTGAGTTGGAACCAGAGTGAGTTTTTTTTTTGTAAGAAAGAAGTTATGTAAGACCTTTTGAAATCATTCTCACTAATTAGGAGATTAAGAATATGAACATCATCACAGCAGGCTGGAGAGCTTTTCCAGGAACGCAGCCAATCGACCCACTATCTGTTATTTTGAATTGTTCGCTCGGCGCGGCGCAAGGAGTGTGGCAAATGAGCACGAACTTCCTTCAATCGAGTTGGGGAACGAATTCGATTGCTTACACGGGCAACAATACTACCCTCGTTAGCCTTGATACTACCGACGCCACGACCGTTGTGCAAGCGGCGCAGTGGGTCGTTCAAACGAAAATGGTTAACGTGGCTGCGAGCATCAATCCTGCGGTAGCCAAAATTGCCTTTACTAAGGCGAGTCAGTATTTGCAAAATCAGATCGAAATCGCCCTCGGTGCCACCAACTGGAGCAATGTCCAGCTTTCGTTCCGGGACAATCTGGGAACGTCCGGATCCTTTGCGGGAGGCGCGACCGGAGCAATTCCTGTGTTTTCATTTCCCGGTATCATCACCGGAAATCAGGTTCTTAGCATGACGATTGCGAAACCTGGAACCTATTCACTCGTGCTCGTCCTGAACAATGCAGGGACATTCAGCACATTCGAAATGGAAATTGTAGCAATGTAACTTTTTCAGGAGACGTCATGCCACTACCTGGACCAGGGCCGGGGCCAGGACCTGGCCCTACACCCCCACCTCCTCCTTTTCCGCCGAATCAGACAGGGAACCCGTCTCAGGTAACGGGCGGGAATTTCACACCTAATTTGCACACAAGCATTTCTTCACCACCAGCATCGGTTGCCGGGGAATCGCCGACGCATCAAACGGGTACGCCTATACCTCCGATATTACCGCCTCCGCCTCCGCCGCCAACAATCTTCCCACCTCTCGGCCCTCCACCATTGCCACCACCGGGGCCACCACCCACGATTACGGGGGGACCACCCCCGACTGCGCCGTCAGTATCGAGTCCTACCGATGATTGCCAGCGAAGTGTGACGGTGATAATTACTCCTCCCCCAACTGCTCCGGGGTCTGTGAGCGTTTATGTGAACGGAATTTTAAGAGGTACTTCAACATTCAGTGTTCCAAGTTTACAGGTATATCCCGCACCGACGAGCCAAACGGTGGAAGTACCTATTTCTGGCTGTCTGAACGTGGGAGATGTGGTACGTGCAACGGAAACGATTAATGGCGTTACATCAACAATTAGTTCGGGAATTACCGTCGTGAGCCATACGGGTACTTCGGTACTCACGCAGCACTACAACAGCAATCGGACTGGATGGAACCCAAATGAGACCATCCTGAACACGACAAATGTGGTGAACCTTACGGCATTGTTCGATGTCAGAGTCGATGGTAAAACGTATGCTCAGCCACTTTATTTAAGCCATGTGTATTTCCCCAATTTGGGGAGCGCACACAATGCAATATTTATCGCTACTGAAAACAACAGTGTGTATGCTTTCGATGCTGATTCTGGCGAGCACCTTTGGCCAACATCGCAACAAGTACGGGCGGGTCAAGTTCGTTCTCTGAATCCACCCGGGGAAACATCGGTTCCGTTTTATAAGGAGGAGGGGGATAATATCCCGAATCTACCTCCAGACCTCACGAATCCCGGGGATGTGGATATTGCACCAGTTGTCGGTATTACCGGAACTCCCGTAATTTCTTGCGGTTGCAGTTCTTCCGGTTCCTCTTCATCGGGATGTGGCTGCTCATGTAGTTGTTCATCGGGGTCATCATCTTCAAGCACGCCCCAGCCTACAACGTTATATGTTGTTACAAAAACCTTTCGTGCATCCGATAATACATTACACCTTTACCTTAACGCACTCGACGTTAGCACTGGACAGGATTTGCCTAACAGTCCTGTCGAGATAAAGGGAACGGTTCCAGGAACGGGAGGAAGTGTTTCAAGTGGCGGAAATGACGGAAACGGAAATGCTGTTTTTAACCCCTTCGACTTGTTTAACCGCTCGGCCCTTTTGCTGCTGAATGGAACTGTTTATGTTGCCTTCGCGGCGCTTACTGATCCGGCTATCCAAGATCCCAACGGGTGGATTTTTTCATTCGATGCCGTCACATTGAGCCTCAAAAATATTTTCTGCACAGCGCCGGACC
The DNA here is from genome assembly GCA_963794025.1 of Ignavibacteriota bacterium. Lineage (GTDB taxonomy): Bacteria > Bacteroidota > Ignavibacteria > Palsa-1295 > Palsa-1295 > PALSA-1295. The sequence goes on from CAWCCK010000004.1 coordinate 87,916, forward strand.
TTGTTAATGACGGTATAGGGGACCTGAACGCCGGAATATGGGGCAGCGGTATGGGTCTCGCAACAGACGGAACATATATCTATTGCACAACTGCGGATGGAGCATTCAATGCCGATATTGGTGGCACTGATTATGGGGATTCCGCGATAAAACTTACGCAAGACTTAAGAGTTGTATCTTGGTTTGCAGCGGCGGATCAATATGGAATGAATTATAGGGACTCTGATTTTGGGTCAAGCGGAGTTTTGGTTATTCCTAATCAGCAACCAATTTCTCCTATGAACCTGTTAGTAACCAGCGGTAAACAAGGTGTGATTTTTCTTCTCAACCGAGATAACTTAGGTGGGTATGTAGGAACTCCTTCCAATCTTCTTACCACTCCAAACCCATCTCAAGTTCCTCCTTCTAACACAACTTTAGCGACCGTTACAAGTGACGACGCTCATCCCCCGCCGACCGACAACCCAAATGCTGTCTATAGCACCCATCTTCAGAATGGTGGTGACCTAAATGGCGGACCAGCTTATTACGCGGACTCAACCGGGCAATACCTCTTTTACTGCGGGGACAGTGCAGTAATTTCCGCCTACTTACTTTCGAATGGAACCCTAACGCTTGTTGGACAATCGAAAGAAACTTTTCCGTTAGGAGGAGCGACCGTTACTATTTCATCCAATAAGCAGGCTGATGGAGCGCCAATTGTTTGGGCAATAAATCGCGATGAATTGAATAAAGGTAAGAATCAAGTGCATCAGCTTACTTTACGTGCATACGATTTAAAGGCCATGATAGGCACACCCGGCAATCCCAATACCGTATCGTCGTTAATTGGCGATTTATCGGTAGGACCTTGGGGTTCCACTCGCGCATTTATCGAACCGACAGTCGTTAATGGAAAGGTTTATGTCGCGTGGGATCGGTTTCCAATGCTATCCAGTTACGAATCAAACGCAGTTTATAGTTACTGGGTAAGAGTTTTTGGTTTTGCAACTGGTTCGGGAGGGGGGAATAATAAGACATGAAAACGTTTTTGAACATTTCAATTATTTGCATTTCAGCGTTTTATTTTTCGGGAACTGTAATGGGCCAAGGCGTTTGGAGCTACGATTCGACAGGTGGAGGCTTCTCAAGTACAGATAGGTTCCTTGAGCGGGCCGGCGCCACAGCAATTACGGTCAATGGAGAGATATACGTTATTGGTTTCGATTCTCTTCAAATTTTCGATCCAATAAATCACGCGTGGAGTGCTCCGCATAGTGCAAAAACCTATATTCCTTCCTATGGTTATCTTTCCGCGAGCAATGGATTTATCCAGGGAACTGCGTGCGAGGTTGGGGGTAAAATATACGCGTTTGGCGGTTACAGTTATAATAGCATCTTCTCGCTAATCCCAAACTCACTTCACGTACTTGATACTTCTACTCTTACTTGGAGCGAACCGCAAACATTTGGGAACTTTACTCCTCGCGAGGATTTAATGTCTTGCGTAGTCAATGGTAAAATTTATGCAATAGGTGGCAATGCCGATACTGATCTCAGCGGAGGCCCTGTATATGGCATTGTCGAGATTTTCGATCCCATTACAAACACTTGGAGCACACCGGTAACGAACGGCTCACTTATCCCAGGTATAGGCCAAACTGCAAGTGTCGTAAATGGGAAAATTTATATCATCGGGGGGTCCGATTACAATGCTGGCCCGTTGCCTTCCCCCCCGTGTCAAATGTTTGATCCATCGACGAATACATGGGATACATTTAGCTCTGTTGGACTCATCCATCGGTGGTATGCGACATCGAGCGCTCTGAATGGGAAGATTTATTACATCGGTGGGGCCGAAGGTGGTATTGTTGGTAGTTGGTGCGATACACTTCAAGTTTATGATCCTGCTATGGACGTGTGGGACTCGCCAACAACAATGGGCACATTTTATGGGGTTTCAATGCCTGCATCAACTGTGGTTAACGGGAAAATTTATGTGCTGGGTGGAAACAACGGTGATATTTCAAACGATATTCAAGTATTCACGCCTGATTCGGTGGAGGATGATGTAAGTTCGACTGTAAATTCCTCCATCGGCCTTCGTATATTTCCGAATCCTGCAACGGTTGATCTGCAAATTCTTGGCGGCCAATCCGGCGAAATTCATATTTTCGATCTCATGGGCCGGGAGCGCATGAATGCTGCTATGGGCGCAAATACTACAATGGATGTTTCAAGTCTTGAAGCCGGGATTTATTTTTTGCGGATGGGCAGCGAATCGGTACGAGTAGTTGTCATGCATTAGTCTGATGAGCGCAACCCCTGAGTTTAGTTGCCAGCACATAATGGTGGGAACTCTAAATTAACTGCCTACGCAAGTAGTGAGGAAGGTGGGGACGACGTCAAGTCATCATGGCCCTTACGTCCAGGGCAACACACGTGCTACAATGGCGGCTACAACGCGCAGCAATACCGCGAGGTGGAGCGAATCGCTAAAAAGCTGTCTCAGTTCGAATCGGAGTCTGCAACTCGACTCCGTGAAGTTGGAATTGCTAGTAATCGGGGGTCAGCACACCCCGGTGAATACGTTCCCGGGCCTTGTACACACCGCCCGTCAAGCCATGAAAGCCAGGGGTACCCAAAGCCGCCTTATAAGCGTCTAAGGTAAAACTGGTGATTGGGGCTAAGTCGTAACAAGGTAGCCGTACCGGAAGGTGCGGCTGGATCACCTCCTTTCTAAGGTGCTAAGGATTCGCAGAGAATCCAATCTTTCAATCCCTCTCCTTTATAAGGAGAGGTTAGGGGAGGTAATGTTTGGATAACATCAAGGTTCTTCACGGGCCTGTTATCTAAATGCACGAAAAAAGGATCAGCAATGATCTGACGGATTAGAAATAGTCCGGAACGAATATCAGTGATGGTATTTAGTTCGAAGGTGAATCTCACTAACCGAATGGATGACGCTATAACGCTCATCCACATCATGTCTGACCCTTCTGTTTTGATGGCTTTTTAAGGGAACCGCTCATCGCTATGCGATGAGGGTTTCGTTTTTTTTGGCGTTTCTCATTTTTTTTCGTATATTATGTCAAAGATGATGGGCACCTAATGGAAGTGCGTTAAGAATAAGAAAGTTTTTAATTATGAATGGCTTAATTTCATCAATACAGGGCCAAATTGTCGAAGTAGATTTCACGGGGAGTGAATTACCTCACATGCATCAACTCCTTCGGGTAAGCGAAAACAAAACGCACCCGTTGCTTGAGGTTCATGGTTATCGTGAGAATCGAACCGTCCAAACCGTAGCGCTTGGACCTGTTATCGGCTTAAGCCGAGGTTTGAACGTTCATCCACTGCCGGATCGAGAACTATCAGAGGGGAACCTGTTAGGCTTAGTTGTTGATGGCATTGGGCGAATAATGATTGATGAAAAAAATGAAGTCCCGCATGGTAGCCATTCAATTTTTACTCGATCTCGAATAAAACCTGCCCAACATTCGAATCGAGGTCCCGCAGCTTCGTTAGATGCAGGAAATGTTATTAGCACCAATATTCTTGCGATAGACATTTTTTCGCCGATAATTCGGGGAAGCAAAGTGGGTATTTTGGGTGGAGCTGGTGTCGGCAAAACGGTTTTGATGACTGCAATAGCGCAATCCTTTCTTCAAGGAGAGACTAATGGGGTTGCAGTATTTGCTGGCGTGGGTGAACGAATTCGTGAGGCACACGAACTCCTTACGAATTTGCCTCCGAAATTACGCGAAAGAAGTGTTTTTGTTTTCGGTCAAATGGATCGGAATGCAGGGGAACGATTTAGGGCGGCACACACCGCAGTCGATGTTGCAGAGCATTATACGTGATGAGGGAAGGAATGTTTTGCTCTTTATGGATAATATTTTTAGATTTGTTCAAGCAGGCGCGGAAATTTCGACGATGCTGGGAAGAATGCCTTCTGTCCTGGGCTACCAACCGACTTTGGAATTAGAGTTAGGGGAGTTGCAGGAGCGTTTATGTACGTTTGAGGGTGGCACAGGAAGCATTACCAGCATAGAATGCGTATATATGCCTTCGGATGATCTGACGAATCGAGCAATCAATGCTATTTCAAGACACATGGCGACGACTATCGTGTTAGATCGAGACTTAGTCCCAAGCACAACAAACGCCTCAACGCTTTCATCGACCAGTGTTCCGCGTTATCCAGCCATGGCCGTTTCAAAATCGAAAACGAGAATCGCGGGAACCACCTTAGAGGCGCTTGCAGGGGACTTGCGGAAAATTTTGCAGGGAAAAACGAGACTGGAGGTAAAGATCAAATACCACCTTTCAACATCGGCGGAGGCGGAATTTTTTAATAAAGGAATTGAAATCGAAAAGAGCTTGAATCAAAAATATCGAAAACCAGAAGAAATGGCAGCCCTCGCTAAAAATAAAACGGCTGCGATTCAAGAAATGCGTACACGCGCGACAGAAGGATTGGAACTACTTTCTCGTTTAGATCATGCACCTAAAGATAGTCAGCAACATTGAGAACAAGGAATTAGAAATCGCTTGGCTGCGCGCTACAACGATCACTAAAACCTGTAGCGACGACGAATGGCTAAAGCTGTTCGGTTCCAGCACGGGCGTTTCTGATATTCCTATCTCCGAAGGACATCAATCGCTCGCCACTGTCCTTGAACTACAGTCCGAAATAACTTTTAGTGTTCAAGGAGTCGAAAAAAAAACAAAAAGCTGGCCCGAGGAACCTTGTTCGTAAAAGATTATCCCCAGACTGAAATTACCATAATAACCAATGAGAACTAAAATAAACCTAAAAATGAACCGAACGGTCATACTTTGGTTTTGCCTTTTCGTCATTGCAACTATTATCACCTTTATACTGATAAGGCAACGCCACGGGGCTTTCATGGCTGACGTGCTCACATGGACGAGACACAACAACGATGCGAACGAGGTCGGGGTAAAAGGCCACTTTGAGCGTTTAGCTTCGCAGCTCATGTGGCGCTTTGTTTTTCACGCAGGGGCCATAAGATGGTGTATTGCCACGGCTATAGCTTATTGGTTCGCCACCCAAAGCTCACAAAGAAATAATGTCTCGGTGGTTAATAACATCCTACGCGAGGAGCGTTTGCGAGGAACCCTCTGGCCTTCGTTTCTGAAACGGTTAATATAACGTCGAATACAGCTGGAATTCAAACTTTGCGTACAGCCGCGCAGGAATTACTTGTGCGACCACGGAGTGGAGTGAACGGTTCCCAAGTCAAAGTCATAAATAATGCTGGTTGGCAAAAACATCCATTGATTTGGCTACGGAGCGGTGGCGCCCAACGTTGGATAGCATTTGTGGGTATCGCAGGATTCATTCTTCAGTTTCTCTTTTACGTCATCTTTATCAGACCTACCGTATGATAGCAAAAGATTCCATAACAGACTCAATACAGGAATTGATTGATCTGCGAATGTCTAAACAGGAACTTAAATACGGTGACATTTCAGATAGCTCGATTTGGCAAGATCTGATGCTCCTGCGTTCCGTGGCGCAGAGTTCCGAGTGGGCTATGTTGGAACGCTATCCAGATGCATCGAAGAACGACAAAATTGTAAATTGTTTTCGAAATGCTTTTAACGAAGCAGCTATTCTGAAATGGCTCGATATGGTGGTTAGCCTTGGCGCGTTTCGTGAGGCTCGCGCTGCGTTAACTTCCGTAATTCGATTGCAGGCTATCGTGGCTACTTTGGGTTGCCCGGAGCCGAGTGAAGAGCAAACAACCACGTGGAAGAAAGCACTGACACGACGGATTAGCGAAGATCATTTACAAAAAAGCCATCGTTCCATTTATGTACTTTTTATGAATTACCAGCCTTCGGATGATCGGTCGATGGATTCATTGAGGGCTGAAGCAATCAATTATTTACTTCGATAACCCAGGAGAATCAAGAATGAGCGACCTCAAACAAATTCAAGTACGCCAGGAAACGTTGCTACATGAGCTTCACGATGTTCTTTCCGTTGAGGTGAGACGCACAATCGAAGAAGAAGGCTCCATCGAGGCTTTCTCCGATGGTGTGGCCCGTGTGCGCGGTCTCCTTGATGCGGGAATTGGAGATGCGGTCACTTTTCGTCGTGCCAAAAATAACGTGGGGGAAGGATTTGTATTCGACCTTGATGAGAAATTTGTTAATTGCCTCGTTATCCGGGGCGATATAATTCCAGGAGATCGTGCCGAAGTTAATCCGTCAGAAAAAGGACTGAAAATACCTGTGGGCGATGAATTGCTTTCCGGTTCGGAGCCTTTTGTAATCTCTCCTTCCGGGTCTAACTTTTGGGATGGCTCGGAACTGAAAACGAAGGAACGGCAGTCCATAGAAAAAGAAGCACCTGGAATTTTAAAAAGGGATCTGATTACCTCTCAGGATCAGATATACACGGGCATCGAATTAATTGACACTCAGTTCCCAATTCATCATGGGCAAAGAATGCTTGTCCTCGGCGATAAGGAAAGCGGAAAAACGACGTTGATGCTTGAAATTCTAAACAAAATCGGAACAGATCGAAAAGAATCCGAAACGCTCTTTGTGTATGTCGCGGTGGCGAAGGAGGCAGGTCAAATTCGTCACATCCAAAAGGAACTAAATAAAATCTCACCGAATAAATCGCGTGCCGTTCTTGTGGCTACACGGTCAAGTGACGCTGCGAGTCTGCACTATGCTGCACCTTTTGCAGGAGCCACAATCGCCGAGTATTGGGCCGAACGTGGCAAAAGGGTTGTAATTGTCTATGACGATTTAACGCAGCACGCCGCAGCTTATCGTCAAATCGCTCTTCTGCTTCAGCATTCTCCCGGCAGAGAAGCATACCCGGGTGATATTTTTTACTTACACTCAAGGCTTTTAGAGAGAGCGGCAAAATTGATTCCGCCGCAAGGTAGCATTACTGCCATTCCGATTTTGGAAACAATCGAAGGCGATTACGTTGGTTACCTTCCCACGAATGCGATAAGCATCAGCGATGGCCAAATCATTCTGAGCAGTGAAATCAAGTACGCCGATCCCAATTCAAAAGGTATTGATGCTTTTCATTCGATTTCTCGAATTCGATAAACTTTATGCTAAATTCTATTCAATCGCTCGAACGCGAAAAGCGGCAATTGATCGAACTCCGGCAAATTGCTGAAGCGCTTCGTGCAAAAGCGGCAAACGTCATCGCGGCGAGAAATCTAAGCAACGTTTCTTCAATTATTCACGCTATCGAGGAGCAAATAAAGGCGCTCGTTATTCCGTCGTTAGATTTTAATGGAAATTTTGATGACTCGGTTTTAGCTCGAATTAGCATGAAAGACTCGATGTCTCAATTAATCGAATGTGCTAAACAAATTTCTCGTTCAGGTTTTAATTATAGTGTTTCATCCATTTCTGAAAAACGGTTCCAAGTTTTTCTGGAAGCCGATCCTTTAAATCAAATCATCAAGTTGCTTTCACTGCAATCAGGAACCGTTCCCACAATGAGAAGCAAAGTTGATACTATTTATGAGCCGAGCCAGGAGGTTGTCGTTTTAACGCTTTTGGCTGATTTTGCGAATGCGGTCTTACTGAATCTTGCTAAAATAATTATTGGTGACATGAACATTGCTATCAATGCTATCGACTTGGATATTCGCCGCATCACTCTTCGAATTCATAAGGTTAGAAACGATTCGGCAACTCAACAACTTTTCGAAATCATCTCATCACGGTTCCGACATCGGAAAAATTCACTCTAAACTAACTGCCTACGCAAGTAGTGAGGAAAATCGAAATGATATGAACGAAATCATCTTTTTAATGCAAGAAGCGCCAGAAGGTGGCTACAGGGCGCACGCGCTTGGCCATTCGGTCTTCACTCAAGCCGCGACGGAGGAGGAGTTGCGCGCTAAAATTCAGGAGGTAACAGAGAGCCATTTCGGGCCAGGCCGCGTGGCGAAGATTGTAACCGGTTTCGAATACCCTCCGCAGACAAAAGTCGATATTTTTCAGCCTTATGTCGATTTGGTTATCTACGCTTGTGGTTTCGATCCGGATGAATGCTTAGTGACCGATGAAAGCATCATCTTCGACTATCTCGGGGATTTTTCCACCGGCGAATGCGATGTATCACCCATCGAAAAACTCGGCGTCGAAGTCACCGAGCACGATTTTGTGTGGGAGGTAGCAGCGCGGTTGAAAAAATCAAGGGAATGATCGTGAATTAGAGTAGCATTTTCTTGGTTCTTTAGTCTTCTACCGAATCTATGAATCGCAACTTCAAATCGATTGGGAACCGCATGAGCTTCTTGCTCATGCTAATGCTCGGTCTTGCAAGTAATGTGAACGCACAAACTTCAACCGGCATCGTTGTGAAGATGCTGTTCCCGCCCAGAAATTACGAACTCCCGCTTGGCGATACCCTCACTCCTGTGGTGAGAGTTTGGAATACGGATACCGTCGCTGACTCCGGGATGAAAATCCATTATCTCATCACGAATGCCATAACCAACATCACGATCTACGCAGACCCGATTGTATTACCCTCTATCGCTCCAGGCGATAGTCTCGATACCGCATTTGAGCCTTATGTTTCAAGTCCCGACAAGATTAGCGAGCTTGGAACGTTCAACGGATGTCTCTATCCTGGCGATACCGAATGCTCATTATTATTTGGCATACGCCGAACCTCTGTTCCATTTTTCGATCCATCCGACGGCTATAGCAAGACTGTTTCGAATGCGTTAACATCGAAGTCTATTGACATTCCCAACCAAACGTTGTGGGTGTCTCTTGGCGCTACGGTAGTTGATGGTGAAGATTCGACGTGGGATCCACCGCCGCCGCGCTATCTTGGTCAAGGTACTGGCCCGGACGGAATGATTTCTCCGGTCATTCGTCTTGACAGGTTAGATTACAACGGGAATTTTTATGCGGGAACCGGCGTGGGTGATACGCTGACGAGTTTTCCGATCAATTTGGCGGGAAAGGGATCGATTTACTTTTACTTCGATTATATGCGTGCTGGGCGCCATCGTTATCCGTTTGGTTGGGATGATAGCGTAATGTTTGGCCCCGAATCCACAATTACCGATAGTGCCGGGAATGTAATTCGTGCGGGTGATTCTCTAATTCTCGAATTTGAAAAACCGTCTGGGCCTGTTGCAAACCCCGGCCCGAACGATTGGAACGAAATTGCAGCTATTGATGGTGGTCGCGATTTCGAATACAAGCGTTTTTCTGCAACTCCTGGCTCGGTAGGTTGGCAAATCACAGAGGATGGGGTCACGAAAAAATTGAGCGACACGTCGAATTATTTCACTTCTGATTTTCGATTTCGCCTTCGACTCAAAGCTAATAACGATGATTCGCAAACCGCCCCGCCTGTTGATGATGCCGACCAGTGGTATATCGACAATCCTATAATCATGTTTCCCATAGTTCCTGAGTATGAACTGAGATGGGTTCGCTTCGCAAATCCTTACACCAAAGTGCCTTTGTCACAGGCAGTTTTTCCTATATTCGTGAGTCTGGGTATTATTGGCATTGGTGAAGCGCTTGATCTTCCGATTCAAGTTGATATTACTAATCCCGAAGGGGACACGGTTTATTCACAGCTTATTGAAATTCCGCAATGGTTCGGAGTTGATACCGTGATTCAGTTCCCAGATTGGGATGCATCCGGCGAGCCTGGTAATGACACAGGAGCCTATACGATTTTCGCGCAAATAACTGAACCGAATTCCGAAAATTTTCAAACTACGGAAACGTACTCGAAATTCTACCTAAAAACGGAACCAGAAGGTTCAGCTTATCAGGAATTTGCGATGGATGGCGCGGGAATGAATCCCGCCCCAGGAGTTGGTAACGACATTCCGAAAATCACCGGCGTACCCGGCTCTGGTATGGGGTTCAAAAGTACAACTGGCAGCATTGCCTTCGGCTTTTCGCTCGCGCATTATGATTCCCTTGCTGGCGTGAGAATCTATTTTGGAAGTGCAAACCCCTCGCCCGATCGTATTGACGTCGTTTTGACGGGCGAGTCGAATCAAGGGGCGGGAGCCAGCATCCTTACGTGGCGCGATACCGCACATCTCGATCAATTTGCATCGTATTATTTCCCTGAACCGGTTCTACTTTCGGGCGGAGCCAGTTATAGGCTCTCTGTGGAGCAGGTGTCGGACAACAACATGGAACTCGGCGGGAATTTTGATCGCGGAGGCGCACAAATCGTTCGAACAGGCAATTCTATACCTCAGAGCAGTCTTATTTATACTTCGCCTTATGGCACACAATGGGGAACTGGAGCTTCGGACAACAATGCTAATGCGATAGGGGCGTTCGATCTGGAGATCGGGGAAGGAAGTTTCAATTGGATCCCGTATAGTTCCGCCATGACTTCGCCCGATAACTTCCAGCCGCTTCTGCACATTGGGGACACACTTCCCTGGATCGGAGCGGGAACTTACATCCCTATGATTCGCCCAATTCTAGGTCCGGTGCCTCCGCAAAGTGCTGTGAATGCAGGAGAAGGGATACCTGACTTTGTTTTGGAACCGTGCTATCCAAATCCGTTCGATCCATCGGCTACTTCAACGTCGATCACGTTTACCCTCGATGCCCAAAGCCAAACATCGCTTACTATTTGCAATGTTTTGGGAAAAGTAGTGAGCACGGTATTAAATGCCGATCTGACTACTGGTTCCCACATTATTGCTTGGGATGGAAGGGATGAAAATGGCGCTATCGTTCCGGCTGGAACCTACTTCGTTATACTTTCGTCTGGTGGCAGACACGCAACTGCAAAAATAATTGTCATACCATGACACCGATAACGCTATGATTACTATCTTCAAACCGATTGCAAAACTAAACTTCCCGACCATGCTTGCCCTGCTTCTGTGTGCAGCAAATGTGGTTTATGCTCAGCAGCCCACGATCGTGGGGAGCGTGCTTTTCCCTCCAAGAAATTTCGAGGTCATGTTAGGCGATACCGTTACGCCCAGCGTTCGGATTCACAATGACGGCACAGGCTCTGTTTCCGGGAGCAAAATCTTTTTTATCATTCGCAATGTCGTAACGGAAGTGACCGTCTATGAAGATTCGCTTATCCTACCGAGCATTGCGTCTGGCGATAGCACCGATCTTACGTTCGCTCCATACACTACCGATCCCAATGCCATTAGAGAGCTTGGAACGTTCAATGCGTGTCTCATTGCAGGCGATACTATTTGCGAACCACTCTTTGGCTTACGCCAAACAGGTAGGCCATTTTTCGATCCGTCCGATGGCTATAGTAAGACTCAGCCAAATGAGCTATCAGCTACCTCAATTGATATTCCTAACCAAACGATGTGGGTTTCCGTTGGTGCTACGGTGGTTGATGGCGAAGATTCCACATGGGATCCGCCGCCGCCGCGCTATCCGCCCTCTGGTGTCGGGCCAGATGCTTTCGTTTCTCCAGTCATTCGCCTCGACCGCAAAGGTTTTAGTGGGAATTTATATTCGGGAACTGGCGTCGGGGATACGCTTACGAGTTTTCCAATTAACTTGGGTGGACCGCTGACCGTTTTCTTTCACTTTGATTACATGCGGGCGGGTCGTCATCATTATCCTCTGAATTGGGATGTGGATACGACCTTTGGGCCGGAAAGTACTACGCTCAATGTAAATAATGGTCAGGTCGTGAGGGCGGGGGATTCTTTGATCCTCGAATTCAGAGATCCATCCCAGCCCGCGCTCAATGTTGCTTCGAACGGCTGGAACGAAATTGCGGCATTCGATGGTGGACGAGATTTTGAATTTAAGCGTTTTTCTGCTTTTGGAGGCTCAAACTCCTGGCAGATCACTATGAACGGAGTTACCAAAAATCTAACGAACACACCAAACTACCTCAATGCAAATTTTCGTTTTCGCTTACGACTTAAGGCAAGCAACAATGCCCAGCAGACATCGGCGGCCGTTGACGATGCTGACGCATGGTATATCGACAACCCGATGCTGGGAATACCTTTTGTACCGGAGTATGAAATTAGGTGGGTTCGCGTTGTGAATCCCTATACAAAAGTGCCGTTGTCACAGGCGGTTTTTCCGGTGTTCATGGGTCTGGGAGTTATTGACATTGCGCATGCGTCCGGTCTCCCGCTTCAAGTTGATATTATAAATCCCAGCGGTGATACCGTTTACTCGCAATCTGTTATAGTTTCATCTTGGGATGGTGTCGATACCGTGATCCGATTTCCAGATTGGGATGCTTCCGATCAATCAAGTAACGATGCAGGTGCCTATACCATCATCGGACAAATACCTCAACAGAATTTCCAAAACTATAATACCGTAGAAACCTACTCGAAATTCTTCTTGAATGCCGAAGTCAACGGCAACGGAACCGAAGAATTCGCATTGGACGATGCCGGCATGGAACCCGGCATTGGCGATGGGAATGATATTCCAACGCTTACCGGACTTCGCGGCGTGGGAATTGGTTTCGATAATCAGAGCGGGAGCTTTGCAATGAAGTTCCAGCTTGTGAAGCCGGATACCTTCTTTGGAGCAAGAGTGTATTTCGGCAGCGCAAATGCAGCGCCAGACTTTTTCCGTATTTCATTGTACACTAACAGTCCTAATTTGAATGTGCCAGCCGATACGCTCGAACAACCGGGATTTGCGAGTACGATGCTTGCCTCGCGCGGGCCTAATTGGGATCAATTCTCGTCCTATTCCTTCCCAAGACCGATCCCTCTTGCAGCGGGAACGTATTGGGTATCTGTTAGCCAGCTTGGGGTTGTCAATATGGAACTTGGTGGAGACATTTCGCGGGGTGGAGCGGAAGTTACAGAGACCGATCCCGATCAAATTTCTCCGGATATAAGCGCGATTTACAGTCCATCCTTGCCCAGTTTGTTGTCGTACGGTACGCAATGGGGGAGTGACGCGGACGATAACGATGGAAATGTGAGTACCTCCTACGCCGTGGAAGCGACTGCGGGAAGTGGTGGCTGGGCGGCGATGATGCCGAACATGGGTTGGTGGCCGACGATGTCTGGCGTTGGGTTACCTTTTACAGAGATTTTGCAGTTCCAATTTAATATAACAAACGCTTTCACTGGCGCTGGAACCTATATGCCGATGATTCGGCCTATGATCGGATCAAGCAGCACGAGCAGCGTGCAGGCTATCACGGCGATCCCGGATTTTGCATTGGAACCTAATTACCCCAACCCTTTCGATCCCACTTCAACATCGACAACGATCGCTTATACCCTGGACGCTCAAGGGCCGACATTGTTAACCATTTGCAACGTTATGGGAGATATTGTAAAAACGTTGGTTAATGCAAATATGTCGAATGGGACGCATTTTGTTTCGTGGGATGGCCGGGATGTGAATGGCGCGGTGGTTCCCGCCGGGATCTATTTTGTTTTGTTAAGCGCGGAGGGTCATCGCGCATCTCAGAAACTTATCGTAACCGAATGAACGTAACGTTCTCTCTCACCCCCATCGGCTATATCTCCACACCATTCACGAGCAAAGCAGATGCTCCGCATCAGCCAGAGGGCGGAACAGAGGGAATCATTACGCTGCGTGAAGGCCAGAATTTCGAGCAGGCGCTGGAAGACGTGGCGGGAATGGAAAAGATCTGGCTGCTCTCGTGGTTCGACCGGAACCCGAATTGGAAACCGAAGGTGCTGGTGCCACGCGGCCCTCGGCAGAAGCGTGGAGTGTTTGCAACGCGCTCGCCGCATAGGCCAAATCCAATAGGGCTTTCGCTCGTCGATCTTGTCGAGGTTCGTGGGCTGACGCTGCGCGTTCGCAATGTCGATCTCCTCGATGGAACTCCGATCATAGATATTAAGCCCTATCTCCCAAACATTGAATCGTATCCCGATGCCTGTTCCGGTTGGATCAAGGAAGTTACAACACATGGGGTATATCGTGTGAACTATTCGGAGCTTGCTATCACGCAGCTCAAATGTTTGAAAGAGTATAATGTCGATCTAACCAACCGTATCGAGCGGGTTCTATCCCGTGATCCATCACCGCATCCCTATAAGCGCATCGAACGCGATGGGAATCAATTCGTTCAGGCCATACGTGGATGGAGGATCGTTTTTAGTGTTGAAGATTCTGCTGTGACGGTTAAAGAAATTCGCAGCGGGTATGGGAATGATATAACGTTAGAGGAAGCAGATATTCCTGAGGCGGAAGCGCAAATCGCTTTTCGATCCGTATTCAAGCAGGGTCCGGTCGATAGAATAGTTTAATACCCCGCTACCTTTCGGATGGATTTTCTCATGCCGTACCAAATAAATTGGAAAAATTCCTCTTTGCGAGAACGGCGGTAGGTTGTCGTTGCGGAATATGCTTTTTTATTTTTTTCATCGACATTATTCGTTCGGAGCACCAGCGTATTCGCAATAAAGGATTTGATTCCCTCGATGATCCCGCCGCTTTGTTTGGCGTCATCGGGCAATATTTTCATTTTCAGATCGGTGTAACGCGGAGTAACGGTAGTAAGGGCTACTCCCGATCTGACGTCCATGTGCAACTCGCCGTTTAAAAACTTCCCACCCTCGACTTCTTTCCGTTCATTCGTGACGAGATACGAATTTAAGACCGATAGATCGAACGGGCCTCCCGTTGCGTCGATCTGGAAGTCGAGCGATTTATGGTGCAGGGGATAAATGATCGTTCCATCTACTTTTCCTTGCCCCATAAAAAGTCCGGTGGCATTGATACGTGTGGCTTGGCGGTAGAGGGAACTTGCAGTATCCGTGGAGATCGAACGCGCAATCACGCGAGCGTCCGTTAGCGTGATGAGGCTCGCTTTAAGGCTTCCGGAATCGCGTTCCCGATGTTTGATGTAACCTTTATCGAGTATGATCGAATCGAGCGTGATAGGAACTTTGATGGAATCGATAAGATCGTTAGGCAGGATCGCGTCTGGCGGATGAGGGTCGCGCGGTTTGCGCCGGTCGCCATAATAATCGACATACCATATTGCCGCTTCGCAGGCTCTGACATCCAGCACACCGTCTCGCAAAAACTTTTTGAAATTAATTCCACGAATGTGAACCGTATTGCATCGGAATTCCAGCCTGCTGCGCAAGTATTTGTTTTTGTCCGCAAATTCCTGTTCGCTATAATTGGGCATGAACGCAAGCGTATCGATAGTTACCAACGAATCTGCGATGCTGCCTTTGATGCCGCTAACGTTGATAGAATACATGCTGTCCTCGATCGGATACGTGATGCCGGGCAGCTCGAAATCAATGTGTTGCGAGAACAGCGGAAGCTGCGGAAGGGAACGTTTCAGGTCGAGTGAGAAATTGGTTAATTTTATCGAGATATTTCGATACGACGGCTTTAGAGCTTTTTGTGGCAGCTTGCGAAAGAATAGATTAATATCCCGGAGCACAATGCTATCGAAGGAGATGACGGGAAGAATCAGTCCCTCTGCCGGAGCTTTTTTCGAAGTATCGACAGAAGCATGATGCGGCAAGGCGGTATCGGAATCGATGTCGATGATATACAGCTTCGGCGCATTCAACTGGAGGCTCGTCAATTTTAATTTGTTCCCTAAGAGCACATCCCACCACCGGATTCCTTCAAAGCGCGCGCTATCAATCACTAATCGATCCAGACCCATGCCATGCTCATCGCTATCGTACGCCACGCGCGAAAGGATAAAGGTATCGCAGACGAGTGTGCCGTGCGCATAGGAGATCTTACCGAGCGTAAGCGTAAACCTACCGTTCGTTGCTTGAAATGCCGCTTGTTGGATTTTGGGAAGGATAACGGAATTGACCGTTTGCTCGAAATAATAGGAAAGAAAGATCCACACGGCAACCGAGAGGAGAATAGCTACCGCGCCAATGGTATAGAGCGTGATCTTTAATACCGAACGTTTTTTCATGTTGGGGCTGACGCATTCCGTTATTACGAAGCCGATGCCTTGCTCTCTGAAGCAATGCTATGGATAAAATCGAATTCCCAAAGCAAGATCGAGTCCTACTCCGGATGGGGAAAGCCCGATGAGCGGTCCCATCTCGAAAAATAATTCAAGTGGAGTTTTTACGGGAATGATATTCAAACCGAACATCACTCGAATTCCTAATCCTACCCCATTGTATGGGCCGCCAAATTCCCGATAACCATAAGGGCCGATCCCATCGCCGAACGCGAGAGCGATTCCCGGCCCCGCATACATTTTGACGACCCTGCTTTGAAATGCATCGAAATGCCACAGGTAATCGCCATCGAGCCGCGTTGGCCCGAAGTCCGATGCGCCGATGTCGAAAACAAACGCATTCACAGGATTAGTCCAGATCTTTACGGTTGCTCCGAGAGGATCGACCAGGATCAATCCGAACCCGAATGTTTTTCCACCGGGCGACTGCGCTCGGCTCATTGTTGAGCCGAGCGCAAGTATCAATATCCCGATTGCCACTAATTTCATTTCCGTGGGAATGAATTTTTTCATCGCATTCTTTGCGTAAACATAAAGTTGTTTTTAGTTATTGACAGGCCTGTACAACCATCACAGCAATGCGACGGTTCTGTGTGCGCTCTGCTTCAAGTTCAGAAGCCGATACGTCCGTTCGTTCGCGGACAGCCGGGCGCGTGTCGCCGTAGCCGATCGTGCGAGTGATCTTATCCGGACTCACTCCTTGCGCGATCAGCCATTCGCGGATGCGATTAGCTCGCGCTTCCGAGAGAGTCTGATTATGCTCGGACGTGCCTTCTCCACTTGCATAACCTTGTACCTCGACCTTGAGCGAAGTGCATTGATCTACTAATGCCTTAATGTGGTAAAGGTGCTCCAGATTATTAGGCTCTTTGCTATTGAGCTGATCAGAGTTAACTACAAAAAGTGTTCCAGGAAAATTGAAGATCGTATTGACCTTCGGATTTGTCAGAAACACGGTGTCCGTTGGGTTCTTGACATATAACGTGTCAGTATTATAGACAGTGTATTCCATCGTATCGGTACGATAGACCGTGTTCTGCACCGTGTCGGTATGATTGACGGTAGTCTGAGTCGTGTAGTTGTTGGTGTTGTTAATCGTTGTACTCGACATGACGGGTGCCGCGTCTGGTACGATGTCCGGCGCAAAGATATAATAACTAAATCCAAGTCCCATGGTTATGTATGCATCTTGCCTGTAATCGTTAGGATTTGAATAATCGTCAAGCCAATCCGTTCCCGTCAAATGGAGAAGCCCCATCCCATTGAAAACGACCTTCGGGGAAACATACATTTCGAAACCTACTCCCATCACTCCGCCGATGACATTCTTGCTATAGAGGTCGTTAGCGTTGTTATTCAACGGGGAAGGGCTTGCATCGTCCGGTTGGAAGTTGAGCGCTTCTAATCCAGCGATGAAATACGGAACGAATGTTTGCGATGGAAATACATTGGCCGATACCATAAGATCCCATCCGCCGACGCGTGTTTGGTTGACCGAGCCAATGGTTCCTGTCGTGCCGCCGTTGGTATTGACAGGGCTAAAGGGTGGAAGCTCGTTGGCGATACTTTGTGTTGTCGCTTTATACTTTAGCAAGCCACCATTGTAGGCTCCTTGCAACGAAAGCCAGTCCATGATATTCCAACGGATGAACGCCATCCCCTGGAAATCGAACCGGTCGTCCGTATAGTTACCGTAGTATTTATTGCCGCCGGCATCGAAGCCGAACGCGATCCTGCCCGCCACGCTCTGCGCCGGAGCTTTTACACTCACAAGGCCGAGCAAACCGATCACGAGCAGCGCGAGGCTGCGATTCTTTAGTTTATTTTGATTTAGATTTTTCACGATTATTTTTATTTTAAATGAATGGAAATGGGCACGCATATAAATATGCTTGCGAAGAACCGTTCCCAAGAGAACGGCTGATTACAAATAAGGCTTAGTAGAAGACGAAAAGACAGAGGTCGGATGATCGATCATCCAGATTAATTCCAGTCAGTTCTGCTCGAACAGGGTCTTGTGAGTAAGGAAGAACTTCAAGTAGTTGTTCTCCTAATGTCGGATACAAAATTACGAAAAGTCGTTTCGGAAGGTGTTGCAAAATTTTGGAAAAAAGTTACATAATTCACACATTCCGGTCGCCCGTTCGGCTTATGGATTTTCTCAAACCTCATAAGCCGATGCATGGCGGCTCTGAATCCATATTCTTAGTTAATATGAATCCCCACACCTACATGCCCACGATGATGGCGTCGTCGGCGGCGATGATGGCGGTAATAAGCAGGATGAACCGCGACTCCTACGCCTACATGGACTTGAGCTGGAGCTGCTGCAGCCACGCTCGGTGCGGCGAGCTGTCCCATTCCGAGGGAGAAAGCGCAGAACACGAGGAAGCCGATTATTTTTTTGTGTTTCATTGTATTGATATTATTTTGATTGTATTACGATAATGTTCTTTTATTCGGAGAGGAACTTTTGCGCACCGTCGGCGATGCGCGTTGCTCTCATAATTTTCTGATACAAAGTTACGGAATGTATCGTAGGATCGCGTTACAAAATTTTGGAAAAAAGTTACATAATTCACACATTCCGAAGCTATATTTGGCTTAATGGCGGTCATTGCCGCGATGTTCGCCATTATCATGGTGATCGTCTTTATCATGGTGATCGTCTCTATCGTGGCGCTCGTTATGAATGACGACGGCTCTTCGATGATGGCGATGGTGGTGGTGGTGATGATCAACCTCCACTGGAATCCCGATTCCTACGTCCACATGGACTTGGATCATGTTCGCTCGTGCCGATTCCGGCGCGGAGAATTGTCCCATTCCCATTGTCAGTGCACAAAAGAGGATTAGCATCATTGTTTTTCTATGTTTCATTGTGTTGTTATGATTTTGATTATAGTATTTGATAGTATTTCTTTAATTCGGAAGAACAACTTCGATCGTCGTTCACCTAATGCTCTGGCACAAAGTTACGAAAGTTATCTTTCGTACGTGTTACAAAATTTTGGAAAAAAGTTACAAAATTCACACATCCGAGATTGCTCAATAGGAATCACTCAATGACCGTACCAATCCTGGATTTTATTTCGCCTTTCAGCATTTCGAGTTTTTCGGCAAACATATCGCTTAATTGCTCAATGCGATCTTCAATACTCTCCGTTACATCATTGGCGATATCTTCGCCTTTTCGGCGAATGATTCTTCGAGTCACAGTTCCCTTATGTGGCGAATAAAGCATTCCCACCGCAGCGCCGATCGCAGCGCCGGCTAATAGACCGAGCACGAGATTTCCGCTGCCCTTCATGGAATCGGAGTTGCATCCGCATTTGCTGCATGTTTCCATTAGAGCGCCCTCCTTCCGCTGATAATTCTCATCAGCACCGCAATAATTGCGATCACGAGGAGGATGTGGATCAGCGCACCTGCGCCATAGACCAAGAACCCGAGCGCCCACGCGATGACGAGGACGACCGCAATAACGTATAATAAACTTCCCATAATTTTTTTAGCGTAAGTTAAGTAGTTAAATAATGAACAAAAGATGTGCCAAATGCTTATTCGTAACCGCTTTTGATGACGGTCAAGATCATTTTGAACCGCTCGTTTGCCCGAAAAATGTTTGGCCGGTGTGCCGGAAGAATGATGCCCTCACCGGCTTCGAGCAAATTCGATACTCCGTCGATCACGATCTCCGCTCTTCCGTCAATGATCTGCGCGAAGGTATCGAATGGCGAGGTTTTCTCCGTCAATCCTTCACCCATATCGAGCGACATGATGCTGATGTTGCCTGTCATTTTTTTGATGATCGTTTTGCTAAGTACCGCATTCGGAACGTATTCGATGATTTCCACTATGATTACTCCTTTTGATTTTTCAAATGCATACGTATTTCTACCACTGCGGGCTTTTACTGCATGAGTAATCACCCCTTTCGATTTTTTTAATTGGTTTGTAGTGCTATCGTTGCGCCCGTTTACCGCATGGAGAATCACTTTTTCCGGTTTTTTAAATCCGGTGGCGACTGTTGCCTTTCGCCTGTTTACGCCAGGAGCGATCACGACTTTCGGTTTTTTTAATTTGGGGGCGTTTTTTTTCATTTTGTTGAGCAGAGTGGTTATTTAACCAATAGCAAGTTGTAGGTTAACGTCAGGAGATCGCCGACTTTCATGGTTCCAAGCAAATAGGTTGGCCGCTCGATGTTATAATCCGACATATAGATGGGCAGCTCTCCGATACATAAGATCGTACCATCCTCGTTGATTCGTGCAGACGCTTTCAAGGTAGTAGGCTGAGTTACTCCCGCTATCGTCATGTTACCATGAAGCAAGACCAGATAATGCTCACTTCCGCTTTTTATGAAGCTTGCCGAAGTAAGTTCAAAAACAATATTTTCGTACTTATCTGTTTTCAGCGCCTTATAGGTATTTTTTTCCATCCCATTGCTCTCACCTTTAAGATTATGGACGGGTAACTTAAGCGAAAACCCCGTGATAGCACTTAGTTGATGATCCGCCGAAAAGCTAACGTTCGCATTGCCCGTGAACGCATGAGCGATCATGCTCCAGTTGTGCAACGGAGAGGTTCCTTTGAGATGGATCACGGAGTTGCTATCGAGGGTATAGCTGGACGATCGATCATCCATTTGCGCGTTTGTTGCGCAAGGAAATGTAAGGCAACATGCAACGATGCCCAAGAAAGCTAAATATAGTCTCGCAATAGTGCCTAATTTCATCAGAAGACAAAAATACGGCATTCATCTTCGAGAAGTGTTACAAAATTTTGGAAATAAGTTACATAATTCACACATTTGACGAAGTAAGTAAGATGAAAACTAAAATCCGACAACTTTTCCAATAGATTTCCGCAATGCAAACCAGATGAATTGGAAGAACTCTTCATCCTTCGAATAAACCAAGGTGGTTGTTCCTGAAACTGCTTTTGTAGTGCCGTTATCTATGTTATTCGTTCGAAGCACAAAGCTGTTTGCTACGAACGTGGCAATCCCTTCGAGAATACCTCTGTCTTGCTTCGAGTCGCTTGCCAGCACGTTCATGGCGACATCTTCATAGCGGGGACTAACCGTGGTTACCGCATGTCCCGACTGAACGTCCATTCGTAATGTTCCGCCTAAATATTTTCCTTTTGTTATTTCTTTTCGTTCATTCGTAACGAGATAAGAGTTTAACACCGGTATATCGAACGGGCCAACGGTTGCCATAATATGAAGATCAAATGGCTTTTGGTGTATCGGATAAACGACCGTTCCCAATACTTTTCCTTGCCCCATAAAAAGTGCGCTGACGGTAAAATGCAAGGGTTCGCGGTAAAGCTGGCTTGATGTATCCGTGCAGAATGGCTGCTCTATCACACGCGCTTGGGTAAACGTTAACAAACTTGCGTGTACGCTTCCGGTCACGCGTTCCCGGTGATGGATCAACCCATTGTTGAAGATGGTCGAATCGAGCACGATTGGAACTTTGATCGAAGTGAGAATGGTGTGAGGCAACACGGCGTCCGGAGGGTGCGGATTAGCTGGTTTTCGCATATCCCTATAATAATCCGCAAACCAAGATGCTGCTTCCAGCGATCGAACATGAAGCCCTCCACCTGCGAGCAACTTCGTAAAATTAATACCACGAAGCTCTATTCCACTGCATTGGAATTCCAGCCGCCCTTGAGAGTATTTATACCGGTCAGCAAAATCCTGTTCGTCATAATTTGACATATACGCAAGGCTATCGATCGTGACAAGAGAATCCGAAAAACTACCACGAATGCCGCGAACTTCGATCGTGTAGGTACTATCGCCGACCGGGTAGTTCCCACCCGGGAGTTCGAAATTAACGTTCTTTGAGAACAACATCGGTTCTCGCGATGCGGCTTCGGGATCGAGCGAAAAATTTGTTAGCTTGATGGTTATATTTCGATACGCTGGTATCATGTCATTCCCGGATTCCATCGGCAGGAATACGCTGATATTACGCAGCACAATGCTATCGAAGGAGATAACAGGCACATCCGAAAGATCGCCAGTATTTGCTATAACGTATTCAGGAATGATCGGCAAGCGAGTGCCCGTGTCAATATCGATCATGTAAATCTTTGGCGCGTTCAATTCTAAACTGGTCAACGTCAGATCTTTTTGCCAAAGTATATCCCACCAACTAATACCTTCAAACCGCGCGGTATCGAGCGTCATTCGTTCAAGCACGATCCCGTGGTCGCTATCTTCATACGCTATGCGAGAAAGAATAAAGGTGTTGCATATAAGTGTGCCATCAGCATAAGAGATCTTATCTAAGGTAAGCGCGAACCTCCCATGCGTTGCTTTCAGTGCTGCTTGCTCGATCTTGGGTATTACGACTTTATTGAGCGTTCTTTCAAAATAGAAAGTAAGAAAAATCCAAATAGCCAGCGATGCAAGTACTGCAATGGAGCCGAGCACGTAAAGAATCCGTTTGAGAATCGATCTTTTTTTCATATTAAAATCCGACGACCGCTTCGATCATCTCACCGCTAAACGCTCCGCCGTTAAGGATATTGGTAGATGGGAAGCCATTGTATTCCTGCGAAACATACTCGGCCTTCATCATTACGCTTGGCGTGAGAAACCAACCGATTGAACCGACGATGCGATTAATGGTCACGTCGGGTGTATTTGCGCTGGCTGGCGCAAGTTGGGCTTTCACAGTATTATACCGCGCGCCAATCCAGAAGTTTTCCGTGGAGCCGAACCGGTAGATCAGATCTGCAGCCATTTGCGTGACGTTGCGCGTCGTGGATTCAGTAATAGTTCGACCATTTGCATTTTCATACGTGCCGAAAAATTATAATCCATGAAATTTTATGAACGGGTTAATCATAAAGGTGCTGACCGCTTCGCTGAAACCTGGATTGAATCGTCCGCCGGTAAAGGTTTCATTTTCAGCGCTATTTGTCGGGCTGCTAACTGGCGCCTCTGTGTTAGCAATCACGAGGAAATAGTGTGAACCCGTGCGATCTCCGCCAAAGAGCGTGCTGCTTGCCGTGCTCTGTACTTCGTAATAGGAACCTGTAAGCCGCACACGCAGATCGCTATTGATCTGGCGGTCGAAACCAAGTTTGGCAAGGAACGCAGGGTCGTATTTATTGGGCTGACCCGTTGCCGAGTCGATCTGGGATGATAGCTTTACTGTCGGATCGAGCATTGCATCGGTAACGCCGGCCATTGCAAGAAATCCGGTTTCGCTATGGAAATAAACCTCACCACCAAGCTCGGTGGCGAATTCATCCATAATATAATTTTCGACAAAGGGATTATACATTTCGTTGCCGCCATCAACCCGGCGATAGTGCTGATCGCCATAATCAACTTCCAAATCGCCAACTTGAAAGGTTAGATATTTCATCGCATCGTTAACTAAATTGCTATTGAGGAAAAGCATTTTATCGACTTGAAGATAACCATTTTTCACCCAGGTATCTTCATGGTGCTCCGAAGCAAGATAAATCGTGACATTCGTGCGAATACCATCGGCTAATTGTACGTCGAGATTCATATTCGCAAACCCTAAATCGAACCCTCCGCCCAATGGAGCAAGTTTGTTGGCATTTGTGGAGTCTATCGCGCCTTTGCTCGGATTGGTATTGGTGGGAATATAGGATGCCGTATTCTTATCGGTCAAAGACTGGTAATCCTGCGAAAACGCGCCACCGATGCGTACTTTGAGTCCTGTAAATGGCACGGTATCGGTTTTGTTCGTCTCGAAAACGTTGAGGCCGGTTTGGTCATGCGGACGGAAAAATTGCATAGCCGGTTGTTGTGCCTTTAAGACACTCGATACAATGCAAAGAAAAATAAGAACTTTTATCGTCTGTTTCATGGTGTGATTGGTTGGGAAAATGCGTTCGATTTTTCTTACTTGACTAAGATCAAGCTATACGTCAGCGTCGTTGCGTCGCCAACTTTCATGGTCCCGAGCATGAAGGTTGGTGCCTTAATGCCGAAATTCGAAAGCAATACCGGCACAGAGCCACTGCATGAAATCGAGCCATTCGCATTCACCGTAGCCATTGAGTTCAACGTTATGGCCTTTGTAACACCCGCGATTGTAAGGTTACCCAGCGCGGCAATCTTATACTTGCTTCCGCCCGAAGACGTGACTTTAGCTGAAGTGAGCTTGAACACAATGTCTTTGTTTTTATCCGACTTGAGCGCCTCATACGCATTGCTGTTCATGCCGTCGCTCTCGCTCTTAAGATTTTGCACGGGCAACTGGAGAGAAAGCGCGCTAATGGAACTCAGTTGATTCTTTGCTGAAAGGCTAACCATCGCAGTTCCCGTGAAGGCATGGGCAGTCATCGTCCAATTATGTAAGGTCGATGTTCCTGCGAGCGTCATCACAGGATTAGGGCCTATTTTGTAGGCCGTTTGGGCATTTGATAATTTCGGGAAAGCAACACAAAGAGCAAGAACGCTGAGGTATGTTACAAGTGGTATCGCACGGTGTTTCGAGAGGTGTTCCATTTTCATGGAACAAAAATACGATACCGGCCTTCAAAAAACGTTACACAATTCTGGGAAAAAGTTACATAATTCACACATTCACGAAATCAAAACTATGGAGCGACATTTTCCGGAACAGGCTGGTGCTGCCCACCACGCGGTCCTACCGATAAGTCCTCACTCGCGATATAGATTACCATGGCCGTAACCATAAGAACTAAGAATACCCAAAAGCGCCAATCATGATGTATTGTTTTCCAGCGAGGCCGATGCGCCTCGATGGTGCTCTCTGAGCTCGGTCTTCCGAACTCGTTGTGATGTTTAGAATTTTTCATTGGTTGATAATTGTTCCCACGATTCTCGGTAATGCTTCCTTTACTAATTCGTACGTCTTCGTGTAATTTTCCGATCCTTATACTCTTCATACTTCGAGGAAGTGCTTCGTAAAGCATATCTCATAGGATCCTTGTGTAACGGAGGATCATCTTGATTCAATGTGGAATCGCCGTCTGGTCTGAATGCTGTGTTTTCCTCCGGTGCCGCAGTTTGGTTTTCTACTGGATTTGTTGTTCCATTGTTCATGGTTGAAATTGATTAAAGAACACGCATTATCGTATGTTCTAAAAGTTGTAACATTGCGCGTTCAAGTGTTTGTATAAACCCGTTGAAACCAGCACGATCATTACAAAGCAAAATTACGACAGCGACCTTCAAAAATCGTTACAAAATTTTAGAAAAAAGTTACAAAATTCACACATTCTCCAGACCGCCCATCCTTTTATGCTTGATATTCTTAAAAAAGGTGGGGGTCAAGCCGGTAATCTTCTTAAATTGATTCGAAAGAGCTGCTACACTGCTATAATGGAGCATATACGATATTTCGGTGAGCGAAAGCTCGTCATATATAAGCAACTCCTTTGCGCGTTCGATCTTATGTTTGATGATGAATTGCTCGATCGTCGTGCCCTCGACTTCGGAAAATAAATTGGCAAGATACGTATAGTCATAATTTAATTTTTCGGCCAGATGATCGGAAAAATTCACCCGTAACGCTTCGTCGGAGTAATGAATTGTTTCGACGATGACTTGCTTGATTCTTTCGATTAAAATGGCCTTTTTATCATCCATTAACTCCAGCCCGGATCGTTTTAAGGCATTCGTCAGCTCGTTTCGCTGCATCTGAGATATAGTTCCTGGAATCTCAACCTCACCCAATTCCACGGTAGCATAAGGAAGACCGAGGTTTTCTAACTCGGCGATCACTACCATTTTGCATCGAATGCTTACCATGTACTTAATGTACAGCTTCATTCCATTTTTATGGTTATTTTTAACACCAACTCAATATGAGATACGATTGGTTCGTCCATCTCTTAATGGTAACAGCCAATAATATAAAAAGATGGATTTCTTTCTGATTTCGCTCCTTCTTAAAGATAATATCAGAAAGCCCCGCCACACGGGCAGAGCTTTCTGAATATCTCTCGCTCTCATTTTTCGCTAAAATGAGGCCGTAATTGCAGTGCTATTACTGACAGGCCTGCACAACCTTCACTGCAATGCGACGGTTCTGAACGCGCTCTGCTTCGAGTTCCGAAGCCGAAACGTCGGTGCGTTCTATAACCGCAGGATTCGTTGTGCCAAAGCCTTTGGTCGATGCGATCTTATCCGGACTTACACCCTGCGAGATAAGCCAGGTTTTGATGCGATCAGCTCGAAGTTGCGAAAGCACCATATTATGCTCCGGCGTTCCTTCGGCGCTCGCGAATCCCTGTATTTCTACTCGAAGATTTGGACACTGCTGAACCAATGCCTTGATCTGATAGAGGTTCGTGAGATTATCGGGAACCGCAGTGTTGAATTGATCGGTGTTCACGATAAACAACGTTCCCGGAAAATTGAATATCGTATTGACCGGCGGATTGACGTACAGCGTGTCTTTCATGCCGCTGACAAAGACCGTATCCACACGCGACATCAAGAGCGTATCGGCGTGCGATAAGAACACGGTATCGGCGTGCGTAAGAAAGACCGTATCGGTATGAACGACGGTATTGTTCGTGGTATCGTGGAAGATATAGGTGTGATCGTTCTCGATCGTCGTCGTTGCAGGCGCTTCCGGCGGCGGTGCGGGTGGCGTAAAGATGTAATAGCTGAATCCGAGGCCGAATGTCAGAAAAACATCCTGGCGGGAATTATTCGGATCGGAATAATCGTCCAGCCAATCAGTTCCCGTCAAATGCAGGAGCACTTGACCGTTGAACGTGGTCTTTTGAGTGATATACATATCGAACCCCACGCCGGCAACACCGCCAATGACATTCTTACTGTAGGCGGCAGCAGCATTGCCCTTCAACGGAGAGGGAGTGGCATCGTCCGGCTCGAAATTCAGAGCCTCGACGCCGCCTAAAATATATGGAACGAAGGTTTGATCCGGAAAGAAATTACCTTCGCCCATGAGTTCCCATCCTCCCACGCGAACGTGATTGAGGGTTCCCGCCATGCCGGCACTGCCCGAGCTATTGGGGAACAAAGTGTTCTCATTTGCAATACTTCCCGGAGTGACTTTATACTGGATCAACCCCCCATTATAGGCCCCGCGTAAGGAGAGCCAATCCATGATATTCCACCGGATAAATAGATCGCCTCCAAAACCAAAACGATCGTCCGTAAAATTGCCCCAGTATTTATTACCGCCGGCATCGAAACCGAAATCCAGCGCTCCGGCAACGCTTTGAGCCGATGCCGTTCGGCTGAGTCCGACGAGACCTATAAGCCCTAAAAAGAGCATCACAATGCTTCGATTGATTAAATGTTTCATAACTATATTGACGTTAATATGTGATAGAAAAAGCTCATCGTACACTGTGCAAGAGTGCACGAAGGCTGAAGAATTACTTCCCAAGGGCGGCGACCAAATTTGCAGAAGCACGATCGCCCATGCACACAAATTTGTTCACTCGTTTTACTTACCACAAGACTCCATAAAAGCAGAAATGGCGAAGGAATTAATTCCTGCAACTTCCTCAATTATGATCCTTCTCGTAAGTAACAACTCAAGAAGTTGTTCTCTATAGAAAACTTCTGCGAATCCCGTGCCAACGAACCGAGATGTTATTTTTTTCGGCAAAATCTAAATTTCAGCTCTGATTTTAGGCTTTTTGATATTTTTGTTTATCGGGAAATTTTGCTTAGATGTTTTGGCACGAAAACTGTTGTTCGCGCTGAAAATATCAATTCGATCAAAATATTCAAAAAAAGTGAGGACGGAAGTGTGTATCTTATTTTACTCACATCAATTTTTACTATAATAAAAAAACGATTTTTTCGCTGGTGAGAAAACTATAATTCCAGCTTCAAATTCTTCTCGATCGTGGCAAGTTTTACATTCATTCCACATAGCGCATTCATCCGTGTCAGGAAATGATTCGACATTTCCGGCGTGAGAGATTTTGTTGGGGTATGCAGGAAAAAATAGACGGTCTGCAATCCATGATCGATCCACTCTTTAATGCGGAGCGACCATTCGTCGATGCGGGTGAAATCGGTCTTGTGCAATTCATTCCCATCGAAGCGAATGAAGGCAGTTGACGTAGTTAGGCATTGATGGATGGCGTCGCGTCGGCCTGCGGTATCGGTAATAACAGTTCCTATCTTTCGCTTACGCATTTCTTCGAACAACGTACCCAGAAGTTCCTGATCGGAGAACCAATCCGGTTGTCGAAGTTCGACATGAAGCGGCAATGTGGGATCCCACAGATCGAAAAAGTTAACTAAGTCATCGAATCGTTGCGGAGAAAACGTGGGATGTAATTGCAGAAAAACCGTTCCCAAATGATCGCCGAGGGCGTGCATGGAATCGGTAAATTCCGTCAACGCGTTTCTGTTCCTGCCAAGTGGTTTGACCTGCACTATTGGCTGCGAGACTTTCGGGCAAAAAAGAAATCCCTTCGGAACCACGCTCAGCCAACCCTCCACCATTTTCTTCGTTGGGATTCGATAGAGCGTCATATTCTGCTCGATCACATTGAACTGTGTGGCATAGAATTTCAGATAATCTTTCGGTTTCGATCCCTTCGGATAGATCTTGCCTGGGAACCCATCGTTACCCCATTCCGGTAATCCTGAGAAGATCTTTGGATTCGCAACAGGTTTTCCCTTTAATACTTTCGCCGTCATCGGATGGTCTGGTGGCAGGGAAAAATCAATGTGGCTGATCTCGTCTAAATGTCCGAATTTCATAACTTATATTGTTTGAGCTTGAAAAACGCTCACTGGTTTTGGATCTTTTCTTCTTCCTCTTTTTCTTCTTCCAGTTCAAGGGTTCCTTGTGCTGCGATAGCCCCGAACGTAGTGGGCTTGCCTTTCAAGACCCATTCGAACAACACTCCGATAAGCGCGCCGACGAGTGGGGCCGCGATATAGATCCAGGTGGTGTTGAAATCGCCGCGAACCATATCGGGAACCAGTGAGCGGAATGGATTCATCGATGCGCCGGTGACGGGGCCAGACCATTGGTTCGAAAGTGCAATATATCCTCCGACGGCAATCGCGCCATTCGTTCCGATATTTCGCGCGCCTGAAGCGGTGCCAAGGATCACGCAGATAAGTCCGGTGGTAAGCATTGTTTCAAGCAGGAAGGCGCTTGTGGTAGTGATCCCAACTGCGGGAACTGTCGCGCTGTGAGAAACAAGATCGCCAAAGATTCCCTCGATAAAATAGACTGCAGCAATCGCTCCCAGGAACTGCGCAACGACATAACCCGGCACACGCCGCCACGGGAAGTTCCTTCGTGCTGCAAATGCAAACGTTACGGCTGGGTTCAAGTGGGCGCCGCTTACGGTTCCCATAAAATAGATAATCGCCATAACGATAAGCCCTTTCGCCGCAGCAAGCATTCCCAGCGTGACTTCGCCATGACTCCAATACGCTACCGTTCCTCCGCCGACAGCGACCGTCACGGCGAGAAATGTTCCCAACATCTCCGAGAATAATCGCCGCCATTCTAAAGAGGAATTGAGAAAATCCGAAAGGGAAGAGGCCGCTTCTTGTTTTTGAGATTTCATTATACTATCCATTTGCAAAGGGTTGCTGCTCGAAAAGAGTTCACTGAAATAATCCCGCTCTTTCCATTAATTCTTAATTTTAAACAGAAGCTCCAAAGTTTACGTATTTTTGCGACGAGTTCAATGTACTTAGGCTTTCATACACTATTATAGAAATATCACACATGAAAACATTTTTCAGTAATTCCTCGAAACGCACAGCGTTAGTAGCAATGATCGTTGCTTTTTTTATTTTGGCATTAGCTGTTCATTCGGGCTACGTGCAAGGAAAGGCTTCGATACGGCCCACGGCTAATACAAACCCTGTTGTTGGCGCAACCGTCGTTCTTTCGAACACGCTTGCCGGCCCGGGCTATAAAGTGATCGCGACAGCCATGACAGATGCAAAAGGTAACTTTAAATTGACAAGCTCGAACGCCTATATTTATGTCGGAGGGTACAACATTTCTTTTACTCCGGCTGGCGGAGCGCCTGCTACACCGCTTCAAGTATGGGCGACATTTGGTTCCGCAAACGGGTTAACCGTCAATAACATCAATGGTGGAAGGCCGATCGGATCGACTGGATCAGTACTCTATAACGGGACGACCGGGGCAGGCAATCCAGTACTCTTTACGAGTGGTAAGCCATTACGCGTTGTGTTGTCGGCCAACATCCAAAGTATCAGCGGAACGCTGAAAGACTAAGAAACGATTTGAAATTTTAGGGACGTATAACCATCCACCGCACACGCTATGGAGGGTTCTTCTAATTATTCTTCTTCGCCCGCCCTTAATCGCTCCAGAACGGAAAAATCCTCCAGCGTAGTCGTATCGCCGGCAACGGAGCCGGTCGAGGCGAGTTCCCGCAGCAAGCGGCGCATGATCTTGCCAGAGCGCGTTTTTGGCAGCGCGTCGGTGAAACGAATGTCGTCTGGTTTTGCGATAGAACCGATCATTTCTGCAACATGATTGCGGAGCTTTTCTTTGAGCGATTCATCGGCAGTCCATCCTTTTTTCAGAGTAACGAACGCGACGAGTGCAGAACCTTTGATTTCATCCGGTCTGCCGACGACGGCTGCTTCCGCAACTGATTCGTGCCCAACAAGCGCGCTTTCTACTTCCATCGTCCCTAATCGGTGGCCACTTACGTTAATGACATCATCCACGCGGCCCATGATCCAGAAATATCCATTCTTATCTTGGCGCGCGCCATCGCCGGTGAAATAAATTCCAGGATAATCGGAGAAATATTGTTTTTGAAAGCGCTCGGGATCTTTATAGATGCCGCGCAGCATCGAAGGCCACGGTTTTTTTATTACCAAATAGCCGCCTTCATCCGGATTGCATTTGGAACCATCTTTTCGAACCACTTCCGGCTCGACCCCGAAAAAAGGAAGTGTTGCCGAACCGGGTTTGGCGGGAACTGCGCCGGGAATCGGCGAGATCATGATCGCGCCCGTCTCCGTTTGCCACCACGTATCGACGATAGGGCAGCGGCCTTTACCAATTACGCGGTGATACCACATCCACGCTTCCGGATTGATCGGCTCACCGACGGAACCAAGCAGACGCAGCGACGACATATCGTGTTTGTTCGGATGCTCGTCACCAGCGCGGATGAACGCGCGGATCGCAGTTGGTGCCGTGTAGAAAATAGTTACACCATGCCGTTCGATAATATCCCAAAAGCGATCGGGAGCGGGGTAGGTCGGTGCGCCTTCGTACATCACGACTGTCGCGCCGTTCGATAGCGGGCCATAGAGCACGTAGCTGTGTCCCGTCACCCAACCGACATCTGCCGAGCACCAGAATACGTCTTCATCACGAACATCGAAGATATATTTCATCGTCATGTAAGTTCCAAGCAAATATCCCGCCGTCGTGTGAACGATTCCCTTTGGTTTGCCTGTCGTGCCGGACGTATAGAGAATATAGAGCGGGTGTTCGCTATCGAGCGGAACCGCAGGGCAGTTCGCGCTGGCTTCCGCCATCGCCTCGTGCCACCACACATCGCGGCTTGCAAACATTTCAACAGGGTTATTCGTCCTGCGTAGAACAAGAACTTTTTCTATACTTGGGCAGCCGGAGGTAATTGCATTATCTACATTTTTCTTCAGATCAACAATCGTTCCGCGACGGTACGAGCCATCGGCGGTTATGATAACTTTTGCGTCGCAATCGTTCACGCGGTCGCGGATGGCTTCGGCGGAAAATCCGCCGAAGATAACGGTATGCGTCGCGCCGATGCGAGCACAGGCAAGGACAGCGATTGCAAGTTCCGGAGTCATACCCATGTAAATTGCAATGCGGTCGCCGGTGTTCACGCCAAGCGATTTCAATACGTTCGCAGCTTTCGATACTTCGCGATGAAGCTGCGCATACGTCAGCGTTCGCTGCTCGAAGTTTTCACCTTCCCAAATGATCGCGGCCTTATTTTTTCTTGTAGCGCAGCCGTCCTCGGCTGTCCCCAAATGCCGGTCAATACAATTATAGCTGGCATTGATCTTTCCACCAATAAACCATTGTGTAAACGCGAACGAACCACCCCCTGCCCCCGCCTTAGAAAGGCGGGGGTTCTTTAGCTCAAGCACTTTTCTCCATTTTTTAAACCAATGAAGTTCCTCTGCTTGCTTCGCGAAAAATTTCTCTGGATCTTTTATGCTCGCGCGATAGAGTTTTTTATATTGCTCCATCGAAAAGATGCGCGCCTTCTCGGCGAATTTTTTGCTCGGCTTAAACA
Organism: Ignavibacteriota bacterium; assembly: GCA_963794025.1. Taxonomy (GTDB): domain Bacteria; phylum Bacteroidota; class Ignavibacteria; order Palsa-1295; family Palsa-1295; genus PALSA-1295. Next base: position 120,149 of record CAWCCK010000004.1, read on the forward strand.
GCCGCTTTTCGCTGAGATTCGATTCGATCGAAGTGGAGTGATGAGCCGTTTTCGCCGATTTCTTTGCTGTCGTTGACTTTGCCATGCCACAAAATTACGAAATACCGGAGGCAAAACGAGAGAGTTCACAATCTATGCATCATTGTGCATGTAGATACGCATTTCCGTTGTCGGTTCGAAGCCGAGCGATTCATAGAGTGGCCGTCCGAACGGACTGGCATGGAGCGCGACAAGCTCAATGCCGCGAGATCGGCAATAGTCGAGCGCGGTTTGCGTTAGGCGGCGCGCAAGACCTTGTTTGCGATGATCGGGATCGGTATAAACATTCAGAATGTATCCGCGAAGCACGGATTTCGAGCGAAGGCTTGGCGGCCACTCTTGAAGCCAAAGTCCGATCCCGGCAACCACTTGACCTTCGGGTGACACTGCCAGCCAACCAAGATATTCACCCGATTTCATACGCGGGATCATCCATTGCTCGAATGCGGTGACCGTCGTATCGAGCAGCGTTATATCTCCATTGCGCAATTCTTCCAACATACCGCGCCGTTGTGAAACAATAGCGTTCCTATCTTCTAACGTTGCACGCCGAATGGAATACTCCGGTGATTTCTTTTCTGTTGTTGCGTTTCGCATAATGCAAAATTACGAAATGCCCGGCGCAGTGTTTCGGGAACTCACTATTGTGTCAATACCATCGGTACCCGTTCTACGCTGCCGTTCATTTGTATGATACATTCGTACATTCCGTCGGGCAAGCCTGTAGGCTTGTTCCACATAAAAGAATGCTCACCCGCTTGCAACTCACCAGAAAATATTTTTGCGACGGTTGTGCCGAGGATATTTACCACGCTCACTTCTGCCGCGCCGTTTTCAGGTGTTGTGAAGTTAATGGTTGTGGATTGGGAGAATGGGTTTGGATAACTTTGAATTTGCGATACGCTGATTTCTGCTTCTGAAACCGCGCTCGTAGAAATCATTTCGGATAGAGGTCGTCGCCAAACCCCTCCCGGTACGCCAAGTAAGTTGCCCGTCGTAGCAAAGAGAGTTGTGTCGTATACCAAAAGTCCATTCATGCTGGTAACAGTCAATCCCTCATTTACGGCTATCCAATTCGTGCCATTATTTGTCGAAAGAAAAATTCCTTTGTCTGTCCCAGCGAAAATATTCGCGCCGCTCTCTGCAAAGGAATTGACAGACGTATTCGTCGGCAAGCCGGTATTTGCCGGAGTCCAGTTTATACCGTTGTCTGTCGTGAGAAAAATGCCATTTTGAGTTCCGGCAAAAATGGTGGTTCCGATCAGAACAATTGTATTGCAACTCATGTAAATGTTCTCGGTAGAATCAAATGGGAAGCCGTTATTAATTGCTACCCAGCTTATCCCGCTATCGGTCGATCGAAAAACTCCATTGCGGAGAGTGCCGACAAATAGATTCGTGCCTATTGCAGCAATGGGGAGAATATCAGGACTCGGCGAGCCGACAGAAATCCAACTCTTTCCACTGTCATTCGATAGAAAAATGAGAAAATTGCCAGTGTCGTATATTCCTGCTAAAAGTTTCCCACCACTTTCGTAAAGCCATCCAACGTTGCCTTGCAACTCCGAGCTGCCAGTCGCTAGATGCCAGCTTGCGCCGTTATTTGTCGAATTATAAAGTCCGCTGTCACTAGTTCCGGCAAAGAGGTTCGCACCATCGGCGACAAAGGAGATTGGCATATAGGGCAAGCCAGAATCGACCATCGTCCAATTTATCCCTTGATCGTTCGAGAGGAAAATGGTTGAGGAACCAATGGTTCCTGGTGCTCCACCACTCCCACCTGCGGCCCACGCGAATAGAGTTGTGTCAATCGCAACCAATCCGCCTACTACATCGCTGTTCGAAGGGTCAGTCAGTCGCACCCATTGAGCTTGGCCTTCATGGGGGATGATGAGGATTAAAAACAGAGATAAAATCTTCAAGAATGATTTCATTGCCAATTTCTTTAGAAAATGAATTTATTACAATTCTCTACTAAGAAGACCAACGAAAAGGCAAAAGGTAACAGCTTTATTTCATTTATTTTTGCAATATGCTTAAAACAGCCAGAATCGAGGGAAAAGCGCAGATTTTTCTACTATCTATCCCTTTTCCGCATCGAAGAGCGAGGAGATGGATTTATCCTCGTGCGTGCGTTTTATGGCTTCGGCGAAGATCTTTGCTACGGATTTCACGCGTATCTTTGGGGATTTTTGGCGCAAGGGAATCGTATCGGAAACGATAACGGACTCGATCGGCGAAGCTTCGATGCGCTGAATGGCATCGCGGCTCAGAACCGGATGCGTGCATGCGCCGTAGATGGCTTTCGCTCCGGCGGCTTTCAGCGCGTAGGCGGCGCTCGTGAAAGTTCCGGCGGTGTCGATCAGATCGTCAATCAGAATAACGTTTTTGCCAGCAGGATTTCCGATGATGTTCATCACCTCTGCCACGTTCGGCGCGGGACGGCGTTTATCTATGACGATAAGATCGGTATCGAACCGCTTGGCATACGCGCGCGCCATTTTCGTTCCACCAACATCCGGCGACGCGACGATCATCTGCTTGATCTTTTCTTCCTTGAAATATTTTACGAACGTATTCGATGCGTAAAGATGATCGACAGGAATATCGAAAAAACCTTGAAGCTGCGGCGCGTGAAGATCCATTGTGATCACCCGGTCGGCTCCCGCTTGCGTGATGAGATTTGCTACCAGCTTGCTTGTGATCGCGACACGCGGCTGATCTTTTCGATCCTGACGCGCATAACCAAAGTAGGGGATCACGGCGGTAACACGCTTTGCGCTTGCGCGAACGGCAGCGTCGATAAGCATCAGAAGTTCCATCAAATGATCCGCCGGCGGCATCGTTGATTGGATAATGAAAAGATCCTCGCCTCGGATATTTTCATCGTACTTGACCCAAATTTCGCCGTCCGCAAAATTTTTGATGCGCACGCTTGCTAACGGAACTCCGAGCGAAGCGGCCACGCTCTCGGCGAACTTCACATTGCTTCGTCCGGAAACGATCTTTGGATGGCTCACGTGGGAATTTTTAATAGGGATAACGCTGGTTCACTGGGGTGCATCGCAGGCTGTTAATGGTCTTCGAGTCCTCGAAGAAAATGCTGTGCTTCGCCGTTGTTTGGCGCCAGTACGTGCATGAAACGCTCGATGGCAGCGCGGGCAGGCGCGTTGCCGTGCTCTGCAAAAACAATGATAAGATTTCGGAGCATTCGGAGCAAGATCGCTCTCGGTGGCGCGGGATCTAAAAATTGCTTGTGGAAGGGAAGTCCGGATGCTTCGAGATAATGCTTGATGTCGCGCTCGCGTAGAATGACGCCGCCATTGAATGCGTCGATAAAAAGTGGTTCGCCGCGAAGTCCGTCATACCGGACGAGGAAATGCCCCGGCGCGCTGGCACCACTGAAAGGCAATCCCAACCGCGTTCGCACGATGAGCAGATACACAGACGCAAGTGAGATCGGTATTCCGGTGCGTCGCTCGATGACACGATCGAGATAGCTATTATCTGGCTCTAAAAATTTTGTTTGGTTACCGCGAAAGCGGAGTTCTTCGAAAAAGAATTGATTGACCTCATCCAACACTTCGAGTGCGGAAGAAACTCTGGCCAAACGATAATTGAGCAGTTGCGCGAATCCATCCAGTTCCCGGCGAACATGCTCGACCTTCAAAAGAGGATTACCAAATCGCGCTACGAGCAGCAAGCCGTTTTCAAATGCCGCGCGGTTGCCTTCTGCAAATTGAAGGGCAAGCGTTTCAAATTCTTTGGTGAGATAGCCGGTGCTGAATTCGGCTGCGATGCGCTCGGCGCGTTTCTTTGCAAGGCCGCTATCGGCGCGTTCTGCAAAGGACGCAAGCGGCGCGATGGCCTCGCTGCCACGCTGAAGAATGCGCTCCGTTACAGCGTGGGCGATGCGCTCGTCCGGATCATCCAACAGTGAAAAAAGCGAGCGAAGCTCGGAGTCCTCCGTGCCGGAGGGCCAGTCGCTTACCGGAACTTCAAGGTCTTGTAAAAATGAGTCTGATCGCATATAGGGAAATCGTAAACACTGAGGAGTGGCAAATGAAATCCATCAAAATTCAGGGAAGTCATGCGCGGAATGGGTATTTTTGTGAGGAATGGTTCGCGGTGCTATCTATTCTGGTCTGCTCTCGCTTGCATTAGGCGCGTTTTCGCTCCCGAATGCGTATGCGCAGGCGTTACCCGATACGGCGCATTCCTCCTTCATTCGGCTGGATTCTACGGCTCATTCCTTTTGGGACTTGCCTAACGGGTACGATTTTTCTTACGATCATCTTTTATCGATCTATGAATGGCACGGCCTGTTTAATTACACCACGCGTGGAATACCGGCGCTCGAAACGAACATAACGGGCAGTATCGATACCATTCAGATCGATGGCAGATCGCACTTTTTGGAAGACAATTTCATCCGGTCGAATGCGCTGACGAGCTATATTTATTCCGATGGCCCGATGTTCGGCAGCACGATACTCAGGCCGCTCATTGCGTTCGATGCCAATTATTATGCAACGAGCGGATTGCCGGGGTTCTCTGCTGCCTCGCTTGTTCCAAGTTCGGTAGATGGTTTTGCCGTAGCCGGGTTGCGGTTCCTCCCGCCAGCGACGAGTTTGGATTTCTCTGCCGCTGCCGGGCTTGCCGAGCAAGCGCAAGCTGGACTCACCACTGCCGTTGGCCCCATCATTCGCGGAGCGTTCAACGCGCCGATGGAAGCGGCGGGTGAGAATACGCTGCTCTCGGCAGGATTGTTGGTGGATGAGCGGTTTTTTCACGAAGACGATCAGCGCTATTCCAACGATCACGCTTCTATGGCTGCTGCGAGTGCTGTCGGTGGGCCGCAGGTGCTCGATTCGAATCATGCGTATCTCAATGCGGGGCTGGTTCGCCGGGATTTTTTTTATACGACGGATTCCAACTCCGCGCCCATCAAACAAGAGCGGACGGAGCTTTCGCTCAGTCTTCGCGATTCGCTGAATTATCCCATTGTCGGCAAAACCTTGAATGCAACCGTGAATGCTGCCATCGAGCCAAGTTCGATCACGCGGCAAAGCGATATTCCAACCGATGAGCTTACCTCGGGAGGCTTTTCTGCCGTTTCCAGCTTGCTGGTTCCCAACCAAATTTCTACGCTTCGGTTCTTGCTTGGTGGAAGGCTCGATCTTCTCGCCTCGAACCAATGGACGGCACAGGCGCACATGAGCTACGATCAGAAAACGCAGAACGTGCAGTTGCTTGGAAATCAACTTTCGGGACTCGATCCCTCCATCGTTTCCAATTTTGCGACGATACTGAATGAATCGAGCTATGAGCAGCGCATCACGCAAGCGGGTGGAACTATTGTATTTCAGCCAACCCGGAGCGATCGCTTTCAGATCCAGACGGATGCAAATCTTCTAAATTACGATACGCCAAGCGCGCTGAACGACGACGATCACGATAATCTTGTCACAAGCGCTGCTGCGCGGTACGATCGCTTCTTTTCGGATTCGCTGCACGCCTGGATCTCGCTCCGAGCGGCGAGAACGCACTTGGTCTATCTTTTAAGCGACCGGAGCGCGCAAAATAATGTCACGCAATCGCTGGAACTTTCAACGGATGCGATCTATTCCACTTCTACGATATTAGCCGAGGCGAGCGGGGAAGTATTTGCCAACTATACGGTGCTCGATTATCTCGATTCGCTTCCGGCGCTTGAAGGCGTTGGGAATTATGTGTTGCGCGGGCTTTCGCTTTCGGATACGGTGCAGGTTCCCGTTACCGCGAGCCTATCGCATCATGTTGGGCCGTTTACAGATCGAAGAATATACCACGCTTCGCATTACCGAGCAGGGAGGTTACGATGAAACAGCGTTTAGCGAGGTGCTGAACACCCGCATTACTAATATTTCTGCATCGCTGTTGCTTGGATTGGGTTCAACCGGGACGCAGGCGCCGTGGAACGTGCAAGCCGGAGCGCGAAGTTTCTTCCTCATCAATGAAGGAATAAATACCACTTCGCTTGCAACCGGCCCGCTCTTCGAAGTGCTGGAACGCCAGACCCGTATTGGGCCTGTTATCATTGTATCGCTCATGCGATGGCAGGGCACAGGGCCGATGCTGAGCGGGTCGTTTTGGTATTCGGTAATTAAAGACCAAGAGTTCGATGTTCCATCACTGACCCGAACGCCGCAGGTCGAATGCCAGTTAACTTCGCAATGGACGTTTTGAAGCATGGCGTTCGGAATGTTTTTTCTGCTTCTTCTTCAGAAATTGATTATATTGTAATGCTATGAGCTATCATTTTTTTCGATCCCTCTTTTTTCTGTCCATTTTTTCGATGCTGCCGATTGCGGCTTCGGCGCAATTCTCTGTCACCTCGATCGGCGGGACGACCTATATCGGGATTCGCGCCGGTATAAATGTCGCGGGCGAGTCCTTCGATTCGATACCGCTGAACGCCTCTGACGCACTCACGATCGGAGCTATCGGCGGGCTTGCTATCGAGCATTGGTTCGATAATAACTGGGCGATTAGTTCGGGAATCCTTTTCGATCAGAAGGGAACCGACGAGCAGTATTCTTCGAACGCGAGCAACCGAGAGGTCGGCGAAACGATCTACTCCGGCGATGATAATTTCACACTGAATTATCTTGAAATTCCTGTTTTGCTGAAATACGCGCTTGGCGTAGGAACCATTCGGCCTTATATTTGCGCGGGGCCTTCGTTCGGGGAACTCCTGAGCGCGTCGGAATCGGTGAGCGGGTCGATTGAGCAGTTGAGCAATCTGAAATCCGATCTGCAATCGACGGAGGTTTCCATCTATGCTGCGCTCGGCCTGATGGGTCAGGTAAATCATGGGCCGTTGCTTCTATTCGAAGCCGGTTATGCGACGGGTGTGACAAATATCTATAAATCAACCCCAATACGCATTGCTACCGATGGAACGACGTTTCCCGACCCCATCACTCCTGCCAACGTGAAATCCGGCGACATTCGCGTGACCATCGCTGCGATGTGGCCGCTCTGATAAGAACGTCATTGCGAGGAGCGAGGAACGAGCGACGAAGCAATCCGTGGAGAGCAAGCGTAATCTCCACGGATTGCTTCGTCGCATTCAACTCCCTCCGGTCGTTGAATGCTCCTCGCAATGACTTTATTTAAAAGTGTTAGGGTGTCACTCTAATTTTTATTCATGAAGCAGATACTTTCTTTATTTTTTGCCGCAGCCATTATTCCTTGCATGGCTCACGCACAATCGAAGGAACCGCAAAAGCAGGATTCGCCGGGTCGTGCGGTGGTGAGGTCGGCCATTGCCTATCAAAACAAATTGCAGGATAGCACGGCAACGCTCGATGACGTGATTCGAACCTGGAGCTCCGCCGCCAGCAATCCCGAAGTGAAGAAAGATCGCGATGCGCTGGCCATTGCTTACGGCAGCGAGGGGATATTAGAAATTCAAAAGGGCGAGAAGCACAAAGCGGATTCGCTGTTCCGGAAATCGCTGCCGCTCTTTCAATACCGGTGGTCGAAGGCGCCGGTGCTCGTGGCGTATGCGGAGTTCGAGCGTGGTAGTATGAAGAGCTACGATGCCGCTATGGGAGCCTACGATGAGATCGTTCACACGATGGATTCCATCGCCGCGCTCTGGAACATTCAGTTTTACCGGCTCTCCGGTTACGCGCCGTATGCGTATGCGATCGATGCGTGCTTTGGTATGGTGCAGATCGTGAAGCACGATGCGAAACAGAAAAAGAAAGCGGTTGAACTGCTTCAGAATACTTTGGATCGGCATCCCGAAGATGCGCTTGGCATGATGGCGATCGTTGCATTGCACCGCCTCGGCGCGCTTAATAAGGAAGCCTACAAATACAAGGTCGATCTCCTCTGCTCCCGCAAACCCGACCTGCGCAAAGCCAACGATACCTTCGAAGAAAAGTTTACCGAAGCGGCTAAGTAACGCGGGTCAATTGCGCGTGTAGAACAGACTTTTAGTCTGTCCGAGGGCTTTTAGCCCGTCGGCATGATACAGCTACACGGGCTAAAAGCTCGCAGACAGGCTGGAAAGCCTGTTCTACACGTTACACGGTTTGCAAATATTTTACAAACGCTCGCAACGCTCGCCCGCGATGGCTGATGGCATTCTTTTCCTCATCGGTCATCTCAGCAAATGATTTTCCAGATTTATTCTCGCTCGGAATGAAAATCGGATCGTATCCAAATCCATTCGTTCCGTGTGCTTCGGTCGCAATCGTTCCTTCAATTTCTCCTCGGAATAAATGCGCCTCGTTCTGCTCGTCAATATAAGCAATAACGGTAGAGAATTTTGCGCTTCGGTCATCTTTGCCTTGCATTGCCGCCAGCAATTTAGTTACATTGCTCGCATACGTTGCGCCCTCACCGGAATAACGGGCGCTATAGACGCCTGGTGCGCCGTTCAGGGCAGATACTTCGAGACCTGTATCATCTGCAACGGTGGGAATTTTTGTTATTTCGCGAACGGCGCGAGCTTTTATCAGTGCATTTTCTTCGAGCGTAGAGCCAGTTTCTTCAATGTCGCCGATGGGTGGGTGAATATCGCCCAGCGTGAGGACTTCGATAGAATTCCCAAGTTCGGCGAGAAGAATGTGGCGCAGTTCTTCGCACTTGTGTGGGTTATGCGTGGCAAGAACTATTTTCATTAGAGAACAAGTGTTTTTACTTCTGACAAATGCGCGACGGGGCGCAGCGATATTTTATCCGATACTTTTGGCATGGATTTCATATTCGCTCGCGGCAGAATAATATGCTGGAACCCAAGTTTTATCGCTTCGGCAACTCGCAGTTCCGCTTGCGGCACAGCGCGTACCTCACCGCCTAATCCAATTTCACCGATCAAGCACGCTAATGGATCAATTGCTACATCAAGTTGATTGGAAAGCACGGCCATTGCTATTGCAAGATCGGCTGCGGGTTCGTCAATGAAAAGTCCGCCGGCGATATTGATGAATACATCGCTATGCCCGAGCCGCGCACCTAATTGCTTTTCGAGCACAGCAAGAAGCATTGCAATACGTCGAGTATCGTAACCAGTTACGTTTCGTTGCGGAGTACTATAACTGGAATTCGTTACCAATGCCTGAATTTCGATAAGCACAGGTCGGGTTCCTTCAAGCACTGCCGTGACAGATGAGCCGCTTGCATCTTTTCGACGTTCGGATAAAAATACTTCCGATGGATTCGGTACTTCTTCCAGTCCTTGCGAGGTCATCGAAAAAACGCCAATCTCGTTCGTGGAACCATACCGATTTTTTGCGGCGCGTAATATGCGATAGGCATGAGTTCGCTCGCCTTCGAATTGCAACACGGTATCGACGATATGCTCTAAAACTTTCGGTCCGGCGATCATGCCTTCTTTCGTTACATGGCCGATCACGAACACAGGAATGCCCGTCATTTTTGCGGCTTGCATCAGGAGCGCAGTGCATTCGCGCACTTGTGATACGCTGCCCGGCGCAGATTCGATCATGGAACGATACATCGTTTGAATCGAATCGACGATAACGAGATCCGGCGACATTTTTCGAACAATTTCAAGCACAGCTTCGACATTCGTTTCGGCAAGCACATAGAGATTATCGTTGGCGAGTCCAAGCCGTTCAGCGCGGCTTTTTAATTGGCGAGCCGATTCTTCGCCCGACACATATAGCGTATTCGATCCCGGCATAAGTCCACGCACCACTTGCATCATCAGCGTGGATTTCCCAATTCCCGGATCGCCGCCCACAAGCACGATGGAACCCGGCATAATTCCACCACCCAATGCGCGATCGAACTCTGCAATTCCGGTGGTGATGCGGCCCTCCTGCTCGGTTGTAATTTCGCTTAATCGAATGGGATGGGCGGCCATGCCGTTCGAATCGAAACCGCGCGCGCCTAATGCTTTTGCGCTGCCTGTGGATGCAGCTGTGCTCTCTTCAACAAAGCTATTCCACGTTCCGCATTCCGCGCACTTACCGATCCAGCGCGGCGAAATGTACCCGCAGGATTGGCAAACAAATTGGGTTTTTACTTTTGACATGGAAGTAGATATTAGAGACGCCGTTATGCGGAGACAAGTCCCTGCTCGATCAAACATTCCGCGATCTGCACCGCATCTAAAGCTGCGCCTTTCAGGAGTTGATCGCCGCAAGCAAAAAGATCGATCGCGTTTGGGTTGCTCACGTCATGCCGAATATGGCCGACGAGCACATCGTATTTTCCCGTTGCTTCGTTCGGCATGGGGAAGTGATTAGCTGCTCGATCATCGACAACTTTCACGCCGGGGAATGCCGCAAGAGCAGCGCGGATTTCTTCAATAGAAGGTCGGGAAACCGCCGGTTCAAATTCGATATTAATGCTCTCAGAATGGACGCGAAAAATTGGTACACGAACGCAGGTTGCTGTTACAAGAATATCGGCATCGTGCAAGATTTTCTTCGTCTCGTTTATCAGTTTCCATTCCTCGCCACTGTATCCGGCTTCGTTAATTGGAGTGTTGTGGGAGAATAAATTAAAAGCGATAGGATGGGGAAAAACCGAGCCATCTTTTTTCTGATCTGAAGTTAACAACTGCTTGTTATTCAAATAGTTAGCGGTTTCTTCTTCTAACTCGCGGATGGCTGCCGCGCCTGCGCCGCTTACCGCTTGATAGGTTGAAACAACGATGCGTTTTATCTTTCCAAACTTGCGTAGCGGCGCAACCGCCATCAGCATGATAATGGCAGAGCAATTCGGTACGGCGATGAATCCGTGATGCTCGCGGACATCCTCGCCGTTGATCTCCGGGATGACTAACGGCACGCCCGGCTCCATGCGAAACGCGCTGGAATTATCAATGATAATGCAGCCAGCTTTCTTCGCTGCCTCGCGCCATTTTTTTGTGATCTCACTTCCCGCGCTGAAGAGCGCAAGATCGAGTCCAAAGAAGGAATGATCGTGCAAATGTTCGATCGCGATCGGCGATCCGCGAAACGATAATTGCTTACCAACGGAACGCTCGCTGGCAAAAAGATGAAGTTCAGAAAGCGGAACGTTGCGATCTTCGAGGACGCGGAGCATTTCCGTTCCGACTGCGCCCGTTGCGCCGACAATACCTACTTTTAACAAGGATGAATTAGGAATGATGAATAAGGATAATGGATAAAGGCTGATTAGGAACACAGACATCCTAAAAATAAGCACCCGGAATTATTTTCTAATTTATGCAAGTAAGCATGACTAATTTTTACTATTCAGAAACATTTCTTGCATAAATTAAGATTTGATGCTATGCGACTCACTGAATTCGAGCAACAGACCATCCGCGAGACCGTGCAGGAGTTCTTGCCACATGCCAAAGTGTATCTCTATGGATCTCGTGTCGATGATACCAAACGAGGCGGGGATATTGATCTTATGATCGTTGATACAGAGCCTGTGCCGCGAAAAACGATCGGCGAAATACGCTGGAAGCTCTGGGAAATTATTGGTGAGCAAAAAATAGATATTTTAGGTGAGCAGGAAAATAATCTTAGCACGTTCGCACGAATGATTTCGTTCGATGCAATAGCAATTGAATGACAAAACAACTCTTAAGCACCGCCGATCAATTACGGGATACTCTTGTACGAGTCGAGAAAGCAGCAATGCGTCTCCGTCGTTCTTCGGAACGACTCGAATCAACCATAGACTGGTCAAATCCTTCAGAAGACGATCTCGACCGTCTCGATACATTCGCGATTCGCTTTGCGCGTCTTGAAGACATTCTGCTTCAGAAAGTTTTTCGAGTGATCGACATTTTGGAAGGAATAGAATTGGGAAGCCCGATCGATAGTGCAAACCGCGCAGAGAAACGCGGCTTGATCGAGTCGTCAAATAAATTCCGAGAGATACGAGAGCTTCGAAATGAAATTACGCATGAATATGCTGTGACCGATCTTCCCGAGATTGCGAGACAACTTCTGGATTATACACCGGAGTTGCTAAAGGCGGTGAATCAGACTCAAAAATATGGATTGGATTTACTGAGTCGTTTAAGCTAATATGCCCGTTCAATTTCAAGATTATTACGAAATCCTCGGAGTTCCGCGCACGGCAACGGAAGATGAGATCAAAAAAGCATTTCGCAAACTTGCGCGGAAGCATCACCCGGATGTGAATCCGAACGATAAATCTGCGGAAGAGAAATTCAAGAAGATCAACGAAGCGTATGAAGTTCTGAGCGATAAGGACAAACGCCAGAAGTACGACCGCTTTGGCGAAAACTGGAAAACCGGCGAGCAATTTTCGCCTCCGCCGGGATATGGGCCGCAGCCGGGTGGCGGAGGGTATTCTTACACGACGAGCGATGGCGGTGATTTCTCGGAATTTTTTCAGCAATTCTTCGGCCCCGGAATGGGCTTTGGTTCGACGACCACACAGCGGCGCCGACCGGGCTTCAACACTCGCGGCGGCGACATCGAAGCCGAACTTCCCGTCTCGATCGAAGAAGCATTTCATGGCGCGCAAAAGCAATTCACCATTCGCAAAGCCGATGGCACGACGAAGACGTATAAAGTAAAAATTCCTGAACATTCTTTCGCAGGAAAACAAATTAAACTTGCGGGGCAAGGGGAGTCAGGCACAACAGCGGCAGGCGATCTCGTTCTGACACTTGCGTATCAAAATCATCCGTTTTACGACATCGATAATTTCGATCTGTACCGCGAACTGGGTGTCGCGCCGTGGGAAGCGGTGCTTGGCGCGAAAGTTCCGATGGAAACGCTCGATGGGAATGTTCGGCTGACGATTCCTGCCGGAGCGCAGAGTGGATTAAAGCTGCGCCTTGCGAATCGCGGGCTATATCGTTCCGATGGCTCGCGTGGGGATCTTTATGCTTCTGTCAATATAGAAATTCCGGAATCTCTCAGCAAAAAAGAGCGGGAGTTGTGGGAGAAGTTACGAGACACATCCGATTTCGATCCGAGAGAATAAAGTTTGTGTAGCGCCGAGAATATATTCTCGGCGCTACACGAACTTTATAATCTTACAGGTAATAATCCACCCTTAGAATGATACTCCTCGGTTCTTCCCAAAAGGCGCTGCTGAAGTATGCGCCTTTGAGAAGATGCTCATTATCCAGCACATTGCCAATGTAAAGCGATGGCGAAATTGTCGATGTGCCCTGGAGATGGAACGTATATCCGCCTCCGATATTAAAGATCCACGATGGGGTGGTGTGTTCGGCTTGATTGAAATCGAATAGGCCTGTGCCATACGAAAGCCCTTGCGGATTTCCATTCGTTAGCCCAGAGCCATAGATTCCAACAACATTCGCATACCAATCGGAGGGTTGATAATTGAGCGATGCAACAACGGAAAGCCGCTGATCGTGATCGAGATCGGTTGCGGGGCCATCGCTCAGGAAGGGAACGAATCCGCCGCTAAGGGTTCCAACGCCATACGCGTGAATGATCGAGGAATTGAGGTACCCAGAAAATGGCGTGTATGGTGAACTATAGGATAGCCCAAGCTCGATGCCTTGCGTATAGACCGCCGCGATATTCACCGGCGTTTTGATCGCGCTCGATCCGATGGTTGCATCATCAACTCCGGGCGAGGCATACTTGTAGAAATAATCTACTTTGGTGTGCAGCCCGAAATCGAATGTGTGAATGTAATCCGCTTCGTAGAATTCATCGCGTTCGGCTTTGGTGCCACCGAGCGTATCGCCATACGTGTTATGAGGGTAAATAAGGTTACCGATCGTCGAAAGGCCATCGAGATTGGTCGGCATGAAAAGCTTCCCGTAATAGACGTAAGCGTAGTTGTTATCGTCAATAAGGAAGTTCCATCGGATACGCGGACTCCATTGTGATTGGAATCCGACGTCGGGAGAAACCTGCTGATCGTATCGCAGGCCAACATCGAACCGCGTCCACTCCCAGGGATGTATCTCGGACTCGAGGAATGCGCCGAAATTCGTTCCGGTGTAGGTTGTGAACGTATGTGGCGCGCCGGGAACGTTAACGGCGCTATACGGTATAAGATTCGTAGTATTGCTATCGACCGGTCCGAAATCTTCATGTCCAACCGTATTATCGAAATTGAATCCGGCGGCATACATGAATTGATGCGAGAGCCGATTATCGTATTTCGTTCGAATGCCGAGCGTGGTGTAGCTCCGATCTTCTGAGATCACATCCGTCGGGCTGTTCGGCGTGTCTATGGTCGGTTCATCAATTCCACCAGGTGTATAAATAAGGCTGCCTTCCCGCGCAAAACCTGCGATCATAAGATTGCTTTCTTGATCGGGTTGCGAGGAGATCGTCCGAAAATACGTAAGCGTTTGAAATGCGTTCGTCGTGTATTGATTATCGTCCTGCGCTTGCGGAGGATTCGTGCCGCCAACTTCGACCGAATCATAGGGAACTTGCGTGTTCGTAATTCCATAATTTAAATTGAGCGTCAGATAATCTTTATCAGAGATCAGATAATTGGCTTTGCCGTAAAGGAAATAATCGAACCCATGATCGTGCTCGATCTCCGAGATCGGCGGATCAATGCGCCGGTCTGTTTCTTCACGAGAGCCAGAAAGGAACCATCCGAATTTGCCGATATTATCGCTCATCGAAAGTGTTTGGCCGTTCATGTTGAGCAGGTGGGTGGAACTAATGACCGAGTCCTTGCTAATGCTTGGCGCGTAAGTTCCACCATAGGTTGAAGCATCCAAATGGAAACCTCCGGACGGAACATGCGTTTGCATGTCGATCACGGCGGCAATCTGCCCGCCATATTCGGCAGCCCATCCACCATCGACGAATGTTGCGCGATCGATGACGTGAGGATCGACCACCTCATTCAATCCGCCGAATACGCCGAGTGGAACCGGCGCGCCATCGAGATAATAGGTATATTCGCCGTGCTGACCGCGAATGTGTACTTCGCCTGTTGGCGCGCGTGCTGCGCCGAGCAGATTTTCCTGAACTAACTGGGTTATTCGCGCAGTCGGAGGTGCGTGATAGGTCTCCGCTTCGAAGATCTGGTTCCCAGTCGTGGGATCGACTGTTGTGATCGCAGGTTCCTGGAACCCGGTAATCGTGACCTGTTTTCCTGTCTCGTACAGCGTTACGGAATCGAACGTATGCGAGCTATCGATAACGATCGAATCGAGATGGTCATCATACCCGACCGACCGAACGACGAGCTGGTATGGGCCTGCTACTATATCGGTGAACGTCGTGTGGCCTTCCGCATTCGTTACACGTCCATAGACGCGTACCGCGCCGCGATAGAGCGCAACGCGCGCAAGTTCGAGAGGCTCGTCATTTGTGCCGTCATGGACGGCAACCGTGAAATTAATTCCTTCTGCCTCCACATGCTTATGGCGCTTAGCGAGAAGTGTAGTTGTGAGTGAAAGTGAAATCGCGATAAAAAGAAATGCGAAGATCGCCAGGCGATGCCGGCTAAAAAATTGATAAGAATTCATGACAATAAAAATTTTTAAATGAGGTACATGCACACGTTGGCCTCGATTTATAGCGAGTGCCCATAATTAAGATGGAGGTGAGCGTATAGAATACGCTGGCAGAAGATAGGCTCAGAGCGCAGGTGGTGCGCGTCCCTGTGTGTGCAGGATAGCCGGTGCAAACGGCTGTGCAACTGCCGGAGCAAAGATCTCGACCGGAGTTAGCGTGAGAGGCGGAAGAACAGGCGGCGCGGGAGCATGGAGCGCAATCGTTGCATCGAGATCGCACGCATTACAAGGCGCGGAAATGGATGGCCCGTTATCGGAGAAGGCTTCATGTGAATGGAAAAAATCGCTTTCCGTTCGTCCGGCAATGGCGATGAGCAACAGCAAGGAAAATGCGTGCGCTGCATAGCTGCGCCGCAAAATACCAAGCCCTTGATGTTGCCGAGTTTTCATTTTAATTTACAAAGATACGGAAAGTTATGGAACACAGAGGTGAGATGAATGATTTGTAATTTGTGGTGTGGCGCATGCTTTAGCTTGCGTCATTTTACCTTGACACAAGCTAAAGCATGTGCCACACCTCACAACGCCTCCACCATCCGCTTCACCTCCTCATATTCCGGTGTGTCGGCAAGGGCGAGGATGTCATCGGCCAGAAATACTTTCATCATCCGAGTATCCTTGAAACCCGCCTCGATCGCTTTGCGGAAGGTCAGGAGTGCTTCCGAGCGGTCGCCGAGCTGACTAAAAAGGCCGGCCGTGTTGAAGAGTGAACCGCTATCTCTCAGATTCGTAAGCTTCATCGCCGCAACATGGGCATCCTCTGTCCTGCCACTCAAATGGAGCAGGGCGGCATGTTGCACACGCATGCCTTCATCATCAGGATGGAGCTTGAGATGACGCTCGACAAGCGGAAGTGCGATCCCGGCCCAGTGTTCACATTTCTCGCGTTCTCCAGAAGCATCGCAGGCAACGACGAGATTCCACAAGCATGGAAGATCATCCGGTTTCAGACGAACCGCTTCCTCATACGGAGCGATCGATTTGGCATGTTGGCTGGTATTGCCATAGAAAAAACCGAGCGTGAAATGACTGTTGTAATTCTGTGGGTCTTTCCGGATGTATTCCTTTGCGACTTCTTCCGCTTCGAGGACCTGGCCTCGGGATGTGTAGATCTGCGAAAGAGGGAGATACACCGCGAACAGATCGGGCTTCAGCCTCAGCGCCTCCAAAGAGAGGGTTTCCGCTTCTTTCAATAGTGCGGGATCACGGTCATAGATCCGGTAGAGCAATGCGAGTGCAAGCGCCTTGGATCGATACGCCAGTGCATAGGCAGGATCGAGTTTGATCGCTTCGGTAATCAGTTGAATCGCAAGCTGGAGGCCATCCTTCGTCTGACGAGCAAAATACTCGCTTGCCTTCATATACAGTTCATACGCTTCTGCATTTTCGGTGCCGCGCTCGGAGAGCTTTTTCTTCTCGCCGGAAGCGAGATGCACTTTCAGTCCTTCGACTACTTTCTCCGCAACTTTTTCCTGTATATCGAAGATGTCATTCATCGTGCCTTTCATGGAGTCTTGCCAGAGATGGTCGCCGGTTTCGATATCGAGCAGGGTGGAAGTAATTTTTATCTGATCGCCGAACTTGCGCACGGAACCCTGAATGAAATAGCGGATGCTCATCTCCTTCGCATAGGTGGTGAGATGCCCGGAGTATTTTTTAAACTCTTTCGTGGTCTGCTGGTCGGTCACTCGTAATGCTTTGACGTTCGTGAGCGCAGATATAAGTTCCGTAGCGAGACCATCCGCAAACCAGGCATTATCGGCTGTTGGTGAGAGATCTTCGAAAGGAAGGATCATCAAGCTCTTGCGCGCATCGGTTTCATGAACGAGTTTGATGGATGGCGCTTGCGTTGCTTCCAAACCAAGTCGCCCAAGCGCGCGAATGATGGTGTCGATATTCATCATCGGTGCGCGTTGAATTCCGGCTAATTGATATTCGAAGTCCTCGGTAAGCTGAACGGGTTCCAGATCGAGCGGAAGTATTTTCTTCCTTTTTTCAGATGCCAGCGATACTTCCTTTATCACATTAGTGGAGGCAAGCGAGTTTGGCGAGAGCAACACCACGAACGCCTTGCACTCATTGATGGCCTGCACGATCTCCTTCGACCAGCTTGTCGATACTTCGATCCCCGAATGATCTATCCACACAGAAAGCCCAGCCGAAGCGAGTAGTGCAGTAAGCTGCTCGGCTTGATCGCGATCTTTCGAGGAGTAGGAAATGAAGATGTCGGACATGGTTTGTAGCTGGACTTTGTAGGCGTGCTTCGTAGGCGTACCTTATCAAGGTACGGCGAAATTGATGCCTCGAAACATTCGGCGCACCTTGAAAGGTGCGCCCACGAAGGTGCGTTTTCGTAGGCGTACCTTTTAAGGTACGGTGAAATGGATGACCCGAAATATTCGGCGCACCTTGAAAGGTGCGGCTACGAAGCCAAAGAACCTTCGCGCCCAAAAATGGATTACAGGGTGGTACTATCTCCCCGCCTGTTCGCTTTCTCTTAGGCGACGTCCTGCATGATGGCTAAACGCACACTTTGTTCACGTACCAGCGTCCTCGTTTTCGGGGCGCTTATGCTTGTGGCTGCTCCGAGTTGGGCGCAGTGGTCTCTGCTTAAAACATTCCCATCGTTCATTGAGAGCGTGTATTTTCTGGATCAGCAGGGAACCGCGACCACGGGCTTTGTGGGTTTGGAGAACTCGACCATTTGGCGCACCACCGATAACGGCGCGACCTGGAATCAGACAACGACTCCCGGTACACCCGTGCCGATGGAGGTCACTGGTTTTACATTCCGAAATACCTTGCAAGGATGGTGTAGCATCGAGGACTTTTTCGATGGTAATAACGGCGCCATTTGGGAAACGACCGATGGTGGCCAGACCTGGAACTCAGTTTATTCCACAACCGGCTCGGTGGTGTCGGTTGGTTTTTGCGCGGCATCGAATGAACTGATCGCGTCCTGCTGGAATATCAATTCCATAAGTTCCACGGATTTTGGCGTCACATGGACTCGGTTTGCGCCCTCGTATCAGAATGGCGTAACGTTCAGCGGAAGCCTGGGGTTCGTTGGTGTTTTCAGCACGACCTTAAACGCGCTCTATACCATAGATGGCGGAGTGACGTGGGACGATGCCCCTTCGATCGACGCCGAAACATGGTCGCCGTATGCTATTCCGGGTACGAGCATGTTCGTCGCTGCCGGAGAAAAGAAGAATCAATTTTTTCTATCGACGAATGGCGGCCAGCTTTGGACAAATCCCTATACCTTTACTCCGATTCCCACCGGCTGCATTATGGGAACGGCTGGGAATCTTTTTGTGCAGACGACGGATAGTGGTTTTTATGCTTCGGCGGATTCCGGCGCGGTCTGGGTGAGCATCTGCGGTCCCAGCAATTATCGCGATACCCGATTTTATTCTGTCGGGTCGCAAATTTTCGCCGGGGATGCGAGTGCCTCCGGCAATTTGTGGTATATTCCAAACGCTTCGGGGGTGGTTGCGTTGTATCTCGATAAGACGAACATCAATTTTACGGGAACCCGCTGCCTTACCGTGGACTCGGTCATTCATATTACATCGATCACGGGATGTACGCATGGTGTGCTTACCGACGCACAGATCCTATCCGGCGCGCCATACTTTTCGTTAGAAGGAGCGCCCACGACGTTGACCGGAAACGATAGTATTTTCGTGCTCTATTCACCAAGCCCGTCGCTCAAAGATTCCGGCAAGCTGTTGCTGGAATTTAATTTGGGATCTCGAATGATCGATACGATCATTACGCTGTACGGCACGGCGCCCGATGCCGAGGTGAACTTTAGCATTGAACCCTATCTGGAGATCACGTCTCCGTATGCGTGCATTACGAAAGATTCCGCGATCATTTTGCGTAATTTGGCCTGCGATAGCCTTACGCTCACCAGGGTGTCCGTCAGCGACAGTTCCCATTTTCATGTGCTTCCACTTCCGTTACCAGTCACGCTTGGGCCAGCCGGTTCCGATACTATCCCTATCCAATCGTCCTCGCAGATCAACGGGACGTTCCTATCGGAACTTCGACTTCGTATGCTCGCTGGTGGAAGCGAAACGGTTAACGATTCCGTACCGCTCACGCTAAAAGTGCTGCGCGGTGGGCAAGCGGAGATCGGCGCTGTGAACCTTACGGTGCTCGATGCTTGCACATCCATCGATACAGAAATTTCCATTTCTGCGACGCCGTGCGATTCCATCGTATTGCTTAGCGCCATGCTTAGCGATACCTCCATTTTTCAACTGCAATCGATTCCTTTTCCAAACGTCATACCGCCATCGGGAACGGTAACGATGCATTTGCATGTAGAGCCGGGAAACCAGGGAACCCATACTACACAGCTTCACCTGCGTTTTGTAACGGGGTCGGTGATCGTGGATACGCTGCTTATTCCCACGCTGCAAGTGCTGTATAACATTCCCACTACGGTCGGGCTGCAAGATACGCTCGTCGAGATGGGCGGTGTCAATGTGCCGTGTTCCTCGGCTTCGCGGTGGGTTACGTTTAGCAATACTTTGTGCAAAAACCTGACCATCAAGAACATCACATGGGAGAATGCCGACAGCGAATTTTGGTTCGACCCTGCGCCGTTTCCGATCACGCTTCCACGCGATAGTGGGATCGATTCTATTCTCGTTCACTTCAAGCCAACAACTACGGATAGTGGGTCGAATCGTCTCCGGATCACGCTTGAACTGGGCGGAGTGATGGTCGATACGACGATCACCATTGCCGGCGTGGGAATTTCTACCTTTCACGATAGCCTGCTTACGCCGATGTTGAGTTATGGCAACATTCTTGCATGCAAGTCCGATACATTGGAAGGAAAGATCGTCAATCTTTCGTGCGATAGCGTGATCGCAATTTCTGCAAACCTCGCAGTGGGAATTAATTTTAGCGTGCTCGACCCGGCATTCCCGATAAAGCTTGCTCCGGGCGATACCCTTACCGTGCGATTTACGCTCCAACCGGAGCAGAATGCCGACGTTTCCGATTCCGCGCTGGTAACTATTCTCGATCCTGTCGATCGTAAAGACCATTATCAAACCATCTCGCTCACGGGCTATATCGTTCCGAACGCACATCAACTCGCGTTGAGCAGCGCGGCGTTCGCGTTTGATACGATCGCTCCGTGTTCGTTCATCGATTCCACGATTGTGATCACGAACATGGGAAATTGCGATGACGTTATCATTACCGATACTTCGCTCGCGGGATATGCTGGCGTTACGTTGACGCTATCGGGTTCGCTGCCGATTATCATTCCCGCGGATAGCAGCGTGCGTATGGGGTTCCGCGTGGTGCCGAGTGAAGATACGTTAGTCTCCACCCAGCTTGTGATACGCGGACAGAATATCGACACGACGGTTGCGTTCTCGTATGCGTCGCGGATCAGCCAACACGCGCTGGCGTTTTCCACGCCCGATTCCATTTTTACGACGAAGCCCTGTGTGCCGGTCACAAAAACATATTGGATCGCTAACGTAGGATGCGCTCCAACATCGGTAGATAGCATTAGTTTGAATGTACCTCTAACGGAGACACAATTTACGTTAGGTGGCATTCTCGGGTTCCCAGCGACACTTGCTCCCGGCGATACGCTCTATTACACGGTTCAATTCGATCCCAACGGCAGCGGCACTGGCGTGGCGTTGCTGAATGTGAATGCACGGCAGATACCGTATGCGCGCTCCATTCAACTTTCCGGCGTGGTACATGGAACAGTTCCCACTGCGCGCATGACGCTCGAAGCGAACGATCTTACGTCGCAATCCTCTGGCTTTGCCGGCGATACCACCAATGTGTTAGCCGTTCTGCTCGATGACATTGGCGATACGATGAATCTCCAAACCGTTACGTTTACACTGGATGCGAATTGGAATTTGCTGACGCTCACTGGTATCGTTCCCGCTGTGGGATGGAGTATTGCCGATACCTCATGGCAAAACAATGGCTCGCTTGAAATTCGACTGCGTCATAATATGATCGGCGCGGTTCCCGATGGAACGGAACTTGTGAGTTGCTATTTTGCCATCGCTGTTGCCGATAGCGCGGGCTGCGATATTACAATGTCCGGGCTTCGCTTTAACGATACTTCCGCAAATTACGATGATTGTGTACTTTCGCCGATCGAACAGGTGGGAACTGTTCGCTTTACGATGACCGACACCTGCGGTACGCCGATGCTTCGAAGTTTGCTGGATGGGCAACTTGCGCTTGAAATTATTTCTGTTCGCCCGAATCCTGTTTCATCTGCGAACGGCGTAGCGACGATCGATCTAAGTTTCTCGGTTGGGCAGGCGGGGGTGGTTCAGTTCTCACTGAGCGATATGCTGGGTCGTACACTGTGGCATTCATCCATTCCATGTTCTGCCGGAGTGCAAACGCTTCCGCTTGCACTTCCGAATATCCCGGAGGGAAGTTATTTCATGGAAGTATCCTCGGCAGGCATGAAAGATTCCCGAAAAGTGGTGTTCGAATCCGGTTACGGAAAGAATTGAAGCTGGATTCCCACATGCGCGGGAATGACAGGGAGTTAAACTTCTCCTACGTTAGGACGCAATATGCGCCACGACTTCCACATACTGCGGAACAAGTCCTGAAGGCGTTGGAGTAGTTTTTGTTTTCTTCTTTTTCTTGCTTGGTGGAGGATCGGCGGCAGCGGTTGGGAATGCAGGATCGTTGCGCTGAAAAATTCCCGGTGGAATGCTTGTCGTTTCGGTCACCACGCTAAAGCGCGATTCGGAGATACCTTTATTAAGGAAGTACGACCGCATGGACATTTCGCGGCTTGCAGCAAGCGTTTTTTGCGCCGCGTCTTTCTTAGATTTTATGGGCGCATCGGGATACACGGTGATCGTCGCGGAGAGCTTTGGATTGTGCTTCATCTGCTCGACGATGCGATCGAATTCCGGCTGCGCGCCACGCAATAATTGCTGAGACTTGGGCGCAAACACGGGAGAAGAAAGCTCGAACACCTGACCATCCTTCAACGGAAAAAGTACGATATGTACAGGGAACTCCTGATAGGTTTTCAGCGTGCCGAGCGTAAGCGTATCCTCATGATAGAGATAATTGCTGGCATTCACCCGAAGCCGATACACGGCATTGGGCTGGAGTATCGTTGTGATCTTACCCTCGGGGCTGGATTTGGTCGTGGTAAGAATATCGGTTCCCTTAAAAATGGTGACCGGAACGTTTGCGAGGGGCGTTCCATCGCTGAGCGTTATCTCACCTTTCAGCAACCCGACGCTTTTGGATATTTGTGCTCTGCTGCTTTGTGCGGCGAGCATTGAAACTAAAACTATGAAAAGAAAAGTACGAGCGATCTTCGAAAATGTCATGCAGTATTCAAAAAATAGGTAACACGCGATAGTGACGAAAGTGACAGGCGAAACGATGACAATTATTTCACCACACCCATCACCATGCCATCGCCGACGGGGATGAGCGTGCTAAACAGCGTCTTCTGATTGGCAAAGGTTTCGTTGAATCCGCGAATAGCGTTCACGCTTTTATAATCCGGATCGGTGCTTGCGAGTTTATCTGTTAACTTCCCGAAGGCTAAAGCATTATCTCCGGCAATTACGCCGCCCGGACGCACGAGGCGAAGCGCTTCGTTCAAATACTGCGTGTAATTTGGTTTGTCGGCATCGATGAGAATAAAATCGAAGGTCTCGCGGCGCATGAGCTTCATGATCTCGAGCGCCGGACCGCTCTTGATCTGGATATTTCGTAAGTGAAGGGTTTCGATATTTTCCTTCGCAACGTTGGCGTGTTTATCGTTCACTTCGAGGCTCACGACTTCGGAATCGGTTCCCATTGCGCGCGCCATGATGGCCGCGCTGTATCCGAAAAGCGTTCCCACATCGAGCGCGCGTTTGGCTTTCATCGCTTTGAGGAAGAACGCGATAAATCTCGCCTGATCGTCCGAGATATTGATCATCGGCATTCCGGCAGCGACGGCGCGCACGCTCATTTTTTCTAGCAGCGCGCGTTCGCCCGTCGCAAAATGCTGGACGATGTATTCGTATGCGGCTTCGGTGAGCGGCGTGCCTTTCATCGTTCGCACGGCAACGGCAGGCGGTATTGCCGGCGTCGGGATGACCTCAGTCGCTGGTACTGCTACGGTTGCTTTTTCTCGCTTCGGCTCTTTTTTTGTTTTCATGCGTTCGCTGAATTTAGTTATCGTTCGCTGTAAGTGTGTTATGCAGGTGTTTGGAAAAGGGGTTCGCTCACTGGCGCGGTCAATTTAAAATGTTTATAGGCCAGCTTTGTCGCTTCGCGTCCGCGAGGAGTGCGTGCAAGAAAGCCTTCCTGGATCAGGAATGGTTCGTAAACTTCCTCGATCGTTCCGCCTTCTTCGCCAACGGCGACGGCGATCGTGTTCAAACCGACCGGGCCGCCGCCAAATTTTTCGATGATCGTGAGCAGGATGCGTTTATCCATTTCGTCGAGGCCATGTTCATCGACTTCGAGCGCCTTCAGAGCTATAAGCGCAATTTCGCGTGTAATAGTTCCATCTCCCTTAACTTGCGCGAAATCTCTGGTACGGTGCAGCAGCCGGTTGGCAATACGTGGCGTACCACGCGAGCGCCGAGCGATCTCAAGCGCGCCTTCGTCGTCGATCTTAATTTGGATGAGCCGCGCGCTGCGCTCGACGATCTTTTTCAGAGCCGCAGCTTGATAATAATCAAGCCGATTAGAAATTCCAAAGCGAGAGCGAAGTGGCGCGGAGAGCAAACCTGCCCGCGTGGTTGCGCCGATAAGCGTAAACGGTTTCAGCTCGATCTGAATGGAGCGCGCGCTGGGGCCGCTATCGATCATGATGTCGAGCTTGTAATCTTCCATTGCGGAATAGAGATATTCCTCGACAACGGCGGACAGGCGATGAATCTCGTCGATAAAAAGCACATCGCCTTCTTCTAAGGAGGTGAGAAGTCCGGCCAGATCGCCGGCGCGTTCGATGACGGGACCGGAAGTAGTGCGAATTTGCGCGGCCATTTCATTGGCAATGATATGCGCAAGCGTGGTTTTGCCAAGTCCGGGTGGGCCGGTAAAGAGAACGTGATCGAGCGCCTCGCCACGCGCGCGGGCTGCTGCAATGAAGATACGCAGATTTTCGATAATGCTTTCCTGACCCGTAAACTCGCCAAATTCGCGCGGACGCAACGACCGCTCCAGTTCGGATTCGGTGCGATCTGTCGTTACAGCGTCATTGCGTTTGGAAGGCATTAGGGTACAACACCATTATTGCAGACTCAATTTCGTATATCGGAAGGGAAGAAAATAAAACGCCACTTCCCAACAAAATATCGATCTTTGAGAATATGCTCCTAAGAAGCCCAAAAATTCGTAACTTTGCATGGATGAAACATTCGATACTTTCCATCGGAATGGCTTCGAGGCTCGCACTTGAACGACTTTACCTATTGCAGAATAAACCATTTGAATTTCTCGGAATCCGTGTCGAAGCGATGGAGTGGATTGGCGGCGCAATTGCAATCATTCTTTTCGTTTTTGGGATTATTCGGTGGTTCTTCAAGTTCAACCTTTTTAAGCGAGTATGGAGCTTTGTTAAAGGGGTTAAGAGAAAAATCAGTCTTAAAATCGCCCTAAGTCAGCCGTTCGATTATTGGATGGAACGAGCGAAAAAAGAAATTGAGCGCAAGGAGCAAGGAATTGACAAAACTTTGAAAACCCTCCAAAGTAGGAGCAACGGAACTTCATTTGTGGGTAATACAATAGATATTGCCATTCTTATTATGATTAACGGGAAGCCGATTGTTACGGCATATCATAGTAGCCAAATCATGGACAATTCAGCACCGGGATATGGCATTCTATCTTTTACCGTGTATACGAGCGCGGGGGCCGTAGCAACATCAAACGGAGTTCCAATTAAAGATATATTTTGCTATCGGGACTCAGCAAATAGTGGGCAAGGCGATGCAAAAATTACTCACGGATTTCAGGTGCCTGACACTTATGCCATCGTCCCAACCTATGCGGTCAATGACGTGGATGGCAAACTTGATTGGGTAAAACAAGCATCTCGAAAAATTACCGTAATTTCCATAATACCTTCACAACTTAACGATTCCGAACCTATTATAAGTGTTCTCCTTGCGGCATCCCATTCAATCGAGCCATTCTTTCAGGGGGCGTGGGGCTGGAGGCTCGCCATTCATAACCATGGTGATATGGAGGATACATGGGAAAGCGCACGATTCATTGACGATTTTGAGGGTGCTGGAGATGCTAAATGGGGGTTTGACCCGAATGGGGGGTGGGAACCAGAAAAGTTCAGCATTCCAATACCCGCCCACAAAACCACGAATAAAGAATTGGCTTATGTGCTGCCATGGGGAACGAAGTTTAAAGCTATACTCAAATTTAGCAGTGGTCTTACCATCGAATCTAATTGGATAGCGAAAGACACGGGTGAACCAATCGTCGAAAATGGCTCAGAATCGAGGGTGGGAGGAAACTCCAACACTCAAACGGAGATTTAACTCGTGTAGCACCGAGAGTAACTCCCGGTGCTACACGCGTTTTTAAAATTACTCAGAGTTGCTGAAAATCCGCCTAATCCATCCAATCTGCGTAATCCAGGTTTATCCACTGTGTACTCGTAAGCTCCAGCTTACGATGGGAATGTTATGCCCGCAAGCAGGAGCTTGCGGCTACACGGTTTTGCGTGGTCGTGTAGTCACCGGGAGTATACTCCCGGTGCTACACGAGTTTTTGCGATTGTTCGAGATATGGCTATTAATAAACCCGGCCAATAAGTCGGCCAAAAGGGTGGAATTATCTATCTTCTAACTTAGTTAAAGTGGCTTAAATAAGCTAAATTAATGAAAAAAAGCCCATCTTTAAGTCGGCCAAAAAGTCGGCCAAATAAGCGGCCAAATGAGAAGGGGATGGACGTTAACCCGCCTGTTTCCGGGAGAGCTGTGCTTTATAGCAGCATCTCGCAAATGGAGCCGATGTGGCCCGCAAAGCCGGTGCTCGAAGAGAAGGCGATCGAACTTCTGAAACGATCACAAGAGCTTTCCGGAAAACTTCATCCTCTCACACAGCGTCGGATGGCGATGCTTCTCCGGCTGATGAATAGCTATTATTCGAACCTTATCGAGGGGAATGTTACGCGCCCATTAGATCTTGAGCGCGCACAGAAGAACGATTATGCTGCAGAATCACCGAAGCGGTCGTTGCAACTCCTTGGGCGAGCACATATTGAAACGCAGGAAGAATTCGAAGCTATCGTTCGGGCATCGCCAGAGATAAATATTTGTACGCCCGAATTTCTTTCGCACATTCATCGGTCATTTTATGAAAAGTTACCGATGGAATTCAGAACGGTGAAATCTTCCAGTGGAAAATTGCTGGAAGTTATGCCAGGAGAAGTGCGAACGACGAACGTTGAAATTGGGAGGCATTTCCCACCAGCGTTTGCGAGCCTTCCCGCATTTATGCAACGATTCAAAGAAGTCTATGCGCCTGCCGAGTTGGGTTCCGTAAAGAAGATCATAGCTGCGGCGGCTTCTCATCACCGTTTGGCATGGATCCATCCGTTCCTCGATGGCAATGGCAGGGTAGTGCGGCTTTTCACGCATCTCTATTTTATGCAAGCAGATCTGGATAGCAACGGACTTTGGGCGCTTTCCAGAGGGTTGGCGCGCAAACGTGAAGAGTACTATGCGGCGCTTGAAGCAGCGGACGAGCATCGTTACAATGATTACGATGGACGCGGAAATCTCTCCCAGCGCGGACTCGATACGTTTGTGGACTTTATTCTCGATGTAGCGATCGATCAGATCGGATATATGTCACAACTTCTTGAGATCGACAGCTTGCTCGACCGCTTATCACAATATGTCGATATTCTTGCTGCACGCGGCGCGTTGGATGCAAGTGCAAAATATATACTTGGGGAAGTACTCTTACGCGGAGAAGTGGCTCGCGGAGAAATTCCTCGCATCACGGGTAAACCAGATAGAACCGCTCGACGAATTACTCAATCGCTGCTGAAGATGGAACTCCTTACTTCTGAATCCACTCTTAGCCCTCTTCGCATGAACTTTCCTATGAAAGCAGTGCCATATATTTTTCCGGCGCTTTTTCCTTCAGTAAACTGAACATTAGAAATTCTATTGATAAAATTCAAGTATTTTCAGGAATCGCTTAATTTCCCGAAATTTCGTGCTCTGTCGTCCGCATCCTCCTTATTTCATCGGCTTGCTGCTTTGGTGCGCTTTGGGGTTTTGGGAACGGAATGGAGTGACGTCCTTCGGGCATCTTTTTCGCGGCGGGCTTTTAGAAGTTCGCTCAAACGCTTTTCTTCTTCCGGAGTCATCGGTGTGCTTTGGACATAAATGTCCACGTCATCGAGCCGGTCATAATCGGGTATTTTAAATCGTGCCATTGTCGAAATCCTTAAAATATCGGCTTACTAAATGATACGAAGCCTCTTTTTTATTAACATCCGAATTCCCCACAATCGTTTTGCGCCAATAGTCTTTTCATAGTGGGGAATGAGGGCTGTTTTCGAGTCGAAAGCAATATCGCCTCGATAGCCTTTCTCGAACGCCATTTTACATGCGAATGCAAAGAGATTCCCTGGAACCCCTTCGAAAAGCTTTTGCGAACCCTTATTGAAATCCGCATTCTCGACCAAATGAACGAAGATATGATCGTTCCTTTCTTCGAGACTAATAAGTCCCTGAATGATCGTCGGATTTAGGATGGTTGTCAGGGTATAGATTTCACGGTTTTTTTGATGCAGTTCCCGTTCCCAATCGAATTGCCAGGCGCCATCCTTGAGCAGACCGGAATCCGCAGGCCAGAGCCGTTGGATAGCGGTATCAACTCTATCTCCGGAAATTCTGATCTGAATCGATCTGGTCAGCTTATCGATCCTCACGTTCATTCTGCGAGTCAGTTTCTTTTTCATGTCACGAAATTACGGCTTTCTATCCACATACGGAGGAATTGCAGAATTTCCAGCCCAACCATCCAATTTACCATAGGCACCCCGCCGCGGCGGGTCTTAAAGAAATTTTCGATTATTTTCGGGAAATGCTTGACTTTGGCAATCTAAGTGCGTATATTGGTACTACTTTGATAGGCACCCTTTGGGCAAGTATGAAGTATGAAAGGGGGCATCGTGGCGATGCTTGGTGCATTGTTCATTGAAAATTTGTCGATAGTTTTCTTTTTGAAATTAATGAAAAGCTGATGGATAAATGCATACGTTCATGAAAAACAAATGCGTTTGCGCGCGAAAAGTGGTGAAAATAGCTCAGAAATGAGTGTGTGAGGAAAGTTATCCACAACACATCCTAACAATCAGCATAATCCGCGTAATCAGCATGAGCGATCATGCGTGGTTTACCCTTCCAGCACCCACATCGGGTAGCCGCGGCGGATAAACCCGCGCATTTGGATATTGCCGGTTCGCCAGCGGAAATCCGGCAGCGGGGGATCGAGATTGAGTTCGGGCTTGCCCCATTTTTGGCCGAAGTAGAGGAGCAGCACGTTCTCAATGTCGTCCGAAGCGCCGATCGTTATTTCGCTTTCGCGTGGAGTGATCGTTAACCGCCGAAGCCGCATGGATGCATCGGTGAGGAATGTCATGCGCATGTAGGTCAATCGACAGAAGATGGAATCGACCACATAGACATGCACATCCTGCGCGGCGTAGGAATGCGAGAGCGTGTCTTCTCGCACTTCGCGCAGGGTTACGCCGGCGGTCGTCATGATCTTGCGAATGCTATCGAGCGTAATGCCGGGACGAATGCCGAGAATTTCCAGCGGCTTCTCCTCGACCACCGGCGCAACGACATGCTTTTTTGCAGCCTTACGTTTCGGCTTCGTCTGCTCGGCCATCGAAAGGCATGGCACGGCAAGAATCAAGAGAAAGAGGAGCGATCGAAACATTATGTTATTAAAATGAAAGAATGGAATACGATACAATACTAATTTAGTTTTGAAAAAAGGCTGATCCTTCTAATAGCTTATTATTATAAGATGTCATTCTGAGCGAAGTAGCTCTCCGCGATAGCGGAGAGCTACGAAGTCGAAGAATCTCATGCACTACCAGAGATCCTTCGACTCCGTTCTTTTCTCCAAGCATCGTGGGCGATGCGCGTCGAAAAGAACTCCGCTCAGGATGACAAATTAAAAGAAGGAATCTCATTACGAGTGTGGAAGTTAATAAACCAATACCTTAATCAACTCTCCTGCATGGCTTTTGTTACAGAAGAAACGAAAATTTTATCGAAGCCGCTTTCCAGCAAAGTAAATAGTGGGTCGGCAACGATCGCTGCTGTCTTTACCGGCGGCACGATCGCTGTCAATGCAAAGAAAGCGACAAACGTCGTGCCAGCGCTTTCCGGTCGTGAGATCATGGAGCGTGTGCCGGAAATCGCGCAGCATTTACCTCAGCTTAAAATTCAGGTTCACGATTTTTCTACGCTGCCCGGCCCGCATATTTCGCCGGAGATGATGCTGACGCTCGCCGGTTTTGTCAGCACGCTGGCGGATGATCGGTCATCCGGAGAACACGCCGATGGCATTGTTATCACGCATGGCACGGATTCGATGGAAGAATCGGCGTATTTTCTCGATCTCATCATTGGCGATTCGTTCCCAGTCGTCTTCACCGGCTCGATGCACACCTCGACAGATGCGGCGTGGGATGGTGGCAGAAATTTGGTGGATGCGTTTGCTGTCGCGGCAAGTCCGGCGTTTCGAAATGTGGGAACCGTCGTGGTGATGAACGGACATGTGTATGCCGCATCGGAAGTGACGAAAACGCATACGATGAAGGACGATACGTTTCGCTCGCCGGATTTCGGCCCACTGGGAACCGTGAACACGCTGAAGCTCGATGTGCCGCGCCGCATTCGGGAACCGCATCATCGCATGAATATCGCTATAGGTGAGGATGTAGAACTGCCGTATGTCGAGCTTCTCAAAACGTATTCAGGAATGGATGATACGCTGTTCGTTACTGCGCTGAAAGCGGGCGCGTCTGGGATTGTCATTGAAGCGATGGGGCAGGGGAATGTCCCGCCCGGAGTGATAAATGGGATTTCTCGCGCGCGCGAGATGAACATTCCGGTTGTAATTACTACGCGCTGTCAAGCCGGGCCGGTTCGACCGTACTATACTTACGAAGGTGCTGGCCGGGAACTGGAACGGCTCGGCTGCATTTTTGCTCCGTATCTGACCGGCCCGAAAGCACGCATTAAACTGATGCTTGCGATCGCGGGCGGGATGGGAAGCAATGTGTGGCCTGCACTTTAGGCCCCATTATGTGGCACATCATACGCTCATTGCGTGTTACTTTTTTTATGAGATGTTTTTTAATCGTTGTTTTGCTTTTCATTGCGGACGCAAGTGCGCTGCACGCGCAGATCCAGTTCCCGCAGTTGAGGCATCGCCGGTCGCTGCAGTCACATTTAGTTCCTGCTCGCGCGATGCAAGTATTGGGATTGCCGGATTCAACCGCGACCTCGCTCTTTCCGAACATTAATGTTACCAACGACCCTTTGGACGATCAGGACGAGCCATCTATTTCTGTCAATCCTGCTAACCCGCTCGCGATTGACATTGGTGGCGTGGATGACCGGAATTTTAATGTGCTTTGGAACTATGCGAGCACGAACGGCGGCCTATCTTGGAAGAATGCAGCGCTTCCAATCGCCATTTTCGATGGTGGAACGCAGCAATTCTCGGAAGCGACCGACCCCGGCGTTGTGTTCGATGAGTCGGGAACATTATTTTTTTCCAACGTCTTCGAGAATGACCCTGGCCTCTTCGATCCCAATGAAGAAGCATGTTATGTTTCGCATGACGATGGACAGTTGTGGAATGATCCGGTATATGCGGGCGGAGACACCAACAGCAACGTTACTACTTCTGTAGCCGACCGCGATTACATCGCAGCCGATCGTGATTCGGGCAGCACATTCTTCGGCAATGTATATATTACGTGGGTAACTATTGCATATCCTAAATCTATTATCGTGGAATCCCGCTCGACCGATCACGGAGGAAGCTGGTCGTTGCCGGTAACTGTTTCCTCAGCCCCCGTTACGCAGGATACAGTATTATTTCAAGGCCCGGTTCCCGCGTGTGGGCCGGATGGAGAACTTTATATTACGTATGAGGATCGCGATTCGTTGTCGAAAAGAATTCTTGTTGCCCGTTCGCTGGATGGGGGAGTAAGTTTTGATTCCCAAGTGGAAGTTTCTCCCTATCGGGAACTTGGGCCAGTGGTCCCCGACAATTTCAACGGGCACCCTACCGTAAAAGATAGCGTGGAAACGAACAGCTTTCCCATGGGTGCGATTTCCTAGCCTGGATCCAGTGGTGGGCACTACCAGCGCTGCAAAGGAGCCAGAATAAAACCCAAGCTCAAAATGACGCAAAAGCTGAAGTTGACCATGAGACACTTACCTACTTAGCGACCCTTCAAGATGAACAGATGACTGAACTTAAGGGAATTGCTGAGATTTTGCATAGATTGA
>CAWCCK010000005.1:0-12202 GCA_963794025.1 Ignavibacteriota bacterium
TCGCGGACCCGGTTCACGAACAGTTCGACCGCGCCGTACTCGAGCGCGCGTTCGCTCTCGCCCGGCGCCGGGACCGCAAGCGACGGCAGCCGGATCACCTGCTCGGCGGTCAGCCGCAGCGGTTCGCGGCTGGTCGCGAGGATCCGGACGCGCGGCGCCAGTGCGAGCAGCGCGGCGACCAGCTCGACCGCACCGGAGAGCAGGTGCTCGCAGTTGTCGATCACCAGCAGCAGCTCGCGCCCGGCGAGCGCGCGGGCGACATCCTGCGGTCGAGCCGGGTCGGAAGCGAGCGGGATGCCGAGCGCGCGGGCGACGGTGCCGGCGATCAGCGCGGGGTCGGCGAGCGCCTCGAGCGCGATGATCCAGGCGCCCTCTCCAGTGCCCATCTCCGGCGTCGCAGCGACGCAGGACGCCGCAGCGAGCGCGAGGCGGGTCTTGCCGATGCCGCCGCTGCCGGCGATCGTCACCAGCCGGTAATCGCGAATCCGCTCGACGACCGCGGCGAGTTCCTCGGCACGGCCGTAGAGAGGCGGCAGCCAGCGCGGCAGGTTGGTCGCCGGCGGCTCGGCAACGGCAGGGTCGGCGGTGCCGCCCGGGGCGGCCGCGGCGCGCGCATCGTTGGCGACCATGCCGGCGCCGGCGCCGGCGACGAACTGGTAGCCCCGACCGGGGATCGTGATTCCAAATCCATTGGATTAAGGTCTTGAAATTCGTCGACAATAAGATGTTTTAGGCCACTTATTGCGGCCGGATCCAGCGAACCTGACTTCGTATGCTCAACACACTGTTGGACGATTTCGCCGGGGAGCACACAGCAATATACCTGTGACCGAGGTCCATGAAATCTAATGAAGGATGTTACTTCTTCAGGGGTGATATTGGGATTCACAGGCACATAATTAGAAGGAGCCTCAATACCAGTATACCAGAATGCCTCTCGGAACTCCCGAATTTTGCCCGCCCTTGATGGTGTCGTTCCATGATCCATAATGCTGAACTCCTCATCAATTATCTCTTCTACTTCCCACGAAGCGAGTACCGTCGGCCCGCTTGGATATGTTAGAAGATTGGCCTTTCTCAGGAGTTTAAGCGCCAAGGAATGCATCGTACGAATTTCTAACTGATCGTGACCCACGATTCCCCGCTTCTCACATTCGTTATGCACTCGTAACTGTAGGTCAAGTGCGGATGCCCGTGTGAAGGAAATTATTCCAATCTCAGTGGGTTGTATTCCTTGTTCCAGGAGCCAGGCAACGCGCTCTTCTATTGTGAATGACTTTCCACTTCCAGGTGGGGCGACTACCCTCACACGAAGGGAAGAGTCATGTGCGGCAGCCGATTGGGTTGCTTTAGCATTATCAAGTACACTTTGAGAAAGTGGCATATGTTGTAGAACGCAAAAGGTAGTTTAATAGCTTCCCGGTTCTGTTGTCCCTTCCGGGGATGGTCGGGCTGGAAGCGCCGACCTACGCGAAAGAAATTTCATCTATTTTCACCAAACGCTTGCTTTTGGGTTTTTCGCGTCGTATATTGGTTTTGCTTTGATGAGCACCCTGGGGAGATTATGAAGTATGAAAGGGAAAATCGGGAAAAATAATTAAATTTTGTGGGAACAGGGTGCATAAATTCATGAAAAGTCGCATCGAGTTAATGAACATGTTCCCAACACCCCGACAAAAAGCGCCCATTGCTGAAAGACAACTGGCGTTTTTAGCTTATTTAGGGCATAGTTCATGAAACACAAATGCGTTTTTGTGTTTTGGGCACCGTTTTCTGGGAGCTTGGCGGAGAAATTATGCAGCCGGAGTGTGCATTTATGCAGTCCGCATTTCTGGAGTTCGCAGCGCTTTCTTGCCGATGTCGCTGCGGTAGTAGGCGCCGTTGAAACTGATCTGCGCGACGGCATTGTAGGCAGCGGTAATGGTGTGGCGAAGATCATCGTCGTAACCTACGGCGGTGACGGAAAGCACGCGACCGCCGGAGGTGAGAAAGCGTCCGCGATCGTCCAATTTGGTGGCGCCATGAAAGACTGCTATGCCCTGCTCGATCTCTTTCTTTTGGTCGAACTCGTCCAAACCGGTGATGACCTCGCCGGTTTGGTAACTATCGGGATAGCCCTGGCTGGCCATCACAATGGTTACCGCCGACGCTGGGAACTGCTTGATCGGCAAGAGCGGAGCAAGATGGCCTTCGGCGCAGGCAAGGAAGATTTCGGCGAGATCGCCATCGAGCAATGGCAGCACAACTTCGGCTTCGGGATCGCCGAAGCGGACGTTGAATTCGACGACACGAGCGCGTCCATTCGCGATCATCACGCCGATGTAGAGAATGCCGCGATAGATGCGGCCTTCGTCGCGCAATCCTTTGAGCGCCGGCTCGATGATCTCGCGCTTTACTTGCTCGATGATCTCCGGCGTGACGATCGCGGCGGGAGCGTACGCGCCCATGCCGCCGGTATTCTTGCCGCGGTCGCCATCGAAGATGCGCTTGTGATCCTGCGCCGTTGCGAGCAAGTCGTAGTCGATGCCATCGGTGATAGCGAAAATGCTGGCTTCAACGCCCGTCATGTATTCTTCGATGACGATGCGCTGTCCGGCTTCGCCGAAGATGCGATGGGTGAAAATTTCGTCGAGCGCGTGGGTTCCCTCCGCTTCGGTTTCGCAAATGATGACGCCTTTTCCGGCAGCGAGGCCATCGGCTTTGATAACGGCAGGATAGTTTACATGGCGCAGGAACGCGCGGCACTCGACTTGATCTTCGAAGGAGAACACAGCATAGCGAGCGGTTGGAATATCGTGCCGCTGCATGAATTCTTTTGCAAATGCTTTGGAACTTTCGAGCAGCGCAGCAATTTTTCGTGGGCCGAACACGGGAATGTGCTCTTTATCGAGCGCGTCAGCAACGCCGGCAGCAAGCGGTGCTTCGGGGCCGACGACGACGAGATCGATCCGCTCTCGCATGGCGAACCCGACGACGGCTTTTACGTCCGTTGGGATAAGCTCGACGGTTTCCGCAACATTTGCGATGCCCGCATTACCGGGCGCGCAAAATATTTTCGTTTCCGGCGGATGCTCATAGAGCCGATCTCGCTGTTTCAATTTCCAACAAATAGCGTGCTCGCGCGCGCCGCCGCCAAGAACAAGAATTCGCATGTATGCTTACAATAAAGTCGTTTAACCGCTGGGGCAATCCTTCCGAACAGTCTTTTGTTTGAAGTCAGTCCATCGTGGACGATTCGTCACAGAAGCTACAAATTTACGAAGAAATGTGGCACGAAGTGGGGAAAGCTCTTTTAGGCATAATTTTCTTCATCACATCAAACATTTCGAATGGCAGGAAAACATACATTTTCACCGGCATGGTTTGCGCTTATCCTTACAGGATCTTTTCTTTTGGGAACCGGACTTGCAAGCTGCGATCGCGGCGCGGGCGAAGAAGTCGGCGTGGCGCGGAAATTCGCGGATGCTGTCGCAAAAAATAATGTGCCGCTCCGCGATTCGATGATCGCAACGTATAAATTCAAAGAGTATTTTGGAAATCCTTACGTTTCGCATGACGTGGTTACGTGGTTCCGATCGTTTTACGATCCTTCGGCGGGAAAATTTATCCGTCCTGCAAGCGCGGATGTGGATCGGAACCTTACTTCGGAACTGGAAGGCGCGCTCATCGACACATCGAAAATTGTGGAGACGGGGATGGTCCGAGTGAACTCGCCGAACGCGGGTGAAGACGCAGCATTCTTTTGGATGGTACATCAGGATGGCAAACCGTGGAAAGTAGCAATGGTTACCAAAGGTGAATCGCACGTAGATTTTAGATAATATGTCGCGTAGGTCGGTGCTTCCAGCCCGACCGGTCGGGCTGGAAGCACCGACCTACGCGAAAGGAACAAATAAGTATATGTTAAAAGAAGGCGACAAAGCTCCGGACTTCAAAACGAAAGACGATCAAGGTAACGAAATTTCGCTGAAGGATTTTCGCGGCAAGAAAGTCGTGCTGTATTTTTATCCGAAGGATAATACACCCGGCTGCACGAAAGAAGCGTGTGATTTCCGCGATAATTTTGCGCGTATCAAGCGTGCAGGCGCGGTCGTGCTGGGTATTAGTCCGGAAGGCGAAAAAAGTCACACGAAATTTAAAACCAAATTCGATCTTACGTTCCCGCTGCTTGTCGATGAAGATAAGAAGATCGTGAATGCGTATGGTGTGTGGGATAAAAAATCGCTCTACGGTCGGATATTCATGGGAACCGTTCGCACCACGTTCCTCATCGACGAAAAAGGTAAGATCGCGAAGATCTTTCCGAAAGTGAAAGTTACCGGACATGTGGATGCGGTGCTCGAAGCGCTGAATGCTCTTGCTGACTAAACCACCCCATGCCCCCTCCTTGCAAAGGAGGGAGGACTGATTATGCTCGATGCTTTCCGGGTTCCCGAACGCCTTCCAAAATCCATTGGCTCCGAGCGGCTGGTTCTGCGCCAGTATCGAACAACCGACGCCGATGCGTTTGCCTCACTTCTTGCGCTATCGTTTAAAGACCATCTCGAACCATGGTCGCCGCCGACGATGAAACAGGAAGCAGAATCCGGCGGACGAAGCGCAGCACGGGAACATATTTTGGCGGCGCTCGATAAATGGGACGATGGTTCGGATTACCGATTATTTATTACGCTTCGTGAGACGGGTGAGATCGTCGGACAAATTGGCCTCACACAGATCGTGCGCGGCGTATCACAATCCTGTTTTATCGGTTACTGGATCGGGCTTCCGTATATTCAGCGCGGCTATGCGACGGAAGCTGTTATTCTGGCAATGCAATTCGCATTTGAAATGCTCAAGCTGCACCGCGTTTCGCTATGGATCGCGATAGAAAATGAGTACAGCCTTAAAATTCCCGAAAAATTAGGACTTCGTTTCGAGGGAACTGCCGAACGGGCGCTCTTCTTGGGAGATCGATGGCAGGATACCCATATCTTCGCCGTAACCAGCGAAGAATGGGCCGAGCGTAGCGAAGAATGGCGAAAGAAATTCGCGCCGTGAAGAGATAATATGATATTACGCCGACTTTTTATCCTCGTTGCTGCATGCCTTGTCACCATGATGCTTCATGCACAAGAAACGCCGCAATCGCTTGCGAAAAAGTTACAGGAACAATTCCTGAATGCTCCGGAAGTGTCGCTGGCATTCGATCTGGAGAACGAAGGGCGTGTAACCATTTGGGCGGATGCGATTCATGGGAATATTCGTATCGAAAGCCCCTCGATGCTCATTATTTCCGATGGTCATACGGTCTGGAATTACCAAAAGCACGACGACCGCGTTACGATTGACAATGTGGCTAACTCCTCGGCCTTCAAAGATCCTGCAAGCCTGTTTCGGTTCGCGGATAATTACACTGCCAGCATCACAACATGGGATGGAACTTCACGTTGCACACTCGAACTAACGCCGAACGCAGTGCTTCAAGCATTATTAAAATCAGCGGGCGAAATTCAAAAGATCACACTATCCCTTCGGATAAGCAAACAAAAAGTGGAAATAACCCGCGCGTCCGCAGCCAGTTCAAAAGGTACAACACGAGCGGAAAAACTTACTATCAAAACGCTGCGTAAGATTCAGCAATCGGATTTTATTTTCAAGCCGAAGGCATCAACGAAAGTTATTGATTTGCGTGAGTAGCAGCTCGCGCCGTTCCAATGATCTGCTTGCTATATGTAAAAAGGTTCTCACGCATTTCCAAATCTTGAATGACCGATAACTGCTCCATTGCATGATCGGCATGATGCGACACCATCCCCGCAACTTCTTTAAGGACTCCCAACCGTGCAAAAAGTTCTCGAATGGGAGCTATCTCCTCTGACGTTGAACGGCGTTCGCGTAGGCGGTCGAGTAGATCGCGTTCTGCACCGGAACATGTATCGTACTGATCCATCGCAAGCACAAAGAGCGCGGTGCGCTTGCCTTCCAGAATATCCCCGCCGATTGTTTTGCCGAATTCCGCAGTTCCGGTAAGATCGAGCAGATCGTCCTGAAGCTGGAATGCAAGGCCAAGTTCCCGCGCGAACCGGCGAAGTTCTTCCTGATATATTCCGCCACCTGCGATCGCGCCAAGCACAGCAGAAAGCTCGAAAATGCGGGAAGTTTTCAAGCCGATCATTGTGAGATAATCTTCCATGCTCACATCGTCGCGGTTTTCGAAATCCTCATCTAACGCTTGTCCTTCACACACTCCTCGAAATCCAATGCTGAATTCGGCGATCATCGATTTCGATTGTGGATGCTGCGCGATACATTCCGTAGCAAGCGCAACGATCACGTCACCGGAAAGAATAGCTTCGTTCAAGCCGAATGCAACATGGATCGCGGGTTGGCCGCGGCGGATGGTCGCGTTATCCATAATATCATCGTGGACAAGCGTGAAGGTATGCAACAACTCCACGGCAACTGCGGCTGGGAGCCAAACGCTTGGCTGGGTTTTGCTTCCAGCCGAAAGCGCGGTAAGAATAGGCCGCGCGCGCTTCCCGCCGTAAGCGATGGAGGCACGAACGGGATCGTAAAGGCTGCGCGGCTCAGCGGGGATTTGTGAAGCAAGTCTTTGCTCGATTTCCGCTTTCAGTTGATCGTAATGCAATGGATGATGAAATAATGTGGGATCGTGAATGCAATCGTTCTGGATTGCATGAACCAAAATAATGAAAAAGAAATTGCTATGAACGAAGAGGTGTCCTATAGAATATGAATAATTGCAAATCAACTTAATGATTAATCGCACTGTTTACGTGAACAAGGAATTTTAGTTGGTATTTGGCTGTACGAAAAACCTTCTGCAATAAGGGTTCCGTCAAACGGAAGCAGCTTTCAACGAATTAAAAACACGAATATATGCGAATACTCGTCATTGAAGATGAAAAAAAGGTAGCCCGCATCCTGGAACAGGGACTTCGGGAAGAGAAATACGACGTCGAGGTTGCTCTGGATGGTGAAGAGGGCGCTAAACGCGCGCTTTCGGAGGCATACGATCTTATCATCACCGATATTATGATGCCAAAGAAATCGGGCATCGAGGTGATCAAGGAAATTCGCGCGGCCAAGCGAACCGTGCCCATTCTTTGCCTTACGGCGAAGAACGAGATCGGCGAGAAGGTCGAGGGTTTAGATGCCGGCGCGGACGATTACCTGACAAAGCCGTTCTTATTCGAAGAGCTTTCGGCGCGCGTTCGCTCGATCTTGCGCCGCTCGGATATTGAAAAGAAAACGCAGCTCGTTTCGCGCGATCTCGTTCTCGATACCGTTGCGCACACGGCTCGGCGTAAGAAACCGGGCAGCGAGGAAGAAGTGCATATTCCGCTCACCGTTAAGGAATACGAGTTGCTCGAATATCTCATGCGCAGCAAAGGGCATATTCTTTCGCGCTCTATCATTACCCAGCACGTTTGGGGATATTCGTTCACGATGGGATCGAATGTCATCGATGTTTATATCAAACGATTGCGCGAGAAGATCGACGAGGATCGCGCTGAAAAAGATCGGCTCATCGTGGCCGAACGCGGCGTAGGATACGGGGTTCGCGCCTAAGTGCGATTCAAACATCATATTTTCGTCTGCGAGAACGTTCGTCCCGAAGACGATCCGAAAGGCTGCTGTGCACAAAAAGGGTCGGCAGCTATTCGTGTAGCAATGAAGCAGGAAATTAAGCAGCGTGGCTTACGCGGCATCGTTCGCGCCAATCAATCCGGCTGCTTGGATGCGTGCGAATTCGGGCCAGCCGTCGTTGTGTATCCCGAAGGAATTTGGTATGGCGGTGTGACGCCGGAAGACGTGCCGGACATTATGGAGTCACATATTCTGAATGGAAAACCCGTTGAGCGATTAAGGATCTACAAAAAGGATGAAGGTTGAGTTGTAAA
Source organism: Ignavibacteriota bacterium (assembly GCA_963794025.1). Taxonomy (GTDB): domain Bacteria; phylum Bacteroidota; class Ignavibacteria; order Palsa-1295; family Palsa-1295; genus PALSA-1295. Next base: position 7,908 of record CAWCCK010000005.1, read on the forward strand.
CAATTGATGAATAATCCTCACTTAGATTTTTTCTTCAACTCAATCTTTCATACTTCATAATTCATACTTCATAATTTCCCGTTTCACCACCAGCCGCGCCGGTTGCCGTAGGAGCGGCCCGTTGTATCGGTCGATTCTGCGTTATCGAGAAGGATGGTTTGGCGTTCGCGCGGTGAACGTGATCCGTTGCCGTTGCCATTGCCGCCCCGATCATTCGAGCGTTCCACATGTGGGCGTGCTTCGCGGACTAAAATGCTGCGGCCCTCGATAGAATGGCCATTAAGCTCTGCAATGGCCTTTTTTGCATCGTCGGGAGATTCGAATTCCACAAAACCAAATCCCTTCGAACGGCGCGTCATCTGATCCGCTACGACGGTAGCGCTCGTGATGCGTCCGAACGCCTTGAACATCTCTTCGAGATTTTCAGCCGTCCAGTCATAAGGCATGGAGCCTACATAGACTTTTGTTGAAGAAGCAGCCCCATTCATGGGAGCCGTTTTTGCTGAATTCGTATCTGTATCGTTAGCCATTCGTTATCCTTTGATAAATATTCCCGCCGTTCGCATGTTCGAGCTGTTTTTGCTTCCAAATCACGTATTTCCGGCAAGGGAAGCGCGGTAACAGCCTGTCTATTCAAGAAGTTCAATACTAAAACGAACTTACCTGGCTCTTACTATCCAATACTCACCGGATTGAAATACGGGGTGATCAGCTAATTTTGAATGTATTTTCCACATCGAAGAATCTTCCACCACAAACGACACCCCCGATTTCGCAAGCGCGGCGTTAATATGCGTTGAATCGGGCGAAGTGTAAATCGTATCGAGCAGATCTCGGCGCGTTCGAAGCAAATCTTTAGCAGCTTGCACCCGGTGCAGCCCTTTTTCAGAATCCGTATCGGCAACCGCGCCGAGCAGCGAGCCATATTTTGCTCCTTCGGAAATTACTTCCCGGCCCGAAAGCGCGCTATACCAATAGTAGGATTCATCGCCCATAGTATCGAAATCGAACCGGCGCGTGGCGATAATATCAGAGTCGTTCGTATGCGCTTGCAGATAATCCATCGCTTGAACGAACGAGGCGGAAACAACGGAGGGTTTAGTAGCATCTGCCTTCGCAATAGTGTGTCCTTGAAATGCAATTCCTATTAGGCACATTAGTCCGATAAGTCCCATGCCCATGCGCGCTTGCTTGGTAGTCTTGTTTTGCAAAAAAATCCCAACACCTACCACCACCAAAAGCAGCGATGCCTGCACACTCACTAATGGAGCATAAAACGATAGCGCGAGCGGATACCACGCCGGAGAATACAAAACAGGAAAAAGAAAACCTAATGGAATAAGAATAAGAAGAAGCCAAACAATTTCATGCGATTCTTTCCACAATAATTTTCGAAAAACGACGATAATGACAATCGCTGAAAGAACTTTGGGATCGACAAGCGCAAATCGTAAAAAATGAAAGATGAAAAATGGAATTATTAGAAGTGTTTGCCAATGAAAAAATAAGCCATGCGAAACGGGATTTATTTCTGGAACAGGAATGTGCAACATGCTCGCAAGATGATTTGCATAACCCAACAGCGGCGCGCCAATAAGGAAATCGTTACTTGGCATTAGCGGATTGGAACCTTTATTCTGTAGTAAAACGACTGCAAAGGACAAAATGGACACAAGCAGCAATGTTATTCCAATTTTGTGGTCTTTCGAAAATTTTATCAGTCCCAATAGTCCCATCCCAGCACATAGTGCCAAATAAGATGAAAGCTTCGTCTCAGAAAGCTCGATCAAAAGGTACAGCAGCATCGCAAAAAAGATCCACTGCTTGTTTCGCTCTTTTGTTTTTAAAAGAAGATCAAGTGCGAGCAACACATTTAAAAAGATCATGCTGCCAAATACGAAGGATGGACTGAGCGCATAGCTGCTAAGTTCCCCACCTTGCAAACCACTTACTAAGAACCACGCACCAACAGCAATATAAGCAATAAACTTATTACTCGTCAATCGCAAGGCAAGCGTGAAAATGGAAAGCGCGAGCATCGCGTACCCAACGAGCGGCGCGGCGAATGCGAGATCGGGGAGGGTTCGCTCGCGCGGGAGAAGCGCGAGGAGTTGATATGTCCAATCATGATACTGCCACGGCTGCCCCATCTGATGCAGATCGCGCAGGGTTCCGAAATCACGAATGCCATGTACTTCACCGGCAAGGAATGGAATATCGACGCCAAATAATCCGTGCGTGATGATGGAGCCCTCCGCGCCATAATGAAATTGCGGAAGATTATAGACTGCGAAAAGAAGAAGAATGCCGATGGCGAAGATCCATAACCTATTAAAGCCATAAAGCAGACCGCCAAGCCGGAACGGGAACTTCTGTCGCAGGACAATGAGAAAAACGAGAAGTGCAACGATAATTCCCACAAGAAAGGGTTGTATGGAACCCATTTGCACCATACCAACCGAATGCATTATTCCTAAAAAAATAGGTGTAATTCCAAACCCCACAGCACAACCAAGCGAAAGAATTTCATGCGCGGTAAGATCAATCAAAAAGAATTGGCGCAACAAGAACATCACAAGCATGCCGGGAACGATCGTCAGAGCTGCGAGTGAGATAACATCTATTCCCGTCGCAAAGGGAAAATGGAACAGCGCGGACTCCGCGAAGAACATTCCCGCAGCAACGAGGCCGAGGAAGATCGTCAAGCGGGTGGGTTTAGCAAGCATTACATCTCGTTAGGCGGCTACTTCGTTATACCATTCGCGCTTCATCGTAATTCAGATTCTACCTGACGGACTTGCAATCGCTCGTCATGCCGAATTGGCTCCAGATAATATTCCGGCACGCTGAGCACATCGACCGTATCGCCAAGGGCATCGAATACTTCAAGAACGTAGCCAGGCTCAGGATCATCAAGATAGTCGATCGCACGAGTATTGTCGTCGAGTGATAAGTATATGCTGAGCCAAGTACGTATTGTTGGACATTGGATTTGAGTGACGGGGATTTGCTGGATGTTGCTGCTGGTTGCTGTTGATAGGTGGGTCTAGTTTGGTTAGTTGTTTTTGATGCGGCGGTCGACCATGCTGGATGTAATGTTGGGCTCGTTGGAACCCTGGCCAGTGTGGCGGGTATGGCTGCTGCGCATGGTCATCTTGGCCACTCATCGGAGAAAAGCTTCGCATTGACCTGCGCGATGAGTTGCCAAGACCTACACATGCCAATACCAACCGCCAACGCGCAATTTAAGGCGACGCATAGTCATCGATCTCCTGAATAACCTCGCATTTAGAGTTGAGGTGAAACTTTGGGCTCTTCCTAACAAGAGCAGTAATCCCCAGGAACATGAGCGAAAGGGAATCCGCCATTAAGAGCATGCACTACCGTACATGGTTGCAGCCGCTGGTACGAGCCACCGAAAAAGCTCGCTTTGGCTTCTTCTTCACGCCGACTGTGCCCGGCCCATCCTGATGCCTGAAAATCGACATCAACGTTGAATCCCGTTAGTATAAATACGGAGCCGTTCCCGAGCTCGCCATGGAGCGAACGCTGGCCTCTGCCAACGCTCCCCCGCCAAGCCTGCGGGGGCTGGGCTGACGCGAGCGCGAAGTCATGGCCGGTGCTCTGGACTCAGGGGGATGCCAACGCGGGGCGCAGGCGTCGTCGGCGCTGACGTCAACCTCGCCTATACCAGCGTGATGACGACGCTCGACCGCCTCTTCAAGAAGGGTCTGCTGCGCCGCGAAGAACGCGACCGCCTCGATCTACTCGACCGCCGAACCCGCGAAGCGGGAGGACGTCGTCGATCTTATCTGCTGTCCTCCGGACTTCGGCGAAGCGGCCCTGGAGCTGCTCTCCTGCCTGGTGGATGCGGTCGAGGTACGATACCGCCCTGCTCGATCAACAGCTCGAATCCGGCATCGGTGCCCGCGCGGCCAACGGCAGCTCGCGGCCGCGGCCGAAGCGTCTGAGGCCAGCCCTGCTGGGATCAAGAACAGGTGGGGGCGCCCTGACGGCCATATCTCGTATTTATGACACTGCTCCGGCGTCGCTTCAGTGGCCATCGGCTTGATCCAAGGCAGCTTTGCAGCTTGTCCTGTGGGTTGCTGTGAACTTCATCATTTCGCTGTAGCTCGCCCTGGCTTCATGCGCAGCCGGGAGCTAGAGCCTTTACCTGATCGAAAACGAATGCCGTTCCTGCTGGCCGTCGCGCTCACCTTCCTGGTCTGTGTTCCGGGGCCACGTCCACAATGATACGATCTCGCTCCCAGGCCGTCGGATGGCCCTACCTGCTG
>CAWCCK010000006.1:0-192073 GCA_963794025.1 Ignavibacteriota bacterium
TTCGGCAGTTCGGCGACTTCCAGCTCGAAAATGTTGTCGCCGGCGTGCTCGATCGGGGCGGGGATTTCGACGCGCTCGCCAATATGGGCCTGCACGGTCGCAATCGTCTGGCCGTCGCGGCGCACGGCGATCTCGGCCGGCTCGCCGTGATCGTCGCTGTCGAGCACGCGGGCGACGATGGTCTGGCTCTTGCCGACAATACCGAACCGGGGCGCCTCGACAAGTTCGATGCGCCGGTCGCGCTCGCCCTCATGGCCGGTGACGAGCACTTGCAGCGGCGCCTTGAACCCGAGCCCGGCGGCGTTGGCGGGCGCGTCATGCGCGACGCCGTCGGTGATGACGATCGCGCCGCCAACTGCGCTCAGGCGGCGTGTCGGAAAGCGCCTCGCGCAGCGCGGCGAACAACTCGGTCCCCTTGTTGTCGGGGTCGTTGCGCGGGGTTTCGACGAAATGCGGCTCGATATTGTCGAGCCCCGCCAGTTGTCGCGCGACTTCGGCCCGCGCAGCCTCGGTCTGCTGCCCGCGCTCGCCGATGCGGTTGGAGCCGGAATGGTCGACCACGACGGCGACGACGTCTTTCAGGGGGCGCCGGTCTTCGTGCCTCAGCGCCAGATAGGTCAATCCAAACAGCAAGAGAGCCGCGACGACCGCGCGCCAGAACGCGAGCGCGCGGACGCGCCCAGGCGGTGATAGCGCGACGACGACCACGGCGGCGACAGCCAGCGCGACCATCGCCCAAGGGGAAATTCTAAACCAAAATTACGCCAAGAAGTTTCACTCGTATTACGAGATAGCGTCTCTGTTTAAACAAGAAGGAAAAGACCCGCTGTCATTCCCGCGAAAGCGGGAATCCAGGTCTTGAGATTACGCTGAATTCGGGGACTGGATTCCCGCGTTCGCGGGAATGACATGATAATTTATTGCCCAAATTCAAATAAATCATTTCAAGAACTGGCGAGTTAATGAAAAGTAAGATTTTAATGAATAATTAGAATTTGCTGTTACCTTTTGGCGTTTCGATGGTCTTCTATAAGAGGGATTGCTACCAGAGATGTTAAAACGAACGTTTTTTTTTAGCCCAGCCGCGTTTTTACGATGCGCGGTGGTGTTACTCTATCTCTTCTTTTTTGCTATCGTTCCTGCGCAAGCGCAATGGCAGCAAACGAATACTCCAAACGGTACAGAAATTCATGCTTTTACCTCGATTGGCACGAATGTCTTTGCAGGAGGAAGTATTGGATTCAAGACTTGCGTTTTTCTTACTACAGATAACGGCGTAACTTGGACTAATACTAACCTTCCTAGTGTCCCAGGTAGGATTTGGACGCTCCTTGCCGATGACCAGAATCTTTTTGCAGGAGCCGATGGTGGTTACTTTTTTCTTTCAACGAACAATGGCGCAACGTGGGTGACCGGCGGGAGAATACCCACAATATCGATTCGCTCCATCGACACAATCGGCTCCATTCTTTTTGCTGGAACTTATAGGCAGGGTATCTATCGTTCAACGGATAGTGGTGCAACATGGACAGCAGTTAATAATGGATTAATATACGATTCAATCATTGGCGGGTATGAGAGTATCAATGCCCTTGCTTCAATTGGTACAAATCTCTTTGCGGCAGGCGTACTTCGATCCACAGACAGTGGCTCTACATGGACTTCGTCTGATTCAGGTCTTCCGAATGGAGGTGTCTATGCTTTGACAGTGATCGACTCAAATCTCTATTTGGCAGATGACCAATTTGGTGTTTATCTCTCTACAGACAACAGCACAAACTGGATTGCCGTCAATAACAATCTTCCGAGTATTGACACAGGTAATGAGGTCGGGACACTCACTGTGAGTTGCTCGAATATCTTTGTGGGAACATTTTATGGCATCTTCCGTGCATCGAATCCGCCTTCAAGTTGGGTTCCCGTCAACAATGGCTTGCCAATTAACTATGCAAATGAATATGCACTTGGCGTTGGTAACGGTTATCTTTTTGCCGCCCCTTGGGGTGGCGATACTATCGGTGTTTGGCGCTTGCCTCTCGATGAGGTAATACTCGACGAACACCCTCCCGGAGATTCACTTCAAGCGACACTTTGCGATCCTACAAATTTATCATTTGATTTACAAACGATCGGTGGCTGCACTAATGTCACGCTGGATAGTGTGATAATCGCGGGTTTGGACTCGGCTGAATACCAGATTGCACGCACTTATCATCCTGATGGGCCTGATACATCATGGATTACAGTAAATCCAACTGAGTCTGGTGTTAATTCATTTACCATTAACGTCCAATATACGCACGATAGCAATGTTGTCTCTGACACTTCATTCACTGTCGCGCTGAATGTATCTCCGGCGCAAAGTTTATCTATTAATTTGCCGCCGGACCAGCTTTCGGATACGGATCAGGGAACGGTTTCTATTCCGATCTATGCTTCGAGCTTGGGAACCGTTACGGGCGGAAGCGTCACGTTCCGTATCAACATGCGGACAGATTTGCTTACGCCGGAATCTATTTCTACCACCCTACCCGGCGCTGGAACCGCGCCACTACAAGTGGACGATAGTGGCGTGTGGATTACGCTTACATTGCCATCCAATTTTTCTATTTCCTCCGATACGCTTATTGCGACTCTCGTTTGCCACGCTTATGTAACCGATACGAACGAGACGGCGATTTCTGTTGCAAGTTCATCTGGCACATCGAATTGCCTTTCGATTCTCGGTACAGGCGGCGAAACGTTTACGCTCACACCGCAATGCGGCGATCCGACGCTCACGCAATTTTTAACTTCCAGCTTGCCGTTTTATATCGAGAGCATTCAGCCAAATCCGGCACGCGATGAAATCATCATCCATGTGGATGCTGCCGACCCCGGCAGCATACCCTCCGCCGCTGCTGCCGGGGTCGGCAGCAGCCACGCGAGCGATTACCATGCGATCGAGTGTCAGATGTATGATGAGTTGGGGCGGGGAGAGGACGTGCGCAGCACGTCCCTACAGAGCGGGCTATCGCTCGATGTTTCGGGTGTGCCATCGGGAATATATTTTATACGAGTGTCGGCAGGTGGGTATGTGGAGTCGCGAAGCGTGGTAATTCAGCATTGAACCACGATTTTCAGGATGGCGTGTAGCCGGAAGCTCCCGCTTCCGAGCGGAATCCCCGTCGTAAGCTGGAGCTTACGAATACACAAAACCGAATTTCTCGGCGGGCGAGAAAATTGTCGTATATTGTGGTTGCTTTGATGGGCACCCATATCAGTTTTCAATTAAGAATGGGGGCTTCATTTGCTCATTGAAAAATCGAGGGTGAGTTAATTTTCTTTTAGAAATTAATGAATAATTGACTTAAAGTAAAATATAGTTCATTAAATGACAATTCAATTGCGTTTAATGGGCACCTATTTCCATAAGACACAACTTGCGAAATTGACTCGGCATCGAGGAAGAGGTCGTGGAACTCGCAAAAGAAAATCAACACGAAAAGCATTTCAGAGAGACAAGGCTTACCTCATTCTATCCCGACGATCACGCAATGCACCTCGATGTCTTTATTGAGGTAATAGGCGGCGCAGGTTCGGTGGTAGCCATCGGCGATGAAGAGGCGGTCGTTCTTGCGAACAAGAATGACGGGCACGAGCGGAATTTGCTTCATTATTTTCAGGAACTCGGCGCGGACATCCTCGTTCGTTTCCGGCAGCAATTGGGTATGCGAGGCACGGAGCACATCCTTGGCTTTGAATTTTTCGATCTGCTCCCGGTGCTTTTCGAGCTTTTGGATAGCGTCGGTAACTACTTTCGGAGCAAAGACGAGATTCAGGTATTCCATGGACGCGGCGATGTCCTTTTTGGAAACTTTATCGGCCCATTTTATTTCTTGCATGATTTTTTATTGAAAAGAAAGGATAACGCTAAGTGAGGTTACGGCTACGATGATCCATAAGGAAACACCGGCGATAAGCGGACGCGCTCCAACCTTTTTTATGGCAGTTCGGGAAAGTCCGGCTCCGATGAGAAAGAGTGTCAGCGATAACAATGCTTTTGCAACGATGCCGATCATGCTGTAAAAATCGCTCCCGCCGGGAACTACGGAACGAATAATAGAGGCCAGCACGAAAAACGCAATGAACCACGGAATTTGCACTTTCGGCTTTCCGGTATCTTCCTTTTTATGATGAATGCGATCGTAACGCGATTCGAGATAGGCAAAAAAGAACGCAACGGGAATGATCCAGAGGGCGCGGGTAAGCTTGATCGTCGTGGCAATTTCCAGCGCGTGTTTGCCGTAACTGGCTGCTGCGCCGACGACGCTGGACGTATCGTGAATGGCAAGCGCAGCCCAAAGGCCGAACGAATCTTCCGTCATGCCGAGCGCATGACCGATCATTGGAAAAAGGAACAGAGCTATGGCATTTAGAATGAAAACAGTTCCGAGCGAAACGGACATTTCTTCATCGTTGGCTTTGATGACCGGCCCGACGGCTGCAATGGCGCTGCCGCCGCAGATCGCAGTACCGACAGCAATGAGCATCCCCGCTTTGCGCTCGACTTTTAGCAAGCGTCCGATGAGCATTCCTATCGCAAGCGTCGTGCTGATCGTAATCAGCGTGATGAGAAATCCATGCGCGCCGACGCGCAGCATGGTGGTGAGATCGAGGCCGAATCCTAACCCGACCACTGCCGCTTGCAGTGCGTATTTCGAAGCGAACTTCGATTGCTTGGGATATGGGTTCCCAACCGTGACGGCAAGCGCAATGCCGAGCAAGAGCGAAAGCGCGGGGCTGCTCCACGGCGTAAGCGCGAAGATGGCGAGAAGCCAAAAAAGTGGTGTTGAAATTGGTGACATGAATGAAGGGACTAAAGGTATTTTGAATCAAGGTTGGTTCACGAGGGAAACGGAATGGCGCAGGTATTGTTTTCACTTCGTTATTTTTAAACAACATTTATTATGCAAAACTTCTTCGATCGATTAGACGCCGCCATCGCGGAATACTCACTGCTCAAGCATCCATTTTATCAGGCCTGGAGCGCCGGCACGCTTACAACGGAAACGCTGCGTACCTACGCGGGCCAGTATTATCAATTCGAAAGCCGCTTCCCGACCTTCCTCAGCGCAGTCCATGCGAATACGGAAAGCATCGCGCACCGTCAGCAATTGCTGGAAAATTTGATGGAAGAAGAGCGCGGCATGGTGAACCACCCGGAACTCTGGCTTCGCTTTGCGGATGCGCTTGGCGCAACGCGCGATGAAATTAAAAATGCTGAAGCATTTCCGGAAACTGCTAATTTAATCGATATGCTTCGTTCCATCACGCGGGAAAGCGATACGTTAGAAGGCGTAGCGGCGCTCTATGGATATGAATCGCAAATTCCCGAAATTTCACACACAAAAATCGAGGGACTTACCGCGCATTATAATGTAACGAGCGATGCGGGACTCAGTTTCTTCCGCGTTCATGAGCAAGCGGATGAAGTGCATCGCACTGCCGAGCGCGATATGATCGCGGAACTTATTCAATCGCGTGAGGATGAAGACCGCGCCATCGCCGCCGCGCAACGAGTAGCTATCGCATTTTATGGAATGCTGGATGGGATCGTGCGCGAATGCGGCGTGGATTGCGGAGAAGTCGCAAACTAAAGTTTGCGCTACATCCCGCAATTATTTCGTAGCGATCACGTTGGCAAGTTCGATGGGATTGCCCCAGTGATGATTGCCGAGTTTGGTGGTATCGAGCTGACCGGTGAAGGAGATTCGGAGGCCATCGGTGCGAAAACGCGCATCGAGATTTTTCGGCTCGAATTGACCACCCTTGTCGGTAAGAATACCGTAGAATCCACCGCCTGTCTCGCGGAAAACGACCGTTCCGCCAGACGAAACCGGCGCTTGCTGCATGTTTTGGCCCGCTTTACTGGGGCCGGTGCTATCGCAGCCTGTGAGGTTTACGGTCAACATTAGAGCCGCAAACATCATGATACATAACGACTTATAGGTTTTCATGGTTTTAAGAGTATGACGCATAATGCAAAAGCATGGTTTAATTCATTCCCTGCCTCTGTATAAATAACACGCCAACCCCCTCAGAGTTACACAATGTGGATAACTTTTACTACTCAATTACTACTCAGGTAACCTTTTGGCGCTATTTTGCCAGTGTAAAAAACTCGGTTTTTTCGAAGGTGTGGATGATGATCGTTCCCGCACGGACAAGACTGACGAGAATTTTCGATGCTCTGCGTTTGCTGATGTTGACGAGATCGGCGAACTCTCCAACCGTGATGCGGCTATATTGTTCGAGATAGTGAAAGAGAACTTTTTCATTGTAACCGATGGAAATTTTGAGTGGCGCGCTTTCGGGAGATTGGCTCCGCATGACGCTCATCATTTCGCGGCTGGCTTGCACCGATTTATCTTCGTATCGCACGTAGCCAGTATGGGCTTGCTCTTTCAGGCGCTTTCCACCGCTATCGTATTCCACAATCGTATGCGGTTTGGATGCGCTTTCGGGAACTCGTACCAACACAATATCCAATCCATGGCCGGCATGAACATTTTCCGTAATAATAGTTACCGGAGGATCGATCATCCATCTCGCAGCATGTTCAATTTCTTCGAGTTCCGATTTTTCACTTCTTACACCGACAACAGTGCCATCGTCATCCACGCCGAAAAGCAAATATCCGCCGCGCGTATTAGCGAATGCAATAATTTCTCGCGCAATTTTTTCGGGCGAAGAGAATTGGCGCTTGAATTCGACGTCGGCGCCTTCGCCGGAATCGATCAAGTCATACAATTCATGCCGACGAATCGGATTAGAAATGGAGCGCACGGAAAGTTAATCGTTATGGAGTGGTGGCACCAATCTTTTGCAAGCGGCACGCATACAATGCTTCCCGCGTCAGCAAATACACAGCGCCATTACGAACGCATAGATCTTGAACGGGCGATGCCTCGGACTCATTCGTTCTTACAAGGTTCCACCCGCCCATTTCGACAAGACCTTTACTTTGAAAGAGCCGCACCTGCGGCACGGCGCTCATAAGAACAAAGATGGTATCGTTCGAGGCAGAGATCGCGCGCGCTTCCTCATTTAATTGGGTGCGCGCAAGTAAATTCCCCAAATTGTCGAACTCCACAAGGGACGCTCCACCATTATCCAGCACGATCAAATGCTGATCGCGGCTAACCACTGCAAGCCCGATGGGATTGCTGAGAATCGCGTCTGGTCGCACGGCATCGGAATAACCACCGATAATGCGATCGACAGAAAAATCCGACCGGGCTTTCAGTACACGTTTGTTCTCGCCATCGGCTACGTAGATATTCCCAGCCTCGTCGGCTGCAACGGCTGCGGGGTAACCGAATCTGGTCGTCGGATCGATATTATCGCGAGTATAAAGAGTTCCAGAGTAGGTAAGATCCTTGTTATACTGCTCGATGCGGTGATTGAATCGGTCAGAAATAAAAACAGAATTGGTGATACGCGCATCGATGCCCGAAGGCCCGTTGAACTGATAATGATCGGAACCATAACCGCTGATCGTATGCAAGCTGTCACCCTTTGGCGAAAGCTTGATTATGAAATTTAGAGAGGATTCGACAACATAGACATTCAAAAATTGATCGGCGCTTATCGCCGTAGCATCTTGAAACGAACGCAGCATTTTTGCCGTCACAAGTTCCCTGTTGATGGGAACCGCAGTCCTAACACTCTTCGGCCCGGCAGCGCACGCCGTGAGCAAAAGCAAAAGGAGACAATGCGTGATCTTCATGCTCTAAAAGTGCAGTGTGAAGCGCATACCGACACTGTGATCAATAGGATCGTAATACGATTGAAGTTGGCTCGGGCTTGGATTGCTGACATCGAAATCGTAAAGATTTGCAGAAATATATGCATCGAGAATTTGAGCAATATACGTTACGCCGAGATAAATCCACCATTTATCCCGATCGTTACGATAAAATTCCCTCGCGCTTGCCCATGACTGGGAACTGGCATACGCTTGCGCAGAGTCGGCTCCTATGGCCTTCGCCATTTCATTATTGACGGAATCAATGGCCCAGTGATACCGCAAATTTTGAATGATAACTCCGTACGCAAATCCTCCGACCAGCCCATAAAGAATCGGCAGTTTCCACTCCTGATCGAGATAGACCTGCCCTGCTCCGGGAAACACGGCGCTGAGCAACACCGCTTCTAACGGAGATTTCGTCATGTGGAACGCACCCGTATCCGATGCGACAACCATAGTGTCTCGCATCGTACTTGAAATGGTGCTTTGTGCCATAGCTCTGCTTGCAGCAATGAGCAGCACGAACACCCATATTATTGCAGCGAGGCGATACATTCTATCTCCACGCGCGCGCCTTTCGGGAGCGCGGCAACTTGCACGGTGCTTCGCGCTGGACGCGAAGTTCCCAAGCCCATTTCATACACGCGATTCACCTCGGCGAAATCGGCCATGTTGGTTAAAAAGATCGTCGTCTTCACCACATTGGCAAACGTTGCGCCGGAAGCGGCAAGGACGGCATGAAGATTCTTCATGACCTGCTTCGTTTCTTCTTCGATGCTCGTTTGCACCATTTCGCCCGTATTCGGGTCAAGCGCGACCTGCCCGGAGCAAAAAAGAAATCCGTGGCTGCGCACGGCCTGCGAATACGGCCCGATCGGCTGCGGAGCCTTGTTCGATAATGTGATTTCTAACAGTGATACCATTATGTGTTATGGAATTTATGTGGTTATCGTCGATAATAATTCCTGCAAACGCTCGAATTCTTCTAAGGAATAAAATTGAATGGCGACCTCGCCCGTTTGGTCGGATTTGATGCGTACTTTCACTTGCGTTCCCAATAAGTGCTGGAACGATGATTCTATCGCGCGAACACCACTGGTTGTTTCAAGCTCGTAAGCATTCGCTTCACCTTCGGGTTTTGCTTTGGATAGATTTCGCTTTTTATCGCTGCTATTGCGCGCAAGCTCTTCGATCTTACGAACCGAATAATGATTCCGAACCGCCTCATCCCAAAGCGCATTCTGACGAACCGTATCGGTAATTCCAAGAATAGCTTTTGCATGTCCGGTTCCCAACACACCTGCCCGGAGCGAGTCCTTAATGCGCTCCGGGAGTTTCAGCAAACGAATAGAATTTGCAACCGTCGTGCGATCTTTCGAAACACGCGTCGCCACTTCTTCCTGCGCAAGGCCGCAATCTTCAATAAGACGTTCGTATGCTTCGGCTTCTTCGATCGGATTAAGTTCCACCCGCTGGACATTCTCAACGATAGCGAGTTCCAGCATCTTCCGATCCGTTTCAACCTCGATGATGTACGCAGGAATGTGCGTAAGTCCTGCTTCAATAGCTGCGCGAACGCGACGCTCACCGCTGATGAGTTCGAACCGATCATTTCCAGCTTTTCGAACCGTGATGGGCTGAATAATTCCGTGCTCGCGAATGGATTCCGTAAGCTCGGCTAAACCTTCCGAAGAAAATTCTTTTCGCGGCTGAAGCGGATTCGGCGCAACGCGAGCAATTTCGATCGCAGCAAGACGTGGTTCATGGCGATCGCGTCCGTTCTGGTTTTGTGCAGATTCAACGAGTTCAATTCCTGAATAACGCTCGCCATCCGCAGCAACGCCTGGAATAAGCGCGCTCAGTCCCTTCCCTAATACCGACCGTGTTTTTGACATGCTTTGGTAGAACCCTCGTTATGGTGAAATAAGCTCCTGTTATGTCAATGCAAAATGGGCCAATGCCATTGGCCCTTACATTCGACATTCACGGAAGTAGGGGCTAATGGCATTAGCCCGCTGTTGGGACGCGAGCTACGCCATCTTTTGTCAAAAGCTGAGGGTTACGCTTAACAACTTCGGCAGCCAGATCGAGATAATTCTTCGTTCCATTTGAAGCTGCATCGTATAGCACGACCGGCAAGCCAAAACTTGGCGCTTCCGAAAGCCGCACATTTCTCACGATGAGAGTCGTAAAAACTTTCTCGCCGAAATATTTTCTTACTTCATCCACCACTTGATTCGAAAGCCGAAGCCGACTATCGTACATCGTGAGCAACACACCCTCGATGTCGAGCCGATTATTCAAATGCCGCTTCACAATATTTATGGTATTCAAAAGCTGGCCAAGTCCTTCGAGGGCATAATATTCGCACTGAACGGGAATTAGCACGCTATCGCAAGCCGTGAGTGCATTTACGGTCAACAGACTTAGCGATGGCGGGCAATCAATGAGAATAATATCGTATTTATCGCGAATGGATGCAAGCGCCTTCGTCATAATATGTTCGCGCTCTGGAGCATCGATCAATTCCACTTCCGCACCGACAAGATTGATATGCGACGGAATAAGATCAAGATTCGGAACGCTCGTAGAAATCACCGCTTCTTCCGCGCTCAATTTATTGATGAGCACTTCGTAGATGGTCTTCGTTTGCGTTTTCGGATCGATACCAAGCCCGCTCGTGGCGTTTGCCTGTGCGTCAATATCGATGAGCAGCGTTTTATATTCTCCCACCGCAAGCGAAGCAGCAAGATTAACGGCGGTCGTCGTCTTACCAACGCCGCCCTTCTGATTCGCTATTGTGATTATTTTTCCCATTCGTCGAGACATAACGCACGGGAGGGGTTAGCTGTTCGGATAGCAGCGGAAATGCGAGAATTAACTTTGTTTCTCTCTGTATTCAACGTTCGGCAAACCTTTGAAATGCTTATCCGTCGTCCATAATGTTGCACCGAACTGCATTGCTGTCGTGTATATGATGCTGTCTGCCATCGGAAGTTTGTGCGCGACCGACGGCCGCGATGCTTCCAGCGATATCGGCAAGTCAAGTAGGATAAGCTTTCCTTTCGTCATCTCGGAAACACCGGTCATTGCTGCTTCCGGGCCGCGCCGTAACAGAATGTGCTTGTGAACCTCATAAACCGTGATAGAAGGAACGATCAGTTGTAACAAATCCTCAATCGCGGACGCAAAGAAAACTGCGACCGGGGAATTTGCAAAATACTCAAGCCATGCTGAGGAATCGATAACATTCACACGCGGTCTTCCTCATCTCGTTCTAGGTTCGTATCCATACCCTTGAGAAACCCACGCAAAGCGCGAACTCGCTCACGATAAGACTCCGCATCGGTTGCCGGCGGACCAATCTTAGCGATCGGCTTGTCATTCTCTGTTATGAGCAATGCTTCCTCATGCGCTGCTCGATGGAGTAACGATACGAAATTAGCCTGAGCGGCTTCTATGGAATAGGTTTGCATAATTTAGTTAACGGTTTACCCCGTTGCTTCGTGCCAAAATAAAAAACCGCAAGTGCAAAGAATATTCTACCTTCGTAGCATCAACTTCACACCATCTCCACCTGCTTATCCAGTGCATTCGCATGTTCATACGCCTCCATTGGCGGGCAGGTGCAGACGAGGGTGCGATCGCCATACGCATTATTGACGCGCCCAATGCTTGGCCAGAATTTATTCACGCGCAGTCCTTTAACGGGATATGCCGCTTTCTCGCGTCCGTAGGAATGATTCCAATTATCCGCGATAATGGATTCCGCCGTATGCGGTGCATTCTTTAGCGGATTATCTTTCGCATCGAGCTTGCCATTTGCAATTTCTTCGATCTCTTCACGAATAGCGATCATCGCATCGCAAAAGCGGTCGATCTCTTCGAGCGGTTCGCTTTCGGTTGGCTCGACCATCAGCGTTCCTGCAACTGGGAATGAAAGCGTCGGAGCATGGAAGCCGTAATCCATCAATCGCTTTGCAATATCTTCTACATCGACTCCAATAGATTTGAATTCGCGCATATCGAGGATCATCTCGTGCGCCACGCGGCCATGAGTTCCCTGATAGAGCACCGGGAAATGTTTTGCAAGCCTGGTTTTAATATAATTCGCATTCAGGATTGCAAATTCTGTTGCGCGCGTGAGGCCATCGGCACCCATCATGGCAATGTAGGCGTAGGAAATAAGCAGGATGCTCGCGCTGCTCCACGGCGCGGCGCTGATCGCGCCGATACCATGCTCGCCACCTGTGCGAATAACCGAATGACCGGGAAGAAACGGTGTGAGATGCTTCGCAACGCCGATCGGTCCCATGCCCGGCCCACCGCCGCCATGTGGAATACAGAATGTTTTGTGCAAATTGAGATGGCACACATCCGCACCAATAACGGCTGGATTTGTGAGGCCAACTTGCGCATTCATATTTGCACCATCCATATAAACTTCCCCGCCGTTCTCATGAATAATTTTGCAAATATCTTTAATGCTCTCTTCGAACACGCCATGCGTCGAGGGATACGTTACCATCAGCGCAGCAAGTTCATTCTTGTTCGCCACTGCTTTGCTTCGAAGATCTTCGACATCTATGTTTCCCCGCTCGTCCGTTTTTACGACGGAGACGCGCATTCCGGCCATGATCGCGCTGGCGGGATTCGTTCCGTGCGCTGAAGCAGGAATCAGTACAAGATCGCGGTGTGAGTGACCCCGCGATTTATGATATTCGCGAATCACCAGCAAACCGGCATACTCCCCTTGCGCGCCCGCATTTGGCTGAAGCGAAATGGAATCGAACCCTGTAATCTGCTTGAGCATTGTTTCAAGCTCATCGAACATTTCCAAGTAACCCTCGGCCTGTTCAAGCGGAACGAAAGGATGGAGTTTGCCGAATGATTTCCACGTAACAGGAATCATTTCAGCCGTCGCGTTTAGCTTCATGGTGCAGCTTCCGAGTGGAATCATTCCATGCGCGAGCGAGAAATCTTTATTCTCCAACAACTTCAAATACCGCAGCATCTCCGTTTCAGAATGATGCTTATTGAAGGTTGGGTGTGTGAGATATTCGGAATTCCTGCTGAATGGCGCATTATAACTCGTTTTGATTTTCTTTGCAAGCGCCGGAAGATACGCCATCACTCCATCCGAAGTGGAAAGCGCATGTTCGAACACGTTGAGAATCGTGGCAACTTCGTGCATCGTCGTCGTTTCATCGAGCGAAATGCCAATGGCGCGTTCATCGAAATAACGGAAATTCATTCGCGCTTTATGCGACTCTCTGCGCACTGCTTCTAAATGCGCGATGCTCTCAACTTCAATTTTCAGCGTATCGAAAAAGCGCTCATTCTCTACTTCGAAACCAATTTCTTTCAGTCCATCGGCAAGCAGCACTGTGAGCGCGTGGATACGCTCGGCTATCGCGCGAAGTCCCTTTGGCCCGTGATAGACGGCATACATCGCCGACATATTCGCAAGCAGCGCCTGCGCAGTGCAGATGTTGCTCGTAGCTTTATCGCGCCGAATATGCTGTTCGCGCGTTTGCAATGCCATACGGTATGCCGGGTTCCCGTGGGAATCAATAGTAAGACCAATGATGCGTCCCGGCATGGAACGCTTGAACTCATCGCGCGTAGCAAAGAACGCCGCATGAGGCCCGCCATATCCCATCGGTACGCCAAATCGCTGCGAAGTTCCAACAGCAACATCGGCACCGAATTCTCCTGGCGGCGTAAGTAAAAGCAAACTCATCAGATCGCACGCAACGGCAACAAGCGCGCCATTGGCATGCGCCGTTTCACACAATTCTCTGTAATCGAAAATCTCGCCATCGCCGGCAGGATATTGCACAACTGCTCCAAAAATATCGTCGCGCCATTCGAAGCGTTCGATGATCGCCAACGATAATTTCCACACCAACCGCTTCGGCTCGCGTTCGTAAGACATCCAGCGTTTGCGGAAAGATATTTTCCGAAACGAAGAGCGCGCGTTTTCATCGTGCTTTTGAACGGCAAGCATCAGAGTGCATAGCTTCGGCTGCTGCCGTGGCTTCATCAAGCATCGAGGCATTTGCAATTTCGAGTCCGGTGAGATCAACGACCATTGTCTGAAAATTCACCAGCGATTCCAGTCGGCCTTGCGAGATCTCTGCTTGATAGGGCGTGTACTGCGTGTACCACCCCGGATTTTCTAAAACATTTCGCAAGATAACCGGCGGCGTGACCGTATCGTAATATCCCATCCCGATATAGGATTTGAAAATCTGATTCTTCTTTGCAAGCTCACCGGCATGAGCGAGAAATTCCGTTTCCGTCATGGCCGGTTTCAGTTCCAGCGGCTGTTTCAGCCGGATAGAACTTGGGATCGTCTGATCGACAAGCTCAGCCATCGAACGAGCGTTGCTCGTGGCAAGCATCGTTTGAAGGTCATTATTATCCGGGCCAATATGGCGATCCTGAAAGCGTTCGGAATAGGTAAGGAGTGGGTTCATCGGTTGCGTAATGTGGTGTCAAATATAGGAAGCTCACCTTTACGCAAAATAGTATAGAAAAGTTTTAGCAAATTAATTACGGGCGAAACGCAGCATCTTTTTACACGTATTATTACTCATCACGATCGTTCGAAGTGACTCGTTCATCCTGTTCCCGGCAGGATAAAAAAAAGCGCTTCGGCGTCATCGTGTGTGGTGAGAGCTGGTCCTCCCTAATTGTGAAACACTACGAGACCTCCGAAGCGCCCCTCTCGTTCAATATGCCCTGTGGTCAGCAGGGCAACTTAGGTAGCTTCGAACTATGAGCAACATGCCTAAGCACGTCGCTCACCGTCTTGCTAAAAATCAATTTTCAAAAATCTGGCGATCGCATCGATATGTGATCTCTTATAACGCATCATCGGTGATCTCTCATCATGAACGTTCGTTCATCGCTCCTAATGAACAGCGCGTTAATTCAGGATGGTTTCCTACTACGAATTCCGTTGCAAAATTGACCGTTAATTTCACTCGACATTCCACTTTGAGAAACTCCGACCCCACTAACATTTACAAATATAACACAATAAAATGACGATTGCTTGAAAAGCACCCCGACCCGCGATTTTCGAATACTAATTTTAAACAAAAAATAAAGGGAACCGGCCCGTCATGTTTTCACTTATATGCCCGCTTAGTTCTGAAGTTTCCCGAAATAGCACTTCAGCACGTAGCATGTTAGCACTTACCATCGGGGCGTGGCTCAGCCTGGTAGAGCACCTGGTTCGGGACCAGGGGGTCGGAGGTTCAAATCCTCTCGCCCCGACACTTGTATCGCAATAATGTAGCGCAAACTTCAGTTTGTGATTCCTCAACTTGTAGGAGTCGCAAACTAAAGTTTGCGCTACTTTTTTGCGCTACATTTATTTTGCTGTATCCGACGGCGCAGCTTCCGGCTGTTCCATCTTGGCTCCCATGTGTTTGCCATAGATGCCATACCAATGGCTGACCGCCGCATAATCCTGAAGATGATTGTGCCCGTAATACGCATATTCTATGCCGTTTTCAGGGATAAAATCATCATCGAGCACATGTAGCAATAACGCCGACGAGCGATACACTTTCCATTTGTCTGCCGTCAGCACCGGTTTGGGTTCCTGAAACGATACGATCCAATCCGCGCCTAACTTGCGAGCATATTTCTCCAGCATCGGCGCGACATCCTCCGCGTTTTCCGCCTGAACCGCTATCATACCGATCACAATGGCACTGCTCGGCATGATCGAATCCGGCAGCGGCTCGTGATAAATAAGCCCTACCGTATCGCTTACTTCCGGCACCACAAACGGAGTCGAACTCTGCAATATCACCGAATCTAACCGGCCCGACTTCAATACCAACCGCGTAGAATGCTCGGCTATAAAATACTGCGCATGTCCCATCATGGGAGCGAGCAGGAAAATGGCGATTCCTGTGAAAAAAGCTCGTACTAAAAATAATACTCTCATAACGGTCTTCCTTTCGTACTCCAAGCTTTCGCTTGGTGGCAAACTGTGCCCTTCTGAGGCCAGCTTATTATTAATAGCACAATATGTGAGCCAGTGGGACGTTGTGGAGAGCAATGGTAGATATTCTCGCTTCGTCTTTCCCATCCTTTCTTAATCCTCACTATCCTGTAAGCTTGTCCTGAACCTGTCGAAGGATCGTGGTTCATCCTTTCCCCAAGAAATAGGTGCCGTTTTTCTTTCTTGTGAGTTCCCGATGACCCCTCGTTTCCAAGCTGCTTTCGCGATTCGTTTCAATAAGAAAGCATATATTCTTTCTCAAAGAACTCGTTCATATCGAAAGCTATCGTTTCAATTTTCAATGAGCCAATGCAGCCCCCCATTCTTAATTCTCAATTCTTAATTGATAATTGATATAGGTGCCCATCAAAGCAAATGCTAATATACGCACTTAAAAGGACAAAGTCAAGTGTTTTCTGAAAATAATCGAAAATAAATACTCGTGTACCACCGGGAGTATACTCCCGGTGCTACACGAGCAGACCGTAGGGACGTGCTGCGCACGTCCTGCCCCCCAAGCAATTTAAGGAATTACTACAGATATATTCCATGAGACAGATGGACGACTTCTACTGAGCCTTTCGGAGATTATCACAAAAAAAAGCTTCTCTAACGAGAAGCCTTTTTGGAGACTATAATCATGAAAACGTCTCTTACTTCAGCACGACCATCTGTCGGCTAAGCGTTACGTTCCCAGCCGTCATCTGGTAATAATAAGTTCCGCTTGCAAGCCCTGTGGCATCAAGCGCGACCTCGAACGAACCGGCATCGAAATGCTGATTCAGAAGTGTCTCGACAACCTGACCTCGCACATCGATGATGCTCAAATGCATCAAGCAAGCCACGGGCAACGTGATCTCGATAGTACTCATTTCATTGAACGGATTCGGATAATTCTGATTCAGGCTGAAACCGTTCGATGCCGAAAAAGGCTGCACGCCCGCCCCTGCAACCGACCCGTGGATCGCGTTGATGAGGGACGAAGCCAATCCTTTCGAATTTGGGAATGCTACTACAACCGCATATAAACCTGTTGTTGCCGGAGGGGTAAATGTGAACGAGAGCAATCCCGTCCCGTTAGGCGGTATTGGTGTGTTGCCGCCGCTCACATAAGCAAAAGGAGCGCTCACACCCGGCGTACCCGGCGTCCACAGGCAGGTTCCCGTATTTGTGACGGTATCGTTAAAGGTTTCCGGTGGCCCATTAGGTGCTGCTGTTGCCGCAGTTCCCTGACCGCCAATGATCGCCGCGCCGCTTCTGGCCGAAAGCGGAACTGTTAGCGGTTTGCCACCAGTGATATTCAGGTTTGCTAGCTCTACAGAAGTGGTTGATGGATTGAATACTACCGTAAAGGTTGATATTTCGCCGGCGGAATCGATTGGCGTTGTCGTTGGTGCAAGCACGGTGAAATCGGCAGCATTCGTGCCGGAAACAGAAGCGGTGTACGATTCGGGAACATTTTCGGTGTTCAGCACCCAAACGGTTTCTGTGTCCAATCCGCACCCGCCAGAAAATGGTTGTGCAACTCCGGCGGTATCGCCAATCTTCGTTCCATAGAAGGAGGTTCCCAACTCATCCGAACCGTATATTTCTTTGGCGTACACAAATAACGAAGCACACCCAAAGCTGCCGCAGCCGCCATTAAATGCCCCGGTGTCGATGAGTGTTGCGCAGAGCGTAAACGTCCGATTCGAATCAGGAGCAATAACGATTGGAAAAGCAGGAAATGTGAAGGTATAGATGGAAGGATGAAGATTTTGAACGGAGTCAATGGTCAGTATTCCAGCGCCTATATTTTTGAAGGTATCGATGAAGCAAAATTGTGTTCCGACCGGGATTGTATCATAAACTGGGCCTCCAACAGTTATCACATATGGTGCGGATGAGGGAACACCAACGCCCACGATATTCACCACAAACTGGCTTGTATCCTTTGGTGGCGTGGTTTCAGTGAGCGGAATGTCGGTGCGGATACGTAGCGTGGCAACGCGCGTGCCCAGCTTGATGGGAGCGAAGCACACCTGAATGTTCTCGGTACCACCCGGCGGGATAAGCGTGTCCCTGCCGGTAAGCGGCGTAAACGTAAAATCGCTGTCCGCGCTCTGGAAATAATTCTTCGTGATCGCCACGGTATCCGTGCCGGGATTCCATAGGTGTAGCTGCAAACAGGTACTCACTCCAACGCCGACCGAATCGAAATTCAGCGTAAGGGGAAGTGGGTAGGTTTTACCACTATCGATCGACAAATGTGGAAGGATTCCCGTGCCTTCGATCGTGACGGTGTCGGACGGAATATTCACAGCATTGCTGGCAATGACTAACCGCGCGTCCGGGGTGCCTTCTAAATCGGGGACGAATCGCACGCCGATCGAATCCATGTTTCCCGAAGCAATGGGGCCTGAAGGCAGATGCGTGACAAAGCACACGCGCGCGCCATCCTCTCCTATAATACTCACTCCGGTGATCGCAAGCGGCCCAATGCCCGTCGAGTTGACGTACACATATTGCACCTTCGAGGTATCGGTAACCCTCACGTTGGTGCCCGCAAACATCGTTGATGCGCTATATGAGACGGAAGGAATCGCACTGATGCCGATTAAACTTGTGGCCTGCGTTCCGGAATCCACTCCCGTCGTCGTGACGGTTAACGTTCCCGTTTCCGTTCCATACGCAAAGGGAAGGAATTGAATTTCGATCAACTCATAGTTCCCGGCCAGAATGCTGTCACCCACTTTTGCACCACTAATTTGCGAATAATAGATGGAGCCGGTAAAAGCAATGTTGCCGATGCCAAGCTTCGTCCCGGCCGCGCCGACGCTTTTGATGGTGTCGTAAAGCGTAACGGGTGCGTTCGATGTGGCCGTCCCAAAATTCAGTGTCTTCGGATTCGGCGAGAGTGAAAGCTCGGCAGACGTCTGAGCGGATGCGTTCGTTGCCACCAGCAGAGCAACGCATACCGTCGTGAGCACGCCGATGCTTAAGTGAACTAATCTGTTCCAAGTTTTCATAAGAGACTCCCAAAAGAAAGAAAGAAATGAAGCAAAAGAGGGCAGTACAAAGTAACCCTCCGTATCAATGACACATGTGAACCCCGAAAGTCACATTGAGTTCAAAGATTTTTAATGCTCTGGGAAAACCTAAATATTTTGATGACAGCGACCTTCTTTCTGTCATTCCCACGTTCGCGTCCATATAAGTGTCGGCGGCGTTCGCAAGCGTACATCCCGGAATGGAGCCATGAATGAATGAAACTTCTGAGTCCCGCTGTTAGGTGTGTTTATCCCAATGTCCCTTGAGTAATCGCTTCGATAACGCGCTTGCAAAAATTATATCGTGGCTATCGGCCTGCCGAAAACGTGAGCCGAATGCTCCGCGCGTGTTCTTTCTTCCCGGATTTATGCGGCAACTAGAAATCGTCGGAAAAGATGACCGCACCATGGCACAAAATCTTATCAGAACGTTAAGCGCCGATCCTGATCAACCGAAGCGCGGAAGGAATGTGGATGGAACTCGCTGCCATAAGACCGATCTCGCAAAAGGCAATCGTGCCGCGATGTACCGGGTTTTGTATTACTACCCGAAAGCAAAGAACGAAGTCTATTTCATTCTTCTTTTCGCTAAAGCCGATCAGGGCAATTTAACCACCGACCAAGTGAAGAAAACCAACTACATTACGGATGCGATAGATAAAGGCACGATCAAGGGCCTTATTTCGCTCGACGAACGTGTTCCATAATTTTTCGGATGGAATTTTTTGGGTCCTTCATGTCAACCTCATAGACGAGGACTTCTCCGCTTTCATTGATGCTCTCATCCAAAGCTCTATCGATCGCTTCGCGATTGAACATAGCCTCGTGTTTCGTCTTCTTATTGTGGCGAATGGATGTTTTTTCTCCTTTTTTCGGGGAGAGCACATCGGAATTTAATACGGCGGTATTCATACTCAATATATGATACACTTTACGAGCTAATTGAGTTTCAGAGTTATTCTTGCCTCTTTGCTTTTACGAGATTCTTAATTCTTACTTTTGTCCTCCAGAAAATCATTCCGCATCCCGATTTTTGGAGTTGGGGTTGGGGCACTACTTTGGGCCGCAATCCGTTCTCTCGCTCCCCGAAAAAAAGGGAAGTAAATCACTCGGCGGACGCGCGTTTCGGGCAGCGCGGAGGCCGTTTTTATAAATTAAACGAACGCCCGGCATTATTATTTTATTCATGTCAGAAACCTTAGAAAATCCAACAAGCGTGATCGAAACAGCAGAAGTAGAGAACGCACCATCGCTCGCGGCGGCGGACACCGCACCCTCCACGTTCGCCCTCGATGAACCAATTACCGGTCAAACCACCGAGGCAACGGTCATTCCAAGCATGACCGATCATGCTAATCCTGTGCAGCCAGCTCCTGCTGCTCCTGCAAAAGGACGCTCACTTAATGGCAACGGTCATGCCAAGCCGGCATCCACGAGGCGCGCAAAATTTACCACGCTCGATCCGAACACGAAACTCGGCGGCGGATATAGCACAGAAGAACGCGCAGAACTCGACAAACTATATGGCGCGTCGCTCACCACGCTTGCCGATGGACAGATCGTCAAAGGCCGTATCGTGCTGCTCACCAGCGATGACGTAACCGTAGATATTGGTTTCAAATCCGAAGGCGTTATCGCGCGCAATGAATTTGTGCTTACGCCGGAACTGAATATTGGCGATGAAGTAGAGGTCTATCTCGAATCCATCGAGGATCGCGAAGGCCGGTTGGTTCTAAGCCGCAAGCGCGCAGAATTCACCCGCACCTGGCAGCGCATCATCGAAGCGCAGAAATCGGGCGAAGTGCTCGAAGCAAAATGTATGCGCCGCATTAAGGGCGGAATGGTAGTGGATGTGTTGGGCGTGGAAGCATTCCTTCCCGGCAGCCAGATCGACACCAAACCCATCCGCGATTTCGATGCCTTCCTCGGAAAGACCATGGAAGTGCGTGTCGTTAAGATCAATTATCCGCAGGAGAATATCGTCGTCAGCCACAAGGTGTTGCTCGAAGAACATATTCTCGATCAGCGTAAAGAAATTGTCGAGAAACTCGAGCGCGGACAAGTGCTCGAAGGAACCGTCAAAGCCATTGCAGATTTCGGCGCGTTCGTCGATCTCGGCGGCGTGGATGGTCTCGTTCACATCACCGATCTCTCGTGGGGCCGCGTTACGCATCCGAGCGAGGTTATCAAGCTCGATCAGATCGTCACCGTCGTTGTGCTTGATTATGATGAGGGCAAAAAGCGTATTTCGCTCGGCATGAAGCAGTTAATGCCGCATCCATGGGCGGAGATCGAACAGCGGTATCAGGTTGGCCAGCGTGTCAGCGGTAAAGTTGTTTCGCTCACCGATTACGGCGCGTTCATCGAGATCGAAAAGGGTATCGAGGGTCTTATTCACGTCAGCGAAATGTCGTGGATTCAGCACATCAAACATCCCTCGCAGATTCTCTCGATCGGTCAGGATGCCGAAGCGCTTATCCTCAATATCGATCAGGATGCGAAGAAGATCTCGCTCGGACTCAAACAGTTGGAACCCGATCCGTGGACGCTGTTCCTCGAAAAATATCCGATGGGATCGAAACATCGCGGTATCGTTCGCAATCTCACGAGCTTCGGCGCGTTCATCGAGCTGGAACCCGGCGTGGATGGTCTCGTGCATATCAGCGATCTCTCCTGGACGAAAAAAGTACAACATCCAGGCGAAGTATTGAAGAAGGGCGAAGAGATCGACGTGATGATCTTAGGCATCGATCTCGAAAACCGCCGCATCTCGCTCGGCCACAAGCAAGTGCTCGATAATCCGTGGGATAATCTGGAAACGATCTTCGGCGAAGGTAAAGATACCGAAGGCAAGATCGTCCGCATTATCGATAAGGGCGTGATCGTCGAATTGCCGATGGGCGTCGATGGTTTCGTTCCCGTATCGCAGCTTGCGTTCTTCCCGATCAAGAGCATCCGCGATTCGTTCCATGTCGATGAGGCGCTGAACTTGCGCGTGATCGAATTCGATTCGGAGAATAAGAAAATAGTTCTCTCCGCGACCGAATGGTTGAAATCGCAGGATCGCGCGGCGCTCGAAGAATTCAACGCCAAGCATCCGATCCCGAAAGAGACGCTGGAAGAAATGTCGAAAAAGCGCCGCGATAACGGCACCGACAAGCAGCGCCCCAAACGCGGCGGTCGCAAGAAAAAGGACGATGCCGTCGCCACCAATGGCGAAGCTACCGAAACACCGGAGGGAACCATCGACTTGGCCGCGCTCGTAGAGCAAGCGCCAAGCCCGAAGGAACTTGGTCACTTCGATCTCCCCGAAGAAATGCTGGAACCCGCGCCAATCCCGCCGGGAGAAATTCCAGAAGTGGTGGAAGAAGGATGAGGCCGAAAGGATGAACGCTGAGGGATGAAGGATGAAAACCCTTCATACTTCATAATTCATACTTCATAATTCTCCGCCGCGGCGGATTCATAATTGTTCAAAATGCGGCGGCGATCGAAGGATTGCCGCCGTTTTTTAATCCTTCTCCACGGCGCAGAATGGAACCGGAGCGGGAACGTGGTGAAGACCGAGCTGTGAATTTCCTTCGACGATTTGGGGTTTAGTTTGGGAAGGAGATAATTATCATGGCACACGACCGAATTACAGCAACCATTAAGGAGCATAGAATCGACCTTCCGCTTGATGTGGACTGGCCGGACGATACGGAGGTCACCATTGAGCGGGTGAGCGAAAAACCCCGAACGTGGGGAGAAATCATGAGCAAGTATGAAGGGATGGTGGATGATATGCCATCTGATCTCGCGCTGAACCATGACCACTATCTTCACGGCGCCCCAAAGAAATGACCGAGCGATTCGCGGATACCTTCTATTTTCTTGGGATATTGAACATTCGCGATCAATACTCCAAAGTGGTTAGGGAATTCAATCGGGACTTGCTGGGTCGCATTGTAACCACCGATTGGGTTTTGATGGAATTAGCGGATGCACTCGCAAGCTCGCAATTCCGAGGCCACGTTCGTGAGTACATTTCCTACCTACGGGAATTTGAAATGTTCGAGCTGGTTCGAGCGAATGATGAGCTTTTCGACCGCGCACTCAAATTATACAATAAGCACATCGATAAAGATTGGTCGCTCACCGATTGCACTTCCTTCATCGTCATGCGCGATCGCGGAATCAAAGAAGCGCTCACCGGAGATAAACATTTCGAGCAAGCCGGTTTTGTGGCGTTGCTGAAGTAGGATTACCGACGATCTTTTTCAAGCAACTTTTCTGTGCTTTTCGGGTTGTAACTAATGCTTCACAGCAATTTTCTAATTATTCCACAATCATTATGAAAAAGCTTTGTGTGTTACTTTTATGCGCGGCCTCTTTTGCAGCGTGCAAATCTTCGAACGGCCCGCAATCGAGCGGTGCAGCGGTTATGCCAGCGTTAGGTTCTGAATTCACGTATCAGGTTCAGGATAGCAATGCTACCTTGCGGGAACTGACCACGATCACCTCGATTGTGAATGATTCGTTTACTGCTACCCGTGCATCGAATACTGTGAATGGATTTTCCTCGAGTGGCGTGGAGCAATATGTTCTTCGCACATCTGGCGACCTGTTCCCGATCAACTTAGAACCGCTATGCGATTCCATTCCCTTGCCGATTGGAAGCCATCTCTCTTTTGTCGATACCGATGCTACTAAGATTCCCACAAAACTGAATGGATTTGTAGGTTTGGGGGGCGTCAGCTGGCAAACACACTATGAAGGTGAAGTGACAATCAATGCTGCGGGAACAAATTTTTCCTGTACGCAAGTCAGTGAGACCATCATGGTTGTTGAAGCTTCCGGGCAAGCTCCCGGTGCAGTTGATACTCAATCTATAACGCACCGCTATTGGTACTCACCTGAGATCGGATTCTTCGTAAAAGATGAAGAGCTTACTCAAACGGGTGATAGCACCTCCGTCAGCTTCACGCGAACACTCACCTCCTATAAATTAGCTAAATAAAAAAACGGGCTTGGAAAAACCAAGCCCGTTTTAATTTGAATACTAATCCTGGAAATCCGCTTAATCAGCGTATAATCCAGGTTCTGAATCCCTATTTCGCGCAGCAGCAGTCGCAGCCTTCAACGCACGGCGTGTTTGGCGAGCATTTGTCGCCGCACTTGCAATCGCAGCATGATGCAGTTTTTGCTTTCACTGGCGTTGGCGTCGCAGGCGTGTTACCCGCAAAGCTGGTTGCTGTCAGCGTGAACAGAAGTCCAGAAATGAAAACTAAGATCTTCTTCATATTTGTGTTTTGAAAAAATGATTGATAAAAATTGTGGTAAAAAATATGGGAAGTTATTCCGCCGTCATTTTTAGATCCGAAGCACAATGTTCCTGAGTAATTCCAAAGCGGGAGGCCGGAACTCCGGCGGTAATCCCGAAAGCTGAATGGAAACGTTATTCGATTGAAATGCTTGCTCTCTTTCAACGGGTGAAAAGAAAAAGCTCGGAACTACTGTCTTCGGCTTGGTTACAATGGAACCAACGGCAGCAACGTTCGAGTAATGTGTTACAGGTTTGCAGCAGCATTGGCATCCGGCAGCACAGCAATTTTTCTCGCAAGCGGCTCCATTCTTCGGCGCGCATTGGCATGCCGTCGTAACCACGCCAACGGACGATGAGCCTAAGCACAGGCTGAGTAGGAATGAAAAGAATCTCGAGAACCGCATTACACTGATTCCAACATAATCTGAGAATCGTTTCGTTCACACGTAAAATCTTATTAAGGAATAGTAGATTTTAACCATCTGTCATCCTGAGCGGAGTTCTTCCGACCGAAGGGAGGAAGAAGGGAGTCGAAGGATCTCATGTAGTTTGGCTCGGTGGTGAATGTCCGGAGATCCTTCGACTCCGCAAGACTCCGCAAGACTCCGCTATCGCTTCGTCTTGCTCCGCTCAGGATGACAATTTTAATAGAAGTCCGATTAATTTCGGTTATACATTGCTCCTTGATCCTTGCTCATTCTGAAACATCACCCAACCCCAATCGTAGCGGTATGGGGCGAAATTCATCAAACCATCCCCCAGGACTCTCTATTATTATTTGATACTTTTTTAATCCGTGCCGAACAATAGAACGTTGGAGCAGCGCCATGTGCATGGCGCTCGGCGACCGGTTGCGCGTATTGCGCTGATCGGCATCGGGGCGGTTATTGCTATCGGCGGCATTGCGATAGCGTTCGAGCATTATACCATCATTCCTATCGCTCGCCACGGTGGCGAGCAGCGCCTTGTGTTTCGTCTGGATGCGCCGTATGGATCGGTCGATCTTCGGGCCGGAGCCGGCCCGAATAATGTGGCAACGGTTGAATTGCTGAACGAAGACGCCGATCCGCATTCCTCTCCAAATTGGTCCTATAACGTCCGCAATGGAAATATGGGAGTGCTGAATATCGGCATCGGAACGGACGAAGGCATGAACGCCGGGCCGCCGCTCGCAATGTGGGAAGCACGATCTGGTTTTTCCCCTGCTTCCGCGATCGCGCCGGAACCGGATTGGGGTGCAGGTCGTCACCCATCGCTTCTTTCGTTTAGTATGCCCACCATTCCGAATGGAGCTGTTTGGTATGGGCGAATGCGATCCATTTCGACCGATGCCGGTACGCATCTGATACCCGAAGCACGAGCAGGCACACGCATTACACTTGCGAAAGATCTCCCGATAGATTTTGGCGCCGATCTCGGCTTTGGCGAATCCACACTCGATCTGAGCGGGTTGCCGATCACGGATGCCTCGATCGAAACCGGCGCATCGAAAGCACATATTTATTGCAACGTACCAAACCCTGTTCCGATGCATAATTGCACGGTTCGCGCCGGCCTCGGTCAAAGTAACTTTAACGGAATTTCCAATCTCAACGCCGATCGCTTTACCTTTCACGGCGGCCTTGGAAGCTATCAGCTTGGCTTTGAAGGAAAGCTGACGCACAATTTGTACGCCGTCGTCGATATCGGAATTGGAATGTGTACGCTCTCCATTCCACCGACGGCTGGCCGAGTGCAAGTTTTCTGCGAAGATGGGTTTCTCAGCTCGTACTCTTTCTCCGGTTTGGTCGAACGGCGCGATGGTTATTGGTCCAGTCCCGGCTTCGAGCTTTCGAGAAGTCCGGTCATCACGCTTCGCCTTTCCAGCGGAGCAGGGAAAATTTCCGTCAGCTATCATTAGAAAATCCCCAACGCGAAAACGAACCGAGGTTACGGATTCGCGGTTGTATTTCACCGCCTGAGCATTGCTTGGGTATTCATGTATTTTTTTAGAATTCCAAACGCCTGATGTCATATCTTTTTACTTCCGAATCTGTTTCCGAGGGTCATCCCGATAAAGTAGCCGATCAAATTTCCGATGCCGTGCTCGATGCGATGTTAATGCAGGATCCCAACTCCCGCGTTGCATGTGAGACGTTCGTTACCACAGGACTCGTCGTTGTGGGCGGTGAAGTCACGACCAAAGCGTATGTCAATGTCGAAGAAGTTGTACGCGGCGTGATCGAAAAGATCGGCTACACGAAAGCCGAGTATCGTTTCGATTTTGCAAGCTGCGGTGTGCTCACTTCCATCCATTCGCAATCGCCGGATATTGCGATGGGCGTGGATACCGGCGGCGCAGGCGATCAGGGAATGATGTTCGGCTACGCAACCGACGAAACACCGGAATATATGCCCGCCGCATTGCATTTTTCGCACCGGCTCGTTCAGGCGCTTGCATGGGCACGAAAGAACGCGCCGGAACTTATGCCCTATCTTCGTCCCGACGCCAAATCTCAGGTAACGATTGAATATGAAGGACGCACGCCCGTTCGCGTGCATACCGTCGTTATCTCCACGCAGCACGATCCGAATGTAACGCAAGCCCAGATCCGATCTGACGTCATCGAGCATGTCATCAATCACGTTATCCCCGCTCACATGCGCGATAAAGATATGATCGTTCACGTCAACCCGACTGGGAACTTCGAAATCGGCGGACCGCATGGCGATACCGGACTTACCGGACGCAAAATTATTGTCGATACCTACGGCGGGCGCGCCCCGCACGGCGGCGGAGCGTTCTCCGGAAAAGATCCCTCGAAGGTCGATCGCTCGGCAGCGTATGCGGCACGGCACGTTGCGAAGAATATCGTTGCCGCCGGACTTGCGCATGAATGCACCGTACAGCTTGCGTATGCCATTGGCATTGCCGAGCCGGTTTCGATCAATGTCGATACGATGGGAACTGGAAAACTTCCCGACACAGAACTCGAAGAAATGATTCGCAAGAACGTCGATCTCACGCCGCGCGGCATTATCGCACGTTTGGATCTGAAGCGCCCCATCTACCAAGCCACCGCAGCCTACGGACACTTTGGCCGCGAAGGTTTCTCCTGGGAAAAACTCGATCTCGTCGAGACCTTCCAAAACGCAACGGCGCTTGCCTATAAATCGAATGGGAAGATGGCGGTGGCGTAATTGCATGGTTGGACATGCGGAATTTAGCAATTGACAATGTCAGAGACCGAGAAATATGTTCGAAGGTATCTGAAAAACGAATTATCGAAAGTAAAGTCGTCTCCGATCTCGGCGATACGGAATGGTCTGATATTTACGAGAAAACGTTAATCTATTATTATACGGAATCGGGTTACATTCCAATAAATAGAAGCCTTCGACGATCCCATAGCAAGCGAGGGACCAAAGCAAGCTCGCTTCTTAACGATGTGCTCGATAAGCTCCCAAACTGGCGTGGTTTGGCCTACCGCAACACACGATTGACGGAGAAGCAAGTCAAACGGTATCGGGAAAGCATGGACAAGGGGTCTCCGATAACGGAATGGGCGCTCGTATCATCCAGCCGTTCTCCTGGAAAAGCTCGTTATTACCCAAATTCGAATACCGAATTCCAAATTTTTTCTCGGCATGGCAAAGTGGTGGAAGAATGTTCCTGCCTTGGCAAATATACCCCACCGAACGAAGAGGAGATCGTATTCCAGCCGGGACATTCCTTTCAAGTTCTGGGCGTAAACCTTTCCGGCGCATCGGTGTTAATAATCATGGAGGAACTATGAGCGTCGTTAAATCGAAACCCGTCGGAATAAAAAAGCGGATGGTAAATACGAAAAGCCGTGTTCATTTTGTGAAAGCTCGTCGCACAGACGCTTCTCATACTGCTCTGGAGTTCCGTTCTCGCGAGCAGCGATTGAACCTGCTGCTTCGCCGCTTAAACAGTCCCATGACCTTGCTCGCCGATTATATTGCGGAGGAACCATTGAGCAAACCGGAAAAGCTATCTTTGCTTTCGCTGCTGAATACCTTGAACCTTCAGCGTGACACCCTCGAACGCATGAAAGAGAACATGAGCGAATCGGATCAAACTATAATTTCTGAACACCTTTTTAATAAGATGCAATCATCTGTATAAGGAATCACATCATGGCTAATAACGATCAACCAACAAAAATGAAGTGGTATCACTACGTTGCGTATTTTTTTGGCGGGGCATTTCTTGCTAATTGCGTTCCCCATTTTGTAAATGGCGTTTCGGGCAATGCGTTTCAGAGTCCGTTCGCCACGCCGCCCGGCGAGGGGTTATCGTCATCCACCATAAATGTGCTGTGGGGGCTATTCAATCTGCTGGTGGGCTACCTACTCATCACCCGCGTCGGCAAGTTCGATCATAAGCGCATGGTTCACTTCCTGCTCTTCGCGCTCGGCTTTGTTCTGATGGCGATCATGCTTGCGCAAGCATTCGGGAAGTTCCACGGCGGGCTGCTTTAAAGCTTTTCACTTCCATCTTCCCCGTTCTTCATCCCAATTCTTAAACATCATGGACTCGATGGGCTTTGAAGATCGGGTGGTGTATTTCGCGTCCGGCTTTTTCCCGTAAGGGATGGAAACTTCACCGGACGTCTCGAAATATATAAGCTGGCCGATCGGCATTCCGGCGTACACACGCACCGGATGGCGCACGGAGATTTCGAGCGTCCATGTATTGCAAAACCCGACATCGCCCTTGCCAGCCGTCGCGTGAATATCGATCCCCAATCTTCCTACGCTTGATTTTCCTTCCAAAAATGGGACGTGCTTATGCGTCTCGGTATATTCTTCCGTCACCCCAAGATAGAGCGTATCTGGTTTGAGAACCATTCCTTCCTCTGGAATTTCAAAATACTCCACTTCATTATGCTTCCGCGCATCGAGCACGTTATCTTTGTAAATGGCAAGCGTTTTCCCAAGATGGACATCGTAGCTGTTCGTTCCCAAGCACTCCGCACGAAATGGGGAAATGACTATCCATCCCTTGTCCATCGCGTTCTGGATTTGTTTATCGATGAGAATCATTTTGCGTCATCCACAATCACCAATTTATTTGCCACGCCTTGAACGGTAGTTCCAGCAGCATTCGAGCCGGTTACATAGTAAAGATATTCACCGCTGGGAACTGGATTACCATCGCTGTCTTTCAGATCCCATAGTGCGCCCCCCTGCGAACCTGTTGTCCTAATCTCCTGAATAAACTGCATTCGCAGGGTGTAAATGCGAATATCGGCCTGCGCAGTGAGTCGTGCAAAGGTGAACTGTCCTAAGCTTTGTTTTGCTGGATTGGGATAGACCATCACATTCGATAGATCCGGCGCTACCAGATGAAATGCCCACGCAGTTCCCATTCGTGGCATCGAGCGGAGTGTTCGTGATGCTCGTTATATTCGTCACGCACAGCACAAAGGGAACTCTCAGCGCGACAAGTTGCAAACCTTGAACATCAATGTATAACGCATCCGGGTTTGCGGTATCCAGCGAAACGCTCGTTAACGTTCCATACGGCGTGAGCGAATAATGCGATACATCGAGCGCATCTGCGCCGGGCTGCTCATTAAAGACAACATGTATCTGAAGCCCATTCGGGCCTTGATCGAATGTCCAACTTAGGATGTAAAATTGATTGGGAGCGGTATCCGGTGGAACCTGAAATGTGAGATAATCCGCAGTATCGAATGGAGAATTAAGAAAATCACGCAAACCAAATGATGTAACGCGCATACGATGCGTGCCCGCAGAAAGCATCGCAGACATATTCAGCACGATCTCGCTATCGGCAGTGCTTGCGATCGCATTAGGCTGCACAGTATCATCGACCATGACCGCCCCGGCAAAAATTTGGTTCACACTCGGCGGCTGGGAAGTATGCACTCGAATACTATTCTGCTCACGCACGCCAGCGCTCACTAAGCGAGGCATTGGATGCACGATAGTTCCTACGCCATACGCCGGTAAGCTGGTATCCAACGCATAGAACCGTGCGATGGCGATAACGGAATAAATAAGCGAGTCCCCATTTGCAACATTGGAATCAATGTAGCTGGGAACAGTTGTTGTGCCAATGAGAAAATATTCTGAATCTTCCGGCGTGGCACGGAGCACAAGATATTCCGTCGCATACGTGGTCGGCGCCCACGCAAGATCGACTTGGTTGGTATCGCGCGGCGTAACAGCAAGCCCAACTGGAGCGGGCGTCTGTGCCTGATTCCCGCTATCTTCAAAGAAGCGGATGGAATCAGAAGTGAGGAACCCGAATTCTCGCTTGCCATTATGATCGAAATCCCAAGTGATAGCTCCGCGCGGACTTTGCGAAATAGGATAGTTCCAGATCGGGCGCATCCGGCCAGTTGTCGAATCGTATTCGATGAGATAAAAATTTGGAAAGAACGAGGCCGCAAGATCATCAACCTTCCCTCCGGTAACATTCGTCATTCTTCCGATCGATCCATCCGGGCCGCCGAGATAAAAATGCTCATTCTGATTATTGCCATAAAAACGGTCGAGCATCATCGTATCGAATTTCATATTACCAAGATTACGCAACACTTTGAGCGTCCAATAGGCCGGGTGATATTCATCGAGCGTGTCCTGCTCTTCGATGGGGTGATACGCATACGCAATATCGGGCTTGCCATCGCCATTAAAATCGCCGATCGTAAGAAACGTTCCAGCGGCGGAGGCAACATTAGAATCCACATAGACCACACGAAATCCCGTTGGCACGGATCGGTCGCGTACATAGATAATAAGATTACCGGCATCATCGAGCACCACAAGATCCTGCACGCCGGTTCCCAGAAGATCGGCGGCTTTCACGTTTGCCCATGTAATATTATTATTCGGATTATAGAAATCAGGTTTAACCGGATCGACGCCCGACCCAAGCAGCCCATAGCTCCCATTGCTAAACTGATGGGCCATCCATACGCTATCGTACACGCCGACAATGTCCTGCTTGCCTACTGAATCGAGCGATGCAAACGTACTGCCTAAGAGTGTATCATTTTGATAAATAATATTTCCAAGGATCGAATGTGCGGCATTTTGCTTATAGACATGCTCGCCCGGAATAGGCCCCGGCTCCACCAACAATTCCGGGCCACCGGTTCCCATAGAATTACCGAGTGCTTGCGGAGACGACTGATCTTGCGAGGAATCGACGGCCTCGAACGCCTTTTCCGCACTATCGAATTTATAGACCGTAAGCAAGCCACTGATATAAGAATTTTCGATCACTTCATCGCCCGCAGGAACTGCAAGCACAGAATCGAGCGCAATGCCGGGCGGAAGTGTGTACGATTTTTGGATAAATGCTCCCTGCGGGAATTGCGCAATGGCTTCGTTGGGAATCATTGCAATGGTATCGCGCTTCGTCGTATCGCCATTCGGAGTAACGAGCATCGCTTCGATGGCAAGTGGAACTCCAACTTGCGCCTGAGTGGGTGGGATCAGAATGGCATGTTCGAATCCGACTATGTCGTCCGCAATCGTGGAAGGATTCCCACTCGGCGCGGTATATTTCACATCGAGCTGCGCTGGAATATCCGTCGTCGCTTGCACGAGAAGGCCGTCGTTCGGTATTTACCCAAATAGAATCAATACTAAACAAAACAAATTTCGGCGGAGCCTTTGTCATATAGATATTGCACCGCTCCTGCGTGCTTCGGTTGTCGCTGGAACCAACGGCGAATATAATAGTGTATGTGCCGGTATCGAAGCCATGCGTATCTAAAGTTCCAAGCGTCCCATTCAGAACTGCGCATTGCTCGTGTCGAACTATGCGTTAACGATACTATCGTAGGGAATTTCCATCTGCACATAATGCCGTATTATATAACCGTATCGGGCTATCGCTCCGATAATCCTTTTCCCACGAAAGCGAATAGCCAGTAAACAGCGTGGACAAGGCATCGCCGGTAATGGTTACCGTATCGCCAATATGAAATTCATCCAGCGTGTGCGGGGTAACCATTTTGATCGCCGCGCTGCCTTGATAGGTGAGAGCGGCAAACGCATCGAGCTGCCCATTGGCGGTATGGGAGCGATCCGCAACCGCTTCGGTCGTCGATTCCATGATCGAGCGCAGCTCAATCGGAGTAAGATTCGGATTATGTGAAAGCACAAGCCCAGCAATACCGGAAGCAACGGCACAGCTTGCACTGGTTCCCGAAACAGAATCGTACCCGCCAGCGAGCGTAG
The DNA here is from genome assembly GCA_963794025.1 of Ignavibacteriota bacterium. Taxonomy (GTDB): domain Bacteria; phylum Bacteroidota; class Ignavibacteria; order Palsa-1295; family Palsa-1295; genus PALSA-1295. The sequence continues at coordinate 32,379 of CAWCCK010000006.1, forward strand.
TCGTCATAAGCTGCACACCCGGCGCAACCACATCGAGTTCCTCACCATGCGTCGTGAAATTAATATATCCAGCGCGCGGCGTAGCGCCAACGGAAACAACCTCATCGAAATCTGCGGGATAATTCGGCCCGGTCGAGCCATCGTTCCCACTGGCGCCAAAAATAGTTACACCTTTTCCAATCGCATAGCGAATGGCATCGCGCTGCAACAGCGATGGGATAATATCGCCAAACGAAAGATTCAGTATCTTCACGCCATTATCGGCGGCATACACGATGGCGGTGGCGATATTCACATCTTGCCCAGTTCCCGTTTGATCGAACGCTTTCAGCGCAACTAATCGGCACCTCGGTGCCGTGCCACTAATGCCAATATGATTACCTTGCTGTGCCGCAATAATTCCAGCCATCGCGGTACCATGCCCGCTTTCTATAGTTCCCGGCACATCTATTGGGATCGGATTGTCATCGACAAAATTATATCCGATGACATCGTTTGCGTAGCCGTTGCCATCGTGATCTTTGCCATCGATGTCGCCATAGACAGTATCGCCACGCACATTTACGCCAAGTGAATCCGAAGGCCACGCTTCGAACAAACCATCGTGATTAATGTCCTCTGCCGGATCGACCGCGAATTGATACGCAAGATCGGGATGCAGCCAATTCACGCCCTCATCGACAAAACCGATGTGAATGGAACTATCGCCTTCGGTAACGCTCCACGCTTCGGGAGCTTTAATGCTATCGAGCCACCACTCAGCTTCAAAAAGCGGATCGTTGGGAATTACTTCGCCGGTTTGAATATGAAAAAAATAATTCGGCTCGACATATTCGAACGCGCGTTCGTTCGAAAGGGAACGAACCGCATCCGCTGCCATCACCCCATCGCGCAGAGGAATCTGCATGATACGATCCAGCCCAACGGTATTGAGGCTGACACTTTGAACGGACATTCCCGATGAAGATGGCCGTTTGAAGGCCGGGCGCATCACATCGGGGATCCCACTAATGGCGGAAAGCTTCCGCTACAATAGAGGTATCGCTCATCGAAGCGCCCGCGCGAAATTTTACAATAATGCTGCGAATAGAATCTACGGCAGGCGGATTGGGCTGCGCGAACGCCGTACCCGCCAAAAGTAAGAAAAATAGCAACCGTCTGAACATCTATGCTTTAACGGATGCTTTTTGCCGGGGGTTCAGTAGGATAAGGTAATTCTCAATGACCATGATGTAGCACAGGCCTTCAGGTTTGTGCATACCATCCGATGACACATTGGATCGGCACAGCAACTAATCCGGGAAATTCTCTGTAATAGTCAGTGTATGAAAGAAAGTGTACGTTTCGATCACAAGGTTCCGGTCGTTTTATTTCAGGAAGACGGAATATGGTTTGCTCACTGTGCCGCGCTGGAGATCACGGGGTATGGTCATGCCGAGCAGGAAGCAAAGGAATCTTTCCAGATCATGTTGAATGAATTTTTTCGATACGCATCAGAGCAAGGAACGCTCCGGTCCGATCTGGCTCGACTTGGCTGGCAGGTGGAGACTCGAACCCCGCCTCCGTTCGAGACCCTTATTTCGAGGGACAAAACGCTCAAAAGCCTGTTTGACTCCAAACCAGTTCATACCATTCTGGAACCGATCCCAGCGTATTCCTAATGTCCATTAGGCTCTCGAACATTTCACTTGCCGATTTCAGAATATACCTTCGTAGCGTAGGATGTGAACGTATCCGCACAGAAGGCGGACATGAGGTTTGGTTCCGTAAGGGAAGTAAAAGAACCATTGTACTTCAATCGCATATTAGCCCTGTTCCAGAACGCATTCTAAAACAATCGTTAGTGAATCTTGACGTCTCTCGAAAAGAATTCGAGGATGCAATGTTTAAGTTGTAAGCTCTCGGTCCTCGATTCTCGGTTCTCCATTTATTCCTCAATCGTCATTTTCCTGCGTCTCGTCATCGAAGGGTACGGGATAATTCCCCGTAAAACAGGCAGTGCAATAGCCGATTTCCTTCCCGGATTTATCTTTATGCGGAACGCTTTCGAGCAGCTTTTTTACCGTGAGATATTTGAGTGAATCGACCCCAAGCGATTTCCCGATCTCTTCTTCATTCTCATGATGATTTGCAATTAGCTCACCTTTGCTCGGAAAATCCATCCCGTATTTGCAGGGATGCGTAATAGGCGGCGCGGTAATGCGAAGATGCACCTCGCGCGGTTGCGCTTCACGGATAAGGTTGATGAGCGCCTTCGAAGTCGTGCCGCGTACGATGGAATCATCGACAACCACGACTTTTTTATCCTTCAGCACACCTTTTACCGTATTGAATTTCACCTTCACCTTCATCTCGCGCCTATCCTGACCCGGCTGAATGAACGTGCGTCCTACATAATGGGAGCGAATAAGGCCGATCTGATATTTCGTCTGGTTCCCAAGTTTTTGGTTCTGGCTTGCGTAACCGAGCGTCGCCGTGTTGGATGAATCGGGAACATTAATAACCGTCACCCGCTTGCCCTGCTCATGCGCGACGGGCGATTCATTGGCAAGCGTTTTCCCAAGTTTTCTGCGAACTTTATCTACGTTCTCTTCGAATACTTTCGAATCCGGTCGCGCAAAATAAATATATTCGAAAATACAATGCGTCGCTTTCGGCGGGTCATCGAGAATGAACGCGGATCTCACTTCGCCCGTCTTGACGGTATGTTCATCAATGATAAGAATTTCGTTCGGCTGGACATCGCGCAGATATTCCGCACCAACAATATCAAAGGCGCACGTTTCCGAAGCCACCATGTAGGCCCACGCGCCATCCGGGCGCTTCAACCGCCCAAATGCAAGCGGACGAATACCATGCGGATCGCGAGCGGCAACGAGCGAGGTATCCGTCAGCATCGCAAGCGAATACGCGCCGCGCGATTGCATGAGTGCATCGCGTATCTGCTCGATCTGCGTTTCCTTATGCGACCGCGCAACTAAATGCAAGATAAGCTCGCTATCCGTCGTGGTCTGAAATATGGTTCCTTGATCGGCAAGTTCATCGCGGAGCGCGTGCGTGTTTGTGAGATTACCGTTATGGCACAACCCGAAGTTCCCCATGCGGTAGTGCATGATGAAGGGTTGGATATTCTCGATCTTTCCGCTGGCCCCGGTGGTGGAATAGCGATTATGCGCCAGCGCAGAATCGCCGATCAGGACTTCCGACAAAAGTTTATCGTTCTTGAACACATCGAGAACGAGGCCGTTATCCTTATGAATGCGAAATTTTCGTTTCGGGCCTTTCGGTGTTTCTTCGGTATAAGCGGAAAGAATTCCCGCCGCTTCCTGACCGCGATGCTGCAACGCATGAAGCGCATAATACGCAATGACGCTCGCTTCGGGATGATTATAGATGCCGACCACGCCACAATTGCTCTCCGGTTTATCGAAGACTCTGCCTCGATTCGGGTTACCCGGAATGCTTAAAATTGGCAACTCGATGGATTCAGGATCGCTGATCGGATTCGCATGGAATGTGTGGTTCTGCATAGGCGCGAGGCAGAACAGCAATTCTTGTGTGAGAATTTCCGGTATGCTTCAAAGTCTTTATTAAAACGTATATGCTAAGACTTTCTCACCCGCTCGATCATGTATTCATCGAAGCCCGCTTCACGCAATTTTTCCTCGGAGGCGACAGCATGGTGGATGAGATGCAGCAGTTCGGTCGTCATTCCCATGCTGCTGAAACCGCCATCGTGAAACAAGTTTTGCATGGTAACTTTCCGCGTGAGATCGCTGAGCAGCGTCACGACATAATCTGCGCATTCTTCCGCTGTTGGGTTCCCAAGCGGGGAAAGAAGATTGGCGAATTCATAAATTTTATCGAAATCGACAATGCCGGAACCTGCGCGAGTGGGCGTCGGGCTTTGGCTCACCGTATTGACGCGAATTTTTTTCTGCCCTAACCGCGCGCCGAAGCTGCGCGTGATAGATTCGAGCAGTGACTTCGCATCCGCCATATCTGCATACGTTGTAAACGTGCGCTGCGCCGCAATATAACTGAGCGAAATAATGCTCGCGCCATCGGCCAATGCGCCTGTCGCAAGCGCGCCATGAATAAGCCGGTGCAGCGAGAGGCCGCTCACATCCAGCGTTTTTAGGAACCAATCGTAATTGGCATTTTCATATTTCAACCCCTTGCGAATGTTTTGCGACATGCCAACGGAATGCACAAAAAAATCAAGGGAACCGAGCTTTTCTTTCGCTTCTATAAAACACGCTTCGATCTCTTTGCTATTCGAAACATCGCACTGAATGAGCGGAGCATCGCCGAGCAGCTTCGCCAATTCCGCAGGTTTGCCCACGCGAAGCGCAACTGCGACATTGCTGACAGCGAGCGCTGCGCCCTCCCGATGCGCCGCAAGCGCAATCTGCCAGCCAAGACTCGTTTCGTCCAAAGGGCCGAATACAATTCCTTTTTTACCTTTTAGTAATCCGTAAGATTTTTCTGCCATGTTTATTCAAACAAATATACGACGCGAGAGTTACATCGGCTACGCCGTTTGCACTCCAAATTCGTGAAATACAAGCCCCGTGAGCAGTTTTGGGAAAAAATAGGTGGTTTTTTGCGGCATGAAATCACCCCGCTCAACAACGGATTGCAGTTCGCTGGGCTTAACTGCTCTGAGCAAAAATGCAGCATCCCACGCATGTTCTTCTTCCAATTCATCAAGTTCCCGTAACGTGTGTGGATAAAGCAGATTCACGCGCTCACTAATGGCCTTGCGCGAAAGCCCGAGAAGTGGAACGAAAATTTCTTCCTCGATCCGTTCTGCCGCCGGTTTAACAACATCGCGTTCCCGCGGACGAATATCACGCAACAACACCCACTTGGGATCTTCCGCAAATTCGATAAGTGTTAAGGCGTCGTCATCGCGCTCTAATTCCTCCATGCCTTCTTCACGGCTTGTGAACATTACGAGTTCAAACTGTGCTCGCAATCGTTCCAATAAATGATATTGATTGAAACCCGCAACATCGTGAAGGAGCCTGTGCGTTGGTAAAATCACGGTTCCCTCGGATTGTAAATTGGAAAGGAACATCATAATATATTCGCCGCCTTTTACATCCGGATGTTTTTTATGAAATTCCACCGCCGTTTCGTAGCGATGGTGTCCATCGGCAATAATAACAGGGAGCGTTTTAGTGATCTGCGAGATTCGTACGATTGCCGTTTGGTCATCCAATCGCCAGAGAATATGCCGCACGGTTTCACCGGATGGAAGCGTCTCATCCACGTCCGCGAGCGGAGCATGTACCATTGCGGGTTCAAGCGATTGATCGAACAGAAAACTCGGATCGGAAATGAGACCGAAGATCGGAGAAAAATTCGCATGGGTATGCTCCATAAGTTCCATGCGGTCTTTCTTTGGCCAATCATGCGTCCGTTCGTGCGGAATAACATTCTTTTCAGCATAAGGGCTGACCTTCATGCGCCCAATAACCCCGGAGCGCGTGACCTGCTCGCCATCCGGTTTCCTAAACACTTGATGATACACATAGAACGTCGGGTGACTCTCTCGCTTTAAGATTCCCGCTCGATTCCACTCCTTAAAATATCGTTCAGCGCTCGCATACGGATCGGCATCGCGGCTCCATTCAAGACGGATCACGTTATGCGGGTCGCGTTCATAAAGAAGGTTCCGATATTCCGGCGAAATGACATCGAACGGCGGCGAAGTAACATCTTCGATATGCACTTTCGATGGATTATAGCGAGTGCCAATGAAAGGGAGAAATTCCGGCATAGACTGAGATTCGTAGGATAATGGGGAGATTTTTGAGATAGATTCTTTCAAACATTGTAACCAAGCTCGGAAAGCATCCGCTTGTTTTGGCGCCAATCGGTTTTGGTTTTCACATGAAGTTCGAGATAAACAGGATGTTCGAGAAACCGTTCGATCTCCTGCCGCGCCCGCTCTCCAAGCGCTTTTAAGGCCACGCCATTTTTCCCGATGAGAATAGATTTTTGCGTATCCCGTTCCACGATCACCTCCGCGCTGACGAACCACTTCCCCGCTGTTCGTTCCTTGAATTCGGTTATTTCCACCTCCGTAGAATAGGGAATTTCTTCTTTGAATTTCTGGAAAATTGCTTCCCGGATAAGTTCACCTGCAAAAAAACGGTCATTCTGATCGCTGAGTTGTTCAGAATCGAAAAATGGTTCGGTTCCGGGAAGATAGTTACGCAGCGTTGCGATCAATTCCTTAATATTATAATTTTTCGTTGCGGAAATTGGAACAAGCTCTTTGAATTCAAGCTGATCGCCATAGCGCTGCAATATGGGAAGTAATTCTTTTCTATCGTTCAGAAGATCGCTCTTAGAAATAGCAAGCACCATCGGCTTGTCTCCCGCAATTTTCTTGTAATCGTTCCATAAGGCAGGCAGCGCGCGATCTCTCGTCAGCTTTGCTTCAGCAAGCACAAGAATAACGTCGGCATCGGCGAAGGAGCGGCGTACTTCATCGAGCATGGCCTTATGCAGCAAGGTCGTGGGGCGCGGCATGATACCGGGCGTATCGAGAAAAACGATTTGCTCCTCCTTCGTAGAATAAATCCCAAGCACACGCTTGCGCGTGGTTTGCGGTTTGCGCGTCACGATCGAAAGCTTCGTGCCCAGCATGGCATTCATCAGCGTGGATTTCCCCGCATTGGGAACCCCAACGATCGCACAATAACCCGCTCTAAATTCTTTTTCAGTCGTCATTTGTCATTTTCTCAACGGTTCTGCGCTGCATATTTGCCATCGCTTGTTCCGGCGTTTCTGTTTTATATAATGCTTTCGAAACTTCATCTTCAATAATAGCTTCCACATCGAGCCACTGCGGAATAACCGGCGTCATTCGTGCGTGTGCAAGCTGTGCAGTAAAAACATTCCCTTCGCGACGGTGGAGATAAAATGTATCGGATTGCGATTTTACATCTGCAGGATATTCGTTAACTTTTCGCGCGAACGTTAGCTCGTTGTCCGGTCGCGCGATATATTCAAGAAACAATTCGGCTTCGTGCTTCATTGCACTCTTGGCATTGATCGCAAGATACTCACCGCCGGCGAATGATTCCCCATCGTGCCCATTGTTGCCGGGAAATACTTCGGTATGCCACGTAAACGGAACTTTTGCAAGCCGCGGAAGCAGCCACGATCCGCTGAACCACACGCCAAGCGTGCCGCGCACAAAAGCATCGTCGAGATCTTTCTGTGTTTCCATTACACCATAATTCAGCTGATCGACATAAAAACGTAGCGCCTCGATATTTTCCGGCGTGTTCATCGTAGGGTGTCCCACACTATCGAACAGATCACCCCCATTCGACCACACATACGGCAGGAATTTCTTGTACAGCCGGTGCTGATCGGGGCCGTTCACGCCAATGCCATGCTGCCCGATGGCTTCGGCAATAGATTGCATCGTTTGCCAATTCCATGATGGGGTTGTATCAAGTGATTTTGCTCGAAGATCATCATTAATAAAAATAACTCTGGTATCCAGCAGCCAGGGAACTGCAAAATGATGACCTTTCCACATTCCAGAAGGCAAAGAATATTTTGGTGCGTTTGCAAAGCGTTGCATAATGGTTCCGTCGGAATCAAGCGGCAATAGAACTCCGCTCGAGGAAAACTGCGCTACCCAATCGCTGCCGAGTTCGAGAACATCGGGCGCCGTCTCGGAATTAAATCCGGCCATGAGCTTTGTTTTGCCATCGGCCCAGCTTAGTTCCGTAACTTCGACGGGAATTTCCGGATGCTCACGATGAAATCCGGCAAGCAGCGAATCCATCGCCGCGCGCTGCGCGGGTTCCGACCAAAAATGCGAGAACCGCAACACGCCAGGCGTGATGCCACGGTTGCAATTTAATGCAATGATCGAAAAAAAGAATAGAATGAATATGCGAAACGAGATACGCATCGTGGTTCTCATTTCTATCCACTATTTCGTTGTGAACGAAATAAAACTGATGAGCGCCGTGATGATAACCATGATGTTCGTTATCACGCCGATAGCCTGAAAAAACACATCGAGCGCACGGCCGCTAACCATGATGGTATCGCCCGGTTCGAGCAGAGGATTTTGCGAGAGATCGCCATTATCGCGATAGGCTTCGAGATTGTAGGTCTCGACACGCTTCTCTGCTGCCGTATCTGCGTGAACGATGCGAATATCTACAAGCCGCGCAGACGCGGACGGGCCGCCGGCAAAGCTGAGAAGTTCCACGAGCGAGGTCGAGCCGGGGACACGATAATGCCCCGGAGAACCGACATAGCCCCAGAGATTAACATCGATCTGAACCTCCCCGCCGCGCATGACGCTATAAATCGCCATGTTCGACGAAGAAGGATTGAGCGGCTGGCTCGCGCCCGGCCCGGTTTGGCCGGGTATGGCGGGCGGCCCTTGAGCAAGCACTGTGCCATCCATAACCAAAAGTGCGGCGAAAACGAAAATACTAAATTTCATTGGTACAAAAATACGCATACAAGCTCGTTGGCGAATTATATCTGCCTACGGCTCTATACTAAACCCCATCCAGGTCGAAGTGGAGCCGCCATTCTGTCCGATCCATTTTACGCGCCATTGATACGGTACGCCCGGCACGAGTGGTGTGGCGCTCATCGGATATTGCAAGCTCTCGGCACTTTCATCACCCGGATCGATATACGACCACACGTACTCCTGATCGTCGAGCCGCTGAATAATGATCTGATAGTTCCCGCCATTGTTCGGATCCTGCCATAAAAGCTGAAGCGGGGAACCATGCAAGGTGTACGTACCGCTCGGGCTGATAAGCAACACGCGCTGCGCAAACGTGAACGAAGTCGTAAGCCCCACATGCGTAGGATGGCTGTACGTAACCTCGTTCGTGACAGAGCGATTCAGCGCCTGAAGTTGATAATAGTACGTCGGGCCTGGTGTAATACCGAGTGTATCTTCATACGAAGTATCGAGCGGTTCGATCAGTTGGTTGCTGCTTTCGATGTCAGCAATGACGGTGCCATGCGCGAGAATTCCGTTCGATCCAATACTGGAATCGTTGATGGAACGATAGAGAAGATACCCCGTGGTTTTTCCGGTCGAATCCGGTCTCCATTGAATATCGATCGCATTCTGAACACCGACATCGGGATAAATTCCCTGATCGATGGTATCCGGCGGCGTGCTGTTAGGAACGAATACCGGCTCGGGCGGCGTGACCAAAGGTTCCTGCGGCCCGCTACACGAGAAAAGCAGAGCAGCAAGGAAAAATAGTCCTGCCGTTGCTACTGACGTATTCTCTCGGATACTCTTATTCATTTGTCGTATCCTTCTTCAAGATATTATCGATGTCCGCAGAAAAACTCAGGCGATTTTCCGGCCCAAGCGCATTATTGATGGAAAGTGAATAATTAATATCTATTTTATGATCCCAATTATATCCGGCTCCGGTGGTAAATTCCCCTTGATCGAGTCCGAGTCGAAGCGAAATGTTCTTTTCATACGTCATTTCCAAACCGAAACGCGGCTGGGTTGATTCGTTAAGAATAAAATCCGAAGAAAACGTTGCGACAGAATGAATGACGGGAATCGGCTGCGCGTAGGCAATACCGCCCGTGACTTGCATGGGAATGATCTCCGTTCGCTGCGTACTCCACGCTAATTGCGTGCCGGCAATATCGGTGAAGGCCACGCCAAAGGACACGTTCCCAAGCGCGGGATTCAGCAAAAATTCCGCGAGTGAAAAACGGAGCATCGCGCCGCCATCCACTCCGATCGCATTCGCCGTGCCAAAGTTGCCGATGGCCTGATGAATAATCTTGAAATTAATTCCTATCGGCACTTCGATCTGATTCTTGTAATAGAGCCAGCCCCAATCCAGTGTGAATTTATTATCCCGCGCAATGCTAAGCACGACGGCGTCCTCGTTATCGCTGAAATAATTCGGCGAGCCGCCTGCAAGTTCTTCGACCTCCTGCTCGCGCTGATCCGTTACGCCGATACCCGTAAGATCGGGCGTCTGAGCGAGATCGCCGACCGAAAGCCGCACCCAATTCAAGGCCAGCGTAATGTCCTTCATCGGATAGGTAAAGCCAAGCTGATAGAAATCGGCCAGTGAGTTCCCAGGCGTTCCATATTCTGCGGAATACATAAAACCGACAAGCCGATCCGGAATAAGTGCCACGCCCGCCGGGTTCCAATGAAATGCGGACTCATCGTTTGCGATCGCGGTATAAGCACCGCCCATCCCCAGCGCGCGGGAACCAACGGGGATTTGGAGAAATTCACCAGCGTAGAGATCCTGCGCTGACGCTTGGGAAGGATGAAGGATGAAGGAAGAAGGATAAAGGAAAAGCAAGGACAACACGAATGCTCTTCGTATCGCACGAAGTTCATGGGCGAACAATTCCCGCCAAAACCGAAAAAACGATTTTTGACTTAAAATTTCTTTATTCTCCTTCATCCCTCATCCTTTATCCCTCATCCTTTATCCCTCATCCTTGCTACCTGAGCCTTGCAAATTTTCCTTTAAGTTCCTGTGTCGAAGATGGAGTCGTCACCGTCAGCCGATAAAAATACACGCCATTCGCGCATTCCGACCCTCCATCGTCGAGGCCGTTCCACCATACTTCATGATAGCCAATGCTCGTCGGAGTTCCCGTGCCACCTTGCAAAAACCCGAACGTTCGCGTAGGATCGGTCGATGGATAACTCATGGTGCGAATGCGCCGACCGCTCACGGTATAAATATCGAGGCTCACCGATTGTGCGTAGGCGATACCATTGATCTGATATGCAATAAACATCTGCACACCGGTGAACGGATTTGGGAACGAACCGAGGATGGTCACACTGAACTGATTGGAAACGCGGACATCCAGTTCCTTCGGCGGCGTGTTTGTCAGCCCATCATTATCGGTGGTCTGGATCGTGATCGCGTGCGTACCTGGCGATAGCGAAGGCTGCATCGTGAGGTTCACCGTGGTCAGCGTTCTGCTGGAATCCAGCATCGTGTATTGCGATGGTTGTAGCACACGATTATCTATTTTCACAATGGTTTTGCCGGGCGTAATGTCAATACCATCAGCATCTTGCATAACAGCATCGAGCTTGGGCTGCGGCGGAACTTCTCCATTATTGATAAAGACTTGCCCTTCGACCGTTATATCAACGACAGGTGGAATTTTATCTGTATTGTACGCAATGGCAAACGTTCCGAGATTGGTAATAACTGCCGTGAGTTGATTGGGCGTCGGGCGCGTAGTGTGCAGAATCGTCCAAAGTTTAGACCGATCATCCAAGTGGTAAATAAAGAAGCTGTCGTTCGCCCGGAGCTTAATGAGGGAATCATTCAGGTTCAGCTTTACCGTAAGTGTCGCAGTCCCTTGTGGTGAAATCGCGAGCGCCATCGCTCCGAGCGAATCGCTGGTAATACGCAAACTGGAATAACGCACACCCTTATCGGTGTACATATTCAGAAAATGAATATCCGGCTGCTGCGTTTTCGTTGGTGGGTATTGCCGGGCAAGACCGATGACATCGGCGCTCACATTTCCTTCAGAACCCGGTGGCAAACTAAAGATTACTTCATCGCTATTGAAATAAGCAGGCGAGGAAGTCTGTCCGTCCAATGTAGTTCCCAGCGCCGTTTGATACGCAACCGCGCCTGGAGCACATCCGAACGGAAGCGTGGTATCGTTCGTAACCGTGCTGTCGCGCAGATTGAATGGGCTGGTTCCCGCTTCGGGACTCACCGCAAGTTCCAGCACCCCCGAATCGAGCGAAGTAGAAACGAGAGGAATGCTCACCATCGTATCGCCGCGCGGCGAAATTTCACTCACTAACCCGCTTCCGAGAAGCTGTGGCGCGCCGGTACGCACATTCAAAAGCGAAGCCGTTGCAGCAATGACCGGCGACGATCCCCAATTATAAACAAATTCGTTCCACGCAAGCCCCGTTTTTGTCGATGTGTATTTTCCCGTGAGCGTGCGATGATAAATATCTTTGTCAGCAGATGGATCGCTCGCCGCGCCAACGACAATATAGATCGAATCCGAAGTGATATTATCCGTTCCGGCGATCAGTGTAATGGTAGCCACAACTTTATTTCCCGCGCTGAGCGAGCTGGCGGGGATCACAACATGATAGCGGTCCGAAATGGGCGTCATCGCCATTGGGGCTAACGGCAGCGCGGTAACTATTCCGTTTGCGCTTTGCGAGTAGATCGTAATATTCGCCGTCACGCTTGTGATCGGCTGCGGCGTTTGGATGGCGGCACTGAGATTGAGCGGAACTCCAATGGGCAAGGGATGCGGCTCCAAATCAAGCTCGGTAATACGCGATTCGGTGATTGTCACATCTTCCGACGTTGCTGCAAATTGGTTCGTCGATTTATCATACACGATCGCGCGATAGGTTCCATACGGCATAACGACCGTCGGAACATTATCCGTAAGCGAGAACGCGCCATTCGTGACCGGGATATTATCAACGCTATGCGGCGGCGCGAGCGGACTTAGCATATTATCGGCAAGCTCGATGCGCGCTATTCCATTCTGAATGGAACTTGTACCCGTGATCTGCACCGTTCCTCCCGGCTGAATGACGCGGCTGGAAACCGTAAGGCCCGCCGTGTTCGTCGGATACACGGGCATAAGCAATGGATCGCCCAAAAAATGATAACAATACACGAGCGTCGGTGGAATGAGATCGCCGGGAAGACCTTCGGCCAGAAAATCCATTTTGGCATCGACAATTCGTTCCGCGATGGAGCCGCCGATGGAATCATAGACACGCGGCACAACGGCATCTGCCAAACGCGCATCGTTCGATTCCCACCCAAAGCTTGTAGTTCCCAGCGCCGCGATGGAACCCGCGCTTGCGATATTTTGCATGCTGTTCAGAATACCCACGCTCGTCCCATCGTAAGTTGCGGTGAAGCAGGTCATACTCATAACGAACGGGTAGTGCGCGTTATTGGTAAATCCGGATACCTGAGCATTCGCAAGAACGGGAGTGCCGGTGTCATTGAGGGGATCGTCCCAAATGGCCGCGCCGCCATGACCGAAATAACCGATGAGTCCAAGCCCGGCATTTGCATAATCGAACAACGTCTCCGAAGTTCCATGATACGGCGATGTGGGAACCGTCGATTCACGAAGCACGCTGACACGTTCCGGGAGCGATTGTTGTAAAATGTTATCGATATCGGTATCGAACGTACCGCCGGCACCGATAAAAAGCGCGCGATCCTTCCAATCGCCGGGCGTGGCTGGATCGGCTTCGAACTGTTTCAGTTTTGCAAGGTACGAAGCATCGTCGCTCACGGTCGTCGTTGCTAAGCGTCCAAGAATAAGATCAGGAACCATATCGTTATTGCTATCGAGCATGGCGTACCACGTATCGGCAGCTACATTGCCTTCCAGATACGCTTGAATGTACGGCGCGGGAACCTGATCGTTCGGATAATACTCTTGAGAATCGTCCGTGCCTTCGTGCGTTACACCAACGAGTAGCACATATTTCGGAGGGTCTTGCCAATTATTGTAGGCGTAGGTCAAAAAGTTCTTCACCGCGATCATCGAGGGACTTCCATAATGGAATTCATCGTAGATATTCGCTACGTCGATCAGTTGCGTGGAAACATGGTTGGTGTTTGCGCGATAACTTTGCAAATCCTGAAGCGGCACATGCGCGTTATTATTTCCTTTCGGGAGATGATCGCTATTCGTGATAATAAGATACTCCCCGGAATTTGAGGGTGACGCAAGCCCTGCAAAATTATCTTTCTGATATTTGTAGGGCTTGAGCATCTCAGAATCCGAGATGGCAATGAAATCATCCGCCGCGCTTGTAATCGCGAACTTGAAAAATGGCATCCGTACTTCGGGTGGTATTAGGATTTGAGACAAAAACGACATTCGAAATCTTCGAAACACCCTTTCGATAAATAGAAATATCCGTCCGGTCGAAATTTTGGAGCGTAAATTGATACAGCCCCGCCGTACTATATTGCGGCGCGCGAAACGTGATCGAATCCTGATACGCATAATACATGCGGTCATATCCGATCTCGATCCAATTAAAACCAAAGCGGCATCCGGCAACCGGCGTCTGTTTTTGCTGCGTAACTGTGATCGCAATGGCGGGAATACCACCGGAACTATCGCCTGCGGTTACGCCTAAGAGTTGCGCGGTTGGAATGTAGGACACAAGCTGCGAAGCGGTATCCGTCGAAAGAAATTTTAGATTTTGGCCGCTCCAAATGCCATGAAGAACCGATTGACCGTTCACGGAGATCAGTGCATCGTCCTCGCTATCGACATACGGCAGCGGATTTCCTTTGTCATCGGTCGCGCCTTGCACGTAGTCATCAATACCATGCAGCGCAACACGAAACGAGACCGGGCGATTCGTGCGGACATCTGGGAACGGAACGACCGTCGAGGTGGTGAACGTCGATGGATAAATTCCATCCGTTCCCAGAATCTGGAAGAACCAGTGATCGCGCAGATCGGATCGCTGATCGATATCAGTGACATCGAGCGGGTCATTCATCAGATCCTGCTCGAAATGTATCTTGGTTTGGAAGGAACTATCTTTCAGATCGACATACGAGCTATCGTTGGTATTGGGGTATGGCGTTCGCGTAGCCGTCCGAATTTCGCCGGATTCTTCCGCCATGCGCTTCACACCCGATACAGGAATCGGCGAATAATGGCTGCCCCAAACCAAATAGTAGATGTTGTTCTTCGTATCGGGATCGAAATAAAAATCGCCAAGCGTATCGGGGCCTTCATAGCGTTCCATGTTTCCGAAGAACTCGAAATAATCGTCGGTATGGAACGTGCCATCCTGATAAATATCGGAAACATAGACGGCAACCTGCTGACCCTTGTTGATGACCCGGAGCGTTGCGGGATTTATTTGCGTGGGATCGATGCCGAAATTTTGCAGATCGCTGAACGTGATGTGATACATCCCGTCCTGCCGAATGTACATGCGATACACATTCCCATCGTCGGACTGAATGCCGGGAAACTGCTGCGCATCGTTGACCGAGAGCGTTTGCATCCCTTTACTGCCGCCGCTACCACCGCTCTTGGTTGCAGCAAGCCGCGTCTTAAATACGGAGTTCGATACTTTGAACGGCTCCCTTACATCCGTTACGGGCAACGACGACAACCCCGCCGGGTCGGTGATCTGAAGAACTATTTTTTTCGCCACGCGAATGGAAGATGCTCCGGCCTTATCCAGAATGCCCACTTCGAGCCGCGAAATATCCGCCGACCTCATCGTTCCCATAAGTGTCAGCGAAGTATAGCCAATACCATGATGCGCAGCCGTCATCGCCTTCGTGCGATGAACCGATTTACCCGGTTTGCCATCGGCGGCAACATCCTGCGTGAGTGTGCTGGTGAGATCGAGCTTGTTTGCGCTAACCGTTGCATCGTCATGCGAAAGAATAGTTACACTCGCCCGGCGCGACACCCGGAGCGGAATGGCGATCGAAGCAAGGGCATCCCCGCTGCGTACCTGTCCCGAAATAGCATGAAGACGAACGGCCTTTTGAACCGTATCGAACTTTGGTTGTGGAAGCGTAATTTCAAGCGTAACGGTATTGCCCGTTCGTTTCAGTTCCCGAACGTGAACTCCGTGCCGTGTCGTCAGCGATGCTTGCGCTTGAGCGCGAACGGGTACTGCGATCAGCAAAAAGCTAATCGCGCTGGCAAATCCTACGTAATGTAGGTAATTTTTAGAACGCACGAAGCGCGGCCAGAACATCGAAGGCAGTTTTCGATTCAGTTAATGGCACATTCTCCCAATTTTCCAAACGCGGGGCAACGCCGGCAAGCATGGGTAACGTAAAAGGGCGTGGATGCTCGATCACCCACATTTCCACCTTTTACTACACAAAAATGAACGAAGTTCAGTTCATTTCTCAGAAATCTTATTTATTATGGCACAAGAATCCGCTCCGTCCTGTTTCGCTACCTCGCCACTACGAAAATGACGGACTTGGAGAGGTGCAGGAGTGGTTTAACTGGGTCGCCTGGAAAGCGGCTGTACGTTAATAGCGTACCGATGGGTTCGAATCCCTCCCTCTCCGCAGCATGAGCGATCATGCGTTTTGGGAAATGATGAAAGATAAAAGATGAAAGATGAAAATAAGGGAAAGATTCAGGCTATCCGTAATTTGCCTGAAGAGCTAAATGCTGCTATCGATGGATTGAACCGTGAGCAGCTCGATACGCCTTATCGCGAAGGCGGATGGTCTCCGCGCCAGATCGTGCATCATATTGCGGATTCGCATATCAATGCGTTCGTTCGCATGAAGCTGATTCTGACAGAAGATAACCCGAAGCTCAAAACCTACGATCAGGATCTCTGGGCGAGAATGAATGATTACTCGCGCGATATTGCGCCCTCGATCGCTATCGTTTCCGGCGTGCAGGAACGCATGGCAAATCTCTTGGAAGATGCGACAGACGTGGATTTTGCTAAAACTGCGGATCATCCCGATAACGGTTTAATGAGCCTTCAAACTTTTCTTGACTTGTACGCCGAGCATGGCAAAAATCACGTCGATCAAATACTCTCGCTCCGAAAAAAGATGGGGTGGTAACTGGGTTCCCACCTCCGCGGGAATGACAATGGTTGGAATCCTTGCGCGAAGCGCAAAAAAAACACATTCCTGTCATTCCCGCGAATGCGGGAATCCACGCCCTTTACTATAGTTCACGCCAACTTCTTCCGGAACCTGAGCGTACTCAGCGTTAAAATTCCCACGCCGAAAATAGCGAGCGCCACGACTTGCGGCCATAGCTCCGCCAAGCCCGCGCTGCGAAGAAAGATCCCGCGAATGATCTCGTAAAAATACCGGAGCGGCAGTAAGTAGCTCACACCCTGGATCACCACCGGCATATTCTCGATCGGGAAAATAAATCCCGATAGAAAGTTCATCGGCATCATGACAAAGAACGTGGCCGTCATCATGGCTTGCTGCTGCGTACTGCTAACGGTCGAAACGAACAGCCCAATGCCGAGCGTCGTAAAAATAAAGAGCACCGAAAGAATGAGCAGTAACGTGATCGAGCCGTGAACCGGAATTCCGAAGAGAAGCGTCACGCCGGCAAGCGCGAGAAGTACATCGATAATACCGATGATCGTAAACGGCGCGAGCTTGCCAATAATGATCTGCCACGTTTTGATCGGCGTAACGATAAGCTGCTCCAGTGTACCGCGTTCTTTTTCCTTCACGATCGCAAGCGCCGTAAGCGTGACGGTTGCTTGCGTGAGGATCGTTCCGAGCAAACTCGGCAGAATATAATTCCTGCTCTTCAGATCGGGATTATACCACTCCCGAATTTCCGGCGTCACGGTGATCGGTTTCAACGCGCCAAACCCGCGCCGCGAATAACTTTCGAGCAATATTTCCTGCGAATACCCCGCCACGATCGCCGCCGCGTAATTCAAACCCACGGACGCCGCGCTGCTCTCTGAACCATCCACGATCGCTTCGACTTTCGCAGGTTCCCCATTCAATATCTTCTTGCCAAAATCGGGCGGAATCGTCAATGCAAGCGAGGCATCACCGCGAATGAGATATTTATCAATATCCGAAAGCCGATCGACGCGCGCGACAACAGGAAAATAACCGGAATTTTCGAACCGCGCGATGAAATCGTGGCTTTGCAGCGAATGATCCTGATCGCATACGATCATGGGAACTGAATTCACATCCAAATTAATCGCAAACCCGAAAATCACAAGCTGCATGATCGGCCCGACAAGAACCAACCGAATAAGATTGGGGTCTCGCCGGAGCTGCTGAAACTCCTTTCGAAGAAAAAATAAGATGGTGCGCATAATTCGTTTTGATATTGTCGATCACGTCATTGCGAGGAGAACGAATCGACCGGAGGGAGTTTGATTCTCCTCGCAATGACAATGTACATTAAATCAGAATTTTTCAAAATAATTTTTTCATTTTATTCCAACTGATCGTAATGATGGCCGAAGCGAAGATGAGCATAAAAAGCGTTTGCAGCCAAAATACTTCCAGCCCCGCGCCGCGAAGAATGATCGCACGCAATATCCATAAGAAATACCGCGCAGGATTGATGTAGGTGATCGCCTGGATCACGACCGGCATATTCCGTATTGGGAACGCAAAGCCGGAAAGCATAAACGTCGGTAAGATCGAAACGAGTGTCGCAAGCTGAAAGGCGGATTCCTGACGATCTGAGATCGACGAGACCCACAGGCCAAGTCCCAAGCCACAAAAAATAAACAGCAGCGATTCCAAAAATAACAGAATAATACTTCCACGAATAACGACATCGAACAGCAGATAACCCGTAAACAAAATGAGCGTAGTGCTGATAAGCGAGATCACCACATACGGCATCGTTTTTCCGATGATAAGTTCCATCGGATGAATCGGCGAAACGATGATCTGCTCCATCGTTCCCTTCTCGCGTTCTCGCACGATCGAAAGCGAAGTAGAGATGACGGTCGAAATCATAAGGATAAACCCGATGAGTCCGGGAACGAGAAATTTCGGGCTTGTGAGTTCCGGATTGTACCAAATACGCGCGCGGTAATCGATCGGCAGCGCGGGTTTCCCGAAGCCGCTGTGAGAAAGCGCATCCAGCGTGATCTTCGTCGAATAATCCTGCGCCATCGCCTGCAAATATCCTGCGGCAGCAGTAGCATTGGTCGCGTTGGAACCATCCACCACTACCTGCACTTCGACCGAATGATTAGCACGCAGATCTTTTTCAAAATTTACAGGAATGACAAGCACCGCGCGCGCGATCTGCTTGACAAGCATCGTATCTATTTGCCGCTCGCTCGTGAGCGTAGCGACTTTATCGAAATACTCGGTATGTAAAAAGCCATCCGTAAGTTCCCTGCTGGTCGTCGTCCGATCTTGATCGAAAATGGCGAGTGGAACGTGCTTCACATCGTAATTCAGCGCATAGCCAAACAGAATGAGCATCACGGCGGGAATTGCAAGCAGCACGCCAAGCGAACGCCGATCCCGCAAAATTTGCCGGAGTTCCTTACGAATGATCGGACGAATGCGCGCGCGAGAGATCATGCCTTTTCCTCCTTCGTTTCTTGGTCAATGAGGTGAATGAATACATCTTCGAGTGATGGCATAATTGGCTCGATGCGCGTGGCCGTAATGCGATGCTGACCGAGCGCATCCATTATCACCTTATTTGCATCCTGATCTTTTACGACACTGACATGCAAAAAGCTCCCAAAGACAGACGTTTCGTCCACGCGCTTATCCGCATCGAGCGCGTTCATAGCTTCGACCACCTGATCCGTTTCCACTTCGAACACCGGCGATTGAAGATATTTTGTTTTTAGTTCCTCCGGCGTCCCACCGGCTATGATCTTTCCGGCGTGAATCAGCATGATCCGGTTGCAATACTCTGCTTCATCGAGATAGTGCGTGGTCACAAAAACAGTAGTTCCCTCTTCGGCAAGCTGCCGAATAAGATCCCAAAATCTGCGCCGCATGATCGGATCGACGCCGCCCGTTGGCTCGTCGAGAAACACTACTTTCGGCTCATGCAGCATCGCGCAGCCCAGCGCAAGACGCTGCTTGAACCCTCCCGGTAGATCGCGCGGAAGGCTCTGCTCGCGGCCTTCGAGACCGGCAATCGCAATCGCCCATTTCCCGCGCTCTTCTATTTTTGCATCTGATAACCCGTAAATCCCACCCCAAAAACGGATATTTTCCATGCAGGTAATGTCATCGTACAGCGAGAACTTTTGCGACATGTAACCGATATTCTTTTTGATCTCGTCCGGCGCAGTATTAATATCGAAACCGGCAACGGAGGCCGTCCCGCTCGTCGATTGCAGCAGCCCGCAGAGCATTCGAATCGTCGTGGATTTTCCGGAACCATTCGCACCGAGAAATCCGAAGATCTCACCGGCGTTCACATTAAACGAAATACTATCGACCGCCGTGAACGCACCGAAGCGTTTCGTTAAGTCTTTCGCGTCGATGGCAAGTTCAGGCATCAACCACCCCCTGCCCCCGCCTTGAAAAGGCGGGGGATTTTTCTGGAACTTGTTCGCGTAACAACGCGATAAAAACATTTTCAAGCGAAGGCTGAATCGTTCTCGCGCTCCGCACCTGCATCCCGGCAGATTCCAGCCATTGCTTCATGGTGTTCGCATCCACCCCTTGATCTACCACCACGTTTATCCTATCGCCAAACGTTTGCACTTCTATAATTTCCGGATTCGAACGCAGCGTTTCTGTTGCCTGATGCAGATCGCTGGGAATGATCTCGATGACGCTTCCCTTCATTTGTTTTTTTATATTTTTCGGAGTATCCGAAAGCAAAATGTTCCCATCGCTCATCATGCCCACGCGGGAACAGCGTTCGGCTTCATCGAGATAGGGCGTAGTCATCAGGATCGTAATGCCTTCTTCGAGCAGCGAGGAAAGAATTTTCCAAAATTCGCGCCGCGAAACCGGATCGACTCCCGTGGTTGGTTCATCGAGAAAAATGATCTCCGGCTTGTGAATGAGCGTAGCAGCAAGCGCGAGTTTTTGCTTCATACCACCCGAAAGTTGATCGGCAAGGCGATTACGAAACGGCGTAAGTCGCGTAAAATCAAGAAGTTCGTTCCGGCGCGCTGCGTAACCTTTTACTTCGTGTATCTCTGCAAAAAATTCGATGTTCTCGTCAACGGTAAGATCGGGATACAGGCTAAACCTCTGCGAAAGATACCCGATGCGCGGCTTTATGTCTTTCATTTGCGTTCCCAGATCGAGTCCTAAAATTTTTGCGGTGCCACCATCGGGTTTTATAATTCCGCAAAGCATTCGGATGAGCGTGGTCTTGCCCGCGCCATCCGGGCCGACAAGGCCGAACATCTCGCTCTTTGCGATCGCCAGATCGATGCCACGCACGGCCTCGACCTGCGGCTTGCCTTTTTCGCCGAAGGATTTTTTTAGTCCGTGAATTTCGAGCGCGTTGTCAGGCACAATTTCGATCCTCGTGCTTATCCGATATGTACCGTCGCGTCCGCCGGCAAACCTTTTTTCAGTTCGCCGGTCGGGTTTGGAATTTCTACTTTTACACCGAACACGAGCTTTACTCGGTCGTCTTTCGTTTGAATATCTTTCGGCGTGAACTCCGCTTCCGGGGAAATGTAAGTTACGGTTCCCGTAAACGATTTATTCGGAAGCCCATCGACCTTGACATCCGCTTTTTGGCCAAGCTTGATATGCGGAAGTTCTTCTTCCGTAAGATAGATCATAAGATACACGCTTGCAAGATCGGTGACGGTTGCAACGGTCGAGCCTTGCTCGACAAGTTCCCCTTGCTCGGCTACTTTATGGGTAACAGTTCCCTTCAGCGGCGAAGTGATATAGGAATCGTCGATCGACTTTTGAATTTCATCGCGCGATGCCTCCAATTGATTGACATGCGCGAGCGCGGAACTTACATCTTCCGGACGCGCCAGATGCCGAGTCTTCGCTAAATTTGCTTCGGCTTGCGAAAGCTGGCTTTGCGCCACTTGGAACTTCGAATTTTCCTGATCGAGCTGCTCTTTCGTCGCCGCTCCGCCCGCAACGAGATTTCGCGTTCGATCTAATTCATCAGCTTCGAGCTTGCGGTTCGTTTCGGCTTGCGTAACAGCTTGCTCGGCAGACTGGATGTCCTCCGTGCGCGAGCCTTGCTCGGTCAGCGTAAGCTGCGCGCGCGCCTGATCGACGGCTGCCTGCGCTGCCCGTAGTTGAATATCCAGCGCGCTCCGATCCTGCGCGGCGATCAAGCTGCCGGAATCGACGGGCGTGCCATCGTCTATATAGAGCGTGGTGATCTGCGCCGGAACTTTCGCGGCTACATTCACATCGATGGCCTCGATGGTGCCGCTGGCGGTGATCTCATTCGGATTTTCCTTCGGCCCGCAGCCTACTATCAGGCCGAGCGTAAGAGCAAAAAAAAGATAGCGTTTCATCATTATGATTATGGTTGCCGCAGATGACGGCAAAGCGCAGAACATATTGTACGGCAACATCGCGCCCGTTTACTTTGACGCGATCGCAAACAGCTTCAGCATCTCTGCAACTTCGGGAAGGAATTGGACATTACACGGCACACCGATATACGCGCCGCTTAGAACTGGTTTGGCATGTGTATCGTAACGAGAGAAAAATCCGTGATCGGTAATATCCTGTGTCGATCGGTGATTGACAAAGAAATTTAGGAACGTTTCGGCTTGTGATTTATAACTTGCTTGGTGTGTCACAGCATAAAAATGGAATAGTCCATCGGCGAGATCACCAATGTCGGTGGGGTTTCGCTCGCCCGTACCATCGTGATGCAAGAGCGCGAGACCACCCCTTACGGCATCGGACTCAAGCTCCATCGCGCGATCGCGGAAACTCGCCTCTTTTGAAACTTCAAACATCGTTAGCGCCGCATCTGCTGCGACCATCATATCTCTTGGAAAAAATCCCACTTGCGGCGTCTTCAGCGCATCGAGCGAAGCCTGCGCCCATTGTTTATAGACGTTATCCTTCGTTATTGCATACAATCGCGCCGCCGCGAGTGCGCCATACGCTGTGCTCACGCCATTGGGCCGACGGTCGTTCGAGTTCCACGACCACCCCCTCGACGCGCCGTTCTGCCAAAATCCCATATCGATCAGCGCTTTGAATGAAGAACGCGCGGCAGTGAAATAATCGCTATCTTTCGTTACCATGAAGCAATGCAGAAGCGCGGCGCACCATTGCAGATCGTCATCGCCGCCGATGTAGATCTGGTCGCTTTGCCGCGCAAGAATACGCGCACCGGAGTTCCCATTCGTTTTCTCATACAGCATAGAAGACGATTGAAAATATTGCTTCAACTCCGCGGGCTTCATCAGGCCATCCTCCACCAAGTACGCATCGGCATCGAGCACAATGGTGATACCCCACGCATCGCTGCCCTGCACGCTCGGCTGATCCGCGCGTCGCACAAAGTTTTGCGTTTGTGCATTCCATAAATGATGCTGCATGTAGCTTTGCGTGGCCTGTATATCCACGGCCCACTGCTTTTTCTGCGCATGGGCGTTTTCAAGGACGCAAAGGACCGCAAGGACGAAAATGACGTTTCTTCTCATAATTGGTGTTTACCAAACGAATGATAAAGTACATACATTTCGCCATTTTTTGCATTATTCTATTTCCGAGGAATGTGGATGCACAGGTTTCGACCGGTTTGGATAATTTGGTCGTCAAAAATTTCGCTCAGCTTAAAGGCAAACACGTTGGGCTTATCACGAATCAGACCGGGCGTACACGCGATGGGTTGTTCGGCCCGGATCTTTTTGCACGATCGAAAGCGATAACGCTTATCGCATTGTTCGCGCCGGAGCATGGGTTGATGGGAACTCGGCAAGCCGGGGTGAATAGCGACACGCTCGAACGCTACGATGGCGTTCCAGTCTATTCACTTTATGGTTCCACACGCAAACCTACGCACAAGATGCTGCGCGGAATAGACGCGCTTGTGTTCGATATTCAGGATGTCGGCGTTCGTCCTTATACGTTTCTCTCGACAATGATAGAGGCGATGGAGGCAGCGGCGGAAAATAAGATCCCGTTCTACGTGCTCGACCGTCCCGATCCGCTTTCCGGCGAACGGATAGAGGGGAATATTCTTGATACGTCTCTTAAAAGTTTTGTCGGAATCATTCCCATTCCGTACCTGCATGGCATGACGCTCGGTGAGCTGGCACAAATGGCACACGCTAAAGGGTGGTTTCACAACGCGACTACGTTAAAACTAACAGTTATACCAATGACCGGCTGGAAACGCTCGATGTATTGGAACGAAACCGGACTAACTTGGACGGCGCCCAGCCCGAACGTGCCGCAATTCCAGAACGCCGTTGGCATTGCCCTGCTTGGCGCTACGGGTGAGCTTGGGATTCTTTCTGTTGGGCTTGGAAGCGATTCGCCATTCCTACGCATCGGTTCTACGCTGATGAACTCCAACGAGATCTTGCGAATGGCGGACACGGCGTATGCCAACACGTTCACCCTTCGTACTAATGATTTTATTGCCACCACCAGCGCGGGAACAAAACTATATCATGGCGTAAGTATCTCGCTGCCTGCCGATCTGGAGAGCATTCCATCCCTCTACAAAGGCCAGTTTCGCATGATCGAAGAGATGCTGCACGATACCGCGTTCCGCGCCGCGTTTGACGCGATGCCTTATGCAGTGAATGCTATGTTCGAAAAAGTGACGGGCGAGCGATCCATTATAGAAACCCTCCGACGATGCGAGAGTTTCGATCCCATCTTCGAACGCTGGAATGCGGATGACGAAAAATTCCGCGCCGAGAGAAAGCTGTGGCTGTTGTATCAATAAGCGCTGATGCGTCCTCCCTACCGCGCAATCTCAACCTTTGTTGATTGAGTGCCTTCTCTCAAAAAATAAATTCCAGATTCCAGACGAGAGACATCCAGCGTAGCGCCGGTGCCATCGTTGTTTGCAGTTATACGCTCCCGGCCCATAAGATCGAAGAGATGGATGGTTCCCGTTTGGCCACCGAGAATTTGTACTTCATCCGTCGCGGGATTGGGGAAGACTTTGATTGCATCACTCGAGTTAACAGCCTCCCTTACTGATGATGCAGGATTGACCCAATACGTAAAGCTCCACACTAAATACTGACCGTCTGTTGAGTGAAAGACAAGGTCATGTTTGCCAATACCGGTTGTATCAACGGTTTTTGGGGTAAATTCATAATTTAGAAGCAACGAATCACCCCCGGTCATGATATAAGGTAATGGTGGGAACGAATCGAAAGTAATTTCGGAGAAGTCGCCCACCTCATAAATAGAATCTATCGTTGCGCCACCACAAGTGCGTAAGAGGACTGGTTGAGCACCAGGACCATTGCCGCCATCTAGCACAGGCGGCATACCAACAGTGTAGATCGCTGCTTGGATGGAGTCGAACATAGTATCGGTTTCCGCTTCCTGATTGTATGATCCAAAACCTTCTCCATTTGATAGGAAGGCCCATGTGTATTCGTAGCCATACATGGCGAGATTGGGCGTGGTTCGAGCATGAAAGATAATAGATGCTGTAGCCGTAAATTGCCCGTTGTAATAAACGGTCTCGTGCATCGTGTCATCTCCTGCATGCGTGGGAGCAAAGGCTGCGTCGCCGCCAACATCAACATATCCAAGCACGAAATCCGGTATCACAATTACTTGCTGGTATGGAAACTGGGTCGAGTCTCCCTGTGGTACGATAGAATCGATGGTGAGTGGAACGCTCTGATTTAAATTAATCAATCCATAACTGACCGGGATCGAATTTTCAGGCACGCCATTACACACATAACCGATTTCACCCGTATCATCATAAGATGTTATAGCGAGTTGACCCGCTTGCTGAGCGCTGCAAACGGATGAGGCAAAGAGAAGAATAAAGAAAATGCTGAGTCGTTTCATGATTTTTCCTCCTAATAAATTATCGGAACTATTTGACCTCAATACGCTTCGTAATTCGATCTCCATTTAATTCAAAAACACTATAGTAGTTTCCGGGTTGTGCTCCAGAGAGATCAATCGTAACGTTACCATCCCCTTGCGAGACGATCCGACTCGTCGTGCTCACCATTTTTCCCAACAGATCGACGATCGAAAGCGTCAAAAGGCCTGTATTAGGCGCCGAGTAATTGAATTGAATCGAGGAAGTAGCAGGGTTCGGATAACCCTGCGCAACACTCAGTGAACGGGACACTGAAAGGCTCCCAACGTCAGCGGGAATGCAGTCTAAATTGTTTGATAAAAATGGCCGAGTACAAGAAGTGCTTCCTGGTTCACATGCTCCCGTTATGCTATTAACATCGCAAAAGGTTGCTGTAACGGTGTACTTGATCAGAGATTCCAGAAAGCCGCATACCTCAAAAGTAATCGGCGTTGCTCCGATAGCTCCGGTGCAATTTCCTGAGGTGTTTTCGAACAAAAGATTGGCGCCGTAGCCTCCACCAGGGCCTTCATTTGTAAATACCCACCCGGTAGGGTTTACAACGCAGCATTCGGATAACCCGTACTCGATTGAGATCATGACTTCGCATATCGGCAAGCTACAGGGATTCGAAACAATGAACTGACCGCAACAACACGATGAAGGATCATCAAACGTTGTTTCTTTTTCGCCCGTCTTGGGAGCACCGCAAGGGTTTGCAATTGGAATAAGGCTAACGTTAAAAGCACTACAGCAATCTAGTACATCCAAGGGTTGCTCCGATAATTTACCGCCTGAAAGTCCCTTAGTATTGGTATCTCCGGAGAAATGAAACGCAATGGCAGGAGCCTTTTGCTGCACACTTTGCGCGCGGGAACCGGAAGAATAAGCGATGCTAAGAAGCAAGATAAGCGCAATGCTACTTAAGCCGTGAGCCGTGAGCCGTGAGCCGTGAGCCGTGAGCCGTGAGCCGTGGTAATGTGATCGAATTAAAATGTTTCATGGTAAATGGAAAAATGAGTCAATTCAATGCATTAATTGTAAAAAGACACGGGCGGGGGAAGGTTGCTGGCAATCGAGCGTCCGTTGGAATACAAATATAATCAATTAATTTTCATGAAGCACGAAATGTTGCCATAAGAAAAGTGCGGCCCAAACGGAACCAACCTTATTAAGACTTAGTCTTAGTAGCTGCATGGAAGACACCTTAGAAATCCCTTCGACGAAAACCGAGCATCCGCCTACCCGCATCACCGATCACCTCCCTGCTGACCGGCGGCGAAAACTTGGGCGCATTGGCGTTTTGCTGGCTGTGATCGGGCCGGGGCTGATGGTCATGCTTGCCGATACGGACGCGGGCAGCGTCATCACGGCGGCGCAGTCCGGCGCGCAATGGGGGTTTACGATGATCCTGCCGCAACTGCTGCTCATCCCCATTCTTTATATCGTGCAGGAGATCACGGTGCGGCTTGGTGTGGTGACGGGCAAGGGCCATGGGGAACTCATCCGTGAGCATTTCGGCATGTCGTGGGCCATGCTTTCCGTCGTGACGCTTTTTGTAGCATGCGTCGGCGCATTGGTAACCGAGTTTGCAGGTATCGCGGGCGTTGCGGAGATGTTTCATATTCCCGTGTGGGTGAGCGTGCCGATCGTAACTATTTTACTCGTGATGGTAGGACTGAGCGGTAGTTACCGCCGTGTTGAAAAAATCGGGCTTGCGGTCGGGCTGCTGGAATTATTATTTATCGTGGCCGCAATCATGGCGAAACCCGATCTCTCGGAAATGGCGCACGGCTTGACGAGCTTTCCGTTCGGGGAAGGGAATTATACATTTTTGCTTGCCGCGAATGTCGGAGCGGTCATTATGCCGTGGATGGTGTTTTATCAGCAAGGTGCGGTGATCGATAAACGGCTGTTCAATAAACACCTCCGGCTTCTTCGATGGGATACGAAGATCGGCGCAGTGCTTACGCAAGTGATTATGATCGCGGTCGTAATCGTTACCGCCGTCGGGATTCACGCATCGAACCCGAATGCAACGCTGAACGATGTGAAGGACATCAGTCACGCATTGGTTCCCGTGCTTGGCAAAACGAGCGGCGTGGTTCTGTTCGGTCTGGGCATGGCGGGCGCGTCGTTTCTTGCGGCGATCGTGGTCTCGCTGGCCGGCGCGTGGGGATTGACCGAGGCACTCGGCATGAAACGAAGCCTCGATATGCCCTTCAAAAAAGCGAAGGGATTTTACAGCGTTTATACGCTCGCGCATATCGGCGGCGCAACGATCGTGCTGCTTGGTATTCCGCTTGTGAATCTCATGATCGACGTAGAGGTAATGAATGCCGCGCTGCTGCCCATCGTGCTCGGGTTCCTGATTCTGCTCGAAATAAAAGCGCTGCCGAAGGAATACCGCATGTCCGGCGCGCACAAATACATTGCGTGGGTGCTGACGGGAATTACAATTGCATTTGGACTTTATACAGCGTGGATGACGCTCATGGGGGCAGTGGGATGAAATTAGAATCTTACTTCGAGCACTGCGGCTCCTCCGTAGCTTGGCGGGAGTTTGCTGACCGTATAGAAGAGCGAAACCCCAACTCCCAAAAAACTGAACGGTTCATAAATGGCGGCGAACCGAAGCGGAAATCCGAACGCTCCGTCCGAGGTCTGGTATGACTCTGTGTCAGAAATGGGATAGAAATAATTATATGTATTAATGTGGGTTACGAGATGCGTGTATGCATCGAACGAGACCCCTGTGGCAAGTTCATAATGAATATACGATGGCGGCCCGTGGTAGGCGGGAATCATTTGATCCCACGAATACCCGACCAGCAGATCGAATGCGGTCACGCTCGTTTGCGTATAACTATTTCCAGCGCCAGCACTGCTGAGATAATCGATGCCAAAGAAGATCGGGGTCTTTTGGAATGCGACGGTCGCGCAAAAATCGGTCAGGCTCGGCGCGCCGCTGATCCAACCCAGATTCGCTCCCATGCCATAGAAAATATGATATTTAGCGGACGATTCATCGTGATACGGAGCCACGCCGACGGAATTATCCGTCTGCGCGAGCGCGGATGGAACCCAAGAGAACAATACGATGGGAATGATAAAAACTGATTTCATCCTTCGTTAGAACATAAAACTGAACGGTCAGTTGCACAAAAACAACGCCCTCAATATCGGACTTCCAGCACCACCGCCCCGCCGTAACTTGGCTGGAATGTGCTGATGGTATAGAAGAGGAGCGCGCCAATTCCCACATATCGAAACGGCTCGTAGATCGCTTGAAACTGAATCGGCAAACCCGGAGAATACTGGGAAGTATTCGGCGGCTCGGAAAGATCGAGCGAATCCAAAGGAAATCCTCTTCGAAAATTACGCCAGCGCGTTTGGTAACTGCCGAGGCTGATTCCTGCGGAAAGCGCGGCGTGGAACTGTTCCGACGGCCCTCCGTAATGCGAAAAAACTCGATCGAGCGCAATACCATAGAGCAGGTCGAATTCGGTGTACGTTATCCGAGGCGGCGGGTGCGAAATGGAATTGCTGGTAATAAATCCTACGGTGAGAACGCTTGGAGCGAATTCGTAGCTGATGTTTCCGATGTAGGACTGCGGGGTCAGCGCTCCGATTCCTTCATTGCCTCCAACTCCGAAGAGCAAGCGGTAATGCGGTTCTTCCGGCTGAATGTAACGAGCAACACCGGTTCCAGCATAAGGATCTTGAGCATAAGCTACCCGTTCCAGCGCGCTGAGGTTGCTGAACAAGAGAAAAAATGAAATGGCAATAACGTGACGAACCATGGTGGCAAAATTATCCTCAAAAAAAGAACCCGCTCCCGTTTCCAGTCGCGGGCCTTTGAGGGAAGACCTGATTTACCCCGAATATGATGTATAGGAATAGACGCATAACCTCCGAAATGGTTTAATGAACAGACGAAACCGCTGGTTTCCCGCCGCTTCGAGCTTCGCGAGCAATCAATAGCTCGATCAAGGCTAAAATCAGGGCAGCCCACAAAAATGACTGCCACAATTCCACGCCATACCGCGATTGCTCGACGATCGTATCCAAACCTTTATCGCCGGAAGTCAAGCGAATAATGAGTGGCTTCTTGCTCATCATTCGTGTAGAGAGATAATCCTGCATATCTTTAAGTGACGCGGCACGCAGATCGGACTCATCGGACTCAATATTTACAGCGAACGCGCCGACCGGCACTTGCGCCGCCGCATCGCGGAATACGGTATAATTCCCAGCAAGGCGGGCGTCATCGAAACGAAGTTGCGGCTTGCCATCCGCGTTGATCGAGATCGGCGCGCGGGAACTTGTACCATCCGGCGCTTGCACGAGAATAGTCGCACCGGCTTGCTCGCCTGTCAACGCAGGCAGTGGAACATCGAAAGGCTCGGTCGTTACAAAATTTTTGGCCTGGTTCTCATCCAGAGATTCCTGAATGGCACTGGCATACGCCGCCGTGCGCCGAATGAGCGGAAGAAAAATACTTTTTTGAGGAAAATCGCTATATGCCATTGTCGGTGGAATGTCATACAAAAGAATATCGCCCTTTCCCACTTTCGATTCGAGAAGAAACGGCGAACCATTCGAAAGTTTGATGAGCGGCAAACCCGCATTCGATGCAAGATCGTAGGACTCGAATATCTTCGGCGATGAAATTCCTTTTAGTTCCGAACTATTTGTGGGGGTCGATTCGAACATTCCCGCAAAGAACGGATGAGAAAATTCCAGACGCGCAAAACCAAGATAATGCGAAGCATCATTTGGATCGCCCTCTTTTTTTAGAATATCCGGAAGCGCGAGCGTAACAAGATCGTGATCGACAGCAGTAATATCTATCCCAGGCATGAGAAAGATCGCTGCGCCATGTCCAGATGCAACAAATTCTTTCAATCCTGCCAGATCGCTTTCATTCAATGCTTGCGGGCCAAGCTCGACCATGATCCCGTCGTAATGTCCCGCATTTGCAGAAAGACTTCGGAGTTCCTCCAATGGCTTTACTTCCGTGACAAATGGCAGCGAAGATTGCACATCCGTCAGGGTTTGCCCAAGCGCCAGT
This sequence comes from Ignavibacteriota bacterium, assembly GCA_963794025.1. Taxonomy (GTDB): domain Bacteria; phylum Bacteroidota; class Ignavibacteria; order Palsa-1295; family Palsa-1295; genus PALSA-1295. The sequence continues at coordinate 62,983 of CAWCCK010000006.1, forward strand.
TTGATGAAATCTGCATCCGAGGCATTCTGGGTGAAGATTCCAATGCGGCGTGAAAGCGGGACATTGATGACAGCAAAGCGCGTATTATCGAATGGCAGCGCGTCGGGTTCCAACTCGGCACGGATTTCTACCATGCCGGAACCACGCGCCGGGCCATCGAGCGTAACACGCTGGGATTCATTCCCAACAATGGAAGCGATCGTTTTTTGCGCGACGCGGTCGCCATTGTAAAATAGCGAGAGCACAACATTCTGTGCCGGATCTTCCGTCGTATTTCGAACCCATGCTTCGAATTGTATAGGGCGCCCCGGTTCGAAGATCGTCGTCACAGGCTTCAGCGAATCGAGCGAAAGATTCCTGCCTGTAATATGCTCGCCATTGCCAAGCGTCATCGTAAACAGCTTTGTCGAAGCATCGAACAGCTTACTTGCATGGACCGAGTCGGATTTCGATCCCATTCCTGCATTCTCGTCTCGAAGGTTCCTCGCTTGATCGTCCGAGAACAAATATACTTCCTTGTTGACATTATGGGAACTGGAAAGCACACTACTCGCCATGCGTAAACCATCGGAAAGCAACGCAGGACGATCGGCAACGCGAATATCGTTGATCGCAGCAAGCACATCGCGCTTCGTATGAACGGGATGATATGCAGCGCCGCGTCCTATCGAAGCCAGCGGAATGATCGTTGCGTCGTCGCCATCTTCTAATACGTTAGCGATCTCATCGGCTGCATCCTTTGCTTGCTTGAGTAATTCTCCATGATCGTCGGAGCGGGACATGCTTGCGGAGTTATCGATAAGAAACACCATCGAGGTATTCGCATGAGAGGAACCAAAAAAACTGCCGAGATACCCTTTCATCGCCGGACGAGCAAACGCAAGCACCAAGCACACAATGAGTAAGGTTCGAACGATGAGCAGCAGCAACTGCCGTATCTTGACGGCGCGCATGGAAGTTTTTTCGAGCTTTTGAAGAAATCGAAGAGAGCTAAATTCTACCCTGCGCGATCTGCGCCGCGCAAACAAATGGAACAGCACCGGCAAACTCGATGCCGCAAGACCGAAAAGAAAAAATGGATTGAGAAAATTCATTCCCGTTAGTGGTTAACAGCGACGGGAATTTGTCTATTCCTTGACCAATCGTTCGATCATCTCGACGCTGGAAAGTCCTTCAGCTTCTGCGTTGAAATTCGTGATGATGCGATGGCGAAGCACCGGCAGCGCAAGCGCACGGACATCTTCGATGGATGGCGTATAACGTCCATTCAAAACGGCGCGTACTTTTGCGCCAAGCACGAGATACTGCGAAGCGCGCGGACCGGCGCCGTAGCTTACATATTTCGTAATATAATCGGGAGTTCCCGTTCGCTTCGGTCGCGTTTTTCCGACAAGACGCACGGCGTAGGAAATAACGTTATCGGCAACCGGCACAGTGCGAACGAGATCCTGAAACGCGCAAATTTCACTGGCATCCATTACCTTCGTTACGCCTGCGGTGTAATCGCTTGTCGTCGTTCGCACGATCTCCATTTCTTCCTGTTCGGTAGGATAATCGAGCCACAGATTGAACATAAATCGGTCAAGCTGGGCTTCCGGCAATGGATACGTTCCCTCCTGCTCGATCGGGTTCTGCGTAGCGAGCACGAAGAATGGTTCCGCAAGCGTGTAGGTCGTGTTCGCAGCGGTAACGCGATGTTCTTGCATCGCTTCTAACAGCGCGGCTTGCGTCTTCGGCGGCGTGCGATTTATTTCATCCGCAAGAACGATATTTGCAAACACCGGCCCGCGAATAAAACGAAACTCCTTACTGCCGGTCGTTACATTTTGCTCGAGAATTTCCGTTCCCGTAATATCGGTCGGCATGAGATCGGGCGTGAATTGAATGCGGCTGAACGTAAGCCGCAGCACATCGCTAACGGTGCGAATGAGGAGCGTCTTTGCCAGCCCGGGAACGCCGACAAGCAAGCAGTGCCCGCGCGCCAACAGCGCGATCATCAGTTGATCGATCACTGCTTCCTGCCCGACGATGATCTTCCCTACTTCGCGTTTTAATTCCTGAAACTTTTGAACGAGATCGCCCGCAGCTTCGATCTCTCTTCCATTGGAAGAAGCCGGAAGCCGCGCCGTGAGTTCTGTCGATACTTGAGCCATGTGCAATTCTAAAAAGAGTCGGTCTGCAAAGAAAGCGGTTTTTCAATGACCGTTCCCTCGTCGTTAAATACATTCATCGGGCCAAATTCATTCATACCCGATTCGAGCGCCTGCACGTCGCCGGATGCCACGATCGCCAAGTTGCCCGGATGCAGATATTCCCGCGCTACCCTATAGAGATCGACGGATGTTATGGTGGAAAGTTTCTGGCGGTAGGTATCCCAATAGCCACGATCGAGTCCATAGAGCACAAGCGTAGCCACGCGGCCCGCCACTTGCTGCGGGGTTTCGATCTGGAGCGGAAAATTCCCGATCATGTAATTCTTGACCATTTGAAGTTCCTCATCGGGAACTTCCTCCACCGTCAAGCGGGTAATTTCGCTCAAAATTTCTTCGACGGCGCGTGTCGTAACTTCGGTACGCACTTCCGTCGAGACCACAAATGGCCCCGCAGCCATTCGCGCATCGAACGCACTCCGAGCGCCGTAGGTATAACCATGCACTTCCCGAAGATTGAGATTAATGCGGGAATTAAAATACCCTCCTAACAGCACATTCAACACAGAGAGCGGAACGAAATCCGGACTGTTACGAGAAATACCGATATGTCCGACACGTAGCGCAGACTGCACTGCGCCTTCACGATGAATAAGGCCCACCTTGCGCGAAGCCATAAGATCAGCATTGCCAACACTCACCTCTTGACGCTTTGGGCCAGACCATGTCGATAAATTCGCATCCAAAAGTTTACGAAGTTTATCGGGGTTGATGTCACCGGCAGCAACCAAGAATGCGTCGGATGGATTGATGTACTCCTTTGCGAAGCTGAGAATATCGTCGCGGTTCGTATCGGCAATGGATTTCTCGGTTCCCGATGGCTGCTGACCGTAAGGATGACCCGAAAAAACAAGCTTGGAAAAGACCATGTCCGAAAGAAACCCGGCGTCCGCTTTTGCCTGACGAAGACTTGCAAGCCGTTGCAAACGCATACGCTCGATCTCTTCTTCGGGGTACAGAGAATTCTGCACGACATCCGCAAGAAGATCGACGGCAAGATCGAGATATTTGCTGAGCACGCCGACATTGATCGTAAGCGCGTCCCAGCCAGAGGAGGCGCTGAGCGAGCCACCGACGAAATCAATTTCTTCTGCAATTTCTGTCGCATTGCGGCGTGAAGTTCCCTTTGTCAGAAGTTCGGCCACGGATGCGGCAAGCCCCTGGCGGTTTCGAGGGTCGCGCGAGGAACCTCCTCGGAAAAATAGCGAGAGCGAAACGATCGGCTGCTCATGATTTTGCACCGTCCACACATCGAGTCCGTTCCCGATCGGCGCGCACTCGAACGGAGGGAAGGAAACCTTCGGGATAGGCGCCGATTTCGGCGCAATGCTGCGATCTAATACGAGGTCATTCATTATTGATTATGTTCTATTGCAAATTTTTATTCATGGTATAAACAACCGCACAGCGATTGTCCGCGCGCAGAAAACGTTCCGCTACGATCCGGGTCTCTTCCAGCGTGATCGAGTTATATTCATCCAAAAGTTCATTTACACGTCCGGCATCTTGAAACATTAGGGCGGCATGAGCAAGTTGGTCGGCCTTACCGTGCATGGTGACGCGGCTTGCTACGCACATCGCTTCCGTTTTATTTTTCGCTCTCTGCAATTCTTCGGCAGTAACGCCATGCATAACGAGATCGCCGATCATAGTTCCGAGCGCTGCTTCTAATTCCTCGGTTGTGCCATCCGGCGAGCTATGCACAGCAAGCAGATACAGCAGCCCCGGCATTTCGCGGCCATCGACATACGCGGCGGCTTCGGATGCGATCTGCATGTCATACACGAGCGTTCGATATAGGCGAGAACTTTCGCCGCTCGCCAAGATATTCGTCAGAAGATCGAGCGCGATAAATTCCCGCGAGCCTTCGGCTGGGATGCGATACGCATAAAAAACAGCCGGAAGCGGGACGGGTTCCGAATCTATAATTTCTCGGCGTTCGCCAGCAAGCGGTGCTTCATCGAACGGCGGCTGCACGATGGCACCGGAACTCGGATTTGAAATTCCTCCAAAATAATATTCCGCGCGAGCGAGCGCGTGAGCCGGAACGAAATCCCCCGCTAACACAAGCACGGCGTTGGATGGCAGATAATAGGCCTCGAAAAAGTTACGAACATCTGCGATCGTTGCGGCGTCGATCGTTTCCATATCGCCGATAACAGCCCAGCGATATGGATAGCTTTGATACGCCAGCCGATTCATCCGAATGGTCATCGAGCCATACGGCGTATTGTCATAACGTTCCCGCTTTTCTTCTTTCACAACTTGCTTTTGCGTTGCGAGACCAATTTCAGATGTAGCGAATTCGAGCATCCGATCGCTTTCGAGCCACAGCGCAAGGTCTAACTGATTTGAAGGCAGGACTTCGTAGTAATTCGTCTTATCTTCAGTGGTGTATGCGTTATCGTGCCCACCGGCTTTTGTAATATGGACATCGAACTCGCCACGCGGAACGTGCTTCGAGCCATCGAAGAGCAAATGCTCGAACAGATGCGCAAAACCGCGGCGGCTGTTATCTTCATTCTTACTTCCGACATGATACGCGATATTAATGCACACCACGGCCGATGTGTGATCCTCATGCAAGATCACGCGCAAGCCGTTGCTTAAGCGATGCTCCTCGAATGCGATGGAACCGGAAGTGCGTTCGTTTTGGGAATTTGTTTTGATAGCGAATAACTCCTCTTTTATTTGGGAACGACGTGGCCCACCACGCACTGTGAACGGTCGAGACGCCGCGTGGCAGCATCCTGAATCTCTTCTGCTGTGATCGAGCGATAGATCTCAACTTCGCGGAAAAGATGTGCAGTATCACGCTTAAAGCACCAGGCATGTTGAAGCCGGTCAGCGCGAGAAGCAAGCTCTCCTAATCCGCGCACCACTCCCATCTCCGCGCGATTCTTCGCTTTTTCGAGTTCCATTGCATCGATCGGCGCGCGTCGCACTTTTTCGATCTCATGCCATAGCGCGTCCTCGACTTCTTCGACTTCACTTTCGGGTAGTACTTTCGCTTCGAAGTAGAACACGCCGGATTTTTCCATGCCGCTGTTATCGGCTTCTGCACTGCGGGCGATCTTGCGGCGATACACAAGTTCCTGATACAACCGGCTGCTGCGCCCGCCGGCAAGCACCGAGGAGAGCAAATCCAAAACATACTCCTCGCGCTCCATCGTGGGTGCCGATTGAAATGCAAGATAGACTGCGGGAAGTTTTACTGCATCTTCGAGCACAAAGCGCACTTGAGAGCCGGTTGGCGTGACATGCTGCTCGGCTCTCTGGACGGGTTTTCCTTTGGGAATCGTTCCGAAGTAACGGTCGATCAATGTTCTGGCGTCCGATTCCTTAAAATCCCCAACGAGTGTGAGCGAGCAATTATTCGGCTTGTAGAATTCGGAGTGGAACGCTCGCGCGTCATCGACGGTCGCTTCATCGAGATGTTCCATGGAACCGATGGTCGTCCAATGATAGCCGCTCGTAGGCCACAATCTCCATGTGATATTTTCCCAAACCGTTCCATACGGCTTGTTATCGTATCGCTGGCGTCGTTCTTCTTTGACGACATCGCGCTGGTTCTCGAAATTTTCGTGCGTAACATCGAGCGCAAGCAGCCGGTCGCTTTCGAGCCAAAGCGCCGTCTCTAATTCATTCGAGGGAAGCGTTTCGAAATAATTGGTGCGATCGACGTTCGTGGTTGCGTTCAGCGCTCCGCCGGCGCGGAGGATATTTTTAAAATGTCCGGCCTTTGGAATGTTCTTCGATCCCTGGAACATCATGTGCTCGAACAGATGAGCAAACCCGGTACGCGCAGGCGGGTCGTCTTTGGAACCAACGTGATACCAAAGATTAGTTACCACGATCGGCGCCTGACGGCTTGGCGCCAGGATCACATGCAGGCCGTTATCGAGGTCGTATTCTGTAAGCGGAATTTCATACGCGCGCGTCGCTTCTGCGCGTGTAGCAGCGTTCGTTTTTGAATCCATTACCCAAGTGGCAGTTTAATAATATTGAGAGAGATCGTGAACGTCAACATAGATGGTCGTGCGAGCGTGGGCAAGCCATTGCTGGAGATCCTGGGATTGCTTCCACTGAAGCGCAGCGGCTTCCAGCTCACGGTAATCCTCGTCGAGGGAAGTTTTATGCTCCGGAATTATTTTTTGGAGCTTCACGATCTGAAATCCGATCTTACCGCCGGGATAGGCGATATGAATGGGATCGGAAATATCTCCAACCTTGAGCGAATCGACAATGACCCGCTGCTCATGAGGCAGATCTTGAAGATAGATCGGTCCTAACTCGCCGCCAAGCGAACGGGTCTCGGCGTCATCGGAATGATTGAGCGCAAGCGTTGCAAAGTCCGCGCCGTGCATAGCGCTATCGCGAAGCGCGAGAAGGGTATCGCGCACGGCAGCTTCATCCATCGCATTGATCGTCGGTTTGATGAGGATCTGCGCGACATGGACTTCCTCGCCTCGGCGCTCGACGAGTTTGATAATAAAGAATCCCTGTTCCGTTTCGACGACATCCGAAATATCTCCGGCCTTCAGTTTAAATGCCGCCTCTTCGAAGGCCGGAAGAAAGGTTCCGCGAGCGTAGAACGCGCCGAGATCGCCACCATCGGACGCGCTTGCATCCTGCGAGTACCGTTTCGCCATGAGCGCAAAATCAGCTCCCTGCTTCAGCGAATCCACGATTGCTCGTGCAAGATCGCGCGAGCGTTCCTTCTGATTTGCAAGGGGTTTGATGAGCTTCACGATCGTCGCAAGATCGACTTTCGCTCCCATCGTAGGAGGAAGGGAATCTTTATAGATCTGGAAAAAAATTTGAACCTCTTGCCGCGAAATGCTCGTCGAGGGTGGAAGCACCTTGAACCGTTCTTGCTGGACGATCAGACTTTCGCGAGTACGCTCTCGAAGATCGGGAGAAGCTTTAAGCTCGGCGATCGTGTGACCGTATTGGCGCTCCACTTCGGCCTCGCTGCCGAACCGCGTGACTAACCCCTTTATCTGATCGCTTATTTGGTTATCGACTTCCTGTTCGGTAACGGTTACCGAATCCTCATCGGCTTTTGCAAGCAGCAATTTTTCATTGATCTCGCTTTCGAGCACTTGCTTCCGTAGCGTCATCAAGGTATCGGGGTTAGGATCGGTAACGCCGCGTTGAAGGAGGAACATCTCGGCCTGAGCGTCGATCGAGGATTTGAAGATCGGGTGCTTCCCTACCATCGCCACAACAGCATCGAGCGTAGCGCCATCTTTCGGCTGCGCCATTTGCGCGCCGGCGGTGTTGGCCGCAACAATGGCAAAGGCAATGAGTGAGAGCGTGCGTTTCATTTCAAATATCATCCGATCAATTCGATCTTCATCTATAAAAATATAACCTATCCGAATTCTCTTAAGGAAACTCTGATTAAGTTCCGAATCTGGATTCCCGCTTTCGCGGGAATGACAAGTTGTAGCATATTTTGCGCTTCGCGCTATGATTCGTACCCTTGTCATCCTGCGAAAGACGCAGGATCGATCATGGTCGGAGTTCCCTTAATTCTTCATCAGATCCCCTTGCTCGGAGGAATGCCGCTTCGTCCATTCGGCGGTGATGGCCGGCTCGTTGATCTGCCGATCGTACTCGCTACGGAGTTCCTCGACCCATTGCGTACGCAATTCCTGTGCGCGTTCATCCTGATATTGGCTTGCGACTTCCTGACGCGCTTCGGCAAACGTTTTTTGATGCGGCGGATCGCGGCGGTTTACCGTTGCAATAGAATACCCGCCCTGGAACTCGAACGGCTCCTTGATCTCACCGACGATAAAATCGAAGCATCGCGCGGCGAACTTGCTTTCGTCTTTGGTCATGAGTCCCCAATGTCCGGCCTTTTGTTTAAAGCCGGGACGCTCGGTATATTTCTTGGCTAAGGTATCGAAATTCTCACCGGCGATCGCGCGCTTGTAGATCGCATTGGCAAGGGAATCTTTGCTGACATAAATTTCCGAAATATCCACGCGCTCCGGCCAGAGATAGTTGGCTTTATGCGCTTCGTAATACTTCAACTCGTTGGCGCTATCGGGCACGACCTTCGACCATACGCGCTTGTTCTCGAGATCGAAGAGAACAATGCCGTTCTTGTAATCTTCCATGATCTTTTCGAACTCCGGATATTTCGTTGGAATAACGCGCGCTTCGATCTGAAGCGCGGTGTTCTCCTCATTCTTCGTAATAAGATCGCGCAAGGAGTTACGCGCAAGCGGCGAGCCGGGCGAGGACGTGAGCGTATCGATCAGCGTTTTAACCGTCCAATTCACGTCGCCCATCTGGAAAACGGTGCGGGAACGATCTTTTAGTTTCGCAGACCAGTTGGAATCCGCAGAGGTGCGCGAAGAATCGACATGCGCCATGACATAATCGAGCGCGGTAGAATCGAGATGGAAATGATCGGCAGCTTCCAGCCCAGCTATGAACTTGGCTTTATCGTCATCGAAGTAATACTTTTTATAGAATGTCTCCAGATGTTCTTTCTGTTGATCGAAGGTTCGCGGCGCGACTCCGTTGATACGCTTGATGATGTGGTATCCGAAGCTCGTGCGAACGATACCGGACATTTCGCCGTCTTTCAACGCGAAGGCTGCATGATCGAATGGAAGTTCGGTTCTGCGGTCTTCATGATTGATGGTATCCATATCGCCACCGTGCATGGCGGTGGGCTTGTCGTTAGAGGATTCCCTTGCTACTTGCTCGAAGTTCGCGCCAGCGCGAAGTACGGCAAGAAGGCTATCGGCCGTATGACGAAACGGCATGGTATCGACCCCATTAAATTTGGGCACCGTAACAAGAATGTGCTTCACATGCACGCCGCCCGTGTGCTGCACTTTCTCGTAAAGCATGATAACATGATACCCATATCGGGTTTTAACTGGCGTATGCGTGTATTCGCCCGGTTGGAGCGCATAGATCGCATCTTCAAATGGGCGCACCGTCATTCCTGCTGTAAAATATCCCAGATCGCCACCGGCCACTGCGCTGGCGTGGTCATCCGAACCGCCCCAATTCGTCATACGACTCGTATCGAGCTTCTTGTTGCCATGGGCGAGATCCTGATCGAACTTCGTCATAAGGGCGCGATCTACCGGATCGATACACACGTAGCTAAAAGGATAACCATCATCGAGCATTGCGATGACTTGCATCGCCCTTTTATACGCTGCCAATGTATCTGCCGGGTTTTTCCAATTCTTGACGGAAGCCAGAAAATGAGCGGCATGAACATCGTACTGACGGCGCTCGAACAGCTTACGAACGGCAGGATCCGTTACTTCTTTATCGAGAATGAACGGCCCGGCAAGCATTGCGCGATAGCCCGCGATCTCCTTCTGCACCTCAGGATCGTCATCCAGACCTTCTTTTTTTGCTTCTTCGAGCTTCAGACGGTAATCGGCATACACACTCAGGAAGTCCTTCACGGAATCGAGCGTAGTTGAAAACGGCGCTTTCCCGTTCATCCGCTCATACGCCTCTTCAAACTGAGAAACCGAGACCTCGCCGCCTTTCCATTTGATGAGCCAGGGACTGTTATCCGTACCGGACGAAGATTGAGCGCGAGCCGGTGACAGACCAGTGCCAACGGCGAAAATCATTATAATTAATCCGAAAATTAGCTTTCGGAGACGAATACTATGCATGGATTCTTTTTTCAGCAAAATGAGCAGTAAAAAACCAATAGATGAACGATAAACGAGGTGTTATAGCAGAAAGGCGGGATGACCAGCCTCCTGCTATAAAAACAGTAGAGAAACAACGTGGTAACGCTCGATTTTGGTTCACCCAATCGCAGTATTGTCCGATGTCCGCTTTCCCGCCCATACGGATAATAAAGCTGTTATTGCTTCCTCTTCATCGCTCGGAGCACAGCGGCTTTAACATCGGCGCTGGTAAGGCCAAAGAATTTCATTAATTCATCGGGTTTGCCACTGCCGCCGAAGGTGTCCTTCACTCCAACGAATTCAACGGGCGTTGGGATTTCCTGCGCAAGCACCTCCGCAACGGCTCCGCCAAGACCGGCAGCAATCTGATGTTCTTCTGCCGTAACGATCGCGCCGCATTCCGACGCTGCGCGAACGATCGCCACGCGATCCAGAGGCTTGATCGTGGACATGTTGATCACGCGAACATTAATCCCTTCCGCTTCCAGTTCATACGCCGCAACCAATGATTCCCATACCATCGGGCCACACGCAATGATGGCGGCGTCGGTTCCCTCTTTGAAAATTTGTGCCTTGCCAATTTCGAACGGCGTATCTTCGTGCGTAAAACTTGGAACATCGATGCGTCCAAAGCGGATGTAGCTCGGCCCATAATGCTCGCCAACGGCTATCGTCGCTTTTTTCGCTTCGAGAAAATCACAGGGAACCACAAGCGTCATATTCGGAAGCACGCGAATAATAGCGATCTCTTCGAGCGCCTGGTGCGTTGCGCCATCCTCGCCAACAGAAATACCAGCGTGTCCGCCGCCAATTTTTACATTGGCATCGTTGTATGCACAGGAAATGCGGAGCATATCGGTATTACGGCAGGAAGCGAACGCGCCATACGTCGCAAAAAAGGGAATCATTCCTGAAAGCGCCAGCCCGGTGGAAACCAGCGTGGCCGTTGCTTCGGTAATGCCCATCGAAAAGAAACGATCTGGGAATTTATCCTTGAAGTAGGAGGTCATCACCGAGCCGGTGATGTCCCCGCCGAGGACGACGATATTATCCCATCGCTCACCAAGCACGACAAGCCCCTCACCAAAACCGAAGCGCGTGGCTTTTTTGCCGTCCATTTCAAAATGAGGCATCATACCGCCATTAGTTGCGAGTGTCATGGTATCGAGTATTCCAGCTTTTACGGTTGTCTCCACTATTTTCTTTCTCTATGCTTGTCTTACATGTCATCCTTCGACTTCGCACAGGATGACGTGAAAAAATCAGATCACATTAATTCCTTCAGCGCCTCTGCGGCCTGTTCGGCGTTCGGCGGCTTGCCATGCCATCGATAATCGTCTTCCATAAAGCTTACACCGCGTCCCATAAACGTCTCAGCTACAATACAGGTTGGCTTGCCCGTTACGTTTCGTGCTTCTTTGAATGCCGCGCGTAATTCACCGATATTATTTCCATTGCATTCGATCACATGGAAGTTGAATGCCCGGAATTTATCGCCGACAGAGTTCAGCTTTAGCACGTCTTCGGTGCGCCCGTCGATCTGGCAATGATTGCGGTCCACGATCATCGTAAAGTTATCGAGTTCCCAATGCGCGGCAATGAGCGCCGCTTCCCAGATCTCGCCTTCGGAAAGTTCACCATCGCCCGTCAGGGCAAATACGCTGCGTCCATTCTTCTCGACGCGCTTATCGGAAAGCGCCATGCCGACCGCAATCCCCAATCCCTGACCGAGCGATCCGGTGGAACTTTCAATACCCGGCAGCCCCATATCGCGGCCCGGATGACCTTGCAAACGCGAATTGAATTTGCGTAATGTCAGCAGTTCGGATTTCGGAAAAAATCCCGCATTGGCAAGCGTGGAATACAGCACGGGACACATGTGGCCGGCGGAAAGAATAAAACGGTCGCGGCCTTCCCACCAGGGGTTTTTCGCATCGTAGCGCATCACGCCACCGAAATACAGCGTAGCAAAAATATCGGCAGAGCCAAGCGGCCCTCCGGAATGTCCGCTTTTCGCCTCGACGAGTTCCCTAATAATATCTCTGCGAATCGCTTGCGCGATCTCGTGCAGCGTTGCGTCGCTATGATCTGCGGAGTTCCCGAACGGCACGAATCCTTCGTAGCCATACTGCGCAACAAGTTCAGGATTGGGCACGGGCCTCGTCGGGCCGTGGAAACCAGTGGTGAGCGGATAAATTTGATGGGTGAGCCGTGCCATGAAAAGGTTATGTATTATTCAACCCTCAAAAGAGAAGCCAGCGAAAAATGGTTCAAAAAATACGATCGTTCGACATCACGCTAGTGTTTTTCTGTTTTATAAAACCAAAAAACCCACTCGGTTCCGAATGGGTTTTGAAATCCGAATGGGTTTTGAAATCCGATCGTGATGCCAGCATTTAGATCTGCTCGGCCTGCTGATGCATCTGCCGACGCGCCGCGCGCTGACGCAGCATTTTGTTCGTGATCGAAGGCTTTTCAAACGCCATGCGACGACGATATTCCTTTAAGATACCCGATCGCTCGTATTTCTTCTTAAAGCGCCTCAAAGCGCGATCGATCGGTTCGTGTTCCTGTACGATAATTCCTATCAAGCTGAATACTCCTTTTTGAAATGCCCTTTTTATATAATACCCTAAAAATTGGGATGGCGAAAACCGCTTACTGCGGCTGAAAGTTCTCTAATAATTTACGCTCGCCAGATTTCTCGAAATGCACCAGCACGGCGTTGCGTCCGCTGGCTGTAACTTCCTTGCCCATCACCGTGCCGACGTCATCCCAATCCTTATGATAGATGGCCTCGCCGATCGCATAAATGCGGCTGGGTGAGTACGGCGTGCATTCCGAGGCCGAAAGCATGGTATGCGCTTTCGGCTTTTCGCTCATGAGCGCCGTCAGGTTGACGAGCATCGTGTTGTGGCACTTGGTGCAGCGAACCCACAAATTCTCCGGGATCGGCTCCTCGGCAGCGCGATCGATCGGCTGCGGATCTTCACCGGCAAGCCGCGTGCGCGCCTCGCCGACGATCTCTTTGCGGGCCGTGCGCGTGCATTCCGAGCACAGCATCAGCCCGGTAATGTACTTGGAGCGCCGCTTGGTGCGGGGCGTTTTGGTCGCGGTTTTCGATGCGGTTTTGGTCGCCAATGTCGTGGTTATTTCGGTACAGTTTACTATCTCCAAACCCTACCGATTCAAACAAAAGACGCTTTTCCTAAGAATAGCGCACCGTTTTCTTTCAGCAAAGATGTGGAATTACGAGTCTTATGTAACCGATAAATAATTGTAATACGTTCCAACGGATGGTTCTGTTGGCTTGACACAACGTATTTTTCATGAACGAGCGTTGGACTTGCTCTGTCCATTGGTTCGCTCTTCCGATGGAAGAAAGCTCTCTGCGGCTCGTCCGGTCCTGGAAGCAGCCTCAACGATTTCCTCGTATGTTGCATCCACTTGCGGCACTCGGCTCTTCCGAGGCTCCGTGACAGAGGTTTCGTGTTGCCCATTTGGGGAATGTTGTTGTTCGTTTGCCATGAGCATTTATAAAATTGTATTCAGATATGACGCCACTAAAAATACGAGTGAAACGAAGTATAAACGATACGAACGGCGGATGTCCAGCGATAGTTCTTCCGCCCAGTCCGCATTCTTCTTTCGAACGAAGGAGACTTGCTTTTCCAGAACTTTGACGAGGTCAAGCGGATCCAAATATTTTTCCATTGCGAGCGTGCGCAAAGCGGTCGAGTCCATGATCTCATAGCTTCGAAGTTGAATGCCGTCGCGGATATAGTAAAGAGCCAGCAACAGAAGCGCGGTACCAATAGCCCCTGTCGCGTAAGAAAGCAACGAGGAATGACAGGGGTGCATGTCGGAAAGAATAGAATTAAGCAGGGGAAAAAGCGCGCCGATCGTTACGACGTAAAGCTGAAGGAGCGCATAGACCTTATCGCGAAGGCGTCCGGGCAGCTCGAACGTTGCCTGCTCATATTCACGATAAGCCAATTCATAGAGGATGCGATGACTTTCGTACCATCGTTCTTCTCTTACTTGTTCGGTTGGTTCTGCCATTCGTTTAATCCATCCATAATTTTAATTTCCTCCGCCGTTTGCTCGTTCGCCGTCCGGTCGATCTCCCATGATTAATTAGACTTAATTCACTTTCACCGCGATCAGAACCTGCTGTTCGCGCAGGATTTGCTTGCCGTTGATCGTACTGGCCGTAACGTTGTGGTTCCCAAAAATTCCGTTCGATGGAATGAACGAGTTCGTTTGTGTGGTAACAATGAGGCTGTCTTTCGATGACCCGGTCATATTCTGCCACGTATTGGTCGTAACGATGCTTGCGTCATAGACCACCCCCGCCACCGTATCGCTCACCACATCGGTATAGGACGCGGAAAACGAGATCGTATCGAACGTATAGCCAAGCAAGGAAAAATACCCAGCCCAGGCATACGTGTTCGTCCTTTGGGTATGATAAGGGATCGTCAGCCATTCGGCAGCAAGGTGCGGAGCAATGAGCGGCCAGCTCAACCGCGAAATATCGCCCGTTGAAAGATAGCGGAGATAAATGGTGTCCGCGTTCTTCGATGAAGAATACGTTTCGACGGTCATCACAACGTCCGAATCACCCTGGTAGAACATGTTCGTCGCAATGACGGTCCGCGTGGAGGTGTCAGTCTTCGCTACCTTTCCCGAATCATCGAGATAGGTATTTTGGAACGTCCAGCTGGTGCCAACGTTCGGTACGACAACGGCTGCCGGCGCGGATTTTGAGGGTGCAGAAGGGATAAGCGAACAGCCATACGCGGCTGCGAGCATACAGATAGCGAGCGTCAGTAAAGTGTTTTTCATATTCATAGTGGTGAATGGGATGTGAATTAAATAATGATCTCTATTGAAGCATCGACATAATCAAACAGTTCCTGCTCGGGTATTTCGCGAGAAACACTCTTTAAATGCAACGAGGCGGGAAAATTCCCGCCTCGGTTACAAATTAGCCTAATGTCAATTACGCTAACGGAAGCGACTACGCTGCACAGACGCATCAAGCTACCGCCATGCGTTCTTTCTTCGTGCGTCCGGGTGAAGGCGGCGCGGTTTCTTTCGCGCCGACCCAGCCGTTCGTTTCGAACGTAGTTTGGAACTGTTCCTTCGGGGTAACGATAAGCTCGCGGAATTTCGGCAAGTCCCGTTCCCGCAGGGATGAGATGCCCGACGATGACATTTTCCTTCAAGCCGAGCAGCGTATCGCTGCTTGGCATTGATGGAGGCTTCGGTCAGCACCTTCGTCGTTTCCTGGAAGGATGCGGCGGAGATAAAGCTCTCGGTCTGCAACGCTGCCTGGGTGATTCCAAGCAGGATCGGCTCGCCATGAACCGGTTCCGCAGGCCGTGCTTCTGGGAACGCTTTGCCCTTCTTTTTCAACTCGCCCGCGACTTCCTTGAAGCGTTTCTTATCGACCATCTGGCCGATCTTGAACTTCGCGTCGCCGCGTTTGGTGATAAAGACGGAGTTCCGCATGATGTCATTTTCCGAAGCGACTTTCACCTTATCCACTTCATCGTTGACGAGCAGCAGCGAATCGCCGGAGGCCGTAATACGCACCTTGCCGAGCATCTGCCGGACGATCACTTCGATGTGCTTATCCGAAATTTTCACGCCCTGCATACGATACACTTCCTGAATTTCGTTGACGAGATATTGCTGCACTTCGGCCACGCCCTTGATGGCAAGAATATCGTGCGGGTCGATGGCGCCATCGCTCAAGCGTTCGCCAGAGCGGACGGTATCGCCTTCCTGCACGAGAATGTGCTTGCCGAACGGGATGGTGTACTCGCGACGGTCGGTCGCATCGTGCGATGTAACGACGACGACGCGGGAACCGCGGCGCGGTTTTTCGAAATGCACCGTTCCATCGATCTCCGAAACTGTTGCTGGATCGCTTGGCGAGCGCGCTTCAAATAGCTCCGTTACGCGCGGCAAGCCGCCCGTGATGTCGCGCTGTTTTCCGCTTTCGCGCGCGATCTTAACGAGAACCATTCCCGCTTTGATGTGCGCGTGATTCTGCACCTGCAAGATCGCGTTGCTGGGAATGATATAATTGATGAGAATATGCCCATCGGAACCGACAATATCGATCGTCGGGGATTTGGTGCGGTCGCGCGAATCGATCGTGCGCGTCTGCAAGTTCCCTGTGAGTTCATCGGCCACTTGTCGGAACGTAATGTTCTCGAGGAAGTCTTTGAACCGGATGGAGCCGGCGTGTTCCGAAATAATAACGGCATTGTATGGATCCCACTCATAGAGCATCTGTCCGCGCGTGATCTTCTCGTTCTTCTGCGACAAGAATCTTCGCGCCATACGGCACATCGAACTTGCCAACCGTGCGATTATCCTCATCGAGCACATTGACGACGCCCGAACGGCTCATGACGATATTTTCGCCATCGGGATTCGTGATGACTTTCATATCCTCGTACTGCACGGTTCCATCGAACTTGGATGTCACCTGCGATTGCGATGCGATGAGCGACGCCGCGCCGCCCGTATGGAACGTGCGGAGCGTAAGCTGCGTACCCGGCTCACCGATGGACTGCGCTGCAATGATTCCCACTGCTTCGCCTGCCTCGACGATCTTGTGCGTCGTAAGGTTCCGTCCATAGCACTGAGCGCACACGCCTCGGCCCTGCTCGCACGTTAGTACGGAACGAATAAGTACGGTTTCGATCGACGTAGAAGAAATTTTCGCCGCCACTTCTTCATCGATCATACCACCCGCTTCAAGAATGACTTCTTGCGAGATGGGATCGATGATATGATCGAGGCACACGCGACCGAGAATTCGTTCCGCGAGCGGTTCCTTCACGTCTTCGCCTTCTTTCAGCGCGCTGACCGGAATGCCGCGAATGGTTCCGCAATCGAAGCCGCTGATGATGGCGTCCTGCGCGGCGTCAATAAGGCGGCGCGTAAGATACCCGGCGTCCGCCGTTTTGAGCGCGGTGTCCGCCAAACCTTTACGCGCGCCGTGCGTGGAAATAAAGTATTCGAGGATCGAAAGTCCTTCATGGAAGTTCGAGATGATCGGGTTCTCGATGAGTTCCCCGGTCTGTCCCGAAAGCGATTTCTGCGGTTTCGCCATCAGGCCGCGCATACCGGCAAGCTGACGCACCTGCTCTTTGGAACCGCGCGCGCCGGAATCGACCATCATATACAGAGGATTGAAACCGTCGCGATCGTGCGCAAGCGCATCGAACAGCTTATCCGCTGTGCGATTGGTTGCGCGCGTCCAGATGTCGATCACTTTATTGTACTTTTCGCCGGACGTGATGAAGCCGTTCAGATATTTATCTTGAACGTCATCGACTTGCTTGCGGGCTTTCGCAATAATCTCGTCCTTCTCTTTCGGAACGATAATATCCGAGAGCGCGACCGAAAGTCCGCCACGCATGGCATAGCTGAATCCAAGTTCCTTGAGTTTATCGAGGAACTCTACCGTCTTTAAGTTTCCAACGCTTCGGAACGTGGTTGCAATGATCTGGCGTAGGCGTTTTTTCGTTAAAAGCTCATTGAGATAGCCCAATTCTTCGGGAACGATCTCATTGAAAATGACGCGGCCTGTCGTCGTTTCGATCATCTTGCCCTTGACGCGAACATGCAACTTTGCATGAAGATCGAGGCGACCAAGATTATTTGCAATAATAACTTCCGCCGGCGATGCAAAGCGCATTCCTTCGCCTAACACGCCATCGCGGTGCTTGGTGAGATAGTACGCGCCAAGAACCATATCCTGACTGGGAACCGCGATCGGCTCGCCATTCTGCGGCGAAATGATATTGTGCGACGACAGCATGAGGATCGCGCATTCGAGCTGTGCCTCATACGAAAGCGGCACATGCACCGCCATTTGATCGCCATCGAAATCGGCATTGAACGCGGTACAGACGAGCGGATGCACCTGAATGGCGCGTCCCTCGACCAAGCGCGGCTGGAACGCTTGAATTCCCAAGCGATGCAGCGTTGGCGCGCGGTTCAGCATGATCGGATGCCCATCGATGATGGATTCCAAAATATCCCACACTTCGGTGGTTTTTCGTTCCACGACTTTCTTCGCGCTCTTGACGGTCTTCGTCAATCCGCGTTCGATCAGTTTGCGAATGATGAACGGCTTGAACAGTTCGACAGCCATTTCTTTTGGCAGTCCGCATTCGTGCAATTTCAGTTCCGGTCCGACGACGATGACGGAACGTCCGGAATAATCCACGCGCTTGCCGAGCAGGTTCTGACGGAACCTTCCCTGCTTGCCTTTTAAGGTATCGGAAAGCGATTTCAGCGCGCGGCTCGTATCCGAGCGCACGGCAGAAACACGGCGGGAATTATCTAAAAGCGAATCGACCGCTTCCTGCAACATGCGTTTTTCGTTGCGCAAAATTACTTCCGGCGCCTTGATGTCCATCAAACGCTTTAAGCGGTTGTTGCGAATGATAACGCGGCGATAGAGATCGTTTAGATCGCTCGTCGCAAAGCGTCCGCCTTCGAGCGGCACGAGCGGGCGAAGTTCCGGCGGAATGATCGGAATGACATCCATGACCATCCACCACGGCTTGTTCTCCGGCTTGCCTTCTTCTTCGCGGAACGCTTCGATAGAACGCAGACGCTTCAGCGCGTCCTGGCGTTTCAACTGGGAAGTTTCTTCACGCGCGGCACGGCGAAGATCGAGCGAAAGCGCTTCGATGTCGATACGGCGAAGTAGTTCTTTCACTGCCGCGCCGCCAATGAGCGCGAGGAACTTATTCGGATCGTCGTTCGGAAGATCCTGGTTTCCCGGCGGAAGCGAATCGAGCACGCGATAGTATTCCTCCTCGGTAAGAAGGTGGCGCGAAGGAAGTCCCGTCGGGCCAGGATTGACGATTGCGTAGGATTCGTAATAGACGATCTTTTCGAGATCCTTCGTCGGAAGCCCGAGCAGATGGCCGATCTTGTTCGGCAGCGAACGGAAAAACCAAATATGCACGACGGGAACTCCGAGCTGGATATGCCCGAAGCGTTCGCGGCGAACGGAGCGTGTCGTTACTTCGACGCCGCATCGGTCGCAAATAATTCCTTTATAGCGGATACGCTTGTATTTTCCGCAGTAACATTCCCAATCGCGCGTCGGTCCGAAGATCTTCTCGCAAAAGAGTCCATCTTTTTCCGGGCGGTACGAGCGGTAATTGATCGTCTCCGGTTTCGTCACTTCTCCGTGACTCCGATTCAAGATCGATTCGGGACTCGAAAGCCCAACCGAAATGGATGCAAAATTACGAAGCGGTATTTCCTGCGGCAGCATGTAAGCCATATTATCTCCTGTTTATTTCTCTAAAAATCTTACTTAATATCTTTGGTCTATTTTGTCCCTTGCGTCCTTTAAATGACGCAAGGGACATAAACGACCTAATCGATTCTTATTTCAATTCCCAAGCCTTGCAGCTCGCGTACAAGCACGCTGAACGATTCCGGTACGCTGGGTTCCGGCATGTTCTCGCCTTTGACGATCGCCTCATAGACTTTCGAGCGGCCCGGAACATCGTCCGATTTGACCGTCAGAATTTCTTGCAGCGTGTGCGCGGCGCCATACGCTTCGAGCGCCCACACTTCCATCTCGCCAAAACGCTGACCGCCGAATTGGGCTTTACCACCGAGCGGCTGCTGGGTGATGAGCGAATACGGTCCGATCGAACGCGCGTGGATCTTATCATCGACCAAATGCGAGAGCTTCATCATATAGATCTCGCCGACGGTAACTTGCTGCGTGAACTTTTCGCCGGAGCGTCCGTCGTAAAGTTCCGTTCGCGCTTCTATGTTCAGATCGGCTTCCGTAAGATACGCTTTCACATCGCTCCAGTGCGCGCCATCGAAGATGGGGGTCTCGAAACGAACGCCAAGTTTCTGCGCCGCAAAACCGAGCGCGGTCTCATAGAGCTGACCGATATTCATACGGCTTGGTACGCCAAGCGGATTCAGCACGATGTCAACGGGCGTGCCATCGGCTAAGAACGGCATATCCTGAATGGGAACGATCTTTGCGACCACACCCTTGTTGCCGTGACGTCCCGCCATTTTATCGCCGACGGAAAGTTTGCGCTTTTTCGCGACATAGACCTTCGCCATCTGCATGATGCCGGGCTGCAGTTCATCGCCCAAACCGACTTTGGAACGTTCCCTACGCACATCGGCGTCGATGTCCTCGCGCTTGACCCAATATCCTTCATAGATACGGCGGATCTGATTCATCTTTTTGCGGTCTTCGAGCCAATCGGAGCCGACAGAAAGTTTTTCGAGTTCATCCAAGCGCGAATAGAACGTATCGTGCTTGAACGTACCGCCGGAACGAACGACGGTCGCGCCATCCAAGTCTTTCACGCCGACACATGCTTCGCCATCGAGCACTTTAAGCAGCTTTTCCGCGAGCTTGCGGTTGGTATCGTCAAGCTGCTCTTTGTACATTTTGTCGATAGCGTCGATGCGGCGTTTTTCTTCGCGCTTTTCTTCGCCTTCTTTTTTAATTCCCTTGCGTGAGAAGAGCTTCGTTTCCACGACGACGCCTTTAATTCCCGGCGGCGCTTTCATAGATGCATCTTTCACATCGCCGGCTTTATCGCCGAAAATAGCGCGAAGTAACTTTTCTTCCGGCGTAGGATCGGTCTCGCCCTTTGGCGTGATCTTACCGATGATAATATCGCCTTCGGTCACTTCCGCGCCGGTGCGAATAACGCCGGTCTCATCGAGATCTTTCGTCGCTTCTTCGGACACGTTCGGAATTTCGCGCGTCAGCTCTTCTTCACCGCGCTTAGTATCGCGGACGTGAAGCTCAAATTCCTCAATATGAATGGATGTATAAATATCTTCGGAAACGACCTTCTCGGAAATGACGATGGCATCTTCGAAATTATATCCGCGCCACGGCATGAACGCCACGACGACGTTGCGGCCAAGCGCAAGTTCCCCATGCTCCGTGGAAGAAGAATCGGCGAGAACCGTTCCCTTCTTGACGCGCTGGCCTTCGCGCACGCTCGGACGCTGCGAAATGCAGGTATCCTGGTTGGTACGGAAAAACTTTGTCAACCGATATTCGCGATGACGGCGATCGTCGAAGCTCGATAGAATTTCATCCTTCGAACCTTCGTCGTCATACACCATGACGATGCGGTCGGCATCGACGGATTCAACGATTCCATCACGTTCCGCAAGCAAGAGTGCGCGGCTATCGCGAGCGATCTTTCCTTCAAAACCTGTCGCCACAAGCGGTGCTTCCGGACGAAGCAGCGGCACAGCTTGGCGTTGCATGTTCGATCCCATGAGCGCGCGGTTTGCGTCATCATGCTCTAAGAACGGCACGAGCGCCGCAGCCGCGCTAACGATCTGCGATGGCGCGACATCCATATATTGTACCGCTTCCGGACCAACGACGATAAAATCGCCGAACTGACGAGCGCTAATGCGCTCATCGACGAAATTCCCATTCTTATCGAGCGCCTGATTGGCCTGCGCGATGACTTTATCTTCTTCGTCATCGGCACTCAAATACAAAATATCGGTGGAAACTTTACCATCCTTGACAATGCGGTACGGCGTCTCTAAAAACCCGTGCTCGTTGATACGCGCATACACGGCAAGCGAAGAAATAAGACCGATATTCGGGCCTTCCGGCGTTTCGATCGGGCAGAGGCGGCCATAATGCGTATAGTGAACGTCGCGGACTTCGAAGCCGGCGCGCTCGCGCGTCAAACCGCCAGGTCCTAGCGCGGACATACGGCGCTTGTGCGTCATTTCCGCTAAGGGATTGGTCTGATCCATGAACTGCGAAAGCTGATTCGTTCCGAAGAACGTGTTGACGACGCTCGTAACCGTTCGCGCGTTTACGAGATCGGCAGGGCCGACCTTTTCATCATGGATCGACATGCGCTCGCGGATGGTGCGGGCCATGCGTGCAAGCCCGATATTGAATTGCTGCCCAAGCTGCTCGCCAACGGAACGCACGCGGCGGTTCCCAAGATGATCGATATCGTCAACCGACGCTTTGCCTAATTGCAAGCGGATGATATATTTCAGAATTTCGATAATATCTTCCTTCGTGAGCGTCGTGATCTCGTTCGGAATACCCGGGGTTCCCTCATGGAGGGTTTGATTCAATCGAATACGACCGACGAGTCCAAGATCGTATCGCTTCTGATTGAAGAAAAGTTTTTCGAGCAAACCACGCGCGGCTTCCATGTCCGGCGCTTCGGAAGAACGCATGACGCGATAGATCGCCTCGAACGCATCGTCCGTCGAGCGCGAAGTATCCTTTATAATAGTATTGAGAATAACGGCGCCGCCGGTATCTTCCAGATCCATGAAGCGGATCTTTTTGATTCCACCCGTCTTCAAACGCTCGATATGCTCTTCGAGAAACGTCGAATCCTTCGAAAGGAAAATTTCGCCGGTGTTCATGTCGATCACGTCAGCAGCGATGAGCTTGCCCACATAACCGGTGAGATCGGCGGTTTTTACATCGACATCCTGAATAAGGCCGAAGAGATGAAGAATATCTTCATCGCTCGACCATCCGAGTGCGCGCAGGAGCATCGTGACCGGGAATTTCTTCTTGCGATCGATGTACGCCCAGAGCACATTATTAATATCGGTCGTGAACTCGACCCAACTTCCGCGAAACGGAATAACGCGACCGGAAAAAATGGTCGTGCCGTTCGGATGCAAACTTTCTGCAAAGAACACACCCGGCGAGCGATGCAGCTGCGATACCACCACGCGCTCTGCACCATTAATAATGAAGGTGCCGCGCTCGGTCATCATCGGCAGATTGCCGAGAAACACTTCCTGCTCGACGGTTTCCACGAAATCCTCGCTCTTTTCTTCCGGATTTTTGGAAGAAAGACGCAAACGCGTCTTCAGCGGAACGCTGTATGTGAGGCCACGCTCCTGACATTCCTGCACGGAATAGCGAGCTTTTTCCAAACGATAATCGAGATATTCGAGCACGAACGTCTCGCGGCTGTCGATGATCGGGAAATTGAGCTGGAACACGGATTCGAGACCGCTAATCCTGCGATCTTCGATCGGTACACCATCCTGGAGGAATTCCTGAAACGACTTCAACTGCACGTCCAAAAGATCGGGCAGATCGTAATCGCGTGGAATTTTGGAAAACGAAATGCGCCCATTTTCGATCACATGAGCATCCCCGAGCAGAGGAGCTTTCGTTGGCGCTTTCGGCGCTGTCATTATTGAACGTGCCATAATTTACTACTTTCTATCCTAAGAATTCTTAAAAATTTTACAAAACCTTGATACGATATTGGGAGGTTTTCCTGCCTGTGAATGGCTAATTTCCTCTGGCGGCGATAAAAAACAGGCCGCGCATTACGCAAACCAAGCCGTTATAGCAACGGCAGCACTAAAAACCTAACGGGAGGTGTACCTCGGCTCAATGGCCGGAACGCGAATGACGGAAGATTCGCGCACGAGGACAAAACGAACGCATGGGGATCAGAAAAACTGGCCCCGGAATTTTGGTATTTGGTCAATGTAGTCGAAAATTAAATTTGCCGCTGAATTCCTACGAGCCTTCCCTTACCCTTGTTACAAGGCTGACCATTGCTGGTCAGGGATGGAAGTCTAAATTCAGACAACCAAACGGTTTTTGTGATGAATAATCGCTTATTCACCTCAGCTTTGGCCATTTCTGACCGTGACGCGAACGATCGCTCATTCGCTTTTCCTCTGCTGCACTTTGAGGTGGAGTGTTATTTAATTTGCTCCCCTCTTTTTCGCGCGTGACGGAAACCACACAAGCGTTCGAATAATTCCGGGATAATTATTCGTGGGTTAATTATTTATTTTTAAGGAAAAAACCCACTTTTTTTAAGGAGGGGTTAGTAACTAATGGGACCGAAGTATTAAATGCCGGCGAGGGAGAGCCGATTGTCATGATCGGTTAGTTTATCGCTATGGCTATCCAGC
This sequence comes from Ignavibacteriota bacterium, assembly GCA_963794025.1. Classification (GTDB taxonomy): domain Bacteria; phylum Bacteroidota; class Ignavibacteria; order Palsa-1295; family Palsa-1295; genus PALSA-1295. Next base: position 86,879 of record CAWCCK010000006.1, read on the forward strand.
TTTTCATCCATTTTATCGATCAATTTAAGGATATAGCCTTGCATCTGGACGATGTCCCGTATCATGGTTTCATTTTGCTCCATACGCTTCTCATTCTCCGCGATGAATTCCGTGAAGCGTTTGTCAGCCTTTTTTGTGTACGCTCGAAGCTCGTCAATGTAGGAGTAGAGAATCCCCTCCCGGTCTTCGAGTGCGATCACTCGCTGTAGAACGGTCTTTTTCTTTGCCATGACATTGTTTGCCATGACATTGTAATGATATATCGCCTGTTTAAGTTCAAAGATCAATACGTCACCGTGATCGTGTTTGTTGCGGCGTTCAAAACCACTGCGTAGCTTGCAAGCGGATTCGGCGCTGGGCCATTTATCACCTGCCCCGTAAGATTGTACTTCGAGCCGTGGCATGGGCACGAGATCGATCCTCCGCTTGGCGGATTCACTTGGCAACCCTCGTGTGTGCAGAGCATCGAAAGCGCGGTGTACGTCGTGGCAGATTGCCGTATCACAAGGATCGGCGTGCCATTCGGCGATACGCTGGAATCAACTACGTAATCGCCATCGGAAGTTAGCGAAGCGATATTGACCGTAGTCGTGCCGTGCGTTATCGTTACGCTGGGGCTGGTCGAAGAGGAGCAGCTTGCGAGGATTTCTGCCAGCGTACCGGCAAGCGTTACGCCCGTAAGCACAATGCCCGTCCGTTTCAAAAATTCGCGGCGACCGACCGCTGTTTCTAAAGAAAAAATGTGAGAGGATTCCATGTCTTTTATTATTATAGTAGCAAACGTTGCCATTATGTAAGACACATTGTGCCTTTAAAATGGAACTCCATCCCAGTTCGCACGTCACAGGGGAAAATGAAAATTTTAATTAGGTCATCCTGAGCGGAGTTCGTTTCGAAGCGCATCGCCGACGATGCTTTGAGAAACGAACGGAGTCGAAGGATCTCATGAAGTTTCGCTCACAGGCGAATGTCCGGAGATCCTTCGACTCCGCAAATCTCCGCTATCGCGTCGATTTGCTCCGCTCAGGATGACATAAAAAGAAGCCTGCGCTCTCTCTTGTCGTATTTTTGTAGAAAATAAAAATTAGTAGTGGCCGGGTTTCCCGGCCTTCACTATCCAAGAAACGTAAATTTATCTACCATAACCACCGGGGGGCACGGGTGCATCGTAGGAGATGCTCACCGCGCCACTACAAAAACCACCGGGGAGCGCGGGAACCGCGCAACTACAAATTTAAAGCACTCATAATTAAAATGGGATTTCAACAACGGACGAACATGGCGGGCGAACTTCGGAGCGAGCACATTGGGCAGCGCGTGGTTTTAAAAGGCTGGGTCGATGGGCATCGCGATATGGGCAGCCTTATTTTCTTCGAAGTACGCGACCGTTCGGGAAAAGTGCAATGCGTGTTGCCATTCCCTTCAACTTCTACTGGAGATCTCTATCTTACTGCAAGCGGACTTCGTAGCGAGTTCGTTGTTTCAGTTGTTGGCATCGTTCGTGAAAGAAGTAATAAAAATCCGAAAATTCCCACCGGGGATGTGGAAGTAGAAGTAGAAAAGATTTATATTCTCAATGCTTCCGAAGTTCCGCCGTTCGAAGTGAAAGAAGATACGAATGCGAACGAGGATCTCCGTTTGAAATACCGCTATCTCGATCTTCGACGTCCGAGTTTGCAGTCAAATCTTGCGAAACGGCATAAGATCGTAAAATCTATTCGCGATTATTTCGATGAGCACGGGTTTTACGAGATCGAAACGCCCATCCTGATGAAAGCCACGCCGGAAGGCGCGCGGGATTTTTTGGTTCCATCGCGGCTCAATCCCGGCACGTTCTACGCGCTTCCGCAATCGCCGCAGCTGTATAAGCAGGTGCTGATGATCGCGGGTTTCGACCGTTATTTCCAGATCGCGCGGTGCTTCCGCGATGAAAACTTGCGCGCCGACCGTCAGCCGGAGTTCACGCAGCTCGATGTCGAAATGAGCTTCCCGAACGAGGACATGGTGTATGACATCATGGAAAATTGCTTGGCGCGCGTGTGGTCGGATATTGGTTTAAAGCTCCCATCGCCGTTTCTTCAATTAAGTTACCACGAAGCGATGAGCCGTTTCGGAACCGATAAGCCCGATCTACGCTATGGCCTTGAAATTCAAACGCTGACCGAAATGGTGCGCGGCAAAACGGATTTCAAAGTATTTACCGATGTTTTGGAAAAACGGCTTGGCGTGATCGGCGCGGTCGTTGCGCCGGGCGGCGGCGCGTGGTCGCGGAAGCAATTGGATACGCTGACCGATCTTGCGAAAGTGTATGGCGCGGGCGGCTTGGTATGGATAAAAGTTACCGCAGAAGGATATGAGTCCAGCGCGAAGAAATTTTTGTCCGACGACCTCTTGCGCGATATTCGTTCCGTATGCGGCGCGCGGGAGGGCGATCTTATTCTTGTCGTCTCCCATCCGAAATGGGAACGCGCTTATACTATTTTAGGCGCTCTGCGCATCGAATTAGCAAAGCGGCTGGAATTATTAAAAGGAAAGGAATTCGATTTCGCTCCGGCATGGATCACAAATTTCCCGATGTTCGAGGAAGATGAAGAAACGGGAACCTTCACGTTCAAGCACCATCCCTTCACCTCGCCCGACCCACGCGATTGGGCGCGACGCGGCGATGGCTTGCAGCATGTTCGTGCACGGGCGTACGATATTGTCATCAATGGCTACGAATTAGGTTCCGGTTCCATTCGTATTCACGACAAGAACATGCAGGAAGAAGTGTTCGATCTTTTGGGACACACGAAAGAGCAGCAACGCGAAAAATTCGGATTTATTTTGGATGCGTTCCAATATGGCGCGCCGCCGCATGGCGGCATGGCGCTCGGCATCGACCGCATCGTTATGCTGTGCGTGGGAACCGATAATATCCGCGATGTCATTGCGTTCCCAAAAACCACCAGTATGCAAAACTTGATGGACGGTTCGCCATCGGTGATAGAACCGCGTCAATTGGAAGAACTTAAGATTCAACTTGTCGCTGGAATTACGAAGAGTTTTAGCAATCTCTGATGTCTATGATTGTCATTCTGAGCGGAGCAAAACGCAGCGATAGCGGAGTTTTGCGGAGTCGAAGAATCTCTTGCGGAATCAGTAGGAATTCGTTTTCAGATGAGCTATGGAGATTGTATTCGAATGAAATTCTTACGGTTTTCCAAGAGATCCTTCGACTCCGCATATTTTCGCTCCGCGAAAATATGCTCCGCTCAGGATGACAATTTCCAATAATTTTTGGACTTTAGCTTCAGAACCCTGTGTTATCCCCATTCATGAGGTCGCTTCTCGTTATTTTATTCTTGTTCGCAGCCACGTCTGCATTCGCGCAATCGGGTGCGGGGTCGCAGGATTCCACGGTGAGTGGAGATCTGCGCCCGCGTTCTGGCGCGTATATCGTTGGCATTTTTCCATCGCCTGCGATGGGCATGCTGCCGATCACGGTGCAAACGTATAACCGCAATCCGACCGAACTTTCTGTAACGATCTATGATAATGCCGGGCGCTCGATGCTCACGCTCCTTCCAAAACAAACGATGCCCGGAGGGTTACAGACCATGACGATCGCGCCGTTCCAATTACCCTCCGGCGTGTATCACGTTCAACTACTGACGTACACCTCTTCCGATCCATCCGCTGCCGTGGATGTGATCGATGAAGAGCGATTTGTTATTCTTCATTGATGCCCCAACCCTTATTGATGCGCCGGGCTACTCGTACACTTTTTTTTATAGCGGTCGTTGCCGTTCTGATGAACGGCGCGCCCACCACGATACTTCGCGCGCAGACCACACCGCAGGTAACGCAGCAAAGCACAATGGAAGATTCGCGTGGGAAGGATTTCTGGCTCGCCTTTCCGCAAAATGCCATTCTCGAAGCGGATAGTAAAACACTCAGCCTCAAGCTTTTCATCACAAGCGATCATGCGACCGATGGCGTCGTTTCTGTTCCGGGTTTAAGCGAACGAAAACCGTTTCATCTGAACCCGTATGAAGTGGTGATGATCGATATTGATTCCGTCGTTCAATTGCTCGTCAGCGAGCAAGTGCAGAAGTTAGGCGTTCATGTCGAAGCCGATAACGACGTCGCGGTCTTCGGCCTTTCGCACCGACCGGCAAGTACGGATTCGTATCTTGCGTATCCGGTAAAAGTTCTCGGCACGACGTACCGCGCCGTCGGATATTCCCCGCTGCTCAACGGCGGCGAAAGTTTTACGGCAGAATGCGCTATCGTCGCTACGGAAGATCATACCATTGTAACGATGACGCTGAACGCCGATACCAAAGGCGGTCATAAAAAAGGCGAGACCTTTTCGGTATCGCTGAATCAAGGCGAAACGTATCTCGTGCAGGGTTCCCCGCTCGCGGATCATCCCAGCGATCTGACGGGGTCGCTGGTAACTGCAACGAAGCCGATCGGGTTTCTGGTCGGTCATACGTGTGCGCAAGTTCCGCCGGATGTAACCTTTTGCAATCAACTATTAGAAATGGAACCGCCGGTTCCCAGTTGGGGCCGCCAGTTCTATATCGGAAGGTTCCAAGGCAAAACGCAATACGCCATGCGTGTTATTGCGAGCGAAGATCATACGCAGGTGTTCGTGAATAATAAATTAGTTACCACGCTTGCCGCCGGCGCGTTTTACGAGAACAATCATCTTGTCGATAATTCTTTCGTCACGACCTCCGCGCCGGTGCTGATCGCGGAATATGCGCAGGGATCGGACGCGGATTCCATCAAAGTCGGCGATCCGATGATGATGCTTATCACGCCGACGGAACAGTTCCTGAACTACTACCGATTCGCCACGCCGATCAATGGGGATTGGCACCACTATATCAATTTGGTGGTGCCGTTAGATGCCGAAGCATCGCTGCGCATCGATGGAAGGCCGGTTCCACTCCGGTATTTTAAGACGATAGGGATCTCGCATTTCGGGATCGCGCAATATGAGGTCGGTTTCGGTTCCCATGCCGTTTCCTGCGATAAGCCGTTCGGGCTGTATTCGTATGGCTTCGGCGAGTTTGCAGACAACTTCGATTCCTACGGCAACGATGGCGGGCAGTTAGTGAAAACTGTTCCGCTTACGGCAGACACGGCGCGACCACTTCTGGAACTGCTTTCGGACGATGCATCCCGTTCGCTCGCGCTTATTGCGCGCGATGACCGGCTGTTCGATGTGGGAATGGCCGCGATCACCGTGACGGATAGCGATAATTTCAAGACAGAAGAATTCCCGAGATTCGATCTGGGCACGCCGGAAATTCCGCTGCTCTTTCATGTCCGCGATTCCGGTTCCTGCGGGTTTCTGAGCCTTCAGCTTGCCGATGCTGCCGGGAATCTTTCCTATTGGGTCATTTGCCGCACCTTGACCGGCGCGCGCTGGACCTATACCATCACCGAAAGCCGCGATAATATCTGCCCAAGCTGCCGCCAAACGACCGTGCAATTCATTGCAACGCCTTCGCTCACGGTTTCGGATGTCACGTTCAACACGCCGAGTTATCTTATCGGGCCGGGGCCGTTCAATCAATTTTCCACGCAATTAAGCGGCGGGTTCCAGGGATTGTATATTTTTCCGATCGATAAAACCATTCAGCTTGCGGGCGGAATCGGGTTCGCTAATTTTTCCGGCTCGGCGATCAACACGCATTCTACATTCGTTCCTGATTCCATTGAGTATGGCGATACCGCCGGTTCCCGGCTTTCGAAACTTATCGAGCAATACCAGACCGAAGCATCGCTCAGTTATCTTACACTTAATGGAGGAGTGTATTACTATGTGGTGCCGGACAAATTCTATATTTATACGGGACTTGCCGCCGGGTTCCTGATTTCAAACAGTTTTATCGAAACACGCAGCATTATTTTCCCGACCACACTGGAAGATTCCACCGGACGCTCGACCGGCTCGCGCAGCGTGACCGTTGCCTCCGGTTCGTTCCCCGATCCCGTCACCTTCACTATCGCGCTGGAACTCTCGCCGGGATTCGAATTCAAGCTAAGCCAGAATATCGAACTGCTGGCCGGCCTTTCGATGGATCTGCCACTTTTCAATGTGGTGAAAGATCTGGATTGGCATCTGACTTCGTTCGGTGCGAGAATTGGGTTGCAGTATCGGTATTAAATTATGATTTTCGGAACTTGCTCATCGCCATAAAAGCATTCCGTCGCTTCGCGGACGTTCGCTTTCAACTCCTCCTCGGTTTCAGCTTGTGTAAAGATAGAAACCCCAAGCGCTTTTGCTATGTAGCCACCCTCCAGAGCTTCTTCTACTAAAAAAATGAGTTCGTTCATCTTTTTCTACAACGAAGATCATGTTGGTTAGTTCGCACTCCGCTGACTATTGCGGGCGTTGGCATTTAACTCAACCTCAGTTGCGGTTCACGCTTGTCTTCGATGTCTTCGGCAGTGTAAGCTATACTTCTTGACTACTTCGTCTTACACCCCAATCCGCGTTGCGAATTTCTTCCTCCGTCAACCCATAGAGTTCATGGACTAATTTTTCGACCAATGATCCTGTGGATGATAGATTGCGTTTAAAAAGTTCGTCAAGTACAATTTGTGGCACTGATGGCTCTTCTGTAGAATAATATTTTTTTCGCCCTTCCATTCTTCGATCTAATGATTGTTTATGCTCTCGCAATAGCTCAAGAAGCGCTGTGCCATCAGTTCCGTGACTAATATCAGATAGTTTAAATCTAAATCTCGAATTCTGTGCGACGACTCCCTCATTAAAACAACGATCAATACTCTCGATAACTCGCACCAGAGCCTCGGTAGCCGAATCCATTTCCTCAAGCGTGCAAGGCAGTTGTTGATGCTCCAAGTCAGTGTGAGAAATTACATTGTTGCGCATTGTTCGAAGAGGCTCAAACTTTTGTACTTCGTTATGATATTGCCGACGTGCCCATTTACCTGCCCTGTTATCTGCTTCATAAATGTAGTTCGTTAATCTTTGAAGCGATAAGTTCTCATTAGGATTATCTGGATTGCCACTCGTCGCTGGGTCGGTGAGCCTACAAACACCACTAACGACAGACTCAAACAAAGCGAATTGTATGAATCCAAAAAAAGCAGTTGATGCCGACCATTTCATTAGTTCAATATTCTCATCACCAGACTCAAATAACTGTTTGGCGAAGTCCCATGTCATTCGAACAGAAAAAACGAGATCCCGAACTCTCTTATGCTGTTGTAATATTTTCTCGTCGTCAATTAGCTTCATTTTATTCCCTCCACAATTTTAATTTCTTTTCTTCTTTTTGCTCCGGAGCCAGAAATAATATACGCCCAATATTGCTAAGCTAGCAATAAGGCCCGTCGAACCTGCCTTATATGCAATACGAATTTCGATAATAATTATAATCAAAAATGCCGTAACCTGAATTGCTCGTTCTAATTTAATCGCTCTTACAGGTTTGACCGTTTTTCGATCATTCACGCTATTGCTCTGTGATGTTGGGGGCGGCGGTGAAGGTCGCGAAGGTGGTGATGTTCGTGGAGTTTGTGGCGATGAAGGTTGCGGCGGAGGCGGTGAGGATGGAGCTTTAGAATAGGTGTATTTCTTCGATTTCAAAGCGTCATTCGCTTCGTTGATACGCTTCATCTCCTTTTCTGCGCGTACTCTAATTTTTTCGTTGTTTTCGAATCGATCAGGATGCCAAACTTGGGCACGAGTAAGATAAGCTTCCTTCAATTGCTCATCGGTGTAACCTTTTTCAAGGCCTAAAATTTGGAGGCATTCCTCTTGCGTCATTTTAAGTTATTTTTTTGCTTTTGAAAGAGAACAAAAGCACATTAACAAACCCGCCCACGCAAAGCACGGCGTGTAATTAAAAAATCCCGAAGTCTGTAGTGTCTCAAGTCAATCGGGTATTATTCCGCCCGAATTTTCCCAGTGGCGCCAATTTCTGAAAGAAATTTGACATTTTTGATATTTATGAAACCTTTGTACTATAATGAGTTTTGTATATGGTGTTATGATAGGCACCATTAACTTAAAGAAAGCTATAATTATGAAAAATGTCGATCTGTTGGCCATAAAGTCGGTTAGTTTAACAGAAGTCTTCGAAGCTCCGCCGGAGCCAGCGAAGGACTTGCTCTGTACGCGCATCAGTAATGGCGTAAAGTTGGAGGCGATGAATAACAGCCTGACGCTGGTACTCGATATGGATATTCACCGCTCGGTCGAGCACTCGTCGGCAATGGCGGTGTATCTTTCGGGGAAATTCCCCAACCGGAATACGCTGCTCATCAACACGTATGCCGGCGAGGATATGATGCAAACATCGCTGCTGAAAGGCATGATGGATGCGGATGTGCTTCTGCCATCCACGTGGAAATACCGAGCGGTTATGGCAAACAAAAAGGTGAAGTTTTCGGAATCTGCGGACGCCGTTATGCCGCCGAACCTTCGCGTTCTGAACTGCCCGTACGATACGCTTTCTACCAAGCTGATCGATTCAGAACTTTCCGCGCACAAATGCGATATCGTGATCCTTAACTCGTTCGAATTCTCGTCGCTCTCGCAATATGCGAAATGGGAGCTGGCCCGTGGGCTGGTATCGCTTCGGGTCAATCGAAAGCTTTCGATGGTCGTTTATTCGCAGACACGTTATAGGGGTGTTTCCAGCTATTCGATCGGGCGCGGACCTATAGGCTCCATCGCCCCATTTTCCGGTGCCATCTGGCGTATCTTTGGCGATGGCTGATTCGAGAGTTCATGAATAAATGGAATTCTATGCATAATCTTCATGAATTCCTGATGCAAAAAAAAATATTTTATGTGGCTAAAATGAATCGAATAAGCGGAAGTTGTCATCTCGAAAGGTGATTTTTGGAGAATTTCAGAGAAATTGACTTATTGTAAAACTTTCTGAGATTCCTCGACTCCGCACCTCACCGCTTACGCGATGAGGTGCTCCGCTCGGAATGACATGGAATGTGAACGGAATGGCATGGAATTGATAATGCCTTTTCCGTGAGTTCATTGAAAAAAGAAACGATGCTACACGCCTTGTCGTTAGCGGCGCGCTCACCATAGCTGTCACAGCAAAACTGGGTCAATATATTAAGGGAAGATTACATCGAAAGCATTATGTCAGAATTACAAGCCACTTTAACACGGGACGATATTCGTAATATCGCGATCATCGCGCACGTCGATCACGGCAAAACCACGCTTGTGGATATGATGCTGCGGCAATCCGGCACATTTCGCACGAACGAGCATTTGACTGACCGCGTCATGGATTCGAACGACCTGGAACGCGAAAAAGGCATTACGATCATGGCGAAGAACACCTCGATCCATTGGGGTGGTAAGAAGATCAATATCGTCGATACGCCCGGCCACGCGGATTTCGGCGGCGAAGTGGAGCGCATTCTGAAGATGGTCGATGGCGTGCTTTTGCTTGTCGATGCGGCGGAAGGATGCTTGCCGCAAACGAAATTCGTGCTAAAGAAAAGTTTGGAACTGCATTTGAAGCCGATCGTCGTCATTAATAAAATCGACAGGAAAGATGCGAGGCCGCAGGAAGTTTTGGATGAAGTATTCGAGCTATTCATGTCGCTTGGGGCATCGTATGAGCAGCTTGAGTTCCCGATCATTTATGCCGTCGGTAAAGCCGGACTTGCAGGGCTTACGCTGAAAGACGAGATGACGGATCTCGCTCCGCTCTTCCGTATGATTATAGATTTCGTTCCCGCGCCTCCGGGCGAGACCGAAGGCGCGTTTCAGATGCTCGTGGCGAATGTGGATTGGTCGGATTATCTTGGCCGCCTTGCGGTGGGCAGAATTTTCCGAGGCCGTATTCGCGAAGGCGAATGGATCTCGCAGAATTCGGCACGATGGAACCATTGAAAAAGCAAAAATCTCCAAGCTCTATACTTTCGAAGGTTTGAAACGCACCGAAACGCCCGAAGCGGCCGCCGGTGAGATCGTACAGCTTGCGGGACTCGAAGATGTTCGCATCGGCGAAACGATCACTGACCCGGAACATCCCTACGCGTTGCCGATCATCAACGTGGATGAGCCGACGATCTCGATGAATTTCGTCGTGAATGATTCCCCAATGGCCGGACGCGAAGGCAAATTCGTTACCAGCCGCCATCTTCGCGAGCGTTTGATGCGGGAACTCCGAAAGAATATCTCGATCCATGTCGAAGATGTTTCGCCGGATACATTCAAAGTTGCGGCGCGCGGCGAATTGCAGCTTGCGATCCTCATCGAAACGATGCGCCGCGAAGGATATGAATTTGCTGTATCGAAACCGGAAGTTATCTTTCAGGAAGTCGATGGCGATATGATGGAGCCTATCGAGCAAGTCGTGATCGATGTGCCGGAGGAATTTGTAGGATCGGTTATCGAGGCGCTCGGAACTCGCAAGGGCCAAATGATCAACATGAGCACGTTGAACGGTCAGGCGCACATGGAGTATCACATGCCGAGCCGAGGCATGATCGGGTTCCGAGGAGAGTTCCTTACGATGACGCGCGGCAACGGATTGCTGAATCAGCTTTTTTACGATTATGAGTCCTACAAAGGGCCGATCGAAGGACGCAAACGCGGCGCGCTGGTTTCGCTCGACGATGGCGACGCGACGCCTTACGCGATGGAAAATTTGCAGGAACGTTCCGTTTTCTTTATTCCGCCGGGCACGAAAGTGTATAAGGGAATGATCGTCGGAGAAAATTCCCGCGAGGAAGATATGGTCGTCAACGTGACCAAGAAGAAGCATTTGACGAACATGCGCGCATCGGGTTCCGATGGCGCCGTTCAGCTGGAAGCGCCCCGGATGCTCTCGCTTGAACAGCAGATCGAATGGCTTTCGGACGATGAGTTCCTCGAAGTAACGCCGGAATCGACCAGGTTCCGCAAGAAGATCCTGGATGCGACGGAACGTCATCGCACCAAGAAGAAGGCGGAGCAAATGGTGGCGTAACTATTCGTTCATTGATAATTTATTCCGAAAACCAGCAATACTTCATATCCAACTGGAACATGGCGTTTGCGGGAAAATCGCGGACGTTCGGCTGGAGCAGGTGGTAATCCTCATCATAATAGAGCACGACATACGGCGCATCCTGAATGGCTAAGTTCTCCGCTTGCGCGAAATCTTCGTAGGATTTCACGCGGTCGGTTTCGTTGATCGCGGCTTCGAAGAGGCGATCGAATTCGGGATTATTATAGCGTGTGGAATTGATCGTACTTGGGCCGGATGGCGGAATGGATTTTCCATACAGCAGATTCAGAAAGTTCTCAGGATTCGGATAATCCGCGATCCAGCCTAAGCGGAAGAACGGCGCTTTGCCATCGTCAATGCGCGGCGTAAGTTGGGAGAATTCCAGCATTTGAAGCTGCACATTGATTCCGAGGTTTTCCTTTACTTGCGATTGGATCGCTTCGGCAACCTCGGTATTACGTCCGCCGCCGGCGTTGAGGTAAAGGGTAATGTCGGGAATCGTTCCGCCTAACTCCTGCTTAGCTAACGCAAGCTCGGCCAGCGCACTATCGGGATTGAAGCGGAACCCATGCACGAGATCAACGGGATAACCGGGCATCGAAGGCGGCACAATTCCATGCACTCCCGGCCCCGCCGCCTGACCTTTCAAGATATATTTAATGATCTTATCCTTATCGACAGCGAACGCGATTGCTCTACGCAAGTGGCGGTTATTCACAGGCGGTGTCGTGCAGTTAAACCCATAGAACTGCACTGCCAACGCCGGAACATGCACCAAATTATATTTTTTCCAGTTACCTTTCAGTTCCTTGTGATCGTCAACCATATCCTGAAAGAACTCGCTCGGAATGCGATACACATGATCGAGTTTCTTCGCCTGAAATTGCTCGATCTCTACTTTATTATCGAGGATGAACGAGAACTGCACGGTATCGAGATACGGAAGTTGGTTCCCGGCAGAATCGTGCTTCCAATACCGCTCGTTGCGGATAAGATTGCAATACTGCGCCTGTTTATATTCGGCGAATTTGAACGCTCCGGTTCCCACCGGATGAAAAACGAAATCGCGTCCGTAATGCTCGACCGCTTCATGCGGATAGATAAATCCAAACCCAACCGCAGGATAGAACAGAAACGGCGAGAACGGTTTTTCCAGCGTAATGACGAGCGTAGAATCGTTCAACGCTTGCAAACCCGGCAAACCACCGGATGGAAGTTTGTTACTCTCGTAATAGGCAGGGCCGCCTTTGATATATTTAAAATAAGGTTCCGCGCCGGTGTTCGTCGTGCGGTCGAGCGCGCGCGTGTAGCAATAAATCGCATCGGACGCCACGAATTTTCTTCCCTTGCCATTCGGGAAACAGGATCGTCATGGAAATACGCATCCGTGCGAAGATGGTACGTGTAAGTAAGGCCATCCTTCGATATTTCCGGCAGCGCGGAGAGACCGGCAACGAGATTCAATCCCTCATCGAATTCAAGCAATCGGTCATACACGTTCTCGCCGACCTGCACGGACGATTGATCGTTCATCTGCACCGGATCGAGGGAGCGAATATCCGCCGTCTCGTTGACATGGAACGTCCCGCCAAGCATTTTTCCGCCCTTACCCTCGCGCAGCGAATGCTGAATGCCGGCTTTGCGGGAGCAGGAGGAAAATAAAATCGCGCTTGAAAGAACAATAAAAAAAACGGAACTGGAACGATAGATATATTTCATGGACAAAAATACGAACAAAAATTTACGCTAAATCGAACAACAAAAATTCCGCTTCGCCATTTTCCGGCGCGGTGATATTTACTTCATGTTCATCCTCGATAGAAAGGCCATCGCCATGATGGAGTTTCTTATCGTTAACCGTTACAGTTCCCTTCACCATTTGCAAGAACCCTCCGCGTCCTGCGATGAAATGATGCTTCAGCACCGCGCCATCCGAAACAATGCTGGCATAGACGCTCGCATCTTGATTGATGGTGAGGCTGTCGTTCTGGCCTTCGTGGGAAGCAATGCGGCAGAGCGTGTTTCGCTTGTCCTGATCGTGGAAAGTGCGCTGCTCGTAGCTTGGAACAAGATTATGGCGTTCCGGGAACATCCAGATTTGCAGAAGATGAACGGATTCGTTCGAGCCATTAAATTCGCTGTGAACGATTCCCGTCCCTGCCGTCATGCGCTGGACATCGCCCGCAGCAATAATTCCGGAGTTCCCCATCGAATCCTTATGCTCGATCGAACCGGAGATAATATAGGTGATGATCTCCATATCGCGGTGCGGGTGCATACCAAAGCCGCGTCCGGCAGCAATGCGATCCTCGTTAATAACGCGCAGCGTGCGAAAATGCGTGTGCGCGGGATCGTGATAATCCGCAAAGGAAAAGGTGTGATAGGTATTCAGCCATCCGTGATCGATATGGCCGCGTTCGTTCGAAGGGCGGAGTGTAAGCATAATCTGAAAACACCGAATGGGGATATTGTAGTGTCCCTAAACATTCCAGATTAAGCCGAGGTTGGCGTTGTTGTAATATGAAAAGTTACGGAGGGACTCAGACCCTTTCTTCTATTTCCAGCTTTATCGAGGAAGTTTCTAACACATGCTTAATGCTAACCCACCAACACCAAGCGCCAATCTTTGCCCTATCGAGACCATCTTCAAAAATAGGGGTATCCTCAAAAAACCATCTTGCATTTTCGAAATCGGTTTCGCTTGCTTCTGCCAACGCGCGATCGAAAGGCGATTCTGAAGCGTGCCATCCGAATTGATGCCCGTGTTCTCGCCAAAATTTCTTTTCGGAAGCGAGTGCAAGTGCTATGTCCGGCCTTGCGGCGAGCAATAACCACCATTCAGAATGGCGATGTCGTAATCGTTCCAAACTTTGATGTGCGTTGATCATTCGAATAAATCGGTTTGTAAGTCCCGTTCTAATTGTTTTTTATCGACGTTCTCTTCAAATTCTTCTTTCCAAAATGTCCTGACGATGGCAGCGTGTAGCTTTTTGTCTTCCGATATTTCGCGCGCCACCTGCACCAATGCCCTAAGAAAATCAGGTGTTCTTTCGATCGCTATTTCCTCGTCTTTTATCCTTTCGCGTAATTCACTTATATATAAAGTGACGGCTACTCGTCGTTTACCTGTTCGAGTGTTGCTTACGCTTTGTGCCTTATCAATTCTCGATCTAACCAAATCGATCACTGCTTGATACAGAGCAAGCTGAATTTTATCCCGCTCTCGCTTGGTCGTAAAACCAATAGCTTCAAGTACCGCAGCATCGAGTTCTAATCGGGAAGCAGAAACTCGTTTGAGCGTAACGCTCTCTGGAACACCCGCATTCAGTTCGGCAAATATGGACTGAACTTTATTTTTACTTAATTCACGAAACGCGGTAGCAATTTTCTTCTTACCCTCGGATGTTACTCCCCGGTACGGAATCCGGTAGGTCTTAACTTCATACACGGCCCATTCTGTTGCGCCATCGCCGAGGTTCGAACGGGAACCGATTTCATAAAGCAGAGGAAATATCGTTGAATTGAGAACGCCGAGTATAAAATCTGTCTCACTCTTGTTGTTGAAGTCTATCCCGTAGAGTCGCTTATCTTCGAGCATTTTGTTGCTCTTTGGTACAACGAATCGCTCGTTATAACTGGCGAACCATAGGGCATCTACTGATTCCCATTCTCCGAGATCATACCAATATGTTCTATTCTTTGCTGACTCAACTTCATTGAATCCCTTTTTCTCACCAGCTTTGATGTATCGATAAAGAAAAGGGGACTGCTCGCGGATGGTTGACGGTCCCTTTGCCGCCATTATTAAATTAAATCGCAATTTCGTTGGATCAATAAGATACGTCGTTACTTCCTTAGGACTCTTTACGATTGGTCGCAAATGCTCCTTCTCAATTAGCCAGATTTCATGATCCCCGGATTCGACTACCCTAAGTCCGGCTCTCTTAATTTCTTCAACGGTTGATAATTTCTCGACGTTGTTCCTTATTGAATGCAAAATTCCAGAAGTAAGAGAACCTGTATGATCTTTCACTTGAAAGAATTTATTTACACCTGTCGTAACACCACGGCGAATATTAGCAATATCGTTACCAAGTTCTTGCCACTTATCGTCGCCGCGCTTAAGAATATCAAAAAAGACCGGAGGGGCTTTTAAAATTGGCGTCCATTTTTCATTTCTAAGAATTTCTTGTGTGACGACCCTAATCCGTAAGCTTTGATCCTCGAAGTCAGCCTTTTTTCCTAAGATGAAATCGCGCAGGGCGTCCGGCGAGCCAAACCGCTCATATAGTGCATCGATTTTTTCCTTGAAATAGACGAGTCGAACCTTATTCTTTAATCGTTTCGAAGCGTCGGACTGCCTGCGCAAAATAGCGATATTAGTGTTGACCGACGCGCTCGGGAAGAACCGCTCGCATTTCGTATCGATGATTGCTTCTATTTCAAAATGATCGAGCATCCATTTCTGCAAATCCTCGCCGAACTCAGTATCCATCCAAGAATTTGCACTCAAGAATCCTAAACACCCGCCTTCACGAAGCTTCGCTGCAGCTGCGTAGAAGAAGTATCCGTAAAGCGAGGTTTTTGCCGATGGATGCATTCTCCAGTCTTTATAGACTAAAGTTTGAATTGCGCGTTTTGAGCCTTCCGTGAAGTCATCGATCTCTTCTTGTTGCGTGTAGGGAGGGTTCCCAACAACAACATCGAATTTATCGGATATCGATGAAGAGATTTTACGGCCCTCCTTAAAAAAGTCTCGACATTCTATATTCGGGAACGCTTTATAACGCAAATCGCGCATTGCGATATTAAGCATGGATAAATGTGCAGCGTAAGGTGAGATGTCAACCCCGTGAATCTTTTCCACTAATGCGGGATGACGTTGACCGCTAAGCTTCTTTTTGCGTTCATACGCTCGAACGAGGAATGTCCCCGACCCACACGACGGGTCTAAGACTGATTCCTCGCCAGTTCGAATGCAAAATGCATTAATTAAATCCACCACGCGAGACGGGGTGAAATACTGGCCGCGTTTATGCCGTTCATCGTCACGGATTAACTCCTCAAAAATACGACCAACGATGTCGTATGAAATTTTGGAAAAGTCATAGTGAGACTCCGCATCAATTACCGCGTTGACAAGATCGACAACGGCATCGCTTACAAACGGGAGCTTCTGTATAAATTCTGGCCTCGATCCAATGAGAAGTTTAAAGTCCCCCGTGGATTCAATCGCCTGATTAAAATACTCATCCCAAAGCAGCGACTCCATATCGCTTCTTTTGCTGATGGTTTCTGGAATCACCATTTTCGGCAAATTCCATTCTTTGAAATCAACTAAGGCCTTGTAAAATACAAGCTTTGATACCAGAAGCAGCAGAGAAAGGTATGTAAAATTTTCTACTTCCTCCTGGGTCGTAATAATCGTACTCGACCATTGTTGATGTTTGGCATAGGTCTGTAGCTCCTTTTTGAAGGACTTTTTATTTTCAAATTGATCCCATGCTTCTCTGCCGATGTCAATATTATAGCCTGCAATGAGATTCTTGAGTTTGAAAATAAAGAGTTCGTCAATAGACCTTTGAGGTTTGACAATTCCCGCTTGAATTCCAAGTGCGAGGTCAATGTACCAGTCCGCTAAACGAATTAGCTTCTGCTCGATAGAACGGACGATAACAAATTTAATCCGAAGCCGATCAAGTTCCTCGTGAGTGAGAATAGGTTCCTGGAAAACATCATCTCGGTTTTTGAATTCTACGTCAAAGAGATTAGCGTCGATAAAATTACAGATACCGAAGAATGTAACTCTCATTCCGCGGGCTCTATTCATCTCGCGCCCGACGACCTTGTAATTGTATATTGTATTACCGTCAGAAGCTCTGGGATCTTTTAGCTCGATGAAAAGAAGTATCTTTCCTTTCGCATCGCTAATAGGCAGATCGGCTCTCTCCTCCTCAGTTTGAATGTGCCTTGAAAGCCGATCCTCAAGATTGCGCGACATGATTCGCTGAGAGATAATCCCTCCCAGGACTCCTTGAAGTGGCCGCTCGATTAGCTTCATGACGAGGATTAACCCTCGAATAGGTTAATTCGTGTCATTCTTTCTCTTATTCTCTCACAGATACTCTCGCCTCTAAAAAACCGCATACCCCGGACTCACTTCCGGGGCTACGAAGATGCCGTCCCTGACGGGACTGAGAAAATAATTTCGGGTTTTCTTGTATTGGGTTTAAATGTGCCGTGTGTAGAACAGGCTTTCTCGCCGCGGCGAGTCTGCGAGCTTTTAGCTCGTCTCGTTTGCTATATTGACGGACTTGGAAGTCCGCCGACAGGCTGAAAGCCTGTTCTACACGCGCTCAAAAAAAATTCAAAATAATTTCGGGTTTCCTTGCATTTGGGTTTGGGATGTCGTATATTAGGTGGTGAGATGATAGGCACCCATGTCAATTAAGAATTATGAATTATGAATTAAGAATGGGTGCCGAGGTAGTTCATTGAAAATTGGGAGCATAATTTTCTCGTTGAAATTAATGAAAGGTTGATGGATAACTGCATGAGTTCATGAAAAACAAATGCGGGTTCTGTCCGTTTTTGAAATGAAGTTTTCATGAATTCCGTATAAACAACATAAACTATATTTTTCACCCACAAGGAGCCTCGCGCTCCTTTTTTATTTTAATTACCTATGAACAGAAAAGACGTGGAGCAGAGTGGTGAATTCCCGTGACCCTTCGGAGCTCGTAATTTTGAGGATTCGAATCAATCACTTACGACATGCAAGAATTTTACCAAGCCTACCTATATGCGTCCGTTTCACCATACGGACAGGAAAAGAATCCTTGAGGCCACACCGAACGAGGAGCATTCAAAACTTACTCCGTCTCAACAGACGAAGATGATGACCGCTTATATATACTCCCCAGTGCTAAATTCCATGAAATCGAACGCGTCACGCAAGAAGCGCGAACAGTTTGCGGATCATGGTGGAAATAGACAGGACTTGCAAAAAATACTTATGAAACAATCGAAGGGGCCGAGGAACTTCGCTACCTGAGAGAAGAATCCGAGGAACGCATATGTTTCTATGTCTTTCAGAGCACGCGAACGCAGATCACTTACCGCGACAAAGAGCATTTGGAACTCAAGCACCAAAAAAATTCCGACAATTGCTGGAGACGATTGACAGAGGCGACAAATGTCTCGCTCTTCAACGGCATACTGCCTGTGTTTTTCACTGTATGCGAATGCTCGAATTCGGTATGCATAAATTGGCACGACGTTTCAAGGTTCCGTTACAGGTTGATGTTAAAGATAGATCAGGAAATCCAACGGAGATAAAAAAGATCAGGACTGGAACGCAATTTGTCAGCAAATCTTAAAAAAGATTAAACACATGCCCGCTTCAACCGAGAAAAGGCAGCAGACAAAGTTACTCTTCGAGGACTTAGCGATTCATCTCTCAAACGTCCGAGAGGAGCGCAATCGCGTCATGCACACTCATTACGCAACAACGAAGAGGTTCAGCGGAACGAAGGCAGCGAATGTTCTTGAAGAGACGAAAGAATTTATGGTGGGACTGGCACTCCTTTTATCGTAATTCAGTTTACCGCGCACAATAAAAAACGGGAATGCAAGTGTGTCAGCGCTTACATTCCCTAAAGATCAACCGTCCGTGATGAACAGACTATCGGTTGACCCTGCTTCGATAACGCAGGGCAAGAGCCGTTCCGTTCGTCATGGGCACATCCTAAACCGTGATGAACAAACTACCTATCGACAAGCAGAAGCTTGTCCTCTCTCAATTAGTGGAAGGAGCCAGCATACGTTCGATTGAACGCATTACTGGAATCCACCGCGACACCATCATACGCCTTATGATTCGAGCCGGAGAACGCTCCGCTCACGTCATGGATCAGCACCTTGTCAACATCCATTCCGAAAGGATTCAGCTTGACGAGATTTGGGGGTACGTTGGAAAGAAGCAGCGACGGCTCACAGACTACGATCCCGAAGAGTTCGGGGACGCTTACACGTTCGTTGCCATCGACAGCGATACCAAACTCGTTCCGGCCTTCCGTGTTGGCAAGCGGGACGGTCACAACGCTGTGGTTATGCTGCGGCAGCTAAGAGATCGTGTGACCTCATACTTTGAACTCAGCACTGATTCTTGGGGGCCATACCCTAATGCCATTCGGGATGTCTTTGGCATACACTCGATTGCTTATGGTCAGGTTCACAAATCCTACGGTGAGGGTGGAGCGGGCAATGAGCGTCGTTACAGCCCTGCTAACCTCTTACGGGTAACGCTACGAGTCATATTTGGGGATATGGAGCGAACGGATATTTCCACTTCCTATGTCGAGAGGCAAAACCTCACAATGCGTATGGGTATGAGGCGGCTAACACGACTCACAAATGCGTGGAGTAAGAAGCTAGAAAATCTTACGCGCGGCAGTGAATCTCCACTTCTACCATTACAATTTCATGCGCTTTCATTCCTCGATCGGTTGCACTCCCGCGCAAGCGGCAGGGATTGCTTACGGTGCGTGGGAATGGGATGCGATACTTTAAGAAGAGAGAGGGGCGAAAGCCCCTCTCTTACTTCCAGTCTTTAATACCGATTCGTCCAGTTTCCTCTAACCAGCCCATTACACCAAAACACAATGCGAATCCAAAAGCGACTATCAGTCCATCCACAAAAACTGGAACATCATCGTTTACGTGCAGATCGAAGTGCCAACCGGTAGAGGAAATCGTTTTATCAAAAATTATGTGCCAACCCGTCGTGATCGACGCAAACCATGAGAGGAAAGCGATAAACCCAAACAGCAAATTCGCCTTGCCTAATCGAGATTTTAGTTCAAACTGGAATGTCTTGAAAATCCAGAAAATCAGGCGTGGAATGTCCCACTTTTTAGCCATTAACCTTTTTTCGAATTACTTTTTCAGCCCGATGAAAGACAAAAAATAGTCCTCCAGAAGTAATAAGAGCCGTAAACACGGTGTACGGATTCCAATGAGGAAGACCCGCAAATATAAACACGGTCTGAAATATAAAGAAAATTGAGATTAGTAGCAGGGAATAATTTAAGATAATTAGCCCTTTCGGCATTGTAACGGTAGCCTGTGGGGATGGTCGCGCTAATGTGAATTGCGGAGCCTCAATGAAATTGCCGAAAAGACCGGTTTCCCACGGATTTATTGTTGCTGTTGCCATAATCTTAAATTGATAATTTCCACTTCCCTTTGGGCGCTGAATTCAACCGTATGCCGAATTACAGCCCTGATTTCTTTAGGGGTCACTTCAACTATGTCTGGTTTCGTATAGTTCACTTCCAAAAAAACCGCAGAATCAGGAAATTCTTCATCTCGGTAAAGAAAAAATGGTACTAATTCAGAACGAGTAAATGGCCCGAAAACATAATTTACTTTAGCCTGCCCGTCGTTGAGAGTCAAATACACGCCAGCATCTGAACTTTTTAGCAAAAATGGAAGATCAGGTTGATATAACTTTTCTTTCAGCTTAACAATAAGCTCTTGATACGTGCCCACCCAAGGATGAAGTTTCGTAAGACGAAGACTAATCGTTCCCCACCCTCCCTGGGAGATCCCTAAAAGAAAGTTAAAAATTTGCTCGAATCTCGCGGTAAGATTTGTGGGGTCAAGAATCCCCTCCAGTTGAATAACAATTTTTTTTGGTTCAATTATTAGAATTGCCTTTGCATCTTCGATTTTGAGATTAAATTTATCGGCGCTTGTCAATTCTTCCGTAAGATCGGCTCCCGTAATTGCCCTGTATAGTTCCTGCCGCCAACGAAACACCTGGAGCGGTGTGCGGTAGGCTATTTCGAGTGATGCTTTTCGGAGTTGCATAGGGTGTAGCAAATCTTGCTACACCCTAAACATTCGGTCGTGCCCAAATAATTACATCTGCGAACCTCCCTCGGAAACAGGGCGTTTCGAGGGTATGTGTGATTTTATTAATACAGCCTTGAAATGGATGGGAGCGAACTCGATTGCTCTCGCTGCTTTAGCCATTGCTATTCTTCAGGGCTGGCTGATGGTATGGCAAGTAAATAAAGCGCGAGAAGCGCAAGATCGAGAATCTCTTGCAGATCAGCGATACAGGATTTTTGTACAACTGAATCGACTCGTTCAGCTATACAGAGGGCGCGCGAACTTGAATCCTGCCGACACCGATACCGAGATGTTGAACGCGAGACGTGAGCTTCTTAACGCCCTCGCAAAGCCTACGATAATGGACAAGGCTGAAAGGTCAAAATATCTGATTTATATTTCCAACACATCGGTGATGGAAAAGAAGGACACGCGCAATTTATTAGATGAGACGGAGCGACTAATTTTCGACCTCGGAGATCAGTTAAACCGTCCCTTGATGGATACTATACCATCAATAATGCCATAACAGCAAAAACTATATCGCTTTAGGAACCTATTCTAATTAGGACAGAACCCAAATGCGTTTGCGCCAAATTGGCACCTATTTCAGAGAGACAATTTACGAAAACGGCTTGGAAACGGCACAATTCATGAAGCACAAATGCGTGCGCGCATTTTCATGGCTGTCAGAGAGCAAACAAGAGGAGCGTAAGTGCGTCGGGAGCATTCCAGTCTCGCACACAGATGCTCCGACGGAAACTCGTATGCCCGATATTTTGCTATTAAACAAACCAGAATTTCCGGATAACCCCCTGACCCAGCAAACCACCCCGCACCAGCGTTACCTTTCGACGAAGTATTTTCCTTCGCTCGATGGGCTGCGCGCGATCAGTATTTTGGCGGTGGTGTGGTATCACGCGCCGGAACTGCGTTTAATTTGGCGCACGGGTTTTCTTGGCGTTCACCTCTTTTTCGTCATCAGCGGATTTCTTATTACCACGCTGCTCTTGCGCGAGAAATCGGAAACCGGAACGATTTCGCTGAAGAAATTTTATATTCGTAGAACGCTGAGAATTTTTCCAGCATATTATCTCACGCTCGGTCTTTTTCTAATCGCGTGTTTCACGACGCAGGAACTTCGCGGCAAACCACTTGCTATTTATCTTCACAATCTGCCATCGTTTTTGACCTATACATCTAATTGGTTCGTCTATCCCGGCGGATGGGCACCTGGTGGGCCGCCGGCGCGTGTGATCTTTGTAGCAGCGTGGTCACTTGCGACGGAAGAGCAATTCTATCTCTTCTGGCCGTGGATCATTGCGCTGACCAAGCGATGGTACGTTCCCGTTATCGTTATGCTTGCGCTTATCGCTGGGAACGAGATCGTAAAATATTACGATGGCTATTCTTTTTTTCTAACGGGATATTCGCTGCCTATTCTTATCCTCAATAGTTTTTCGACGGCGATCTGCTTAGGCTGTCTTGCCGCTTATGCTTTGCATAGAAAGCGCAGCTTCGATGTGGCATGGCGCGTGCTTGGTCAACGTTGGAGCGCGCCGGTATTTATGGCGATCATGCTGCTCGTTTGCACCATCCCGAACGACGCTATTCTGCATGTGTTCCGAATGTTTTATATTTGCGTGGCAATGACGCTTGCAGTCATGGCATGCTCCATTCGTGACGATCACGCGTTGGTTCCCGTGTTAGCAAATCGTGTAGCTCGCTATATCGGCATGATAAGTTACGGAATGTATTTGTACCATCCGTTTGGAATTAATATCACGGATCGATTTTTTGCGTTTTCGAAAGCGTGGCCGCTTCTGCAATTTTTCTTCATAGCCGGAAGCACTGCGGCGCTTGCTTCTATCAGTTACTGGACGTATGAGCGATTCTTCCTGAAATTGAAAGCACGTTTTACCGCGCGTGGGAACGCGATTGCACCTGTTTCAAACTAATTCGGTTTTGCAAGTTGAAGTTTAACGGAAAGTGACTGCGATTCTGAAAGCGGGTTCGAGGTGTTTCCACTTCCGCCGCCATGATGTCCACCACCTCCTCGGCCCATTCCACCGGCACCACCCATCCCCCCAGCGCCACCCGGGAACCCTCCGGCGGTTGGATCGGCGTCAGCGGCTCCGCCAGAATGGCCCTCCGTTATTGGCCTGCCGCTTGCCACCACCATGCGTGACGCCATTGACGGTAAAGGTAATGCCAACGATCTTTGTGCTGTCCGCAGGCGCGAGCTTTCGTTTATAGAACGTGGCGAATGGAATTGCTGCCTCGTAGTTCAGCACGTTATTGATCGTATCCCAATTAATGCTTACTTCAATTCCAAACGCATTTTTCAGAGGCACATATCCGGCAGCGGGCGGCAGAAATCCTGTCAATTGAAGTTCATTCGATTGCGACCGAAAAAGCTTCTTCGTAATGCACCGATGGGATCGAAATTTTCCGAAGACGATCCATAGCCGCTTCCACTCTGCGCTTCCGGTCGTTGGTAGGTCGATGGAACCGGATAGAGCATCGAAATATCTTTACTTGTTCCGCCATTTGTATCGAGATAGATCTGCAAGCCGCCGCGAATGATCTTCGTCTGAAGTTCCTGATCGAATGCTTCGAAGCAAAAATAGAGTTTTGTGCTATCGTTCGAAACAGAAAAGCTCAACTTCGTGTCCTTATCGTAATACGCAAGCGGCACCTGCCAATCCGAAGCGTCGCCATCGACGACGATCGGTTTCATCTGGGGAATGCTCTGAATCAGGTTACCCGAAGAGCAGGATGCCATCGTAACTGCAAGCAGGAGAGCAATTAAATAAAGATTGAACTGTCGCATAATTTATGCAAACGCGAATTGATATAACAAACTTCGTGAAATCGGTTTCACGATCAATGTAAAGGAGCAATTCAATGGAGAACGACAAAATTCTTTTGTACGGATTGCCCGCCGCAGGATATTTGCGCAAGATACACTCCCGCCGCTAATGAGTGAATATCCAACGTGACAGCGTTCTGTGCTGATGGATCCATCATGGATTGCGACGTCAGCACGTTAATGCCACGGAGATCGAATACGCGAATAGTAGCCGGAAGCTGATCGCTCGAAGTAATGGTGAATGTAATATCGTTACCAGTGGCAGGATTTGGAGCAACGCCCACCACCTCAAGATCCTGCGCATTGATCTGCCGAGCTACCACGTCGGTTGAAAGCGGCGAGGAAACATAGACAAAAATATCTCCATCGTGATTATTGGCGGGGCGGTTTTCGGTCCACGAGGCGGCATAATAACCATCGTAGGCATCGGCACCGGCATAGTCGCCGAGAAAATCCGTTCCGGAAATGGTGTTGTCCAGCGTGTTGAAGAGTCGGGAACCCATGAATTCTAAAACGCTGGGCGTCTGAAAGGTGCATCGTACGGCGCGCGATTTTACATTCTCAAACGTATCTTCTTCCGAACTGCTCATCGAAATATAGGATTGATGCGTAACCGGGTCGATGCTCACCCACGGCATATAATGATCGTTGCCAAGCCCTGCTGGCGTACCGATCTGCGTGGGATCGCTCCAGGACTGCCCAAGATCGCTCGATGTGGTCTCGAATAGTGCCGCATCGTCATCATTGTTATCGTAGGTTCCATAGGTGGCGAAGATCGTGTTGCCGGAATCCAGATCGAAGCATGGATAGGGCGTAGCGCGAAAACCGGTAATGCCTTTCAGCCCATTTCGTCCTTCGTTATTGATCGGAAAATCAACGAAGTCCGCAATGGGTGATTCGGAAAACGTATTTCCGCCATCGGTCGAGATCGTCATTCCATGAGTTCCATTCATTTGCTCTCCTGAGACGTCATCAATAAATCCCATCGAAGCGATAAAAACAGTTCCGCCCAAACCCACGCGCATCAGCGCGAACGATCCATACGTTTGCGTGTATGGTACCGGCGTGGACCAATGCGCTCCTTTGTCATCGCTATACGCGAGGTAATGAATCTGTGTATCGAGCTCAACACTAAAATCGAATGCATATTCCGTCCAGGCAATGTACAGCCGGCCATAGTGCGGGCTTTTAGGATCGTGATCGACAGCGATCGTCTCTTTATCTTCCAGTACATCTACAGAGTCGGTAGCAAACGAGTCTGCTTCCGTATCTGTATTTCCCATGACCGGGCTGCCGAGCGTCCAGTTCTTTCCATCCGTGCTATGAGCAACCATAAGATCCGAAGCGCTATCCAGATCGATATTATCGAGAAGAAACGCATAGTAAAAGTTTCCAGTATCGTCTGAGATGATGATGGGATCGCCAAAGGGTACGGCTCCGTTATCATTGATCATAGGAAGCCGGTACGTTTTCCAGGAACTTCCTGCATCCGTGCTGAGATAGGCCGGCTGAGAACTCTTGACCATGCCGCCGGAAATAGTATCGGCGATAAACATCAGGTCGTTGGCGCCGGCAACAATAATAGTTGGATCCCTGCGGTTGATCGCAATGCTGGGTTCCTCTTCATCATCCGCAGTGTGGGAAACGTCACTTTCAATGCTCGAATCCATTGCGAATGTCTCTTCGAATTCGCCCGAAGGTCGCCGCAAACCGAGCGCGCGAGCCGCCGCATAATCTATTTTTCGTGAAAATACATCGCACCGCCGGTAAAGCCACGGACCGTTCTTATACCGCGCAAGTTCTTTTTGCACCTGCGCTCGAAAATCGGATGCGGCAACGGCGGGCGTTGAACTTGACGTAACGCTCTGCTGAGCACTCGCAGAACACACCATCGACACTATGAAAAGAACACCGAGAGCATATTTCATATCAGATCCTTCGTTAATGACCTACCGTGGATTCGTTGGACGAATATCGAGTTCCGAAATGGTTGCGCCGCTCGGAAGCATCACCGCTGCATGAACCGCAGCTGCGACATCTTCTGCACGAAGCACCTGTTTTGCACGATCACCTAATGGGTGACCTGCCCTATCGAAAAATTCCGTATCGACACTGCCGGGGAAAATCGTTGTCACGCGAATATCGAACGCGCGCACTTCAAGAAAAAGCGATTGCATCAAACCTCGCACTCCGAATTTGGAAGCACAATACGCCGCGCCTCCAGCGAAACCATTCCTACCCGCCAACGACGATATGGTTAGAATAGTCCCGCTTCTGCGATCCTTCATTTTTGGCAAAACAGCCTGTGTCATCAGAAACACTCCGCGCAGATTCACAGCCAAAACATCATCGAATTCTTTCGTAGTTATCTCATGCACAGCTTTGAACAACCCGAATCCTGCATTATTAACGAGAATATCAACCGGACCAAAATTTCGTTCCGCCTCTTGTGCGAAATGTATGACATCCTGCTCATTAGAGACATCACACACTGCGGCAAATATTGGGAGGGAAGGAAATTCGTTGTTCATCATCCGGCTCGGTTCCGCAAGCGTGCGTTCACTCCGAGCGCAGATGGAAAGGTTCACATCCTTTTCCGCAGCGAACCGTTTGGCGATAGCCAACCCGATCCCTTTCGACGCGCCGGTGATCATCACATGCATTACAGCCTCGCTCCTATGGAAAAATAAAAATCCGGTGAATTTAAAGCGATTCCTTCGCCCGGCGTCGTTAATGGTTTTGAACTTTGGTTCTCGATAAAACGGAAATTTTCTCCGATGCCAAATTCGGCAAGTCCCAAAGGAGTTTTTAGGCCCACCTGCGCGCCGATGCCATGCAGCAGCGACTCGAATTTGATCTCCGTCGGTGCTGGCCATGTAGCGCCGATATCGTAACGCATCGAAACGAACGTTGGGAAAAAGAGCACGTGGGGTATGGCAACTTGATAGGTCAGGCTGCCTTCTGCCATTTGCTGACCGCGCAGTTCATATTGGTTCAGGCCATAGAACGACGCCATCCCTCCCAGATCGAATTCTTCGAGTCGTGGAACCAAACCATTCCCCACCCCAAGCTGAAAATGTGGAATTAAAGTATGCAAGGCCGAAAGCGGCACTGCTTCTTCGAGTTCCCCGAAGAACTTTGCGTAGTTCGTTCCCACTCCCAAAAGCTTCAAACCCGTTTCCGCATAGCCTCTGGCTAATGTTCCGAAATGAGGATAATCGGCATCGTCACGGGAATCGACGAGAAGCTCGCCGCGAAGCGCGCGAAGATCGTCGCTGCCTTGATAGGTCGAGCTAGCCTGTGTGCTAAACCAATGCTGACGCTCTGCGCGAAGCTCGACCGTGAGTTCCCCAAGCCGCTCGAACTGTCCACCCGCTCGAAGATCGAGACCGAAATCTCTCGACTCGCGCACCACATCCGTTATATTCGCAACGACTCGGTTCTCATTGACACCCGTTGTATTGGTCGTGATCGCATAAACACTAATATCGCGAAAACCCGAATACACGCTTGCATCGAGCACGCCGAAGTTGTGAAAAACCCGAGGCGCATCCAACGTGAACGACGCCGAACGCGCAAGCGGGCCAAGACTACCGATCAACGAATACTCCACGCCGGTTCCCGCAATGTTTTCGTTCGCAAGTTCCGTCGCAAACTCCGCCCCGAATTCGTTATCTGCATAGACCCCCAATCGAATGATGTTCGGGCTTTTTGCATTGACCGTCAGAATGACCGTCGGCCCAAACGACGACGACGCTGCGGGATACACTGTTGTATCGTTGCTCTGGAAGTACTTCGTTCCAGGCCATGAAGTATCGTACGCGATTTGCAGCAGCGCATAATCGAACAGTCCGGTTCCCGTCAGATCGTGTAACGATTGTTCGCCGGATGCCGCGCGAAAAATATCGCCAGAGTGAAAATCCAATTCATGCAGCACAAAATCCGAATCGCTCCCGCGTACCTCGATGTGTGCAACATGACCTTCATCCACATAAATATCGGCGCGTCCGATCGATGTCCGCAGCACGACGCTATCGATTCGTGCAAGCGTATAACCATGCCCGCGATATACTTCGAGCAACCGCTGCTCGATCTCCTTCATATTCTCGGAACGAATTAAACGCTGACCTAAAAAACCGTGATCCGCAAGTATCGCAGAATCTATAAATCTATGCTTTTTCCCAACCATGCGAATTTCGCGTAACGTGGGAAGCAGCGTCTCCTGATCCGTCACTGCGACCGGAGTAGCATTAACAACGGATGCAATAGTGCGCTCGATCTCCGGCAGCATCGCCCGCGCAGCTTGCCGACCGGCTTCGATCGCGGCTGGGATATTCGAAAAATCCGATTCATCGAAGCCGCCAAGCGCCGGAGTGATCGTACAATCCGAAAGCTTCAGTTCCCGCTCGTTCTCACGCCGCATCGTCAGCGATATAACTTGATCGACCACATCCCATGGCGTATTCAACGATTCCCGTGGAAGCAGCGACGCCGTCGTATTCGAAACGATAATCTTCGAGGCTCCGAAATCCCGGGCAACATCCGTGGGAATGTTATCGAGCAAGCCACCATCCATCAGGATCGCAGAATCCTCGGGAACTGGACTGAACCGCAGCGGCAGCGTAGCACTCGCCCGCAAGGCTTCGGTCAGATCGCCGCTCGTCAGTAAGCGCCGCTCGCCGCGAACTATATCCGTCGTGACCGCGACGAAGGGAACCCGAAGATCGCGCAAGAAATCGTTCGGCACACCTCCCGGCGCGCCAAGCACCATCGCATTGAACAGCATCGTAAGACGCTGACCGCTCGAAATCGCTTGCGGAATAACGGGATCGAAAAACCCCGTGAACCGCAGCGAAAGCAGCGCATGATCCATATCCTTTTGCGAAAGAACCCGCTCCGTGCGGCTCGTTTCATCCGAAAGTTCCAGCACATCCGACCAGTTGATGGACTTCGCAAATGCTTCAAGCTGCTTCGGAGTGTAACCTGCGGCATAAAGCCCTCCAACCACTGCGCCGATACTCGTACCTACGATCAAATTGATCGGAACATGCGCCGAATCCAGCACCTCTAACACCCCGATATGCGCGAACCCCTTGATGCCACCGCCCGAAAGCACCAACGCCACACCCGGCGGATGCGCAAGCCGATTCGACTCCGGCAGCATGGGCTGTGCCTGAGTGATGGCCGTATGAAGTAAAAGGAATGCGAGAGCGATGCGAACGATCATCCGTGTGCGGGACTGGAACACGCACTTGCGCGAACTTAACTCCCGCCACGCTCACGGCGATTCACCTTTCTTCCTGAAATTGGTGCCGTTTTTCTTTCTTTGTGAGTTCCCGACCACCCTCGATTCTGAACCAATTTCGCCATTTGTTCAAACAAGTATCCATGATTTTCTTTCACAGAGAACTCGTTCCAAGTGAAAGCTATCCTGCTGCTTTTCAATGAGCCAATATAGCACCCACTCTTAATTCTCAATTCTTAATTGATAATTGATATGGGTGCCTATCAATGCACTACCAATATAACACATCCCAAACCCAAAAGCAAGGAAACCCGAAATTATTTTTTCGGTCCCGTCAGGTGCGGCACAACGAAAGTGATTTACTCTTCTGCGAAACTGTTCGCATAATCTTACTTCTTGTAATACCCTGACCATTGCGGATGATGATACTTGGTTAGCCGAGCGGGCCTTATACCCTTGACCGACTTAATAAGCTCCCATTCCTTAGCGGTCACACCATACACACCCTCCACCTGCATGCTCCACGCCCAGAGGGGAGAATGTTCAAGCGTCCGTTCAATCTGACCGAGTGCGCGGTGAAAACATCGAAAAAAGATGAAGAAGGCATGTTATTAACTTCGACATCAGTGGGCTGTGTTAATTCGTCGATTGTAGGTAAAGCCATATCCTCGGAACGCCTGAGATTAGAGGCTCGTTCATACGGGGGGAACATTCCCCTTCTATTTACCGTACCTGAGGGAGTAACTAACTTCCGAAGCACTTTTTTTAACTGTATAGATGCCTCAATTCGTTATCCCCGATTCGGCAAAGCCGGTCGCCCAATACCTCGCATCGCTTGCTCCGGAAAAGCGAAGCGAGATCAGCGACGCATTACTGTCTATTCCGCAGAATAGTGACTCCTCGGATATTGCCATACACCTTGCGGGAATACTTAAGCTCGATCCTGATAGTTCATTCGGCTTGGTTCAGTTTTATATTGGCTTGTTCCAAAGCACCTTAACATACGGAGTTGACAAAACTCTAAGCGATTTTCGTGAGACCATTGAGAGTGAGTACCCCGGTGATTGGGAGATTTTTTTTGAGGAACTGAAACGGGTTCTTGAATCGAAGTCTATTGAGACAGCTTTTCTTTTTGCAAGAGGTGAAAGTTTTCAGTCAGCCGCTGATCATGCTTTTTTGACCGCAGGAATAGTGACGAGTTTAGTTCCGTTTCAAGTTTCCGAATCTCAATTGAGCGCAGTTCTTTCACACGAGTTAAAGATTACATATAGTCATGGCCCGAGACAGGATTTCTTTGTGATAACCTTATCGGAGAAAGATATTCAATTCTTAAAGTTGATATTAAACCAAACGGAAGCATTTAGTAACACGATAACAAACCTCGTTAAAAAGGGCAATCTGGATATGCTCACACATTCAGAGAAATGAATAATTTGGCTAACATAACACATCGCGCATCTCCATCCCCGGTAGACGATCTGCAATCCTTGGCAGCATGGAGTGAGGTTGATTCTCCGCCTTTGGCATCAAATAGGGCGGTATTATTGCGTTTTTCACACCACGGGGGCCAGATCGGGTATGAATTTAATCTAAACCCGCAGCAAGCAAGTGATCAATTCACTCGTCTAACATACCCCGCTCAAAAGGGTGCTGGAAAGATGAAATTTTATGCGACTCAAGAAATTGGCCACACTAAAGTTGAGCCAGAGCCCTTGCCCATAGAGGCTCTGCCCGAAGGAAAGTATTTCGATGCCATAGTGGCTTCCATCCAAAAATCTTCCTTTATTCCGGAACTCGGAACTAATTGGGATGGCGAGGGCGGTCAGCCAATCAAAAAAGACACATGGGATCGTGCAATCTTTTTCCTGCTCAACTATGCACGTTGGGCTAGAACGAACGCACAGGTTTTGATGTCGGCGCCAAAAATTTTCCCAACCAGTGAAGGAGGAATAGACCTTTCATGGCGAAGGGATTCCTATTCTCTCGTTATTCGTATTCCCTCCGAGATGAACGAGAAAGCAGAGTATGCTGGAAGACTACCAGATGGCGAATTTCGAGAGGGATATCTCGTTACCAATAATAAATTTAACGATTCGGAGCATTGGGCTTTACTTCAATTTTTGAAAAACGGCTGAATGTGGGAAATCGAAAACATTCCTGACGAATGCACCATTTTTCGTCGGGTGCCGAACAGCAAGATAATAGACGGGGAAGTAGCACCCGACGCCTTCCTAAATAGCAAGGATGTGGAAGGCAAGAAAACTGATTCGATGTCAACGAACTGGGAGAAGTATGCAGACGCCCTCGTTACACGGAACGCCGTGGCGCTTGACGGCTTAAATCCTCTTGAATTTGGCGTTGTGAAAATGTGTGTTGCTGACATTAAACAAAAAGTTCTACCTTCGCAATCCGTAGACCACAACCCCTTAAAACACACTCCCGATAACCCAAGAAATAATCGCGCGCACACACATGTTAATGGTCAAAAGAGGTTGCCCACACAAGAACTCTTTAAAAGTATTGCAGAGCTTTGCCTTGCTCCCGAAATCCTAAAGCAAAAATAGATGGGCGGCCTGAATACCGCCTTTAAACAATTACATCCCCCGGCTATTTCCTTTCGTCCCTTCGAGACATTTCTTACCACAAAATGCAAAACCCTCGGCTTGATCGGCAATAGCAACCGGGAAGCTTTCCACTACTCCCGTGTGTTTAGCATCTCCTAAGCACCCGCCGCGGCGGGCATTCAGCACATAAGCACTTTTTTATACTTTGTCACTACTTATCGTCGGTTCACTCGCGCTCGATATTATAGAAACGCCATTTGGCAAATTGGAGCAGGCGTTAGGCGGCAGCGCCACGTTTATTTCTACGGCAGCCAGTTATTTTAAGCCGAAGAACACCAACGGTCATGCCGTCGGCGTGGTGGGCGTCGTCGGTGACGATTTCCCGGAACGCGCGTGGGATCTGTTCCGCGCCCGCTCGATCGATACGTCCGGCATCGAGGTCGTGAAGGGCGGCAAGACGTTCTCGTGGCATGGTCGCTATCATTACGATATGAATTCGCGCGATACCATTTCGACGAACCTGAATGTCTTCGCTAATTTCAAGCCACAAGTTCCCGCACATTTTAAATCCCCGGATTTTCTTGTCTTAGGTAATATCCAGCCCGACTTGCAGCGGGAAGTTATCGAGCAACTCGATAGCCGCCCAAAACTCGTGCTGTTAGACACCATGAACTTTTGGATCACGGGTTACCGCGAAAGTTTGGAACGCACACTGAAATTATCGAATGCCCTCGTCATAAACGATAGCGAAGCGCGGTTGCTCATCGAATCCCCAAGCCTTATCGTAGCGGGAAGGAAATTGCAGGATATGCTTGCACCGGAGAATCCGCGCATTGTCGTCATCAAAAAAGGCGAACACGGTTCCCTCTTGTTTTACAACGAGCATATTTTTTCCGCGCCGGCGTATCCGTTGGAAGAGATTTTCGATCCCACCGGCGCGGGCGATACGTTCATGGGCGGTTTTATCGGGTATCTCGCACATCGCGGAACTGTGAATTATCAAGACGCCAAGCGCGCGATGATCTATGGAACCGTGCTCGCCAGTTATTGCTGCGGGAAGTTTTCCACCGAAGGCATCGAGAACATAACGATGGAAGATATTCTCGATCGCTTCCTTGCCATTCATCTGCTCTCCTCGTTCGATCTGAAAGAGGACGAACTGAAAGATATGTAAATAATTCCCATCGCCAAGCATGGAGGAAAAACTACTGTGGCCACAACTGCCGTATAAAGATTGGCTCGCCACGTACGATACGCTTCATCTTTATACGCAAGTCGCCGGAAAAATAAAACTTGCGCTTTCGCCATTTCTGAACGAGTGGTGGCATGTGGCGCTTGCACTTTGGGCGCGCGGAATTACGACGGGACCGATTCCCTATCGCACTCGAATATTTGAAATAAGATTCGATTTCGTACTGCACAAAGTAGAAATTTTCGATAGCTTCGGGAATTTTCATACAATAGAACTCACGCCGTGCTCGGTTGCGGAATTTTATCAGCGCGTTCTGTCCACGCTTCACGAAATGTCCATTGAAGTTACGATCGCTCCCGAACCGCAGGAAATGGAAAATACCATTCCGCTCGAGACGGATCATGTTCATTGTACGTACGACAAAGAATCTGTTAAGCGATTCTGGACTATCCTTTCAGCAATCTCCGGTGTGTTCGAAAACTTTCGTTCCGGGTTTTCCGGCAAAGCCAGCCCGGTTCAGTTTTGGTGGGGTTCGTTCGATCTATCGGTTTCTCGTTATAGCGGCAATCCCTGCACCGCTCCGCCACACGCTAACCGGATGTCGCGCATCGGTTGCGATGAAGAGCATTTTGCGGCCGGCTTCTGGCCCGGCAGCGGCAAGCTGCTACAACCGGCATTTTATGCGTATGGCTATCCGGTAGTTCCCGGCACCGAGCAGAGCGTTATTGCTCCGAACGAAGCATACTGGAATTCCGATCTCGGCGAGTTCCTTCTTCATTACGACGATGTGCGCGCATCCTCTTCGCCGGAAAAAATGATCCTCGAATTTTTACAGAGCACGTATGAACTCGTAGCAAATTCAGGGAATTGGAATCGGGAATTTTTGGAACGGAAAATCGCGTAGAGCCTGCCCTGAGCTTGCCGAAGGGTCGGTGCTTCCAGCCCGACACTCACTCCATAAACAAATCGTCAACGTAACAATACATCCAATCTTCACCCGGCTGGAATGATTTTATGATCGAGTGCTCCGTGTGGTGAAAATGCTTCGTGGCGTGCTTATTCTTGGATTGATCGCAGCAGCCGACGTGACCGCATTCCATGCAGAGTCGGAGATGCACCCAAGTGTCGCCTGTCTTGAGACATTCTTCGCATCCGTTCGGAGTGCGTGGTTTTACGTTCTTGATCTGATCGAGGTGTGTGCAGGTTTTTGCCATAATTATGATTGAACAACAAAAATAAATAAAATAATTTTCGATGATTGGAACCGAGCAGAAAAATTATCGTTAAAGTACTTTGTAATTCAAAGTGCTTTAATAAGGATCATGGAAAACACACTTACTTCAAAACAATCCCTTCGTCCGGAGGACGAACTTCTATACATCCGCAAGATCATTGACGATAGCCGTGCCGCGTTCGTCGAAGATGGCAAACCTTACATTATGTGGGGTCTTATCGTAGCCATCGGCATGGGTTTTACCTATTATTCCGCGCTAACCCAAAAGGACATAGGCGTAGGATGGGCGTGGCTCGTCCTTGTGCTCATTGGATGGGCAAACGTGATCTATTCTGTGATCAAAAAGAAAAGGCAAGCGGAGCGGGCGCGCAGTTTTGTCGATCGCATTCAAGGTGCGATCTGGGGTGCGTGTGGCAGCACGTTGGGGCTTGCTGTTTTACTCATGGTCTGTTTCCAGCATTCTGGGAATGCTCCTCAGATCGATTCCATGTACGCCTTCTTCGTCTCCTCGCTAATTCTTGGCATCGCATATTTTCTTTCCGGGATTGCCAACGATCTTAATTGGCTTCGCAACGTAGGATTTGCGTGGTGGGCTGGCGCCATCGTGATGTTTTTTTGGCCATCCATTCATGTGATCGCACTCTATGCAGGAATGCTTATTGTATTTCAAGTCGTGCCCGGAATGATCCTTCAGCGCCGGTATAAGAAAATTACCTCGCAACCGATAGCTGCTTAAACGCATGATCGATCATACCGGTATGCCTGATTTCGATTATCAGCAGCTCGATGAGGTCATTCATTCGCGCATTCGTTTAGCGATAATGGCTGTGCTTATCTCCGTGGATGAAGCGGAGTTTACGTTCCTGCGCGAGAAAGTCGGCGCAACGGATGGAAATCTCAGCATTCATTTGAAAAAGCTGGAAGAGGCTGCGTACATAACCGCAACGAAGCAATTTGTGGCAAAAAAGCCTGTCTCAACATATAAATTATCTAACAAAGGGCGCAAGGCGTTCGAAGCGTATGTCGATCGGTTAGAAGCAATGGTTAGAAAAAAGGGCTAAGGTCGGGGTTATGGTTAAAAAAGGTTATGGTTAAAAGGAGTTAATTTCCCATAATGTTGTGATAATTCTTCAAAAAAGGGGTTTACAATACGTGTATTAAACTTTTTGCTTTGTAACATCTCTTTTTGTTTTGTAAAAACTCTTTTAGCTTATGGTTCATCATTACAAACGTTCGTTAGCGTCAATACTTTCGGTCCTTCTGGTCATTTCGTTTTACTCTTCAAGCACCTTGGCGCAATCGCAGAGTGCAGCCCCAACCATCGAATATCATTTCCCGATGGATGGCTCGAAATACGTTCCGAGTAATACTCCGGTCATTCTTCGACCTACCGTTGCGATCAGTGCTTCAATGGCAGCGCAGAATCTTGTCATCACTGGCACAATGACAGGCCAGCATAATGGGAACATCGTTCTTTCCGACGATGGGAAGACCCTGATCTTCACTCCCACCGATGCGTTCGAAAGCGGAGAGCAAGTGACCGTCAGTTTGGGAACTGGTATCACGGCAACGAATGGCACTTCGCTTGTACCCATCTCATTTTCGTTCGAGGTGCAGGATAACGACGACCCCAATAAGAGTCCTTTTCTCGATCAAACTCCTGCATCCATGGAGCGTGCAGCTACGCACCCATTGCCGCCGACGGGTTCCCACATGCAAACCCTCAGCGATTCTTCGATCAATGGTTTCGATTCCATGTTCGTCGTTATTGATACGAACCCTTCGCCGGGATATATCTTCCTCTCAACGCTCAATTCCACTGCTTTTTTCAAAGATACCGGCAGCGGCGGAACAGCGAGGATGGTTCTCGATAATAATGGGAATGTCGTGTATCAGCACGTTCCACTCGATTCCATCGACTGGGATTTTCAACCGCAGCCCAATGGCCTCATGACTTTTTTCTCGATGAAGAGAAATAAGTGGTTCGCCATGGATAGTACTTACACCATCGTCGATAGTTTCTGGACGAATGCGCCGTATCCTTACACGACGGATGTACATGACTTAGAACTTCTGACGAACGGTCACGCGCTCATGCTCTCCTACTTTCCAATCAAACCGTTCGATCTCAGTAAGTATGGCGGAAGCGATACTGCGACGTTCATCGGCGGCGTGATCGAGGAGACCGACGCAATGAAAAACCCTGTCTGGATATGGCGCTCCTGGGATACCGGGCACTATCTCGATACCGACGCGACCTTTGATTTCCCTTCGGAAACAAAGCCATCAGGAAATAAGCCGGGAACGCCATTCGATGCCGTTCACCCCAACGCTGTTTCCATCGATACGGATGGGAACATTCTTCTTTCCGCGCGAGAGTTGGATGAAGTCTCGAAGATCGACCGCAAGACGGGCGATTTTATCTGGCGTTTAGGCGGCAAACATAATCAATTTAAGTTTATTGACGATAGCATTCACTTTTCGCATCAGCATGGGGTACGTCGCATCGCAAATGGACATATTACCCTCTTCGATAATGGGAATATCGGGCATACCGGCACCAGGATAGAAGTATTCATTACCCCTGCTGACTCTACCTTTGACACTACCATGAACGTGATAGATACGATGATTACGCCTGCGGATACTGAATATGACCCCATTCCTGTAATAACATTTGCTCGCGCGTGCGAATACGATGTCAATACGGATAGCATGACAGCTACCCTTGTATGGTATTATAGTGACGATTCGTCTATCACAAGTCAGGCTATGGGTTACGTGCAGCGCCTTCCTGACGGCAATACGTTTATCACCTGGGGTCTTAGCGCAACAGGAGCTTCCACCGGGCTTCCTGCGCCTGAGGTAACAGAAGTTACGCCGGATAAACAGATCACATTCCAGATGAACGTCGGATCGCCATTCTGTATTTACCGGGCATTTAAATTCCCATCGCCCACCTACGATCCGGGCGTTGTAGCTCCGGCTGCGACCGATACCTTGCTCCCGCCGCTTGCCGGGGTTTCTGAGCAAACAGTTACAGCAAACAGCCAGCAGCTCGGCGCGCCCTATCCCAATCCATCGAATGGAAGCTCGATGGTTACGATCAATGCTGCCCCATCCGACCGGCTTACGCTGGCGCTTTACGATCCGCTTGGCCGTCAGGTGCGAACGTATTTCTCCGGTATTGCTGCGGCATCCACGTTTTCGCTCGAACTCATCACCAGCGATCTCCCCGATGGCGCATACGAACTCGTTCTGCGTGGCGAGGGCGGAACGGTCAGTCGGCAATTCAATATCCTGCGATAATTCCGCGCTTTCGGGCACATTCAATGTTTTCAAGTAATGGGGAGTGGAGAACTCCCCATTTGCGTTTATGCGTCCGGACGGTCACAAACTAAAGTTTGTGCTACATATCATCATTCATCATTCATAATTTCCCCCTGTGGATTTATTTCAAAAATGTTACGACTTCACACGCGCCGATGAAGTCAAAGAAGCCGGTTATTATCCTTATTTTCGCGCGATAGAAGAAAACGAAGGCCCGGTCGTGCAGATCGAAGGCCGGAAGGTCATCATGGCCGGCTCGAATAATTATCTTGGCCTGACCGCCGATCCGCGCGTGAAGGAAGCGGCCATCAAAGCGATCGAACGCTACGGAACGGGCTGTTCCGGCTCGCGCTATCTCACCGGTACGGTGCGGCTGCATGAAGAGCTTGAACATGACATGGCCGATTATTTTCAAAAAGAAGCGTGCCTTCTTTTTTCGACCGGCTATCAAACCGCGCAGGGCGTGATCCCGACGCTCTGCCAGCGCGGCGAATATGTTATCAGCGACCGAGATAACCACGCCTGCATCGTCGCCGGGAACCTGATGTCGAGAGGCATGTATGGCGAGATCGTTCGCTATAATCATAACGATATGTCGGATATGGAACGCCGCGTCTCGAAACTTCCCATTGACGCAGCAAAGCTCATCGTCAGCGATGGCGTTTTTTCTACGTCCGGCGAAATTGTCGATCTGCCGCGCATGGTCGAGATCGCAAAAAAATATAATGCGCGCATTATGATCGATGACGCCCACGCGGTCGGCGTGATCGGCGAGGGCGGACGCGGCACAGCCAGCTATTTCGATCTCGTCAAAGAGACGGACATGACGATGGGAACGTTCTCGAAAACGTTCGCAAGTTTAGGCGGATTTGTCGTTGGCGAGGAGCGCGTCATTAATTATGTGAAGCATAACTCACCGGCGCTTATTTTTTCGGCAAGCCCAACGCCGGCGTCCGTTGCGGCGGCGATCGAATCGCTTCGCATTCTTCGCGCAGAGCCGGAACGCATGCAGCACCTGCTCGATAATGCCGATTACATGCGCCGCGAGTTCAAAGCGTTAGGATTTAAGATCATCGAATCGAAAACAGGAATTGTTCCCGTGATTATCGGCGATGATTTTAAGACCTTCGTCTTCTGGCGTAAACTCTTCGATGCCGGAGTGTTCGTCAATGCCTTTATCGCGCCCGGCGTCATGCAGGGTATGCAAATGATGCGCACCAGCTTCATGGCGACACACGAAAAGCATCACCTCGACCGCATTCTGGAACTCTTCAAAGAGATCGGCGAAGAACTCGGTGTCCTCGATGAAGAAGAAGCATCGTCTCCCGATTCCCTTACGTCCTTTCCGTCCACTACGTCCCTTACAACTACAAAAATTCGCAAGGTAGAAAACCGCAAGGATAAACTCCGTTTCGTCCGCTTGCCATGGGATCTATATTCCGATGAGAAGAATTGGGTTCCACCGCTCGAAATGGATCGCATGCGCCTCATCGACGAGGTGAAAAATCCATTCTATAAACACGCAACTCATCAGCTTTTTCTTGCCGAAGATACGAACGGCAAAACGATCGGACGCATCGCCGCGATCATCAACCATCGTCACAATGAACTGTATGCTTCCGAATCTGGAAAGACAGGTTTCGTGGGATTTTTCGACTGCGTGAACGATCAATCTGTCGCGAACTCGCTGTTTTTAGCTGCGGAAGATTTTCTTCGTTCCCATGGAATGAAACAGGTGCGCGGGCCGGTCAGCCCTTCGATCAACGATGAGGTTGGCTTGCTCGTCGAAGGATTTGAGCATCCTCCCGCTGTGATGATGCCGTACCATCCATCCTATTACAAAAAGCTTTGGGAAAGCGCCGGTTATGGAAAAGTGCAGGATCTTCTTGCGTGGAAGATCACGGAATCGAAATCGCTATCGCCAAAGATAGAGCGCGTAACGAATGCGCTGCGCGAGCGTTCGAAGGTAAACATACGCCCGCTCGATATGAAAAAATACGACGCGGAAGTAAATCTCATTCGCGATCTCTACTCGCGTGGTTGGGAAGAAAACTGGGGCGCGGTTCCGCTCGATGCCGATGAAATTACCATGCTTGCCGGGGAACTCAAGCAAATTATCGATCCCGATTTCGTGCTCTTCGCCGAAGCGCCGGATGCAAACGGGAAAATGCAGACCATCGGGTTTTCGCTGTGCATTCCCGACATCAATCAGGCGTTCCTTGCGGGCAAACCTATTCCGAAAGGCGCGATGAATCTGCCGACGGCGATCTCCAATCTCATGACGAAAAAGAAAGCGATCGACAATCTCCGCATCGTGCTGCTTGGCGTGATGCCGGAATATCGCGGGCGCGCCGTGGACGCCATGCTCTACCGCGAGATCATGGAACGCGCGAAGAAAAAGGGAATTAAATATGGAGAAGCGTCGTGGGTGCTGGAAGATAACGCGATGATGTCACGCGCCGCGCAAGTGATGAACGGCGAGCCATACAAACGTTACCGCGTGTTCGAGAAGCCGCTGTATCAAGGCGATGAACGTGTCGGGGCCGTGTAGCCGGGCGCAAACGTTACCGCGCGATCACCAGCTTTTGCATGGCACTCGTGCCATTAGCGGCAACGCGCACAAAATACGTTCCCGGCTCTAACGTGAGCGGGTCGATCGTTACTTCGTTCTGACCTGCCGATGCAAACCCATTCTGAAGCATACGAACGCTGCGCCCCAATTCATCCATTAACAGCACTTGTGTTTCGCCGCCGTTTTGCAGCGTAAACACTATTTTCGTTCCGGCACTCGAAGCCGGGTTCTCCGATAGCGTCAGGCTTAACCCGGAGTTCGAAACAGCATTTGCAGGACTGACTGAAGAGACTGGGAAATCGGAAAGTTTGCGAGTCCATACACCGTTTGCGTATGTACCAACCACCAGATTCGGGCCGGAGGTATCCATGGAAATAACATACCCGGCATCGCCATTCGATGGCGGGAACCCGTTATTAGCGGTAGCCCACGTCGCGCCGTTATCGGATGAAACATAGACACTACTATCGGCAGCGACAAATAAATTTTGACCGCTCGATACAAATCCAAGAACGTTATTCCAGTTTAGAGATTGATTATTTGCCTTACTCCAGCTTTCCCCCGCGTTTGTCGTAAAATATACCTCAGAATGGATCAGATCTGTATCCGGTATGATCGCAAAAAGTGTCGTTCCCCCAATCGCAAGATTAGCAACCGTCGTTCCACTGAAATAACTCGTCGGTAACCCACTATCGATGGGAGACCATGATGCGCCATCATTCGTCGAACGATAGGCTCCGCCATCCTGCGTCCCAGCAAAAAAATTGGAACCGGAGACCAGAAGCGAAACGACCTCTGCGGGAGCGAAATCTCCATCCGGAACCTGACCAATGGTATCGGATGTCCAGTCCGATCCCGGCCCAATTTGCTGAAACACGCCGGAGGCAGTCCCTGCGAAGATCGTATCGTTGATCGCTGTCAGTGCCGCGATATTATAACGCGATAGAACCGGGTTCGGGAAATCGTTGATATTCAACACCCACGATTGCCCAGCATTCGTGCTGAAGTACGATCCTCCTGGAATGCTGGAACCGAGTACTAAATCCGTTCCCGATTCAACTATTGATGTAATAACCATTGGCACCGTATCACCAAGACCAAAGTTCCAGCTATTACCATTATCGGTAGAGGTGAAAACCGAATCTGGTGCTTTGGAGCCTACCCCTGCGAACATGGTGCTACCATGGGTGTAGAGACTACCAACGAATGAATTCTTTAAGCCGTTGGCCTGCGTCCACTGCGCGACGGCATTCTGTTCCAGCGCGATCAAGAACAGAGCACAACTCGTTGTTGCGATAGCGACATATTGAAAACACGACGAGAGTAACGGTATTCTATAAATGTATTTCATGACCGGAACTTTGAATTAGAAGATACCGAGATCCGAAAGCTTGCGATACCACACACCGTTCTCGAACGTGCTGACCACAACGTTCCCACCGGAGACCGTGAGCGTACTTATGTATGGCCCATTGGCAGTGGGAAGTCCTTGCTGCGCTTTCGTCCACGTTGCCCCGCTATTGGTGGAATAATAAAAACCGCTGTCGGTCGAAGCGAATAGATTGGAACCTTTTGCAACTAATTGAGGCGTGATGTTACTCCACGTTTGAGGCTTAGAAGTCATTTTCGTCCAGCTCTGGCCGTTATTCGTGGTGCGATAGCAGTCGTAGGTTTGGTCGGTGCTGTCATGGGCGAACAGCGCGAATGTTGAAGTTCCCGAATTAGCGAACGCCCACGCCGGCGCCCAGCCGTTCGCACTGTCGATGAACAATAATCCTGTATTTCCCGTGAACCAGGATGCGCCATTATTCGAGGACACATACATTCCCTCGCCCCCACTTGCCGCGATCAGATTATTTCCAGATGTAACCAACCGAATGACGGGGATGTCGTAATTTACGCCCTGATATTTAACTGACATACCAACGCTATCAAGCGTCCATCGCGCTCCGGGAGCGGTTTGCTGATATACGCCGGACATCCCGCACGACATATAAACCTTCCCATTGAATGCAAGCAGCGACGAAGCAAATGCATCGGGATTGGGCCAGCCCGCTGTATCCGAATGCCATGTGCGCCCTTTGTCTGAAGAATACGAAAGCACTTCCGTATTCGGTGCGCTGGAAGGAAGCGTAGCGTTACCGATCAGATCATTCCCAAATGCAACCAGAGGCATGCCTCCGTTCGAAGAAAAGCTTGTCCATGTTTGCCCGTTATCCGTGGATCTAAAAAGCGAATCGCCCGTTGCACCGGGCTGATTGTACCCGCATTTCGCAGTAGCAAAAAGATCGTTCCCAATGGTAAGAAACCCTCCAACCATGTCGACATTATTGGTTTGGAATGCATTATCGAATCCCTTGCACTGCTTCCATTGCGCGAAGGAACTCTGCTGCGATACGATCAAAAATACCACGCATACTGCAAAACGAATGACCGTGCTTTTCATGGATTTATATTTAGTTAATTCGAAATTTCGAGCAAATTAAAAATGTCATTCTGAGCGTAGTACGGTTTCGCGGAGCGAAAATGTACGAAGCGAAGAATCTGGCATCATATCAGCAAGATTCTTCTTCATTGCAAAATTTGATCACCGGGTGATCACGAGCTTTTGCATCGCGCTCGATCCATTCGCTTCTACACGAACGAAATACGATCCGGGCGCGATCGTGAGTGGATCGATCGTCACGACATTCTGGCCTGCTGATGCACGACCATTCTGAAGCACGCGAACCTCGCGCCCCAATGCATCCATCAAGGTTACCTCAGCGATTCCGGAAGACGGCACCGTATAGCTTACGGTCACCGGTGAACCCGAAGCGGGGTTCCCCGATAGTGCAAGTGTCAATCCGGAAGCAGGAGCATTGGATGGCGTAACGGATGAACTCGCAAAATACGAAAGCGGGCAATACCAGATCTCATTAAACGCACCGAGAATTCCGATCACGAGATTCGATCCGGAGACGCATACGGACGTGATACCCGTGAGGCTCCCAGCAAACGTTGGAAGCCCCTGGGTGCCCTGATGCCACGTGGCGCCATTATCGTTCGAAAAATTGACGACGCTATCGTGAGCAGCAAATAAGACATTGCTCGAAGCGGCGAAATTCGTAATAACTCCAACACCACCTTTTAGTGGCGTTGCATTCATCAGAGTCCAGGTTTTGCCATCGCTCCCTAGACTGTAAAAATTGTAGAGCGTGTCGAAACCAAAACCATTGTTAGGAATCATGGCAAACAAGGTTGTTCCCGAGAGAGCAAAGGATGCACCCCCTGGCCCCAGCCATCCTGGTAATGGGGCTGTTAAGCCGCTATTGATGGGTGTCCACAATGTGCCTTGGTTCGTTGAGACCAGAATGCCACCACCGGACGTACCTGCAAAAATATTATTCCCCGATACAAATAGTGTACTAACAGGATAAGGAGTGCCCGCTACCGTCATTCCGACCGTATCGGGCGTCCATGGTGCTCCGGGCGCGGTTTGTTGATACACGCCAAATGATCCATCTGCGGCGAAGACCGTGCTGCCGCTCCCGATCGTAACGAGCGAGGAAGCCATGTAGTCGGAATTGATGGTCGGAAATCCGAGAGTATCAGGAAGCCAAGTTGTGGTGCCGGGTGAGTACGACATAATTTCTGAAAGACCCCCACCGCCAGAAGGATAGCTCGCGCCGCCAATGAGATCCGGAAGAAACCCTCCACCAGGAGCTGTGGTGAGCGGAATCCCTCCGTTCGCTTCAAAGGCGAACCACGTTTGCCCATTGTTCGTGGAACCAAACAACGAATCGATAGACGCAGGTGGGCTGTTAGAGGCTTGAACATCGACGAGGAGATAGGACGAATAGGCAAAAAAGCCCTTCATCTGATCGGAGTTATTATACCCCGCACTCTGTACCCATTGCCCAAAGGCTTCGTGATTCGACGAGATCGAAAATAAGGCACACGCTGCGAAAGTAAGGGCAATTCGTTTCGCGCGAGAGATAGAATGCAATCCGTTAGCAATGTTTTTCATGTTCATGTTTTGTTTTAGTTGAAAAAAGATTTATCGTGTGACTACAAGCTTTTGCATCGCGCTCACGCCATCAGCAGTTAATCGAACGAAATATGTTCCCGGAGCAAGCGTGAGCGGATCGATGCT
Source organism: Ignavibacteriota bacterium (assembly GCA_963794025.1). Lineage (GTDB taxonomy): Bacteria > Bacteroidota > Ignavibacteria > Palsa-1295 > Palsa-1295 > PALSA-1295. Next base: position 130,926 of record CAWCCK010000006.1, read on the forward strand.
AAGCGTATTTTCTCCGGGAATTGCCGTACCGTTCTGAAGCATTCGAACCGTGCGCCCTAATTCATCCATCAGCATAACTTGTGCAGCGCCAGCATCGCTCATCGTGTAGGTAACTTTTACATCCGAAGTCGAAGCGGGATTTTCGGATAAAGCGAGATTAAAACCCGTGCTTGGCACAGCAGATGCAGCCACGGAGGAAGCACCGAAATCCGAAAGCGGACGATACCATGCACTGGACGAATTGCTACCGATTACAATATTTCCGCCGGATATTTGCAGACTATTAGGATGATCACCCGGTACGAGTTGAAGGCCTTGATTCGCTTGTGTCCATGTTGATCCACTGTTAGTGGAATAATAAAAGCCGCTGTCAGTCCCAGCAAATAAATCCTGGTTATAAGCTATGAAGTTATAGAGCAATCCCCAATTTAGAATAGAGGAATTCTGCTTCGTCCAATTCTGTCCGGCGTTTGTGCTCTGATAAATAGCAACGGTGTCATCGTTAGCGGCATTTCCAAAGAAGTCCGTGTCCTGATCGACGGCTGCGAACACAGCGGAACCGGAAGCGGTCAGGAGTTCAATCTCATAATAATGAGTTCCCTGCTGGAAGGTAGTGACGGTCGGAAGTCCATTGATTTCAAGAGACCACTCGCCACCCTGATTGGTCGATACGTATATTTGACCGCCGCCGCCATTTTGAGTGGCATTGAAAAACAGATTATTCCCTGAAGCGATCAACTGCCCAAGCGCAGAAATGTCTCCGAAGTCGTATCCAACTCCAGTGCTATCGATCGTCCAGTTCGTTCCGGGCGCGGATTGTTGAAGGATGCCGCCTAACGGGCTTGATACGAAAATCGTGCTGCCGAGCGTCAAAAGTGATGTAGCGAATCCACCGCCAGTAGAGGTATTGACATTCCATCCGGTCGTATCAATCGTCCACGTTTGCCCATCGTCTGCCGAAAAGGATAGGACTGCGTCCTGTGTATTATTATCCTCAGACGACGGTTGAGCCTCACCGATGAAATCATTCCCGGCTATCACGAGCGGCTGTCCTCCATACGGAGCAAAATCGGTCCATGTTTGCCCATGATCGGTAGAAAGGAAAAGCGAATCCGGCGCTGCTCCCTGAACATCGGTCGCGCAGAATGCAGAAGCGAGGAGAGAATCTCCCCATACGGTAAAACCTGCAACCTGATCGACGCTATTAGGAAGGCTCGCGTTTTCATTCGAAAACCCCGATGCGAGCTTCCATTGCCCGAAGGCTTGGGGTTGCGAAGCCATTAAAAATAACGCGCACGCTGCGAGGATGACGGTTCCCTTTTTTGCGCGCGACGTGAGAATGAATCTGTTAGCAATGTATTTCATAAGGTTTAGATTAGGTTAATTCAAAGAATAGATCTACCGGGTGATAACAAGCTTTTGTATGGCGCTCGCGCCTTGGGCGGTCAGGCAAACGAAATACGTTCCAGCCTCCAGCGTGAGCGGATCGATGGTGAGCGTATTCTCGCCGAGGATTGCCGAACCATTCTGAAGCATTCGAACCGTCCGGCCTAATTCATCCATCAGTATGACTTTAGCAACACCAGCGTCACTCATCGTGTAGGTAACTTTTACATCGGAACTCGAAGCGGGGTTTTCGAATAACGTAAGATTTAGCGCAGCATCGGGCGTTGCGGAGGAAGCTACCGAAGCCGTTGCAAAATCCGAAAGCAGGCGGTACCACGCGCCAGACGCTCCGGAACCAATCACAATATATTTACCGGAGACCTGAACGCACGTAATGTTATCTCCGCCGCCAACAAACGTAAATCCCTCATTGCGCAAATTCCACGTTACGCCATTATCGGTAGATACAGAACAGCCGCTATCGGATACCACGAATAAGTCTGAACCGTTTGCCGTAAACCCATAGACATTATTCCAATTTTGCGAATCGGTGTTCATTTGAGCCCAACTATTGCCATTCGTCGTTGTGCGAAAAATATCGAACGATGTACCACTGGCACTATGATCGATGATCGCAAATAAGGAAGTTCCAGAGACCGCAAATCCTCCCCCCACAGGCAACCATCCTTCATTCTGAGTAGAGGGCAACCCATTATTCACCGGCGTCCACGCTCCGGTCAAATTCATTTGTCGAAGAATACCAGCTCCGATCGTGCTAAGGAACAGATCCTTTCCGGATGCGATCAGATCGCTGACCGTACTGACCGTACCTCCCAACCAAATGCTGCTCGTATCGTCAGCTATCCAATCGGGGCCGGGAGTCGTTTGCTGAAAAACGCCGCTTGCATTGTCCTCCATATAGATCGCGGTTCCTACCGTGATCAGACATTGAGGAATGCCATTCCCATTAGGATCTTGCCAGCCATTTGTGTCATAATCCCATTTTTGACCTCCATCTCCGGAGAATGAAAGCACTTCTTCGTTAACTTGATTATCGCCGGGAGGCTCAGCACCGGCTATGAACACAGGGGCAGCCAAAGCCCCAACCGCAACCAGCGGTATCCCACCGTTCAGAGAAAATCCCTTCCAAGTTAGCCCATTGTTCGTGGAAAAAAAGAGCGAATCGGTCGTCCCATTTGGAGCCTCCGCATCGGCAAAAAGCGTATCTCCCCAAACAAGGAATCCTCGCTCCTGATCGTACCCTCCGGAGTTACTAAACCCGGTGGCCTGCACCCATTGTCCGAAGGCTTGCTGCTCGGAAGCCATAAAAAACACCGCACACAGACCGAACGAGATAACAACCCTTTTTGCGCGGGAAGTAAAGAACAAACCGTTACCACTGTATTTCATAAGGTTTGATGTAGTTTAGTTCAAAATCCTATTTTCTTGGGAATTCGTCCACTCATTACTTGAAAATCTGGACCGAATGAGCTTTTCACATCGAATTCCACGGTACAAATATACTACATTCTCCTGAGATGTCAAAAAAAACAATTTGAGTTCGCTATGAACGATCTTCTGGAACGAATGCGGAAAAAACTTACTCCGGATCTTTTACCTGAAATTGCTGCATACATCCATCTGTGGTAGCAGGGCCAAAACCTCCCGGAAATCCGAAATTCCTTCCCGTGCCCGCGCCGGATGTACAAAAGGTGCTGCCATCCGGATCTAATGTGCAAAAAATGATTAAGTTACCATTGCGAACAAATTGATAGTCCGAGTTATATATCATCATGCAGTGCACATCGCCACTCGCCTGAGACCCCTGTCGTGCAACAACAGCAGTGTTAATGCTCTCCTGAGGAAAGTCAGATAATTGCATCGGTTTTCCAGTCTGATCCACGATTTGGAGTGCCGTTCCATCTCCACCATCGATGATGGGAGGGGTGCCATGAATAAAATCCCGGAGGTTATCTGTTGGCGCATCTCCATGATGATGGACATTCATGCAATGAGCAAGTTCATGCGCGAAAGTCACATTCATACCCTTACTTACTTTGGGGTTATTCATGACATCCTTGTTAATAATGAGACGGTCGCAATCGACGGGACTGGTTGCCACGCGCTGTTTATTTGCTCCGGCAACGTGGCTGCTTAACGCTCCGGTTGGCGCCGAACCTACGGCAACCTCCTCTCCCATGGTATAGCCGTCCACATCATTACCGGCACCGAGCGATTCAAGAGAAAGTTTAACGCCGCACTGGTCCCCATTATGAGCCGTTTCATTGTTGTTGTTTACGATTTTCTTGTCCGCATCCAATTCCGTGCCTAAAGTCACCTCCACCACATTGATCCCGCTGGCTTTGCCAAATAACGCTGCTCCTCCGCTCATATCAAACCCTCCTGGATTCCCTACAATGATATTCTTGAAATTAGGAGAAAGCCGGACATGTTTCCCCTTTGCGATGATACCGCGATATTTTTCATACAACGAAAATCCATCGCCATCGTTGCTGTTATTCGGCTGTTTCACTTTGTCCCAATCGTCGGCATAATCCAGCAAGAAAATTCCGCTATCTATTTCCCATTGATCGGCAATGTGGTTGTTATTATCGTCTTTCGGAAGCGGGATCGTCGTACCGGTGCTATCTTTGAGGTGCGCGTCATAGGTCATACCTCCATTAGCAAGAGTCACCTTTGCAGAGAGCGTACCATAGCTCCCATAGTCGTAACTCGTAATGACCGCTGCCACATTGACACCCTCAGAATCTTTGGAGATTATCTCGTCTTTCGTAAGCGTTACGATGTTCCCATTATCCGCCAATTCGGGATTAAATTGCAGATCGGGGTCTGTGGGGCCATCTCCAGCTACCGGATAATTAAGTGCCGTTCCCGGCTCGCTCGAAGAAGTGAGCTTGTAATCGACCTTAAACGGAACATCGGGAACCGCCTGATCTTGATGCCCTTTCTCTACCAGCTGTACCATGAACGTAACGGAGTTCCCTTCCGTCCCGACCGGCGCTCCATTCTTGATAGGCGGGCCTTCCGGTTCCCATTTCTCATACGTGCCCACGGTGTTACTGCCGCTGCCGGGCGAAGGCGTCGTACCGACGGGCACGAGGATCGCATCGTACTCGACCGGCTTGCCTCCTATGGATACCGATACGGTAGTCGTAAGCGTGGAACTGGTGTTGCCGGTGCATCCGGGAGGGGTGCCGCTGGAACTAACGGTATTGGAATAATGCAATTCATATCCGGATGTTGTTGCGGTAATGGTAGCGATGCCGCCGTTGCCGCTTCCATCGAGCGCCTTCTGCATTTCGTCTTTCATCGCCTGAGCGATCCTAAGGCTGCCAAAGGTGGAATAATTTTGAATGGTAAACTGTCCATACAGATCCCCTAACAGCTTGAGGCCCGCCTCCTGCAAGTTTGTGTTTACACTTGGCAAATACTGGGTGTCGCAAGGGTTGAACTTTCCGTCAGCGTTTCCTTGAGGAGCATCGAACTTACATCCTAAATTAAAGATGCCTTGTTTTTTCCCATGATCGTAGCTAAAGGATGCAACGGTAGTAAGATTGATATTTTCACTCACGTTCCATGCGCTCGTTGCGTCACCTGAGCAACAGTCTTTACATCCACCGCAATCGATTCCGTCATCGCAGCTTCCCTCGAATGTGACCGTGCCGCTCCCGCCGAATTCTTCGTCGGTATCGGCAAACTTCTTGTTTAATGCTTCGTTCGGGCTTTGGGTGCTGTTTCCAAAATCTTTAAAAGTTACCTTATTGGAACTCGCGGAGAATGTCAGGGAAATGGTCGATTTATCCTTGTTAAAGTGTTTACCACAATTCCCTGTCGAGTCTTTCGTATCCGTCTGGCTGGTAAGCGTGCGCTTCACATTAATAGAAAAGCTCATTTGGTGGCCCGGAATCATTTGCGAGAAGGCAGTCGAGGCAACCAGCAGAAGGAATGCTGCAAAGAATGGAATGGCAATCGGTCGGTTCATGGTTCAATAAGATTAAAGATTACAAATAGCCAGCTCTGAAAACGGAGCTGCCAATACCAAAGAATCCCACCATAAATTTCTTTTTTGTTAACACCGTGAGAATGCCTGAAAATTTTCGTATCTTTGTGCTACAGAAGGGTTTTATTTTAGAGGTTTATTTCTTATGAATTCTCAAATGACTACTTTTTTCAGAACTATTTGCCTTGCAGCAACTTCCTCGCTGCTATTTAGCGCAGCCTCACACGCCCAATCGGTCGCTAAGATCGATCTTATCAGCGCGCAAAATGAGCTACCCCCTCCGCCCGCTTCCGTTGCGGACGCGCTTTCGAAAGCTACCTGTGCGCGCGGTATGTGCAACGCCGATGCGCTCTTCAAGCCGTTCGAAAGCACCTTCGCGGACGCCCAAAAACAATGGTCGGTCATAAACGCAGGCCAAGTGGCGCAAGAAGATAGCGGAAAGCATATCGCTGCCATTATGCAGCCTGTCATGGGGAAGAATGTATCGACGACCCAACAGTTAGAGCAGGCCAAACAGATACCGGGCATGAATACCGCTGCGCTAAGTTTCGGCCAGCAAATGCAGGATCCCGCATTTAAAGCCAAATTTATGGCAATGTCGCAAGAGCAAAAACTTGCCTATATTCAAACGAGCGGCGTGACGGCCCCTCCGGCAGCCGCTCCACCTCCTCCAGCGCCCGATCCTGCGGCGGCATCTCTGGCTACACTTTCGGATACGACTACCAGCCAGTTAAAAGCCTTTACGCCTGGGTTTGACAGCGCGATGAAAATATGGAACGATACGACATTTATTTTTGGCGATTCCGCATCCATGCTCCGAATGCAGAATGCGATGACCACCAAAGTCGATAGTATGGCGCTCGTGCTTGCGAATATCATCGCCGCTGCCGATTCCAACCTGAACAATGCGATCACGGCACACAACAATCAGCTTAAAGCCGTCGTCATCAAGAAAAAGCTCAACTCGATCAACGATGATCCCGGCTATCATGCCATTAAAATGAGTGCTTTAACGAAGGAAATTGCTGACGAGAACGCCGCGCTTCCTAAATTCGCCAAAACTTACGCTGACACGAAAGCACAATTCCTCAAGATCATCGCGGCGTACAATAAGGCGCTTATGGCGTCGAATTATTGCGTCTCGTTCACGTCCTCAGCAGATGCACAGCTTCTTACCGGTATCGCGCAAACGCAAATAAACGCTATGGGGCAGATCGCGCATTACGATCAGATCCTAAAACAGATCTATGACGAGGAAGCGAATCTTGCCACGAAACAGCAATCGGTTTCGAGCGAAAAAGTCACGCCTTACAAAGAAAATTCCGGTGGTGAAGGTGGCGGAGGCTAAAAGATCGCGTGCAAAGCTCCGAACTGCTCACACCATATACACGTTTTAAAACCAACACATTTTTTAGTCGATTTTTCAATTTAAATAATTCCATGAAAAAAATACTTCTGTCAATCGCGTTTGCCGTTCTTCTTTCGAGCTGTGGCGCTCTGAGTAATATCCAAAATACCATGCAGAATACCGCATGGAATAAAGTCAACGATAAGGCCAGCCAGACTACCAGTAATGCAATGGACACGGTTCTTGGTAACGGCCCGAAAAATGCGCCGGCCAATGGCAGTAACGCCGGCGGAGCCGCTGCACCATCGGTAGTCGGAATGCCCGTTAGCTCGCCGCAATCTATTGCAGCGTACCAAAACTACGATTTCAAACCCGGAGATACCATCATCTTCTCCGACGATTTCACTGCCGATCAGGATGGCGAGTTCCCAGCGCATTGGAATTTGGATGCCGGCCAGGGCGTCGTTAATTCCGTTCAAGGCAACCCGGCATTTTGTCTGACCGCAGGAAATTACGCCATGGTCGATCCCCGCATGACCACCGCGAATTATCTGACCGATCCCTTCACCGTGGAATTCGATTACCTGCCTACCGGCGGATACGATCCGCTGGTCCGCTTTATGGACGCCACGAACAATAACCATGAGCTTACCTTCAGCCACACCCTCTCCACGAGCAATTTCCCGAAAGATTTTTCTGGCAATGCCGTAGGATCGGATCAGGACTATTTCGGGAAATGGCATCATGCCGCGTTGATCTACAAAAATGGCCAGTTAAAAGCTTATCTGGATAACACCCGCGCGCTGGTCGTGCCGCAATGCGGTTTCGTTCCTGTCAATCTTAAAATCGGCGGCATCGGCGATAACGATAAACCCATCACTTTTAAGAACGTCCGCATCGCATCCGGTGGAAACGCGAATGCCATCGGGAACATTCTTACGAATGGGAAATTCGTTACGCATGGCATTACCTTCGATATTGGAAAAGCGACCCTCCTGCCGCAAAGCATGGGTGTGATGAACGATGTCGCTAAGTTCCTGAAAGCGAACACCAGCATCAATATGGAAATAGATGGCCACACCGATAACACCGGCTCCGCCGCCACGAACATGACACTTTCCCAGCAGCGCGCTAACGCAGTCGAAGCACAGCTCATCACGATGGGAATCGATGCGTCACGCCTAACGACCAAAGGCTACGGCTCTACCGTTCCCATCGCCAGCAACGATACCCCCGAAGGCCAAGCCAATAACCGAAGAGTCGAATTCGTGAAAATGTAACCGAAAAGAAATCCGTTTTTCAAAGGGTATGCTATGCGTACCCTTTTTTGTTTAATTTCGGGAGAATCTTTAACTTCCAAAGCGTGGTTTTCATAAAATATGCTTACTCGCTCTTTTCTTCCAGTATCCATAGCGGCACTACTCCTCCTGCTGATCGCTCCCACACTGCACGCGCAGCAAGAGCAATCCCCGGAGGAACGCGCGCGGCTACAGTTCGAGGCACAGCTTAGTCTGGTCGTGAAATCGATGACCGAACGCTCGAACGCGGATAACGCGGACTTGAACGCGCATCTCAGCGAGATGAACGCGCACGATCCGCTCACGATGAAAAATTTGGATTCCGCGCATGTGGCCGATAATGTCCCTCGCATCCTCGAGTTCATCGAGTTCCTGAAACACGCGCGCACTGAAAGCGACACGCTGGCTCGGAATTTTGAGGACTCGCTGTACATGCTTGTCGTCAAGCTGCCGCCGGATATTAATGCCACTAAAATGAAAGATATGGACGAGGCCTTCCACAAGGATCGGGATGCGTTCAATGTTTTTCTCGACGATATGAGCACGACATATTCGGATGTGCTCGACGTGTTGCTGTATCTTCAACAAACGCCCTATTCACTTGCGAACGATAAATTTACATTCCCAGATAAAAAGAATGTGAAGGATTACGATAAACGCATGAAGATCGTGGACGCGGATACTAAAGAATTGAAAAAAGCTAATAAGGATATGCAAAAAGCGAACGCCGCTGCAAGCAAGCTTTTGAAAGATCCCGGCGATGCGTTGGATGGAACTGATAATTAAGCAATGGGAACTGATAATTGAACCATGAGTGAAAATATCGTCATCCGCAAAATTTCATCCACGCCCGATAAGCGCCGCTTCGTGCGCATGATGTGGGATATTTACGAGGACGATCCGAATTGGGTTCCGCCGCTCGAAATGGATCGGATGAAGCTGATCGATGAGAAAAAGAATCCCTTCTATACACACGCCGAAACCGGCTGGTGGCTCGCCGAAAAGGAGGGTGAGATCGTAGGCCGCATTGCCGCAATTATCAATCATAACTATAATGATGCGCAACACGAACGCGCTGGTTTCTTCGGTTTTTTCGAAAGCATCAACGATTCTAATGTAGCAAGATCGCTATTTCAAACAGCCGAAACGTGGCTGCGCGAGAAGGGAATGAATGTTGCGTATGGCCCGGCAAATCCTTCTTCGAACGATGAATATGGCTTGCTCATCGAGGGCTTTGAACGCCCGCCGGTGCTGCTCATGACGTATAACCCTCCGTATTATGCGCCACTCATCGAGCAAAATGGTTACACAAAAGAACAGGATCTGTATGCGTATTTGCTCTCGCAGAATACCGCGCGTTCCGAGAAACTCGTTCGCGTATCCAAAGCGATGGCTGCGCGGAATAAAATCACTGTTCGCACGATGAACACGAAGCAGTTCAAAGAGGAAGTGGAGCGCATAAAATATATTTACAACCAAGCGTGGGAAAACGAAGGATTCGTTCCCTTCACCGACGCTGAAATGGATTTCCTCGCAGCCGATCTCAAGCAAATTTACGATCCCGCATTAGTGCTCTTTGCCGAAGTGAATGGTAAAACCGTAGGTTTCGCGCTCTCGCTGCCGGATGTCAATCAATCGTTCCATGCTGGAATGCCGATACCGAAAGGCTTGGCTAATTTGCCCGTCGGAATTTGGAAACTATTGATGAAAAAGAAAGCCATCGACACCATTCGCATTATAGTGCTCGGTGTGCTGAAGGAACACCGCAACCAGGGTGTAGATGCAATGCTCTATACAGAAACGATGGATCGCGCGCAAAAAAAAGGCTACAAATACGGCGAAGCCTCCTGGGTGCAGGAAACAAACATTCCCATGAACCGCGCTGCACAGATGATGAACGGCGTGAAATATAAAACGTATCGTGTGTACTCTAAACAATTATGAATGATGAATTATGAATGATGAAAATACTAATTCCGTCCCGTCCCATTTCATAATTCATCATTCATAATTCATAATTGCCACATGGATGTACGCTCCCAATTTTATGACCACTATGTAAGCGCATTCAAGCACGAGAATGCTTCGCTTACACCTGCAGAGCTTGCACATTATTATGAGTGGTGCGATGCAAGATACTTCCCAACTCTCACACATCTTGAAAGATCATCCTCCATGCTCGAATTAGGCTGCGGGCATGGGCGCATTCTGAATTATCTTCGACAAAAAGGATTTACAAATGTGCGCGGCATCGATATTTCCGAAGAACAAATCACGCTTGCACGAAAAGATGGCCTCGATGCCGAACGCGCTGACGTATTCGAATATCTGCAAAAAAATTACTCGGCTGAGAAATTAGATTGCGTAATCGCTATTGACTTTGTCGAACACTTTACGAAGGAAGAACTTTTTCAGCTATTCGAATTATTGCACGCTGCGATGAAGCCCGGCGGAACTGTTTTACTGCAAACAGTCAATGGCGAAGGCTTATTTCCCCGACAGATCATGTATGGCGACCTCACGCACTCGACCATCCTCTCACCCGGCTCGATGAGCCAGCTTCTGAGCGCCACAGGATTCCACAATATGACATATTTCGAATGTGCGCCTCTTGCATCTGGAATAAAAGGAATAATTAGAAGTATCGGTTGGAAATGTATTCGCGCCGGTGCAAATGCAGTGCGATTGATCGAATCCAACAAGACGCAGCCTGTGTGGACCGAGAATTTTATTTGCTCGGCGCGCCGGTAACTATTGTACGATGTGATTTGCGTTTTGAACATAATGCATCGTCCATTGTGTTTGCGTTTCCTGCATGACCACCACCGAACTTGCCCGGAACGTTACCCAGCGCGACCGCCGCGCCATTGCGCGCGCCATTTCTATCGTTGAAAACGATGCTCCGGAAATGGGCAGCCTGCTGCGTGCGCTTGCGCCGAGCATGGGTCACGCGTATCGTGTTGGCATTACCGGCCCTCCCGGTGCGGGAAAATCTACACTCACGGCGGAACTCGCAAAACTGCTTCGCGCCCAGCATAAAACGGTGGGAATTATTGCTGTCGATCCCACGTCGCCGTTTACCGGCGGAGCATTACTTGGCGATAGAATTCGTATGCAAGAAATCGCAATGGACGATGGCGTTTTTGTTCGCTCGATGGCTACGCGCGGTTCCCTCGGTGGACTTTCCACAAAAGCGAAAGATGCCGCCGATGTGCTCGATGCGGCGGGTTTCGATTTTGTCATTTTCGAAACCGTTGGCGTTGGCCAATCGGAACTCGATATTGCAAAAGCTGCGGACACCACCATTGTCGTACTGGTTCCCGAATCCGGCGACGCCGTGCAAGCAATGAAATCGGGACTGATGGAAATCGCTGATTTTTTTGTCGTGAATAAAAGCGATCGTGAAGGCGCCGATCAAGCAGTGCGCGCGCTGAAAGGGATCCTCACCTTCCGTATTACGCATGCGAAAGACGAATGGATCCCGCCCGTAATTAAAACGACGGGAAGTAAAAATATCGGGATTGATGACATGCTGAACGAGATCGAGAAACATCGCAGCTATCTCGAATCGACAGGTCGCTTACTGACACGCCGCAGATCGCGCGAACGCGAACGTGTCCGCGAATTAGTCGAAGCCATGCTGCGCTTCGATTTCTGGAACGAAAACCGTCGCGCCACGCTCGAACGCGAGATTGAAAGTATCATCTCACATCAAAAAACAAGTTTCGATGTTGCCCGCGAACTGCTTGCCGGTTCCGAAATTGGCCTTCACACTCCTGCACTGTAATTCTGGAATTTATGCACTTTTATTTCATCGGAATTTGCGGTTCTGCAATGGGTAATGCCGCGCTCCTTATGCGTGAGCTGGGGCATGAAGTATCCGGTTCTGACGACAATATCTATCCGCCAATGTCGATCCTGCTTGCCGAGAAGGGAATTACAATTTTGTCTGGTTATCATGCTAAGAATCTAGATAAATTTAGGGGAACCATAGTAATCGGCAATGCTATGTCGCGTGGGAACGAAGAAGTGGAAACCGTGCTCGAATGTCGTATTCCTTTTGTCTCCATGGCAGAATTGCTTGAGCATCAAGTAATTCAAGGCAAAACATCCATTGTCATTTCGGGAACGCATGGGAAATCCACGACTTCATCGCTCATGTCGTGGGTGCTGCAATCCAGTGGACGTGAACCATCTTTTCTTATTGGTGGTGTTCCCGAAAATTTCGGACAAGGCTATCAGGCTCGTCCCGAAAGCGAATTCGTTGTGCTCGAAGGCGATGAATATGACACCGCCTTCTTCGATAAACGCTCAAAGTTCCTGCACTATCTTCCCACCATACTTATCATCAATAATATCGAGTTCGATCACGCAGATATTTTCAACTCCTTAGAGGAGATCAAACTCGCGTTCAAACGATTAACGCTTCTTGTCCCGCGAAATGGGATTATTATTGCAAACAGCGATGATAAAAACGTGATGGAGGTTATCGAGAATGCTTTTGCACCAGTAGTTACATTCGGAACTTCCGAGAACGTAAACGTTCGCGCTATAAATATCGAATATACCGATCACTCCTCTATCCTCTCTGTCCGAACAAAGGATCAACCACAAACACGTTTTGAAATTCCACTGCTCGGGGAATTTAATGTTCGCAATGCGTTAGCGGTCATTGTTGCCGCCAGACATCATGGCATTTCCGATGAGGAAGTTCAAGCTGCTTTCACATCGTTCAAGAGCATCAAGCGCCGCATGGAATTTAAAGGTGAATGCGGCGGCGTTCGCATCTATGATGATTTTGCACATCATCCAACGGCGATTAAAGCTACGCTTCACGCACTCCGTCAGAAATATCCTTCCGAGCGCATCCTTGCGATCTTCGAACCGCGCTCGAACACCACGCGCAGGAACATTTTTCAGAATGAACTGGCGGAATGTTTTGAAGATGCAAACATTATTTTTATTTCCCAGATCGCGCGTTTACATTTACTTGCGCCGGAAGACCGGCTCGATCCGGAACGCGTGATGAAGGATCTAAAAGCGATGTCTAAAGAAGCATACTATTTACCCGACGCCGCATCTATCGCAAAAGGCGTTGCGCGAATTGCAAAGCCTGGAGATGTTGTGATCGTCATGAGTAACGGCGGCTTCGGGGGTATTCATGAATTGTTAAAACAGGAATTATTGTCTGAACATTGATCTATGAAAATTACAACTGAGTCCATCACCCTCAACGCTGACGGCAACGAAATGGGCGTGTATATCGCACGTCCGGAATCTGGCAAAGCGCCAGGAATGATTGTTTTTCAGGAAGCATTTGGCGTGAACGGACCTATTAAAGATGTCGCTCGGCGGCTTGCAGAACAAGGTTACGTTGCCGCGGCGCCGGAACTGTTCCACCGCACCGCGCCGATGGGATTCACAACTGGGTATGGAGATTATGCTGCGCTCGCTCCGCACTTTCAGGCGTTGACGACCGAAGCCATTGCTGCCGATGCCCGCGCCGTCAATGAATGGCTGATGAACGATTCCCAAGTCGATGGCTCCTCTATCGGCTCGATTGGCTTTTGCATGGGAGGACGTTCGTCGTTCATTGCGAATGCAACACTTCCGCTCAAAGCCGCCGTTTCGTTTTATGGTGGTAGCATCGCAACGAATTTGCTCGATCTCGCAAAGGATGAACATGGGCCGATCCTTTTTTTCTGGGGTGGATTAGATAAGCATATTAGCTCCGAGCATCGGAATGCCGTTGCCGACGCGATGACCAAAGCACAGAAACCATTCATTAGTGTTGAAATTTCTGACGCCGATCACGGGTTTTTCAATGAAGAAAAACCTGTGTATAATCTGAATGCTGCAAAGCACGCATGGGCGCTTACGCTTTCGTTCCTATCGTCACATTTGAAGCCATGATCTCGATCTCTGTTATTATGTTCTGCGGCTCGATCTCCTTCATACATCGAAAATGTTTTTCTGGGCAATGATCGAGACCGATAGCTGTGCATGGGCGGCAATACAATCCCTCCACTTCGATAACGACAGCATTCGGGTCGCGCGGCGCAAAACCGAATTGCTTCACCGTCGGGCCGAATAGCACAATAACTTTCGTTCCAACCACTTCCGCTACGTGTGCAAGGCCTGAATCGTTAGAAATCAACAGCGTCGCTTCGCTGATTTTTTCAACGACTTGTTGCAGATCGAGTTGTCCCGCAAAATCGATAAAACTTCCCGGCGGTAGAGCGCTGGCAATTTGTTTTGTAAGACTTGCATCTTCCGCGGAGCCATGTAGGTCGATGTGATAACCGCGTGTGATAAGTTCCGATGCGACTCCCGTATAATTCTCAATGGGCCAGCGTTTGTTCCAATGCCGCGAGCCGGGTGCAATGGCAATGCGATCTTTATCGCGGATAGAATTTGCCTGAAGTCTCGATCCCACGCCGGAATCTTTAATGCCAAGCGATGCCGCCGTTTCGAAATATCTGCCGATCACATCAGGGGAGTTCTTCAAAAGATCAATTTTGAATTTCACAAGCAGCCATCGTCGGAACGTTCTTTTGTTGATCACGACGACAGATTTTCCGAGACCTCTTCGCAATATTCTTGTGCGATGCACATTATGCAGATCAAGCACATGGTCGAAGTTCCCAGATTTTAGTTCTCGTTTGAGCGCGCGAAGTCCCTCAATGCCGGTTGACTTATCATACACATGCACCCGCGTAAGTCCCGAAATAGCAAGAACGAGCGATTCATATTCTTTCAAAATTACCATCTCGATTCGGCTTACAGGAAAGCGTTCACGAAGCGCCTGGATGAGCGGCGTTGTGAGCACAATATCGCCCAGCGAGCTAAGTCGGAGAATGAGGATGGATGGTGATTCTGGTGTCACGCGGAATTCGGCGGTTACATTCTGCTGTTGAATTTTGTTGGTAATTCGATAACACAATTTCTAAATGAATAAACCCACTAACGCGGATGATCGCTCATCCACTCTCGGTGAGCTAAGGCTCAATGGTTACGAAATCCTCCCGGTCAAAGAAGAAATGCGCCGCAATCTTATCCAAAAATTGCGCAAACGCGAGCCGTTGTTTCCGGGAATTATTGGTTATGAGGACACCGTGGTGCCACAGATCGTCAATGCTATTCTTTCGAAGCACGATGTGATCCTGCTCGGCCTGCGTGGTCAGGCAAAGACACGTATTGCGCGATTGCTTACGGAATTGCTCGATGAATGGGTTCCCATCGTCGAAGGCAGCGAAATCAACGACGATCCGTTCCACCCGATTTCGTTCCATGCTACGCAAATGGTACGCGAAATGGGCGATAAAACGCCTATCGCGTGGCTGCACCGCTCCGAACGTTACGGCGAAAAACTTGCCACGCCGGATGTGACCATCGCCGACATCATCGGCGACATCGATCCGCTCAAAGCCGCGCATCAGCGTTTGCATTATTCGCATCAGGGCGCGATCCATTTCGGAATCATTCCACGCACGAATCGAGGAATTTTTACGATCAACGAGCTTCCCGATCTTCAGCCGCGCATTCAAGTTGGCTTGTTTAATTTGCTCGAGGAGCGCGATATTCAAATCCGCGGATTCAACATTCGCATCCCGCTCGATGTAATGATGGTCTTTACTGCGAATCCGGAAGATTACACGAATCGCGGCAATATCGTCACGCCATTAAAGGACAGAATTGCATCACAAATTCTCACGCACTATCCTATCTCGATGGAAAACGCGATCGCCATCACCGAACAGGAGGCATGGACGGCTCGATTTGGCGAAGAAGGCGTTGTAGTTCCCCGATATTTTAAGGAGATCATTGAGCAGATCGCGTTCGAAGCGCGCAAATCGGAATTTATCGATCAGAAATCCGGCGTATCGGCACGGCTTACTACGGCCGCGATGGAAGCGCTTATCTCGAATGCCGAACGGCGTTCTATTATGAATGGAGATGAAATTATTTTACCGCGCGTAACCGATCTTGCGTTCGTCACGAGCGGGGTGACGGGCAAAGTGGAACTTGTGTTCGAAGGCGAGCAGGAAGGGATGGCAAAAGTGGCGCGCGCGCTTATCGGCAAGGCTGTGAAAGAGATTTTTAAGAAATACTTCCCCGACCCGCTCCTGCGCGAACGTGCGAAAAATGCGCTCAATCGTTATGAAGAACGCTACGCCAAGCAGCCCACCCCTGCTGCCCCACAAAAAGAAGGCGAGTACGATGCCGTGCTTAACTGGTTCGCGCAGGGCAATATCATTTCGATCACGGACACGATGAAGTTTGCCGATTATTTCAAGGAACTTTCGCGTGTGCCGCGCTTACGTGAATTAACCACGCGCCATCTGAAAATTCAGGAGGCAAACAGGTTTGAACTTGCAAGCGCCATGGAATTTGTGCTCGATGGACTGCACCAAAATTCCAAGCTGGCAAAAGAGGAAGAATTCGGCATTCCTGAAATAACCTACCGCGATATGGTGGGAAGCATTTTTACGCTGCCGAACGATGCGGGCGAGGAAGAAGAGGATGAAGAGCCGGTTCGTTTCTGAGCCGAAATACCATTTCGGGCCACACGCTGTAAGAAGTGGCGTATTTTTGCAATGAAATGTCCACCACACTTTATCTTGCATCGGAATCGCCGCGGCGGGCTGCGCTCGTGAAACTGCTCGGTGTGAAGGAAATCCGCATTCGTCCCGCGAATCTGCATGAGGTGATGGATGCGGCGCTGACTCCCGAAGAAAATGTGGAGCGGCTGGCGTTGCATAAAGCACGGAAAGTTGCGGGAGAATTGGCTGATGCACCCTCCCCTAACCCCTCCCGCAAGCGGAAGAGGAATAATAATGGTGTAGTCCTCGGCGCGGACACCACCGTTTGGATTGGCGGCAAGATGCTTGAAAAACCTATCGACGCGCAGGATGCCGAACGAATGCTGCTTCAGTTAAGCGGCGCAACCCACACCGTCTATACCGGCGTTGCGCTAATAGACATTGAAACGAAATGGGAACTCAGTTTTGTCGAGGCAACGGATGTAACATTCCGCGTGCTTGATATAAACGAAATCCGCGAGTATATCGCAACCGGCTCGCCAATGGATAAAGCAGGTGCCTACGGCATTCAGGAAGATTTCGGCGCGGTGTTCGTGAAACGCATCAATGGCGATTATTATAATGTCGTGGGATTGCCGCTTTGTAGTTTGTATGTGGCGCTAAAATCTTTTTCTCCCTATCTATGGAAATAAAGGGTCTGCAAAAGGCGAATGGCGAACGGAGAATGGCGAATGAAATGCGTGGAAGTAAATCTCCGAACTCACTCGCCATTCGCCATTCGCCATTCTCGATTGAAACGTGGCTGTTGCTTTCGCCGTGGCTTATCACGCTTGTGCTGTTTTGGGGCTACCCACTCGTCTATGCGCTGTATCTTTCGTTCACCAAATATTACACGCTGACGAACCGAACCGTTTGGATCGGCTTTGGGAACTACACGAAACTCACGCACGATCCCATCTTCTGGCAGGCATTGTTGAATACGGGAATTTTTGTGGTCGGCACGATCCCCTTCACCATGATCTTCGCGCTTTTTTTTGCGGCGCTACTCGTGCGCGTCGAGCGGTTCCAGCATTTTTATCGTTCCACGATGTTCTTGCCGAGCGTAACGTCGCTTGTTGTCATTGCGCTGATCTTTACGAACTTGTATGCGTCAGGTGGGTATATTAATTCGCTGTTGAAGATGGCTGGCTTTGCCGCTCCCACACGAGGATGGCTATTGGAGCCAGGGCTTGCGCTGCCCGCCATCATGGCGATGGATATTTGGATCTCGATCGGATATTACGCCGTGCTCTTTCTCGCCGCGATGCAAGGGGTGTCGAACGATTACTACGAAGTAGCAGAACTCGAGGGAACTTCTAAATGGAAGCAATTTTTTACGGTAACGCTGCCAATCATAAAACCCACGCTGCTGTTTGCGCTCGTGCTGAACACGATAAAAAGTTTTCAGGTGTTCACCGAAATTTATGTGATGACGCGCGGCGGTCCGCTCGGGCGCACGACAACGCTTGTGTATCAAGTGTATGCAAACGCATTTGAATCGGCAGATACGATGGGCTATGCGTGCGCAGTGGCTTATGTGCTATTTTTTATTATTGCGCTGTTTTCCGTGGCAGAAAGTAAAATACTAAGGCAATCGTAACGAAACTCTGATCAGTGTAGATATCATTCTGAGCGTAGTACGTTTTCGCGGAGCGAAAATGTACGTAGCGAAGAATCTGGGATGCTATCAAAAAGATTCTTCGCTACGTTCGTCCTCCCGCGCATGAGCGATCATGCGGGTCGGACGAACTCCGCTCAGAATGACGGGTTAAACTGCGAACCTGCCGTAGATCAAAATACGGATTTTGCGAACCTATCCCAATTTTTTCGTATTTTTGGAGCAATTAGCTTCAGGCTATCTATTTCTAAAGGACACATTATGAAAACACTCTTTGGTTCAATTCTCGCATTTGCGTTGTTTTTCGCTTCTTTTGATACTATTCACGCCCAAACGACCACCAAGATGGGGCCAGCCGTGGCATTCGTCAAGGCCTCACGGGATACGCTATTCATCCAGCCGCTCGGTGTGGATTCGCCTGTGCAGGCATACGATCTGGCCTCACTTTTTACTAATTTTACGAATGGCGCGGTTACAATCAACTCAATCAATGATCTTGCCGTGATCGGCATGACGCCTGACGGCGCCCACCTTGTTATAGCTGCCACAGTCAACTACATAAACCCCTCGAATAGCGCATCTGTGACCTTTCAAGGACTTCTATCTATCCCGTGGCCTATCACTACATTCACGCTTCAGAACACCGTTAACTTTTTGCTTTCTTCTCGCGGAAACAATACCTTCCGGCCCGTCGGCATACTTTCTGCCGATGGCAAGCAATATTGGATTACGTTTACCAGTACATCGGGCGGCAATGATTCGCTTGCCTTTTATCATGGCAATACCAATGGCACCGGCACGATCGATTCCACGATCGTCTTTGAGATGGAGGAAGGCTTCGAAATGTCAAATATTGCTTTGGACAAGACGAATAACTTCATGATCGCCACGACCTACGATAAAGTGTTAGACGCTGACGAATTGACGAATGGTCGCTTCATCTACCACGCATGGCAGGCGGGACATGGTGATGAGGATCCAGTAGATCTATCCGGCGCGTATTATAATATTGCTTCAGCCATTTATTACCGACAGATCGATAGCATGTTTGGACTGACAGTCATTCCTGTAAATGATGGCATCAATGGCCTGCTCGGATTGACTTCGAATACGGATATGGATAACAGCATCAATTTCTACTCCGTCCCTTATGCTTCTTCGGGTGCAGACATAACCAACACAAACGAAAGCCCACTGTCGCTTCAAAGAACGATTATTCCATCAGACGAGGATTTTTTCTCGGGCCAGAGTTGCGGGTTGTATCAGGAGCAACTCTACTCTGCTGAAAAAGCACAAATGGGCGAGGCCGGCGATGTATCCGTCAATGCGATCGGTGGAGATTCGGTACTTTTTGTCACGCATGAATCTCCCGAAACCGACAATCCAACGATTCGCGATAAGTATGCGTCGATCTATTATTACGATTACACGGCCGGTGCAGCCTCTGCAACACTCGTCTATAACGACCCTTCGGGAACACAACCGTTGCAGCCGGTGTGGGTCGTAGCGCCTTATACCACCACTACCACCGTTCCCGTCTATTATCCCGGCCTCGCGTGGCAAACGTCCATCCCAAGCTATGATTTCGGTAGCGTGGATGTAGGAAATACATCATCACCGGCTACGTTCAACTTTACCGATACATCCTCAGAAAAAGCAGTCACATTGGATTCAGCGAATATCACGGGAGCCAATGCATCGGAGTTTTCGATCGTCAGCGGGAAAGTATCAGGAACGTTACAGCCCCTTGCTAACAGACAGATCATTGTATCTTTTACGCCCGTAGCTCCGGCAGGCTCGGTGAGCGCAACGCTTAATGTTTATTTCGAAGGACAAACATCAAACATGTCGATCACCCAAGCGCTGACCGGCACGGTTGTCGTTCCGAGCGGCGGTGGTGGTGTGCAGCAAGACGCAGTGCTTGCGTCCTCGCTATCGATCGATCCAAATCCATTCACGACGAGCGCATCCATTCAGCTTACTTCGCCGAGTGCTGGCGCGATGTCCATCGTTGTGCATGATGCGCTCGGTCGCACGGTTTATACATCCGATCTCCGCGAAACCGGCGCAGGCCAAACGGAATCGTTCACGTTCGATGCCAAATCGCTCGGACTTCCCTGCGGCGTGTATTATGTGACGGCATTCCTGGGCGAACGGCAAGCCTCGCGCGCGGTGGTGTTTGTCAGATAAAGGAGTCTCTGCTCAAGAGCCCCATCTCTGTTTAAGTTCAAGATGTCATCCTGAGCGGAGTTTTTCTCGACGAAGGAGAGAAAAACGAAGTCGAAGGATCTCTGGTAATTCAAGAGATTCTTCGACTTCGCAAAATGTAGTCCGCTGGGTCGGACTACATTTTGCTACGCTCAGAATGACAATTTTATTAAATCGGTTTTCCCTAAAGCGCAGGCGTAGTTGTGGCTCGTGTTACGTTCGCCACTTAATATCGCGGACGAGACCCGTCCCATATTCGGCAGCGATCTTTTCTAAGATCGAGCCTTTTTGCATGGTGAGTTCATAGCACCATACCGCGCTTTTCACGCGAATGGTGAGAATTCCTTTATCAAGTTTTTCGGCAACCGTCGCGCTTGCAATTTTTTCGCCGACGATGCGCGGCCAATCCGTGAGCACAGAATAGGTACGCGCTTTTTTATCGAGTCCGAATTCTTTCAGGACTTCCGAAATGACGTTTTGCAGCGAAACAGGTTGTGGCATAATGGTTATTCGGCAAACGTCAGAGAACAATACCGCGTTCGGAAACAAGGCTACGTTCGATGGAAAGGATGCGATGATCGCTGGAACTTTGTCCGAGCAGCGATTCAAACCGCTCGCGTTCGGTCGAGGAGATAAATGTCTGTCCAAGTGTGCCGGACATCGCAAGTTCCAACATCGTTCGCGCGCGGTCGTGATCGAGTTCGCTGAAGACATCGTCGAGCAAAAGCATCGGCGTTTCACCCGAAGCATCTTTTAGATATTCGAACTCTGCGAGCTTCATCGCAACTAAGAGCGTTTTATGCTGCCCTTGCGACGCATATAGCCGCGCCTCCTGTCCGGGATTGATGAAGCACATCAGTTCATCCCGGTGCGGACCAAATAGCGTAGTTCCCCGACGAATTTCTTCGATCTCACAATTTGCTGCTTGCTTTTCTAAAAATTCCCCCTCTCCCAGCAGGGAGAGGGGGTTAGGGGGAGAGGCGGAATCCAAACCCATCGGTAAATATGCAAGCGATGGTTCTTCTCTGCTCTGCGAAAGTACCCGATACGCCTCAAGCAATCTCGGACGAAATTCCTCCGTGAACGCAGCCCGCCGCTGCATAATGCGTGTACCATGCTTGATAACAAGCGCAGTCCACGGCGCGAGTAATGGTTGAATGAACGAAAGCGATTTCCGTGATTGCCGCGCGTCCGAAAGAATGGCATTGCGTTGTTTTAAAGCGCGGCGATATTCCAATTCATCTTCCAGATAAGCGCGGCTGGCTTGCGAAAGCACCATATTCAGGAACCTTCTTCGCTCACCAGGCGGCCCTCCGGTAATAATTTTCTCATCCGGCGTCAGCACCACCACCGGCGCGCGGCCCACGAGATCGGCGGAGGAACGAATACGCTCGCTGTTCGCGACGATCGTTTTCTTCAGCCTTGCGCTATTATCAATTTGCACTGCAACGCGATACGCCACATCCAGATCGCTCATGAAATGTGCATCGACATCGAGTACCGTTTCATTTTGCCGAATCAGCACAGCGTCGGACGCTGTGGTAAAACTTTTCGTCAGTGTAGCAAGCGATAGTGCTTCGAGAATGGAAGTTTTTCCCGCGCCATTCGGGCCAACCAGCACATTTATCTTCGGCGCAAGACCGGCAACAACCGTATCCGCGTGATTGCGGAAATTTCGAAGATGAATAGATGAAGCACGCACCTTTGTCTGAACCTTGATTTTAAGAGATTATTTTATCAATACGTCATTGCGAGGAGAATCGAACGACCAACGGGGAGTTCGATTCGACGAAGCAATCTCCTGCAATCAAGGACGAGATTGCTTCGGAAAACATTCTCCGCTCCGCTCCGAATGTTTTCCTCGCAATGACATTATAACCATTTGTTCAGAGGTCCTTATCAGCCATTCAACCGCACCGGCATCACGAGCATCAGCAAGTCTTCCTCGTTCGTGCTCACCGGTTCGAGGATAGCTGCGCGCGTTGGCGTAGAGAATTTCAGCGTGATGTCTTCGGTATCGAGATGTCCGAGCGCGTCTTCGATAAAACGTCCGTTAAAACCGATCGTCAGTTCGTCGTCGGAATAATCGCAGGGAATTTGTTCGCGAGCTTCGTTGCCGGCATCGTAATTTTCTGCGAGCACGGACATCTGATCTTTCGCAAGCTGAATTCTTAATTGGCGCGTGTTGGCATTCGCAAAAATAGAAACGCGCTTGACCGAGCGAAGCATCGCGTCCTTCGAAATGGTAAGCGTCTTATCGTTTTCGCGCGGAATAACAGCCTCGTAATTCGGATAACGCTCGTCGATCAAGCGGGAGAGAATCGTCGTCGCTCCGGATTTAAATTCCACATGCGTTGGGCTAAAACGTAGCGTGATTGCGTCCGCATCCTCGAAGGATTTAGTAACCAATCCAAGCGCTTTGGCGGGAACGATAATATCAAGCTCCGTTTCGGTTTTGAGCGCGGCATTCGTAAAGCGAACCAGACGGTGACCATCCGTCGCAACCGCGCGGGTGCCATCCGGTGAAAATTGGAAAAGAACGCCCATCATGCTGGGGCGAAGATCGTCCGTTGAAACCGCGAACAGCGTTTTTGAAATGAGGCGCTTCAGCGTACCGGCTTCGACCGGGATCGAACCCTCCGGTTTGAAATCGGCAGCAGCATTCGGAAGCTGCGCCGTTTCATCGACTGCGATCTGATAATTACCTTGCGCGGTTTGCAGCGTAGCGCGGCGCGTGGTTTTATCCAGCGTAAAGGTAAGCTCGCCATCGGCTAACGCGCGAATGATCTCATAAAACAGTTTCGCAGGGATGTTCGCCGTACCATCCTTGACGCCGCTTACTTCCATCGCGGCATTCACGGTAATTTCAAGATCGGTGCCGGTGAACGAGAGCGTATCGCCTTTTAGCTCTACAAGCACCGTTTCGAGCTGCGGCAACGTGGATTTCGTAGGGATAACGGCGATGACTTTCGCCAGTGTATCTTGCAGGGGCTTGATTTGCGCGATGAATTTCATGATCTATGATCTTACAGAAAATTAAAAAGGGAAATACTCAAACATAAATTACGTTGAGCAGCAATCAGAACAGCAAAAACGAAACGGAATTCCCCCAATCCAAAGTAAAAAACAAAAAATCACCGGCTCTGAATTTTCCTGCCGACGGTTTTTGCTTGCTGCCAGATCCAACGGAGAAGAAACGCCCAGCCTTGCGAAATGGAAAGATTGGATTCGAGCAGGAATTTCATATCGCGCGCGTCTTCTTCGGACATCGGCATCTGCGTTGATTGGCTCGTCACGGTTGAAGCGCCGGAAGCATCTGTTTCCGGTGTGCCGAGAAACTGGCCGAGCAAGCCGCGCAAATGCTCGTCGATGGCTTTGAGTCTGGCACGAAGCGTTTCATCGGTTTCAAAGCGGTCGAGGAACTGAATATGATCGTGCAGCACCGCGATCTTTTTCGTAAGTTCCGGAGTGAGGAATTCTTTTGCTTCTTCTTCCAGCGCGCGAGCAAGGGATTCGAGATCGCCGATGGTATCGGCATCGGCGCGGAATCGTTCCGTTTCGCTGATGTCGTCAACGTTGACAAAGACCTCAGAAAGCTGTTCCAATTCGTGACCGAATGGTATCTTTCTTTGCCCGATCTGCGCGCGAACGCCGGAGAGCATTTGTTCGAGCACATGCCTTCGCGCCGCGCCTTCGGTTACGCGGAGCTGGTGTTCGATGTCGGATTTCTGTCGTTGCAGATCGAGCATCGTGCGGTCGGCGATCTGCCCGCGAGAAACCATATCGGAGATCTGCGCCTCACTCGCAAATACTTCCACGTGACCGATCTTGACGGAATGGATCAGAACATGCTCATCCATTTTGGAACGAATAAGCGGTTCATCCAACTGCACGGCGCCATCGGTGATAATAAGAATTTCCGCGCCGGAAAGATGCTCCATTTCCTGAATGTCCGTAAGCGCTTGAAGGATCGCCTTTTGGAGAACCGTTCCCTCACCCAAATGCGTGATGCGAAGGACGTAACGCATGAGCGCCTCGTAGCTCGATTGATCGACGGCAGTATGCAGCTCGCCAACGTGATCGTCGAAGGTGCGAAGGCTGACGTGTCCGAGTTCCACTTTATTGCGCTTCAGAAAAACATACAGGATCGCTTTGGCAAGATGAATGCGGTGATGCGCCTGCATCGAACGAGATGTATCGAAGAGCACATACACCTTTTGCTTTTGCGTATCGAAGGAAAAGTTCTGGCCGGTGTCATCGACAGGCAAGATCACACCGCTGCGAACGACGGGCATCCACAGTTCCCGCAAGACGAGGCGCTGAAGGAAGATGTCATCCGGCAACAAAAATTGATTCGGATAAACGCGGGAAACATCGTGGTAACTTTTAATGAGATCGGCAGCGTAACGATCTCCGGCAGGCAAGTAGCGATGCTGATCTTCGGGTTCCGACGAGGGAGGATTCTGCCCCGTCATCGCCGGCATTTTCATGATGCCCGCAAGTTTTTGCGATAGCTGGGATGTTTCGTCTTCCAAAATACGCGCAATTTCGAAAACGGCCGTGAAATCCTGCGGCAGCTTCTCGTAAATATGCGAGAAGAAGCCGAACTCCTCCATGACCGGAAAAAATGCGCGCTCGGTGGACAATTATGAATGATGAATTATGAATGATGAAATGGAAAACATACTACATAAAATAATATCGCAGAACAATTCCCGTTCCCGTAGTAGTGCTCAGGTTCCAAGTCGAACCAATAATCGGCGCGCCAATAAATTTTACTTTTCCCGTGATCGTAGCTCCTGCAGAAAAATATCCGGCGATAGAAAAATGCTGCGACCATTGATCGAAGGCATATTCGGGGCCAGCCTGAATCGAAAGATTTGTCACAAAATGCTGCTCGGTCACTCTGCTGGTTTGAAACGTCGAATCGTTAATGTAATAGCCATCATTCGAAGACGAAGTATAGCCGGTGACCGTTACACGAGGCCCAAACGTAAAATAAAGATTATCGAATGGCGCGCGGACTTTCCATCGCATATACACGCCAAGTCCCAACGTCAGATTCGCTGAGACAGTATGACCATTCGATTCTTCATTATCACTCGAAGAAAAAGCAATGGATGGTTCGATGCGCCACGAACGACCATACGGATTTTGATCGGCGGTTTGCCAGGAAAACAGCAAGGATGTTGTGCTTGCGATCTGAACGCCCATGCCGAACATGCCCGTAGGATCTGGAGCACCACGATCTGCGGCTTGTGAGTGTGCAGTTGAAGCGAATACCACACACGATAAAAAGCAGAAGACGATTTGTTTCATAACAAAGAAGTGATTACATTAAGAATACATCAAGATTAAAACTCCAAACTCAACGCCATAATTTCCGGCGTATTCCCAATGCGTATCGGTGGCCCCCAGGTTCCCGAACCGCAGGAAACATAAACGTGCGTATTGCCCTTCTTTTTATATCCCCAGCTTACTTCATACACGCGTTTCGTAATATAACTCCACGGCCAAATTTGAGCGTGATGCGTATGACCGGAAAGCTGGAGATCGATACCATTCTGCTCGGCTTCTTCGAGATGAAATGGCGTGTGATCCATTAAAATGATTGGGTTCGATCTATCGAGCGGAGCGACAAGTTCCTCCAGCGATTTTCGTTCCATGTGGGCAAATTGCTTTGCGGCTCGGTCTTCGCGGCCTATGATATAAATTCCCGCGACTTCAACGACTGCATCGCGGATCATTGTAATTCCGTGCGCTTCCAGATAGGCGCAGCTTATTTCCGCATTGCCGATGTATTCGTGATTGCCTGTGATCGCAAATACGCCATATTTACTCTCGATCTTTTTCAATTCACTGCCCAGATCGAGCTGCATGACGGGATGCGGGTTCCCATCCACCTGATCGCCGATCATGAGCACCAAATCCGGCTTGATCGAATTAATTTTCCGCACCATTTGCTTTACTCTACCGCGCCGGATGATGGAACCCATGTGCATATCGGAAATAGCGGCGATGCGAAGCGGTAAGCTCGGTTTATCAATTTTGATCGCAAGTGGTTTTACACGAATATTTCGTGCATTCAGGAACCCAAGAAACATTGCCACAAAAACGATGAGAACAACGAACATTGTTGTCATTTGAGTCGCTTCCGTCCCTTGAAGAAACCCGATAGAAAAAATCCCAAGCACCAACTTTAGAAGATCGAGGATAATAAATATCGGCAAGAACCATGTGATCGCGCCAAGCCAGAACGAGCCGATCCATGTGAGCGCACTGCTTATGAATGTGCTGGATCGATGTTCAAGGAATTGACCGGCAATATAACTAAGCGCGACGAACAGAAACAGCGGAAGCAACACCGGATGAAACCAGCAGCCATCGGGAACCGCATGATTCAATCGAACGAGAATGTATGCATTGATAAGCGCATAAATTCCGAGCGCGACCGAAAAGAAAGAGAGAAAGGAGCGGCGTCGATCGCGTTTACGCTCACGAGTTTCGAGAATAGAATTATTAGGAGTGTCCATCAAATAAAGAACGAATACAGTCCCGTCAGGGACGAAAAAGATGCTGCCAGCCCTGACGGGAGTTCAATCTAATTATTGCAGAAGTATTTTTTAAAAATGCTCAACGTGATCGGCGAAGACAATTTTTATTTCTTGCTCCAAATGCGTTTTCAGCGTTTTCAGATCCTCGGTCGTGGGATGAATGCTTTGCAGGAAACCTTCGGCAAGTCGGCGCTTGTGCGCGGCAGAGGGATCGGTGACGCCGAGCGTTTCTTTCGCCCACGCAACAACGGAACGCTTCGTGGGAACTCCTTCAAGCTCAGTGAGCGGCTTGGACATAAGCGCCGGATCATGCCGCAAACGCGCAAGCACATCTTCGAGCGTGAGCAGCGCCGCTAATTGATCGAATGCGCCCGAAACCTGATATAGCTGAAGCAGCGTATCGTACGATCGCTGAAATAGCGTTTTTTCTTCAGCAATTCCGGCCGTGCAGAGGAGCAAATGCAGTTTGGGGATGTCCGCTTTTTCTGCATACATGCGCCCGTGAAGAAACGCTATCGCGCGCAACACATCGAGCGATTTCGCCTGCGTGCGTGGTGAGATATAAAAATCTTTCGAACGCAGATGCGCTTCGTGCGGCCTCTCATGAAGAAGTCGATTGCGCTGAACTTCATAATGTCGCACAACCAAATTCATAAAATACACAAGATCGGGCGTTACTTGAATCTGATATTCGGGAACTTCACCGCGAACAATGTGCGCGGCATACGCAAGTTCATCGTATGGAATTTTTTTCGGCGGCTCGATAGCATTGCCGAGATTTTTCAGATACTGCTGCGAAATTTTGTACTGATAAAACGCATCCTTATCCGGATGGATGAGCGCCTTAAAGAGAAAACGGTCGAGCAAGGCTTCGGTGATCTCCGAAAGCCGGAGATAATTCGTAGCAGCAATAACGGTATGGACATTCGAATGCACGCGCTGGACGCCGCGAATAAGTTCCCGCTCATTCAAAAGCGAAAGCAGTGCGCGCAGCGTGTAATCGTTGGCATCGAAAATTTCGTCGATAAATCCGAACTCGCTTTCGACAAGGGAACCCTCGGTATTATGGATCAATCGGCCTTGCTTCAATTCATCCAAAAGCAGGCCACCAAAATACGTATCCGGTTGCTGCTCCTTGCTGGCCTGCACTTTGAAAATCCGTGCGCCTTCGAACATGCGAAAAACCTGCTCGGCAAGCAGCGTCTTGCCCACGCCGGTTCGGCTTTCGAGCAGGATGTGCTCACCGGTGAGCATGGCAAGAAAAATTTGCTCGACGACTTCTTCGCGGTTGACGACGCGCTCCTGCACGAATTCGATCGCGTCGTTAATGCCGGCAATTATCGCGGAAGTATCGCGCGCAGCACCGTTCATCGACGCTCCGGCGGATACCTCTCGAATGGGTAAGGTTCTCGATTTAATTTCTGACATGGGGGAATCGTTATCTCAAGCGAATATAGAATAACTATAAGAGACGGAAAGTTGCGTCAGCCGAGATATTCCTCAAAGCTGCGGACAAAACTCCGCGCTACATCGTTATGTATTTATGCTTGAACTCATAAAAACTTACTACAAGTATAATTCCTGGGCAACGTATCGCACGCTTGCCTCATGCGAACAGCTTTCGTCTGAAGAATACAACTCACCCGGTTGCAGCGGCAATGGCTCGGTCGGTGGAACGCTATCGCACCTCATTTTAGTACAGCAAGGCTGGCTGGATTGGTTCGAGAAGAAATTGGATCTGCGTGAAGCAGTTAAGATCATGGATTCGGAACCGATCGCTACGCTGGACGAAGCCCGTGCGCGATGGGTAACCGTCGATGATGAAACAAACAAATTCATCAACAGCCTGACCGACGACTCTTTGAAAGAAATTCGCACCTTTACTCGCATGAGCGGCAAGCAGGAGGCGCATCCATTCTGGAAACCGCTAATGCACACCGCCAGTCACGGTACACACACGCGAGGGCAGATCATTGCGAGCATCCGCAGGTTTGGACATGAACCGGCGAATATCGATTTTCTTAATTATGTGATGACGAAGTAAGCATCGAACTTCCTCGCTCCTTATCAGGTTAGAAAATCATGCTTACCGAATATATCGAGGCCGGGATGCGGCACGCGAAATACGAGATACTTCCAGACGATAATTCCTACTACGGAGAAATCCCAGAATGTAATGGTGTGTGGGCAAATGAAATGACGCTGGAAGAAACACGCAAGGATCTTCGCGGCACATTGGAAGACTGGATACTCTTGCGCATTCATGATGGCGCTGAGATTCCAGTGATCGATGGAATTGACATCAATCTCCATGAGCTTGTCTAATGCCATACTTTGGCCCAATTAGCCGGAAGGATCTGATCGTTACACTACGACGCGCCGGATTCGATGGCCCTCGTCGCGGTTCAGACCATCAATTGATGGTAAAAAGTGACATCTATGTTAAACTTCCAAACCCTCATCGGGGTGATATTTCAATCGATCTTTTGAAAAAGGTCTTACATCAGGCAAATATTTCTCGCGAAGAATGGCTCCAACTCTAATCCCATGCCTGAAGATCTAAAAACCCGCGCCCAGCGCGAAATGGCCGAGCAGCAAAAAGCGCTGCAAGAGACCGGGCCTTATATGACGCTCGGAATTCAGCTTGTCCTTACGATCCTTGCTTTTTTCGGGATCGGGTATTGGTTAGATCAGCATTTTAAGACCGGCTCGCTTTGGACGGCTATTTTTGCTGGTTTTGGCGCATTTGCAAGTTTGACCTATTTTATTGTCACCGTTATCCAGCTTCAAAAACAAGAGGACCAAAAACGGCAGAAAAAATAGATGATCGTCCCTTCTATTTTTGAAACGAAATCGAAATAAAAAGCATTTGGTGCGCGCGCCGGTGAGATTAACAGCATGAATAACCACCGCCATGTTTTTTAGGCATAAAAGGTAACAAACAAGAGATTTTTCCGTATTAGGCACAGAAATTGCTTACCGAGACGAAACGATAAACAAATCACGTAAAAACTTTACGCATTGAGCCTTCATCAGACATCTACTTCAACCGACCGCGCCAGTGGCGCGATCGCGATTCCATCTCCCAGAAATGCCGCCGATCTTCTTTTAAGTCAGGAAGCGAGCCGCTATTTTATTCAGCGTTATTTCCTCATGACTGGCGGGTTGCTACTCGTTAGCTCCGTCTTTATGTATTTTTTTGCAAGCCCTGCCTTTATGAAAGCTTGCTATTTCGGGATGTCTCTTCCGATCGTCACGAGCTTCGTTAGTTTTCTCGTTACCGAATGGGCGTTCGAGCAGCCAACGATGATGTTTATGATGGTTGCCATCATGAGCATGATCCTCCGAATGTTCAATTTGTTGCTTGCGTTTTGCGTCGGGTTTATTATTCTTAAAATGAATCCGGCGGGAGTGATTATCGGATTGCTGGTGACGTATTTCTCCTATCTCACGATCGAGATCGCGTACATGCACAATAAAGGAAAAATTCTCGGACAGTAATGGCAGCAGATACCACACTGACCCAGGCTCCCGCAACCGCCGCTCCTCAGGAAGCGGCGAAGCCAAACTTTTTTAACGAAGGATTCCGTGAGCTTGGCAATCATCACACGGTAAACTTCATGCCGTTCGGTGAGCTTCCTTTACCCTATATTTTCGTCGATCAGGGTTCGCTGCATGTCTATGGGAGTGCGGAGTCGTTGAAAGAAAGCGGAGTCTATACCACAAATGTCGATCCGAAATTCGATCCGCAGCATTTGATCGAAACGTCCCCTCTCGCCGAAAAAGGCGCCGCACTAAGGCTCGACGGTAAGCCGATAGGTCTCGATCTTTCCATCACATCGAATCTCTTTTTCTTAGGATTTGCAGCAGTGATGCTCGTTATTGTGCTTCGCATTGCAGGGGCGAAAGCGAAGAAATCGTTGATTCCGAGCGGAATCCGAAATTTGGTCGAAGTGCTGATCGTGTTCGTGCGCGATGATATTGTCACGCCGAACGTAGCGGAGCCTTATGGCTCGGCGCTCCTGCCCTATTTTCTGACGATCTTTTTCTTCGTTTTATTTGCAAATCTTACGGGGCTTTTACCCTGGGCACACACGCCAACCAGTTCCATTGAAGTAACCGCCGCGCTGGCGCTTTGCACATTCTTCATTACGCAGGTGATCGGGATCTGGACTATGGGAATTAAAACATTCCTGCTCCATTTGACGGCAGGTCTTCACGAAATGGAGCTTTCGATCGTGATGAAGGCGCTCCTGCTCCTCATCATGGTTCCCATTGAATTCATGGGGATCTTCACGAAGCCGTTCGCGCTGTGCATTCGTCTGTTTGCAAATATGTCGGCGGGGCATATCATTATTATTTCGCTGATTTGCCTTGCGCTCTTATTCCATTCGGTTATCGTCGGTGTGTTCGTGACGGTGCCGTTTGCGATCTTTGTTTATTTACTCGAAATTTTTGTTGCTACGTTGCAGGCGTATATTTTCACGATACTTTCCGCGCTGTTTATCGGCATGATGGCCCATACGGCACACGAAGAGCATGTGCAAGATCACGATCTGCCTCATGCTCCGAATGGCGACCACCTTGTTGCAACGGCGCACGGATAATTTTTTTTACATCGAATCAATCACTTAATCAGAAAACAAACTACGACATGAATCCATCAGGTTTAGCATTTTTGGGAGCGGGAGTTGGCGCGGGCATTGCAGTGCTCGGCGCAGGACAGGGTATCGGCAAGCTGGTAGCATCGGCAATCGAATCGCAGGCGCGTCAGCCCGAAATGGCCGGCGGCTTGCGCACGACGATGATCATCGGCGCGGCGCTTATCGAGGGTATCGCACTCTTCGCGCTCGTTATCTGCATTATTCTCGCCACTAAGTAACGCGTAATGTAGCGCAAACTTTAGTTTGCGACCCCCAACGGGATCGCAAACTAAAGTTTGCGCTACAAATGAATCATTATGCTTTCAATCAATCCCGGTCTGATGATCTGGACGTTCATCATTTTCCTGCTGCTTCTCGTAATTTTAGCGAAGGTAGCATGGAAACCGTTGCTTGCGTCCCTTAAAGCTCGTGAGAATGCAATAGCAGACTCGCTTTCGCGTGCCGAACAAGCTCGCGCCGATGCCGAACGCCTTATTGCTGAGAACAAGCAGGAACGCGCGAAAGCGGAAGAGGAAGTTCAGAAGGCATTGCGCGAAGGCCGTGCATTTGCAGAACAAATGAGGCGCGATCTGGTCGATAAAGCGAAAGAAGAAGCGCAGCGAATGCTTGCACAAGCTCGCGCAGAAATTGAGCGCGATACGCAACATGCACTCCGCCAGCTTCGAACCGAAGTTTCCGATCTTGCTATTATGGCAACATCGAAACTCTTGGATGAGAACATGAATGAAGAGCGGCATCGTAAAGTCGTAGATAAAATGATCGCCGATCTTTCGGCGGTCGAAGCATAAGGAATTATTATGAACCGAAGAGTCGCAGCCCGCTATGCTATTGCGCTTATGGATCTGGGCGAGGAATTGAACGTCCTCGATCAGGTTGCCGAAGATCTCCGGGACATCGAGCACACCGTGCGCGATTCCCGCGAACTTGCTGTGTTTCTCATGAGTCCGGTCGTCAATCCTAACCAAAAGCTTAAGATCCTCATCGAAATTTTCGGTAAGCGGTGCAGCGAGCTTACGATGAAATTCATCACGCTCTTGGTGAAAAAAGGCCGAGCGGAATATCTGGTAGCAACCGCGCAGGAATTCCTCCGGATGCTCGATGTGAAAAACAATGTCGTCCATGCACGCATCGAGAGCGCAGTAAAACTTTCGGAAGAAGAAGAACGGCAGCTTATCGCAAAGCTCGAACGTATGACCGGCAAGCAGGTGCGTTCTGAATTTTTCCTCGATCCGATGCTACGCGGTGGTTTCGTAGCACGCATGGGCGATGAAATGATCGACGCGAGCTTAAAACATCAGCTTGATCTGCTGCGCGCACAATTTGCTCAAGGCGGCTCGCCCGTTTTGAATTAAAAAAATCTTGTTCATTGAAAATCTGAGGATGGAACGGCAGGTATTGGGAATACTATCAGCGCTGCTCCTTATTCCATGCTTGCTGATGGCACAGCCAACGGCTCCAAAACCAAACCCATCTGGCGTTCATCTTCGCACCGCTCCCGCAACTACTTTTCGCCCGACATGCAATCTCGATTCGAGATCGGTCGGCATTTATTTTTTTCCTGCAAATCTCGGCGCTAAGTGGACGCTGCGTACCATTTCGCAATTATTCGACCCGTATAACAACGTATTGAAAAGCGATACGATGTTCAGCTTCGAGCGCGTTATATCGGATTCCAATCGCACGCTTCAAGGCTATCCGATAGTGCGGTGCGAATCATCGCAGCCCTATCATGCGGGCGGCGAAGATACGGCGAAAACACAGATCGTAGAATATTATGTCGATGATTCCATCGTTATGACGGTCGTTAATCATTCGATGACAAATGAATCGAATCATACGATGCTCCTAAATCCACTTCGAATGGGAGAATCTTGGAGAGATGTATCGGATGACACCATTCGAACAACCGTTATCGCTACGAAAGAGCCGGTTTCTACGCCAATGGGGAATTTTCCGAAATCGTTAGTGGTACAATCTCCGGGACAATACGGAGTGATGTCCAAGTATTTTGTGAAGGACGTAGGAATTGTAAAAATTATTTTTCGAGGAATTCCTCCTCAGGAAAACGAAACCTACGTCGTAACTTCGGAACTTGTGGCGCTTGATCGCGGAAATCCGAAACGAAGTATTAAGTTCCGGTTTCCGAAGGCAAAAAAGAAAGTTTCGAACAAGAAAACGAAGAAAAATTAGTTAACATACATTTTAAGAATAACCTGTCATTCTGAGCGGAGTTCATGCTCCTGAAAGGAGCATGAACGTAGCGAAGAATCTTTTTTTATCAGAGCAACAGATTCTTCACTTCGCAACACTTCGCTCCGCGAAGCGTTGCTACGTTCAGAATGACACTCGTATTAAATCAGAGTTTCCTTTCATCATTCACCATTCATCATTTCCATTATGTCAGCAGTACGTCCGGATGAAGTAAGCGCGATCCTGCGCCAGCAGCTATCGGGTTTTGAAAAAGAAGTCGATATGTATGAGGTGGGCACCGTCCTCATGGTCGGCGATGGCGTTGCGCGCGTGTATGGCCTTACGAAGGTCATGGCAAGCGAATTGCTTGAGTTCCCGAACGGCGTGTTCGGCATGGCGCTGAATCTCGAAGAAGATAACGTCGGCGCGGTGCTCTTTGGCGATGAAACGCTTGTGAAAGAGGGCGATACCGTCCGCCGCACCGGGCGCATTGCTTCGATGCCCGTTACGGATGCGATGCTTGGTCGCGTCATTAATCCGCTTGGCATTCCGATCGATGGCGGCGCAGAAATTAAAACCGATAAATATCTTCCCATCGAACGCAAAGCGCTCGGCGTCATGCAACGCCAGCCTGTTAAGGAGCCGCTTCAAACCGGCATTAAAGCTATCGATGGAATGATTCCGATCGGGCGCGGTCAGCGCGAACTTATCATCGGCGACCGCCAAACGGGGAAAACGGCTGTCGCTATTGATACGATCATCAATCAGCGTTACACGCACACGCCAGAAGCTGCGGCACGCGGCGTGCAGCCCGTCTATTGCATTTATGTAGCTATCGGACAAAAAGCATCGACGGTTGCTACGGTTCGCACCAAACTTGAAGAACAGGGCGCGCTTGCTTTCACGACGATCATTGCCGCAACGGCATCCGATCCTGCGCCGCTCCAGTTTATCGCTCCCTATTCCGGCGCGACGCTCGGCGAGCATTTCCGAGATACAGGCCGCCATGCGCTCGTGGTGTATGACGATCTTTCGAAGCAAGCCGCAGCGTACCGCGAAGTATCGCTCTTGCTTCGCCGCCCACCGGGACGCGAGGCGTATCCCGGCGATGTATTCTATTTGCACTCACGCCTGCTCGAACGAGCATCGAAGCTTTCGGCAGAATTAGGCGGCGGTTCCCTCACTGCGCTTCCGGTTATTGAAACACAAGCAGGTGACGTATCGGCGTACATTCCCACGAACGTGATCTCCATCACGGATGGGCAGATCTATTTGGAACCCAATCTTTTTAATGCCGGCGTTCGTCCTGCGATCAATGTGGGAATTTCTGTTTCTCGCGTAGGCGGCAACGCGCAGATCAAGGCAATGAAAAAAGTTGCGGGAACCCTCCGGCTCGATCTCGCGCAATATCGGGAACTCGAGGCGTTCGCAAAGTTCGGAAGCGATCTCGATAAGGCGACGCAGCAGATGCTTCGGCGCGGTCAGCGTCTGGTGGAATTGCTCAAGCAAGGGCAGTATCAGCCGATGCCGGTCGAAGAACAGGTCGTGGTAGTTTACGCGGGCACGAACGGGTATATCGATGCGGTTCCCGTCGAGAACGTGCGGCGCTTCGAGATCGGACTGCTCGAAGCTATGCGGTTGCGCAATGCCAACCTATTGGCCGCGATCGCCGACAAAAAAGAATTGACTCCGGAAATTGTCGAGCAGCTTAAAAAAGCCATCGGCGATTACGCCGCGAATTTCAAATAATAGCAATATGGAACTTGCGTTAGCTTGTTCCCTATTGCGTTTCACGCTACTTTTTATGTGTGTGCGTGTTATTGGTACGGTAATGGAATACTTTTCTTTACCTGTTCTTTTAACCCGACACTTATGAAACGTGCGTTCGTTCTTTGGCAGATGATCCTTGTTTGCATTATTGCAAGCATAAGCACGGCGTATGCGCAACAGCCGGATACTACAACTACGCATTCCGGTAACCAAACCGATTCGCTTCGGAATGTTACGTTCCCAGCAACCGGCACGGGAATGTTTCTGCCGAAGCCGGAG
Organism: Ignavibacteriota bacterium; assembly: GCA_963794025.1. Taxonomy (GTDB): domain Bacteria; phylum Bacteroidota; class Ignavibacteria; order Palsa-1295; family Palsa-1295; genus PALSA-1295. The sequence goes on from CAWCCK010000006.1 coordinate 166,844, forward strand.
CGGACGATCGATCTTGCGATCACCGGCGGAGCGGGATATTTTCGGGAAGGACAGCAATCCGTCTTTCAACCAACCGCCAATGCCGATTTTTTCGCCCGAACGAGCGCGCTCGATCTGACAGCGGGATTTCACTGGGGTTTTTCAGAACATTCCCCGCAATTTCCTGATCCTGCTGCGGAATCGTTTACGCTCGGCCTTCGATTTCCAATTAAAGAAGCGGAGAGTGACGTACCATCAGGGTTTTTCTTGGATGCGGCACTGCTGCTCATCGACAATGGCACGGATTCCGAAGCATTCTCGACCGGCCTTCGCGCTGCGCTCGTAGCACGAACCGGACTACTGGAACTCCGACTGGCCGGTGAAGTGCGAAGATTTCCTTTCGATGGTAACCAATTTCAAGCGTGGGGCGGAATCGAACTTGGCGTTGTTATGAATCTTCTTCGTGAAGAACGTTTAGCGCCAACTCCAAAAGATTCCCTTCGGTTAGAATTGCAATACCTTGCAACGTCGGATGAATTGGAACAGCTCGATAAAACAACATCGAGCGAGGAGATCGATCAGTGGCAAGACCGCTTCTGGCAAGCGAGAAACATAACCGGTTCACCGCGAAACGATGCGCGCATAGAATACATGCACCGCGTTGAGGTCGCGAACAAAAAGTATGGATCGCCGATACAGCTTGGCGTTACCACAGATCGGGGCCGCGTACTGCTCGTGTATGGCACGCCGGACCGCGTAGAAGCAGCTAATTCGCTCAACGGATCGGATCGAAAGTACGAATTATGGATAGATCAAAATCGCATACAAGGCTACCGTGTCGCATTCTTTCTTTTCGTTTATTCGGATTTCAGCGGATCTCAAAGCGCGTATGAAGGACACGGCGAGTTCCGGGAAATTTATTCGAACATTCCCAGCGAACCTTCGGAAGGAATTCCAACCGATCTGCCGCCCTCGATGTATAATTATATTGAATCATTTAGATAGAAAATTTTAGATGGCAACATTACGAGAGATCAAGCGCCGCATTGCCGGCGTCCGTTCGACAGCAAAGATCACGCAGGCGATGAAAATGGTCGCGGCAGCAAAGCTTCGCCGCGCGCAGGATTCCATCAACGCCGCGCGGCCGTATGCGCGCGCGCTCGAAGGATTGCTGAAAGATCTGCTGCAATCGGCTTCGCTCGAATCCACAAGTTCCCCTCTTCTTATTGGTCGCCCGCGCGATGAAAAAGAGCGCGTCGTCCTCGTCGTCGTCACCAGCGATCGTGGGCTTGCCGGCGCGTTCAATTCCAATCTGTTAAAATTTACTGAAGCCCGCATCCGCGATCAATTCGCGCAGCATAAAGAGTCGGGTCGTCTCTCCATCGTTCCGATTGGCCGCAAAGCCACCGAATACTTCCCAAAACGCGGATACAATGTTGCGGGAAAATATCCCGGAATTTTTTCGAAATTAGAATTCGATACTGCGCGCACCATCACGCTTTTTGTAACGAGCCTTTACAATCGCGGCGAAGCAGATCGCGTGGAGATCATCTTCAACGAATTCCGTTCCATTGTTTCACAGAGGCCAACAGCAGAGCGGCTTCTGCCTGTGCTCGATCCCTCCGGTTTTGTCGAGGGACACAAAACCGAGCGCGATTATATTTACGAACCCGACCCCATTTCTATCCTGAACGTGCTCGTTCCACGCCATCTGGAAACAATGCTCTGGCGTTCCATGCTCGAATCGAACGCCGCCGAACAAGGCGCGCGCATGACCGCTATGGATTCCGCCACGCGAAACGCGAAAGACCTGGCTGCTGCACTACAACTTTCCTTCAACAAAGCGCGGCAGGCTGCGATCACCAAAGAAATTTTGGAGATCGTCGGTGGAGCGGAAGCGCTTGCGAAGGGATAATACCTCTTGCCCTACGCCAGATTTTGGAATCGAAAGAGAAGGCACAAGAGTTACCGTTTTATGGTTGGATAATAACAATACTATGATTCAGGAATACATGAAAGCTGCGATGCGGCACGCTAAGTACGAGGTCTTGCCTGAAGACCAATCTTACTATGGAGAAATCCCAGAGTGTAATGGAGTTTGGGCAAACTCAAACAACTGGGAGGACTGCCGTCAGGAGTTGCAGGAAGTGCTCGAAGAATGGATTTTTCTTCGCCTCCGCAAAGATCTTCCCATTCCAGAAATTGACGGAATCATGCTCGAATTACATGAGGTTGCGTAATGCCTCGATTTGGCCCGATCCACCGAGATAATTTAATTCGTTCGCTTCGCAATGCTGGTTTTATTGGTCCCGAAGCCGGCGGAAAACATCCTATCATGACGAGAGGGAATCTTACCATTCACATTCCGAATTCCCATCGTGGCGATATCGATGTCACCCTGCTAAAAAGGATATTACGCCAAGCCGGTCTTAGTCGAGAGGAATGGAAACACTTATGAGCATGTGACTTCGCTGTGAGCGCCACTCAAAACTACATTAGGATACAGGCATCCATCCGTTCTTCCTGCTTGCATTGCGAGCGCGAAGCGAATGTTTTGCTCCTTCCTGCTTCAAAAACTCAATCTACGGAAACGATCCGCGCGCTTTACGATCACGGCATCCGTGATTTTGGCGAAAGCCGTGTGCAGGAACTTCTGAAAAAGCGTGAGGGACTACAGAAGGATATTCGCTGGCATTTCATCGGCCATCTGCAATCAAATAAAGCGCGGCAGATCGCTCCTTTTATAGAATGGGTGCATTCTGTTGATTCTCTTGAATTAGCTCGGGAACTATCGCGACGCGCGGAACAATATGGACGAAGAATCAACGTGCTGGTGGAAGTCAACATCAGTGGCGAATTTCAAAAAAATGGAGTTTCTTCGGATAAAGTATTGCCGCTTGTCGAATTCATTGAAAAAGAATGTCCCAACCTCATACCCCGCGGATTAATGGGCATGGCTTCGGAAGAAGAGGATGTCGAGCGAACACGCCCGCAATTCCGTCTGCTGCGGGAGCTTCGAGATAAGATTCGGGAACTGCATCCAGAGCTAACGCGCTTTACAGAGCTATCCATGGGCATGTCCAACGATTTTGAAATTGCGATCGAAGAAGGCGCAACCATTGTGCGTATCGGCAGCGCCTTATTTAGCCCACAATGACAATGACAAAAACACGCGCGCCGAGAAATCGCACACTCTCGCTCGACGATACCGAGATCGAGCATTACAAATCAAAGCTGTGTCATCTCAACGCTCCGGCCAGTATCAAAACGATGATGGATAAAACGATTCACGGCGATATTATCGAAGTTGTTAAATATCTTCCTCCTGCTTTCGCCGATCTTCTCATTCTCGACCCACCCTATAATCTCAACAAATCGTTCCATTCTAATTCTTTTTCGAAAAAGTCACTATACGAATATAGCCGATGGTTCGAGGAATGGTTCCTAATGCTGCTTCCACTCTTAAAACAAGATGCTTCCATCTATGTGTGTGCCGATTGGCAAACTTCCACCGCTGTTCATACCGTGCTCGACAGGCATACGCATGTTCGCAATCGTATTACGTGGGGCCGAGAAAAAGGACGCGGAGCAAGCGCAAACTGGAAAAACAGCATGGAAGATGTTTGGTTTTGCACGGTATCGGACAATTATTACTTCGATGTCGATGCTGTAAAAATTCGTCGCAAAGTAATCGCGCCCTATAAAGTAAACGGTCAGCCAAAAGATTGGACGGAATCTTCCAGTGGGAACCACCGAATCACACATCCGAGCAATTTGTGGGATGACATTACAGTTCCCTTTTGGTCCATGCCAGAGAACACCGACCACCCGACACAAAAACCGGAAAAGCTTATTGCAAAGTTAATTCTTGCAAGTTCTGCTCTGGGAGCTATTGTTTTCGATCCTTTATGCGGATCGGGTACAACTTCCGTTGTTGCAAAAAAACTTGGCCGAAGCTATGTGGGCATTGAAATCGATGAACTATACGCTTGCCTGACGGAGAAACGGCTGGAACTTGCAAATTCTGACACTCGCATCCAGGGATTTTCCGATGGCGTGTTTTGGGAGCGGAATTCTGCACCGAAATAAAAGAATCGCATTCGCTACGCTCGTTGTTCTTTTATTTTCTATTTATTTCATCATCCAAACATGCCTGACCGATTATCTGCTCTCGACATCAAGAAAAAAGAATTCTCTCAAAAAATGCGAGGGCCTGATCCCGACGAAGTGCGCGCATTTCTCGAACAGGCTGCGGCGGAAGTGGAATTGCTCACCACCGAGAAAAACACGGCGGAGGATCGGTTGCTCATCGTAACCGAACGGCTCGATCATTATATTTCGCTCGAACAAACGATCGAAAAAACACTTGCTGCCGCGCAGCAAACGGCGGTAAGAATGGAAGAGCAAGCGAGAAAAGAATCGGAACTTATCTTGCGCGACGCCGAGCTGGAACGCGCGCGTAAATTAGCCGATGTTCGCATGGAATTAGAGCGCCTTCAATCCGATGTGCTCCACGCGCGCGGAGAATATCAAAGCATGATCGCACGGATGCGCTCTACGATGGCTGGCTTCGAATCGTTTATGCAATCGCTGGAACGAGAGGCGAATGTCTGAACCGGGCAAGATCAGCGTCATTATCATCACTCGAAATCGCGTAGCTTATCTCAGGGAGTGCGTCGATTCAATCTTGATGCAAGATCATCCCGATTTTGAAATTCTCATCGGCGATAATGGCTCGACCGATGGAACGATAGATTATCTTCAGGAACTTTCTCGCACAGAACCGCGTGTAACAATAACCTTTAACGGGAAAAATCTCGGCTCCTGTTTAGGGCGGAATTTATTGCTTCAGCAAGCAAAAGGTTCACTCTGGTTCATCATTGATGATGATGCCACATTTCAATTTAAGGACGATCTGCGAAAAGCAGCATTAGAATTTGAGAAACATCCCAAAGCCGGAGCGATCGGTTTCACTGTTGTAAATGCGAACGATCCGAAAACGCTGAATTTGTGGATGTATCAAGCCAAGCCGGAATTAGCACGCAATAAAGAATTTCGTTCCGCGCAATTTGCAAGCTGCGCTGTCTGTTTTCGGCGCGAGGCAATGGAATCTGCACGGTTTGCACTGGGAGAATATTTCGTCAACTCGTTCTTTTACAGCTGGGATGAATTCCCAATTGCATGGCGCTTGCTCGAAACCGGATGGGAATGCTGGTACTCCCCTGCCGTTGCTATTCGGCATTATGGCTCGGCTACGATTGACACGCCAACTGCCCACCGCGTGAATCTCGACGCAAAAAGCGTGGGACAATTCGCGGGACTTATCCTGCCATTTCCGCATGGTTGGTGGAAATATGTCGTGCATCTCAGCCTCTGGATGATGAAACGCGCCTGGGGAACAAATACGGTAACCGCATGTCTCGCAGGATTTTTGCAGGGCATCCCGGCGTTCTTCTCTGAGCGTAGAAAGCATATTAAGGTTAGACCAGCAACAGTCAAGGCATTTATTGCGCTTGTCGAAGCAGAAAAAACCGTTGGCCAATAAACTGCTGGGACGGATGGGTCGTATATGACCCATTTGTCCCATTGCAAGTAAAGAATGTATCCAGAACTCAGAACATCCGTTTCCCCTGACGAGCGCGAGCATCTCGTGCTCGAATCGTGGAAGGAAAAAAATATCTTTAAACGGTCCGTGGAGGAGCGCGATGCGGAGCGTGTTTTTTCATTTTACGAAGGTCCGCCGACCGTTAACGGCACGCCGGGAATTCACCATGTTTTTTCGCGTACTATTAAAGATGCCATCTGCCGGTATAAAACGATGTCCGGTTTTCGCGTGGAGCGTAAAGCTGGGTGGGATACGCACGGCCTCCCTGTTGAGATCGCTATTGAAAAAGAGCTTGGGTTCCGTCATAAGAACGAGATCGTCGAGTATGGCGTCGGGAAGTTTAACGAGAAATGCAAGGAACTTGTCTATAGCAACATCAGCCGCGATGCCGGCTGGCGCGAGCTGACCGAACGCATGGGATATTGGGTCAACATGGACGACCCCTATATCACCTGCACGAACGATTACGTGGAATCGGTCTGGTGGGCTATAAAGAAGTTCCACGATGCAGGGCTGATATACAAAGGTTTCAAAATTCAACCGTATTGCCCGCGCTGCGAAACGGCACTTTCGTCGCACGAGGTCTCGCTTGGCTACGATACCGCGAAGGATCCCAGCGTTTACGTGAAGTTCCGACGCAAAAATGTTGGGCACGAAGAATACTTCCTCGCGTGGACGACGACACCGTGGACGCTGCTTGCGAATGTCGCACTTGCAGTGCATCCTGATGTGGAATACGTTACCGTCATTAATAAGCGCAAAGATAAGATCGAGAGATTGGTGCTTGCCGAAGCATTGATCGGTAAACTTGAAGGTGAGACGGAAATCGTCGCACACACTCTTGGGAAAGATTTGGCAGGTCAGAAATATGAGCCGCTGTTCGATTATCTTTTCAAAACTTCTTATCCTATTTTTGATAAGAAGTTATTAGAACAAGCATACAAAATCGTTGTCGATACGTATGTTTCTACAGAAGATGGGACTGGAATTGTTCACCAGGCGCCGGCTTTTGGCGAGGATGATTATCGCGTGGCGCAGCGTGAAGGACTGCCGCTCATCATCACTGTTTCAAGTAATGGTGAGATAAATTTGGATTCGCCATACAAAGGAAAGTTCTTCAAAGAAGCTGATCCCAGCATCATGGAAGAACTAAAAAGTAAGGGACTTCTATATCGACGTGAAACAATCGAGCATACCTACCCTTTCTGCTGGCGATGTGACACTGCCCTGCTCTACTATGCGCGAGATTCCTGGTATATCCGCGTAACGGAGTATAAGAAGAAGTTGATCGAGCAAAATCAAACCATAAACTGGCAACCGCCGGAAATTCGGGATGGTCGCTTTGGGAACTGGCTGGAAGAACTGAAAGACTGGGGCATCTCCCGTGAGCGGTTTTGGGGAACTCCATTGCCCATTTGGGAATGCGAAAAATGCAATGCTCAGAAATGCGTTGGCTCGTTCGATGAATTTGCAAATGGAAAAGATAAGAGTTTCGATCCACATAAACCGCATGTCGATGAACTAACATTTGTGTGTGCGTGTGGTGGAACCATGAAGCGCACTCCCGAAGTGATCGATGTCTGGTTCGATTCCGGCTCGGTGCCGTTCGCGCAGCATCATTTTATGGGTGAGACGGCGAAGCCCATCAATTATCCTGCGGATTACATCTCGGAGGGTATCGACCAAACGCGAGGATGGTTCTACACCATGCACGCGATCAATACGTTCCTGTTTGGCGAGCGCGCGTATAAAAATGTGATTGTCAACGACATGCTGCTCGATAAAAAAGGGCAGAAAATGTCGAAATCGAAGGGAAATATCGTCGATCCGTTTGCAGTGATGACAAAGCATGGCGCGGATGCCACGCGCTGGTATCTGCTGTCGGTAGCAGTGCCGTGGAAACCGCGCGCGTTCAACGAGGACGATCTCGGCGAACTGGAACGAAAGCTGTTCGGCACGCTCACGAACACATACGGATTTTTTGCGCTCTATGCGAATATTGATGGATACCAATCAAACCACCCCCTAACCCCCGCCTTAGAAAGGCGGGGGGATCTTCCAGAGATCGATCGCTGGATATTATCTAAGCTAAATTCACTCGTCAAAGAATGCCGTCAGGAACTCGATGCGTACGATCTGACGAAACCTGCTCGCGCGATCCAGGAATTCGTGATGGAGCAGCTTTCGAATTGGTATATCCGGCGCAATCGCCGCCGCTTCTGGAAAGGCGAGCAGGGCGAGGATAAGCAAGCCGCCTACGATACTCTATATGAATGCCTGTTAACTATTTCGAAGCTGATGGCTCCGCTTGCGCCATTCTTTTCGGATTGGATGTATCAGGCGCTATCCGGTTCCGGCGATTCGGTTCATCTTGCGCTGTATCCAGAAGTAAACGATAATGCTATCGATGCGCCACTCGAAAAACGCATGGAATCGGCGCAGGTTATTTCCTCGCTCGTTCGTCAAATGCGTGAACGCGCGAAGCTGCGCGTTCGTCAGCCGCTATCGCGCATACTCATACCAGTTGCACGGCGAAGTGAAATCGATGAACTGCGAAAAGTGGAAGATGTTATCCGCGATGAAGTGAACGTGAAGCGCGTGGAATATGTCGAAGCCGGTGATAGCGATGTCATAAAACTAAAAGCGAAAGCGAACTTCAAAACGCTTGGCGCAAAACTTGGTGCTATGATGAAAGCTGTAGCTGCGCGCATACAAAAATTATCGCAAGATGAACTTCGCGCGTATCAAACCGTCGGCAGCTTGGCATTAGAGATCGATGGAACTTCTGTGATGCTCGATCGCGGGGACATTGAAATTTTCGCGGAAGACGTCGAAGGCTGGCTTGTTTCGAGCGAAGGCGCGATCACGGTCGCGCTGGATACGGCGATCACGCCGGAACTTTTGAGCGAAGGCATGGCGCGCGAATTCGTAAATCGCGTGCAAAATCTTCGTAAAGATTCCGGGTTCGACGTTACGGATCGGATCGCAATTTATCTTGCATCGGAATCGCGCGAGATTTTGGATGCCGTTAGTGTTTACTCCGATTTTATCAAACAGGAAACGCTTGCGAACGGGATTACCACTGACGTGCTGTCTTCGAGCGATGGCGCATCTGTGGAGTTCGATATTCTCGGATATTCCGTGACCGTTGGCTTGGCCAGAACACGCTAAAATGGCTGAAATTGCCCGTTTTTTTGAAGATCAACATAAATCTTCGAATAACGGGCTTTGCGTGGATTCTTTCGGGTACAGGGTTGTTTTGACTCATCTTTATAAAAAATCCGTCTGAGCAGAGCTTTTGAAGGGCTGCTATAAAGAAGGAGTTTTAAGCTAAGGAAGTCAAAAATAACCATGGCAAAAGCGAAGAAATCAAGCACGGCGAAACGTTCGGCTCCTGCGGCCAAGCGTACCAAAACGACAGCGAAAAAATCTCCGGCCCGTAAACCGGCATCGAAACCTCGGAATGCAAAGCCAGCTAAGGCAGCGCCACACAAAAAAATTGCGAGCATAAAGCCTACGAAAAAGAAAGCTGCGGCTCCTGCTAAGAAATCGAGGAAGCCGGTTCGCATTGCGATAAAAAAGCCTGTAGCGAAAATTAAGAAGACTGTATCGAAAAAAATCGTCGCGTCGAAGCCTCGTTCTGCTGTTGGTTCAAAAATTGCAGTACCTAAAGCTGTAGCCAAAAATAATATTGCGAAAAAAATACCGGCGCCGGTTGCGAAAGCGCCAGCCGTTGCCCAGCCAATAAAAAGGGCTACGCAGCCAATACAACGAAATTCAATCATGCCGAATACAACGAAAATTATTAAAAAAGAAGTAGCGCCCGGCGGCGGCATCGTTCAGCCGGCTACGCGTACTGCTCCCGAAATGCGCCTACTTGCCGATGACGCCGAGATCCTCGCTTCGGCTACGGAACGATATGGCCGCAAGGACTTAGAAGCGTTCCGCAAGCTCATCACGGAACAGGTGCAGGAAGCGCGCGAAGAATTTGAAATTCTAAGCCAGAATATCCTCGATACGTCCGGCGAGTTCGAAGCCGATAACCAAACGTACTCGCTTCACACCGCCGAGCAGGGAACCGACGCCATCGAACGCGAGAAAACGTTCCTGCACGCGCAACGCACCAGCGATTATATCAAAAAACTTGATGAAGCGATCGAGCGCATCGATCGTGGAACCTATGGTATCTGCGTGGTCTGTGGCGGACTGATCGAAAAAGAACGGCTGCAAGCAGTGCCGATCACGCAAAAGCATGTCGATTGCAAAAACCGTACGCAAACGCGCAAACCCGGCCCGGGCAACAGCGGATTCCGTGACGAAGAACCACCCCCGCATGTAGAATAAGTTCCGCGTACAAGAGCTAAAGTGCTGAGTGGTAAAGTGCTTTGCATAATGATGGTTCTTGTAAGTCAGTAAATTTTATTCCTTTTCTATTCTTTTCCTTTTTGCACGTCGTGCTTCAGCATTTCATACTTAGCACTTCAGCACTTCAGCACTTTAGCACTTAGCACTTCCCCATGGCTGTTCTCTGGATCAGTGTTTTCGTCGTTTTGCTCGATCAGGCTACCAAGCTGATGATCAAAGGGTCGCCCTGGCCGTGGTTGCCGTTCGAGGGGATGCCGTACGCTCATTCGTTCCCGTTCATTGGCGACATTGTGCGCATTACCTACATTGAAAATCCAGGCATTGCGTTTGGAATTAACATTCCCGGCTTCAAAGTATTCTTTGCCGTTTTTTCCATTGTTGCATCTCTCGCAATCCTGATCTATCTCAAACGTAATCTTGAGAAACTTCGCCTGGGCGAGCGCATTGCGCTGGCGCTGGTCTTAGGCGGCGCAGTTGGGAACCTGATAGATCGCGTATTTTATGGCGTATTCTTCCATGAACAGCCTCTTTTTTATGGGCGCGTAGTTGATTTTATCGACTTTGGCGTTCACCGAAATATGTTCCCAGTCTTTAATGTCGCCGATTCTTCCGTTACAATTGGCATAAGCGTGCTTGTCCTTCTAATGATGCGTCACAAACAAGCAGAGCCTGTTCCAACAGTTAGCGAAACACCTATGGAGCAAACAGGAAAAAATCTCATCGATGATGGTTCCAATGAGACCAGCGAATCATTACCATTATGATCTCGCCAGAGCAGACTGGCGCAGAACTTTCTCGTCAGATCATTGAAATTGCAGTTCCCAAAGGTGAGCACCCGGAGCGCGTCGATCAATATCTTGCCCGCGTCATAGCTAATAGCTCCCGCTCGAAAGTTCAGAATGCCATCGGTGCCGGAGCCGTACTTCTCAATGGCGAACGGCTTGAACGTTCTTCGTATAAAGTCCGAGGCGGCGATCTATTTCAGATCACGATTCCACGCCCACTGCCGCACCACGCGGAAGCTGAAAATATTCCGCTCGACATTGTTTATGAAGACGATGCTCTCATCATCATCAATAAACAGGCGGGGATGGTGGTGCATCCCGCGCATGGTTCCCGAAGTGGAACGCTCGTCAATGCGCTGCTTCATCATCTTAAAGAATTTCGTTCCGACCATCCCGGCAGCGACCCTGAACGGCCGGGAATTGTTCATCGCCTTGATAAAGATACTTCGGGATTGTTAGTGGTTGCAAAAACCGAAGAAGCGCATCGCAATCTTGCCAAGCAATTTTTTCATCATACGGCACAGCGCATTTACAACGCGATCGTGTGGGGGAATTTTAAGGAACAATCGGGACATGTCGAAACGCTGATCGGACGGCATCCACGGGACCGCAAACGATTTGCCGTTATCAATGAAGCGCCTCTGTATTTAAAAGAAAAAGAAGGCGGCGGCGGTAAAATTGCCATTACCGATTATGTCGTTCTTGAAGAGTTCCTCGGTTTCTCGCTCATTGAATTACGCTTGCAAACAGGACGCACCCATCAGATCCGTGTTCATACACAGCACATTGGCCATCCTGTTTTTGGAGATGTCACGTATGGCGGCCGCGCAATGAACGTCATGCGACAGGATATTCCGCAATGGAAATCGAAAGCTGAACATCTTTTGTCGCTGCTTCCGAGACAAGCGCTTCATGCCCGTACCCTACGAATTCATCATCCAATAACCGGCGAGCTTATGGAATGGTCGGTGCCGCTACCGGAGGATATGGAGCGAGTTATCGAGGGAATGAAGAGAATAGAAAAAGATTAGTCTAACCCGGTCACAATTTTCCACTCTTTCTCCGTCACCGGCGTGATCGAAAAGCGAGAACCTTTTTGAAGGATTCCCATTTTTTCTAGACCTTTGGTCTTACGAAGTTCCGCGAGCGTGATAGGCCGCTTCAAATGTTTGACGTATTTCACTTCCACGCACATCCATATCGGATTTGCAAGAGTAGATTTGGGATCGTAGTGGCTGTCCTTAGGATCGAGAGCCGATTCATCAGGAATCGGACCGCTGGCAACTTCGCAAATGCCAACGATAGCCGGTTCCGCCGTGCTCGAGTGATAGAAAAAGCCTTTATCGCCAACTTTCATTTGATCGCGCATGTAATTGCGCACCTGATAGTTCCTTACGCCCGTCCACGCGGTGGTGCCATCGCGTTTCAGGTCGTCGATGGAATAAGATTCCGCATCCGTTTTTAAAAGCCAGTATTGCATGTGAGTACCGAGAAATGAGTAATAAGTACCGAGTGAAGAATATCAAGAAACGAGTTATTTTCAGGAACATTCCTTGCGACGAATGCCTATCATAATAGATGTACATTCCTCCATACCGAAATCTTTTTGCGTCCGGTGAGCTTGCTCGGCGTGCCGAGCAGCTTACTGCCATGCTCGCATCGTGCAATATCTGTCCGCTCGATTGCAATGTCAATCGGCTGGCTGGTGAAATTTCGCGGTGTTATTCAGCAAAGTTACCAATCGTCTCTTCGTACTGTCCGCATTTTGGTGAGGAACCTGCACTTGTCGGCAAGCATGGCGTGGGAAATATCTTTTTCGGAAATTGCAATCTGAAATGCAGCTATTGCCAGAACTACGAGATCAGCCAGCGATGGAAAGAGGAACGAAAGAACGAAATTTCCATACAGCGTTTAGCGGAAATGATGATGGAATTGCAGGATGTTCACCTCTGCCACGCGATTGGCTTCGTTTCACCAACTCATTTCGTTCCGCAGATGGTCGAAGGAATTCTTGAAGCATGCAAGCTCGGCTTGCATGTTCCAATTATTTACAATACGAATGCTTACGACTCTATTGAAGTATTGAAATTGCTGGATGGAATCGTCGATATTTATTTGCCGGATATAAAATATGCAGAAGATGAAGCGGGCTATCGTTATTCTGGTGTAAAAGAATATGTGCGACATTCGCGCGTTGCGCTTGCGGAGATGTACCGGCAAATGGGAAATGATTTGCTGATTGGCGATGATGGACTTGTGAAGCGCGGGCTTATTATTCGGCATCTTGTGCTTCCCAACGATCTTGCCGGCAGCCGTGAAACGCTGGAATTTATTTCGAAGCAACTTTCGAACCGCGTAACGCTTTCGGTGATGTCACAATATTATCCCACGAATAAGATCACGAATGAGAATGCGGATAAATTCGAATCACTTCAATTACTGAATCGCAGGATACGCGAGCGTGAATACGATAAAGTTCTCGATCTGCTTGACGAATTCGGCTTCGAGCACGGCTGGGCACAGGAATTTGAAAGCCAGGATTATTACCGACCTGATTTTTCTAACCGAGTAACGCCGTTTTCTTTGTAGCCGTAACTTTTAAGTTGCGGCATATTCCTCACCGTAACTTAAAAGTTACGGCTACTTGCGAATTTCTCCCGTCTCCATGCTCCAAAAGAGGAGATCAAGTTCATCGATGGAAATATCAACTTGCTTTGCAAACCGTTTCCAATGCTTTTCGATTTCGAGATAGCGTTTTGTAGTCAGGCTTGCGGGAATTTCTTTGATGACATGCAGCCGAAGCAAATGTTTTAGGATATGCCGATCGAGAATAGCAAGTCCGCGCTCTCCGATATTGCGGAGAAAGTGAGCTGTCTCTTTCATTCCCAAGCCTTTCACCATCTCGAGCACAGTGTCACGTTTCTGCTCGGCGGAGATCGCTTTGTTTGTCAAGTGTGGCAAGATTTCAACGAATGATTCTCGAATCACAAGAAGCCGTTTCGCTTTGGTATTGTGAAAGCGAATATAATGTTTGGGATCGCGCAAATACGATGTTGGATCGAATCCTATCCCGAAAAAATCATCTCGTTCGAGTTCCAGAATGGTTTTTTCAGCATTTATCGCGCTCGATTGGGGCGTAAGAATACAAAAGGCTAGTTCATAAAAATATTGCGTGGCGGGAACCTGCACAAAATCTTCGAGTCTGCCACGAATGGCTTCGCTGCGCTCTGCGTAGGTGCTGCGCCACGGTTCTGGGAGGTTATTCGTGGGCAAGCGTTATTACTCCTTTCTTGGTTTGCGCGATGAAGCCTTCTTCCTTTAGCATTAATAGGACGGATGTGACGAATGGGACAAATGTTGGTTCTACAATTTTATAACGTTCCCTTAAATGCGAGATGAGGCTACGCTTTGTACTAATTTCATTTTTAGAAACCTGGCTGAGAATCCTTCCTCGCCAAATGCGACGCGGTTCACCAAAATATCGCAGCTCTTGTGATAGTTGTTTTGCTTGAGACAGCAACGCAATCTTACCGGCAGATCGGCAACACGGTTGAACCGGACACGCTCTGCACTTGGGAGCCTTTTTCGTGCAAATAGTTGAACCGAGATCCATCAATGCCTCATGCCATGCAGATGATCTTCCTACTGGAAGGATTGCAGCTTCCAATTCATAAATATCCCGCATGGGAAGTTTATCATTGCTATCCTTCATCGGTTTCCACCAGCGCGAGAGGACGCGCTCGATATTCACGTCAACAACGGGCACATCGGCATTATGCACAAATGCAAGTATTGCGCTTGCCGTGTAAAGACCAACGCCCGGCAGAGCTTGTAATTCCTCAAGAGTTTTTGGGAATTTTCGCATGGTCACAATGGCTTTTGCAGCATTGTGCAGATTAAGCGCACGCCGATTATACCCCAGTCCCTGCCAGGCACGGAGCACATCGGAACGTGGCGCAGACGCAAGTTTTTTTAGAGAAGGAAATGTTTGAAGAAATTCCGGAAGCTTTTTTCGACTTGTTTCACTCCCGTTTGTTGCAGCATGAACTCGCTCACCAATACCACATACGGCGAGCGTCGAAGCCCGCGCCAGATAAAGCTGCGCTTGTTTCGGCTATGCCAGTCTAAAAGTATTGGCACAATCTGAAGCAATCGCGCGCGCGTGGCATGGTGAATCATTCGTTTGGAATCCCTTCTTGCATTAATCGATCCAGCACGGCTTTGTTTCCTGAAAGATGGAGCAGCGTGGGAAGCATTTCTTTCGAGATCCACTCGACACGATTAAATTCCATATTCGAAATTTCGCCATTCCATGCGCGTACAAGAAAATAAGAAACTGCATACGTCATTCCATTAGAATAGGATGCAATTCCGGAAAAATATGGTTCGGCATCCGCAACTTCGATCCCAAGTTCTTCGTGCAGTTCCCGCCGGAGTGCATCCTAACGTTGTTTCACCAGGCTCTATTTTGCCACCAGGGAACTCCCAATGTAAGGGATACACTTTTTCTGGTTTACGCTCGCCCATGAGTACTGCGCCATCTCGCACCAGGAGCGCGACCGCAACCCGCACTATCGCGTGGCTCATGCAAACCTCAATGCTTCCAGCGGCATCATCTTCGCAGCGATACGTGCAGGAATAAGCGTTGCGGAAAGTGCAAGCGCGAGCGAGATAATGGATACCAACGCATAATGCTGCCATTCGATCGAGACGGGAACGGAAGACATGAAATAAATTTCCGAGCGCAGTTTGAAGAAATGAAAATACGATTCGGCAGAGCAGAGCATAAATCCCAGCAGATCGCCAAGCAACGTTCCAACTACGGCGATCGTCATTCCTTGCGTAATAAAGATCTTTGCGATACCGGGCGTGCTTGCGCCGAGCGATTTCAGAATGCCGATTGAGCGTGTTTTTTCTATCACAATGAGAAGCAGCGTGGAAACCATATTAAATGCCGCGACCAGAATGATGAGGCCTAAAATAATAGGCGTCGGTTTTTTTTGCAGATCGATCCAAGCGAAAATAGTCGGATACACATCGAACACACTGCGCGCAATGTAAGGATAGAAAAGCACATGATTGAGGGCTTCTGCAATGGGGCGCGAGGATTCGAGCGTAGGCGTCCGCACATCATACCCACTGACTTGCGTAGTGCTGAAACCATTGAATGCTTGCGCGGCGTGAAGCGTCGTATAGGCGATCATGTCATCGTATTGGGACATGCCGGTCGCATAAGTTCCCACGATGCGGAAGCGATGGAGATTTGCAAGAATATCTTCGCGCGTTCTGAGCCGTTCGTTAAAACGAATCGCGGCGATATTCTTACCCACGCCGGTCGCAAGCTGGCGCGCAAGCCCAGCGCTGATTATGATGGGATCGATGGAATCAGGCAGCGTTTCTGCAAGCCCGTGACCCGTGGTGATTCGTTTCATTGCAAGCACGGACGAATCCGATGGAAGCACGCCACGGAGTTCCACGCCAGCCACGCCGCGAGGTGAGCGAAGAATGGCTTCGTGTTCCACAAACGGACTAAGCTGCACGATCCCGTGAACTTTATTTAGCAGGAACCTTGAAGTTCCCTCATAATCTGGCAATGCACGATTGCCGTACGATGAAATTTCTACATCGGAGGTGAACCCAAGCACATTCTGCGTTAGTGTATTCTCAAAGCCGCTGAGAATAGAAAGCGTAATGACGAGCGCGGCTGTCCCCAGCATGATCCCGCCGGCAGAAATAAAAACAATTCCCGAAATCCATTTCCGTTTGGATGCGCCATCTTCCCGCTCGCGTTCACTGCGGCGGGAAAGAAGATAGCGGGCCGCTATGTAACGCGGGTATCGGATACGATCTGAAATGAAATGGGTGAGATATTACTCTTCCGGCTGTATGCTGATAGCTCCGCTCGCGCTTGCCTGCGCTGTATAATACTGGCCTCCTGCACAAAGAAACGAGTATGTAGAGGAGATTACCGGTTGGGGGTCGTTGGGATTGTCAACACGAAGATAGAACGTGTGTTCTCCCGCCGGAATACGCGCATAATAGCTAAAACCAGTAAAAGGAATAGATTGCGGATTCGAATTAGAATGAAAAATGGAATGACCCTCCGTATCGATATCTACGAAAAATGGATCGGAATTCGGATCGCCATTAATAAGGCGAAAATAGCAAGAGTCCGGAGGAGGAGGAGTAAATTTTTCCGAGTCGATATTACGCACAAAATGAAACGTAGTATTCTGGCCATTGGAAATAAGAAACAGGGCATAAGAGTTGAAGGTCGGGCCGGGCGGTGGCAACGGCATGGGCTGTAACCCACTAAGCGTTTGAATCTCAGCAAACAAGCTCATCGAAGTATCCGGTGGCACTGGAAAATACGCCCCTGAGATCGTAGTGTTAGCATACGTGAACGGAGTGATAGAATCCGCATTGAGGATCTCGATGTCCGATCCGGCGATCATGGAAATAAAACGAATGTGCCCGAGACCTACCGTATCGCGGACGGAATCCACGACGGTCGAATCCTTTGTTATGTATTGCGTAACGGTATCGGTCTTCGTGCAGGAATTTATCGATACGATGATCAATACCCCAAAAGCGAACGGCAATAGACGATAAGTTTTCATTTTCATCATAACACCATTACCGCAAAAAGATTTTTATATTAAGATTAAGATTTTTCGTGTGACTTTCTGCTTGCTTTCCGTGTCTTATACTTATATGAGCCAGCCTAAAAATTGGTTTTTTGCAATAAGCCTTCTCGTATTACTCACGGCGCTAACCGTTCCGGCGCTCGGGAATGTGCGCCTTGCCTTCGATTCGACTGAACTCGATTTCGGAAAGGTCGTGCTATCGAACGCGCGCGAACTGGTGCTGGAAGTCTGGGATACCGCTGCCGTTCCTATCGAGATCGAGCAACTTTCGGTGGCAGGGCTGGATCCGGGTGATTTTAGCGTCGTCTCTCCGACGCAATTCGCCATCGTGCTTTCGCCGAACCACAAAGATACGCAGCAGATTATCGTAGCATTCAGTCCTCAGGAAGTTGGCAGCCGCTCGGCAGAGCTTATTGTAGAAACGAGCGATGGGAATGTTATCATTCCGCTTTCCGGATCGGGAACCGGCGGCCCGGTTCTTTCCTGGGCTGTCCCAAACATAGACTTTGGAACGATCGCGCCGGGAGGCGAACTCGATACCACGATCGAGCTATACTCCACCGGCATGGATACCGCCATCGTTGATGATATTATTGTAGCGTCATCGGACACATCCTTCGCCGCGCAATTTGCAAGTAGCGCTGGTATGCCGCCGATCATTCTTGCGCCGGGAGATTCCGTAGCCATACAGGTCGTTTTCCACGGCCTTTCAGATACCGGGCTGAAGAATGCCCAGCTAACAACGTTTGGGAACTTGTTGAGCGGCCCCATCTGCGATCTTTTCGGAGATGACGAGTTCGGCTCCTACACTATCCGCCCTTCACCGCTCTTCGACGTTGGCGCGATGTATGCAGGTCAAGTATTGGATACGACGGTGGAACTTATCAATACCGGGGATGTCAGTTTAGTGTTCAATTATCTGAGCCTTTCGACATCCGGTGAAGATTTTACGCTCTTAAACCCGCCGCAATATCCTTTTACTCTTTCGGCAGGCGACACGCTATTGCTCGATGTACAAGTTAATCCGGGAATCAGAACTCCGCATCGTTCCCTGTTGCAGGTACTCTCACCTCAGGCAGACACCACGTACCAAACGGATACGCTTGCCGTTTCGGTTCATCCGGCTCCTATCACCGCGCCCGTGCTTCAATCGCTCTCCTACTTCTGCGCCATCCCCACGCCTATCGCCGATACGGTTCCCATTTCGAATGCCGGGCCGGAAACGGTGGTTGTGACAAGCATTGCATCGAACGATTCCAGCATTGCGCTTCGCTCAGATGTTTCCTTCCCAGATACTATTTCATCTGGTATCACCCAGCCGATGATCGTTTATTTTACTCCGTCGGGAGCGGTTACTCACACGCTTGTTCTTGAAATGTTGGGCGGAGATCAAGTGATGCTTACCGATACGCTCACCGTTCAACCTGTTGCAACAGAGGCCGTTGCATCTATCACAGCGAGCGCCGTTTCAGGAACCACAGAACAGATGGTCGAGGTGAGCGCCGTCAATGGGTTGACGGCTTATGATCTGGATTCCATCATTATTCATGTTGACGTGCAAGATTCGAATGTCGTAAGCATCGATCCTTCAACAATCGCGCTGGCGTCTGGCATTTCAAATGTAACTATTTCCTCGATGAAACAGGAACCCGGCGGCTACGCAGTGACGGTCACTTCTACTGCTCCAATTATCGTTCCTGCTGGTGGCTCCATTTTGCAGATGGATCTCAACCGCTATGTTTCCAATACCGATTCGACTGGCGTTATCGCTTCCATTGGAACGCCGGAACTCTCCACCTGCTTACACTGGACTGCCGATACCCTCCTGTTGAACGGCCCCACCACTTGCGGCAGCGCCGAGCTTCGGAATTTTCTTACGGGAACTCCAATGAACATGGTAGCTGTGCTTCGCAATGATCCAGTCACAGGGCAAAACGCTGAACTCTCCGTTACCACAAGCCAGGTAAGCGATACGCGCTATGAAGTAATAAACGCGCTCGGAGAGATCGGCTCCCAAGGCATCTTGCATCTCGTTCCGGGAACAAATGCGTATAAGGTCTCAACATCCGGGATGCCTACCGGAGTTTATACGATTCAGCTGATCCCGGAGATAGGAATTGCCACTGCCCTGCGGTTTGTTAAGGTCGATTGATGCTCTCGCCTCAAACGCCATTGAACATGCCATCTGAACAGACGGAACAAGACGGCACTCAAGAACTTCGCCGAGCTATTCGAGCACGGGCGATGCAGGAACGCGATGGGCTTGCGCCGGACTTGCGACACCACATAAGCGGTGAAATTATCGAGCGTTTACAAAAATATCTTTCGGAAAAAGCAATGCGTTCCGTTCATTGTTATATTAGTTTTAGGTCTGAAGTGGAAACGCGCGCATTCCTTGAGCACGCATTGCATAACGGAATGCGCGTGACGGTTCCCATTGTCGATCGGAAGGATGGAAAAAATGTGCTTATTCATACGGAAATCAGCGCTCTTTCGGAACTCGTAGAGGGATCGTTCGGACTTAAAGAGCCTATCGAACGCAATCCTGCTTCGCTCAGTACAATGGATGCCGTTATTGTGCCGCTTGTGGCGTTCGATCGTCGTGGAACTCGGCTTGGGTATGGCATGGGGTTTTACGATACGTTCCTTCAGGAACTCCCGCGAAGCATCGAGCGTATCGGACTTGCCTTTCACTTGCAGGAGGCGAACTCTATTCCTTCACTTGCTCATGATGAGCCGCTCGATACGATCGTGACAGAACAAGAAATCATCCACGTCACCGCATAGTGCTTCTCTTACTCAGACCTCGTTCAGGCCGCATGCTATGCGGCGTAGCGATCGGGCTTGCCGAGCGTTATGGCTTGCATGTTACGCTTGTTCGAACAGTGTTTATCACGGCGTTCATTGCTGCGCCGATCGCCATCTTTCTGTACTTGCTTCTTTCGCTTTCGATGCCATCGGAAATAAACGTTGCGGGCACGCTTCGGCTTGCTCCGGCGGATGCGACGCTCCCGCCGGGCGAGCGATTTGAGAACCTTTCCGAGTTACTTTCCACACGGCTTTTAGAAACACGCGCATCCCCCTGGGTTCCTTCGTATCTCCCTGGGATCTGGCTTCTTGTTTTTGCCGTGCTGCTGGAATTACCTCACATGCAGTCTATCATCCCCTATCATGCACGGCCTATCGCCGCTTTGTTTACAGACGATCTTTCCCTCATGGGAACTTCGCTCTTTTACATCAGTGTGGCGCTGCTATTTTTATTTCATAAAGAACGACCTGCTTCCGTTCCCGTTTTTGAATCGCCGGTTCAATATAGATTTTCCCTTGATCGCAGGGCTGGAAAAATGATCGGCGGCGTTGTATCCGGCCTATCGAAAATTCTGGAGTTAGATCCTGCCTATCTTCGCGTTGTCCTTATCGTCATCAACCTTCTTACCTTCGGTCTTGCGGGTGCTGTGTATCTCTTAGTTTGGTTCCTCTATCGGCAGCGCACGAGCATCGTTGTGATCGATGACGCCGAGAATGTATCGCAACACCATGCATTGCGGCCATTGTTTCGATTTGGTATTGCGCTGTTATTTCTTCTACTTGCAGCTATACACAGTGCAACGGCATTCCGGCTTTTTTTCTTTAACGAGATATTCGTTCAAGGATTGGTGATGGCGCTCGTTGGCATGGCGCTTGTGTGGCATGGAATTCGATCTCTTCAAACGCGGTCTCCGATCGGGGTGGTTACCGGAGCTTCCCTCTTTTTTCTGGGAATCTATTGGTGCGTGACAAATGTCGCTCATCTCCAGATCTCTACGGGAAAGAATATCGAGATCGCGGAAATTATTCTGGCGCTTTCGATGGTCTATTTGGGAACCGTTGTGCTTCGAGATTATGCTCGGAGCTTGGCATTCGCTGTAGCGAGTGTGTTCGCGCTTTCCTCGTTACTCATCGCCTTGGGATTTATTCCGCCGGTGTATCTCATGGAACTTACGCGGTTCTATCGCTTCTTTTATCCCATCCTCTTTGCAGGATTTGGATTGTGGATCGCATTCGAAAAATAAGTACGCATCGTGAACAATGTGCTTACAGCCCGTAGCCCTGCTCTGGCCGATCGGTAAAAATATCGTTGAAAAGATTGATGCGCTTGTTGCGCGTTTTTACGAGATCGATTTCGGCAGTAATTATCTCTTCATTCTGTTCGGACGCAGTTGCTAACATTTCTCCATTCATATCGATGATGCAGCTTTCGCCGCGGAAACGGAGCGTTTCTCCATTAGTGGTCTCGGAACCAATCCGGTCAGCAAACGCGATCGCCACTTTGTTCTCGAAGGCGCGCGTTCGGAGTGTGGTATGCAGCATTCCGGTCGTGGTAACGATATTCGATGGCATGGCGATAAGTTCCGCACCGCCTACTGCGAGTTTACGCGCCGCTTCCGGAAAACGCCAATCGTAACAAATGAGCATTCCAACTTTTGCAATACCAGAATTCGTTTCTAAAGCGAAAACTGGGAACCCCGCATCGCCGACGATGCTTAAATCGCCACGCGCAAAAATTTGCGTTTCATAATAGAAAAGATGCACCTTGCGATAATGTCCGGCAAGCCTGCCGTTCGCATCGAATGCAAGGGCGGAATTATAGAATGTGCCAGCATCCTCTTCGAGAAATCCCGTTATGATGGCTTTGTTCGATTCCAAGGCAAAGGCGCTTAACGCATGAGCGATCGGCCCATCGATCGGCTGCGCGAGCGGTGTGATCTCCTCTTTCGATGTAAAAAAATATCCCGTCTGCGCGAGTTCCGGAACAACAACAATATCCGCATCGGACGCGCGGACAAAGCCGCGAATCCGATCCAGATTATTAGGAACGTCCCGATATTCGGGCGCGAATTGCGCGCAGGAGATCTTCATCTTTTAGAATGTGAGGGTCGAGGTGAGTGTGATATCGAAGAGTTGGTAACTATAAATTGGCTCGGTGGAAACCACATTCTGCCATTCTAATTTCGCTTCCAGCAACAGACCATTGAAGATGCCGATCCACCGTTCCTCGAATGGAATAAGTTTCGAGAGCGACGCATTCAGGAACTCCCCATTTTCCGTGCGGCTGCTGTCACCGAATAAGACCGCGCCTTTCGGTCCAACTTCTGCCCCATACAGCCGATGCTCATACGAAAGATCAAGTCCGAAATCGAGATCGGCAAAAATACGAGCATTGGTAAAGAGGGTGTACCTGCCAAGATTATACGTGTATTCATCATCGGCAACCTGCGCTGCAGCGCGAACCTTTTTCGTAGCAAGCTGCGCGCTCGTCACATACGCCCGAAGATTTGGGTTATAATTAAAGTCTGCGATCGCTCCAAGTATCCACCGTTCACCAAGCAATTGTGCCAACCCGATCCCATACGAAAATTGATTGAATGCAGACTGCGCTGTTATTGTTTTTCCTAAGATCGGCTTAATACTAATGATGCGCCCTTTGAGACCTCGCGTCGTATCATAGCCAATGGTATCGCCTTTAAGAACATCGGTATCGATGACGACAAGAGGATTGGAATACTGCTTAAATCCTAACGCTCCCTCGCCAATGAGCATTGTCGATTTCCCCACCTGCCATCGAGGAGTCAGCGTAATGCGATTTTCCGTGCTCGAATAAACCGAGTCGAACGGAAAATCCTCGTGTGTAAAATCATACGCGGCACGAAGGCTAAACACGGCGCTTGTCAGCCCTTCGATGGCTGCGCCAAAGGTCAGCATCTTGTTGTCATTCGGGTTCCCACCATAGTTCCCGCCAAACAGCAAGGAATCGGCAGGGGAATAATGCACTCCGGCATGGTTGGTATATGCAACGGGAGTCGTGAGCGCGGCAGCCATCGTGGTTGCGCCGGAATCGTCAAGATCCTCGTGAATCGTCGCGTCGTTATATCCGAATGTTCGGAGCCGTGTGCTCGATGTCAGGAGCGTAACGATCGGAGCGGACGCCGACACTGCTTCTGTGCCGGGAATTGTTGTTTTAATGACCGTGAGCGAGTGCATAAGCTGCTTGGTCTCTGTGCTCGCGCCCGGCGGCGCGCTTGGCGTGGGCGCGGTAGAAAGAAAATCCGTTTCGGGTTTGGCTTGCTCAAGGGAATGAATCGCCACATCGAGCAGCGATGGGTCGGTATGCGATGGCTTCGTTTTAGACAAAAGCCCGACGAGCGGCGCGCGAACGCCCTGCAATTCACTTACAATCACTTCCGAAACGCTTTCGCTGTATCCGGCAGAATCGAGCAGATCGGCGATGGTTGAGATCACATCGGAAATGGAATCGCGCAAGTCTTCGAGTTCCGAAACGCGCGATTTCGAAATTCCCGTGGGTGAGATGTCCGTCGAATCAAGTTCACCGCTCAAGGTATAGAGCGCAGAGACAGCAACATCCACCAACGAATCGCTCTTCGATTGCTGGCGGGATGATGTATGCATCGGCGGCGATGGAGGCGGCGTGGGAATCATGTTAGGCTGCTCGAAAGATTCATATTGCTTCCTATACGAATTTTCCATGCGCTGAAAATGCGAGGAATGTGATGGTCTCAATTCAGCTTCATCTCCTTTTTCCATGGCTTCCGCAGAAATGGCATCCTGATTTGAGAGATAAAAAAGTCCCGTAGCGCCGATGGACGTTTCCTGAAAACTCAATCCGGGATTGAGATTATAAAAATTCGGCGTGTAAGAGCCGGTCAACGATATGGTTGTAACGCCGGATGGATGCACGTCATAATTAAGCTGGAACGCCGGCATGAGAATCTGATCGGGCGCAATCGTATCGAGCTGCTGCACATTATTCGTGGCCTGCACTCCGAGCGACACCGAGCCGGTAAGCTGCGCTGAAGCGGTTTTCGTCATGCAAAACATGAAAAAAACAACTGCTATAACATGAATCCTGAAAAAAGATGAGGCTGTTCCTTTTTCTTTACACGTCATTGCGAGGAGCGACGAAGGAGCGACGAAGCAATCCCTTGAGATGACGTTTGCTCTCACGAGATTGCTTCGTCGTCCCTCCGGGACTCCTCGCAATGACATTTTTGAAAATGATTGAATCAATGATTCGACAACATCAGGAAATGCCAAGCAATTTCTGATAGAGCGCGCCATAGCTAACGGGATCGAGCAGACTCATCAGCCAATACAAACCCCACATGGTAAAGCCGATAGCGATCGGTACGGAAAAATTGTCATCCAAATGCAGGGACACGCTTGCTGCCTCTGCTATGCCACCTACGATAGCCGCGAACATGCCAATGAAGTATTCGATGGGTAATGGCCCAGCCTTCGGAGCAATAAAAATAACAACCCAGGCCGTTATAATAAACGCAATAGTGCCCTCGAAGCTTTTATCGAAAAAACGATGCCGCCCGAAAGCGCGTCCGAATAAGGCGCTGGAACTATCGGATAAAATAAGAATGGAAAATGCCGTTACCGCGATCAGCTTCGGAAAAATTGCCACGCAGAGGAGCGCGCTGATGAGCACATACGTCGCGCCGCTGAGCAGCCCCGCGCGGCGCTCGTGCGGGCGAAGTATCTTATCGAACATCCGCTCGACCATCCGGTGAATGACTGGAATGTAATGCCTGCTGACATCGATGAAAATCGAACCGAGCGCCATGGGCACAAGCACCCAAAGAGCGATCTCGCGGGAAACGTAATAATATCCGATCGGGATCGTCAATGATCCTAAGTGAATACTCTTGCGAATAAGCTCACCGGTGAAGGATATCTGATCTTCCGAAGGAGGTTTCGTGTGAGCTTTGTCGCCCGAGCCTTTCGGCCCGGAGGTAAATCCGGCAGCTACGTTTTGAGGTTTATTAATGGTCGTTTTAGTAATCAC
>CAWCCK010000007.1:0-127854 GCA_963794025.1 Ignavibacteriota bacterium
AACAGGGCGTTCGAGATTGCCCGTTTTCGGAGTTTAGCGAAGTTCCGAAAACATATCGATGTTCAAGTTTCTTTTGCAAGAGCTTATGCGTACCTTAGTCTTTCTTTTTGCTTTCGCGCTGTGCATCTCGAATGCTTCCGCGCAGCTCATTCATAGTTCCATTGCTGCAAAGCCGCTGGCGGCGAAGCAGCTCAATCCTGCTCAAGGGAATGATTCGACCGTGCGCCAAAATTCCACGGCTGCATTAAGTGCGGTTGCACCTCAATCAGCCGGACAAGCAGGGATGGTCGTTACGAACGCATGGCCGAATCCGTTGCATACCGCCTCCACGCTGCATCTCGAAATGCTCACCGATCAGGAGGGAGCAGCCACTGCCGGAATTTACGGCGTCGATGGCGCGCAAAAAGCTACGCTCCAACTTGGCTCGTTGAGCGCCGGTTCTAACGAGTTGCAGGTCACGATGCCTGACCTGCCGAGCGGTGAATACATCATGCGTATTCAGCAGGGAGTCGATGCTCCTGAGGTCGTAAGGATCAATTATATTAAATAGACATTACGATCGAGGATTTCGAAATATCTTAGCTGTTGCAACAACATTATCGTTGCGTTACCGTGCAAGTTGTCCACTCATTATCCCGAAAACGGTTCCAAACGGAACCATATTGTGCAAAAAACGGGTGTGAACGAATCTCTCAGCCCATCCCTCTAATTCGCATGGAATGAAGGATTTCCAGCGTTATTAACTTATCCGCATTCCATTATTAACGCCCGTGTGCGTAACTTCGGAGATTTACACAGACTTATCGACACATTACGGGATAAATTTCTTCGAACTCATTCCCGCCCTTTATTATCGCATTTCGTGATGTTAAGAATGAGCCGAAGCCTGTATTATCATGCCCTAAAAATGGTTTGGTAAAATCAAATCCTGTTCTATCAATGAATTATTGATAATCGTTTATCATGCGCGAAATAAATGCTTCGATCGCCTCATTCACGTCCGATGGGTATGATTGTCCTACAAGGTGTTTCGCGTTAGGGATAATAACGACGGAAGGGGAAGGTTTTGGGCATCGAATAATGTGATCGAATGCGCCATGAATACGAAGCATCGGCAATGCTACGTTCTCACCACGCCATCGAGAGATCGCGTAGTACGCATCGCGGAACATACCGCGCGCAAGATCGCGGTACATCTCACCGGCAAGCGCGGTCTCACTTTTAGGAATGCCTGAGATCATTCGCATTATCGGCACGACGAATATCTCCGACGCACGATACACCCAAAGCGGAAGCCACCGGCAGATATATCGCCCAAAGATGCGGGGGATAAACCGTAGCTCATCGGAAGAAACAAGACCACCGATAAGGATGAGTCCGCGAACCGAGATATACTTCGTGAATTCCTGACCGATAGCCGAGCCAAGCGAATAACCTGCGATAAAAATCGGTTGGTTGAGATCAATCGCGTGTGTGCTATTCAGATGCTCGCAAAAACGCTTTGCATACTCCGCGAGCGTTTCGCCGCGCGCAAACGGAATGTAATCCGGCGTGATAAGCGTGTACGGCAGCGATAGCTGCGAATGCACCATCCGGTGATCGCCGCCCAAGCCGGGCAGCAGAAGTAGTTGAATCATTATCGGAACAACCCTTCTGCTGCTCACAATGCTCCTTTACCTCAGAAGAGGGAGAGGAGTAATCCTGGCTGAATCCTCTTAATCCTGAAAATCGTGGTCTTATTCTTTCACGATCTTCAATGTGATCGCATCGCCGACATCCGTAGTGATGCGGAGATAATACGTTCCCGGCGGGAGATTGGGCGCTGGGATGGTGGCGGTGTGATCGCCGGGCTGCTCTAATTGGTATTTTGCATTAGCGATGGGAACCGAGCGGCCTAATACATCCCGAAGCTCCATAGTAACAAGCGCGGTGCGGCCCATTTCATAGGAAACGTCGATCTCATCCTGCATGGGGTTCTCCAACAGCTGCGCGGATAGCAGAGCCTCAGAAGTTATTGGCGAAGGCGCGGAAACACCCGCGTATTGCGGACCGAGCAAAAGTTGCAAGTTAAATTGCCACAAATTGGGGGAGGTCGTGTCGAACGGATGTGATAGGGTATCCATACCAATGGAATCTGGCCACATAGAAAACCCATCCATTCCAAGGGAATCTTCCTTTGTAGCGAATGCAGTCTGCAATGAGTCCAGCCACTCTTGGTGAAGGTTCTGTTGTATGCCAGCCAATTGCATTTGGAAGTAGGATGTCAATCCCGGGCATTTGTTGGTCTGCAAAATATACTCCAAGATAGCTACTCCTGCACGACTGCTTGGAGCACCATCGAGCATATCGTCCACATCGTTACAATACCAGTTAGTATCGGGATTGTAGTAAAGAACCTGTTTTAGAAGTGATAGAAAATCCGCATATCTTCCCTCTCCGCCCTGGGTCCAGGCATCAACCGATGAATGAATAAAGGTAAATGCCCTCCAAGAGTTGTTAGGGTTATTTTCAGTGGAATCTCCATAGAAAGGACATGACTCCAGAAATAAGCGATTAGTATCATAGCCTTGTGGCTCGGCACTCGGTTCACTTGACAAGATATAACCCCATCCATAAAGAGTTCCGCAATCGGGAGGGGTAGAATCATTTTGAAGAATAGACAAGGGCGTCTCTTTTTTCTTTTTTGTTATCAGACCGCTCGAACATGACCATCCCGATGAAGAGGGCTGAGACATTAAAAATCCACCAGTGCCCGTGGTTCCCGTGCAGAAACTAAAGGTGCTGCCTCCCCAATAATTATTGCTGACGTCGCCTAAACTAATGCTGCTCGCCGAGCAAATTTGATTAGGAGAACCTTCAATATCGTTTTCACCAAAAACCGTCCATGTTGGAGAGCCAGGTTCAAGGCCCAGAAAAACGGTAGCGCCCGAAGTTCCCGTTAAGCTAATCTGTGTTCCACCAGAATTATTGTTTGTGAGCGTATCGAATGCGGCATCGTCATCTGACTCAGGCAGCGTAGGGTCGTGATGCACTCCTGAAAGATCGGTCATGCTATTAGACGAGCCGGTATATCCAAAGCTTATGTTATTAGTATAACTCGAAGCGTCAATATGCCCATTGTCGTTAGCTCCGCTTAACTGTCCTACCTCATTATGCTTGAAGATGTTTAGTTTCGCGTAACCGGTATAGTTATCAGTTGAAAGAGCAGCCGTCGTTGCGCCAGCGATCGTATTATCGCAAATAAACGTCCAAGTGGTCGGAGTTACAAGTGGCATTCCGACCCCCACACTATGGTTCCAAATTCCGATTGCATATTCAGAACTAGCTAATGTCAGAGCGGAAGTAACTAAATTATACCCTATATCCCCTGTGGTATTGAGGAATTGAATGGCAGCTTCGACACTACCTGCCGTCACGCCACTCGTGTGCTCGAAGGTATTATTTGTCACAGTAATATCCTGGCGAAGCGCATCGTCAAGACTCACATCCGGAGCGCCAGAAATTAAAATTCCATCGGGATTCGAATGATTCGTAGTAAAGTAGCTCTCGAAATCATTGTCGTTAATCAAGATGGAATACAGCTGGTCGAAGCATCCGACTATTCCACCGAATGGATTTGCCTCGTTGATGTCAACAGCGAATTGTTGAATAGTATCGAATTGAGCCTGCGTAATAGAAACAGGCCACCAGGGAGAAACTCCTCCGGCATCGGCATTAACCGACCATCCGGAGAGACGGCCTTTATCAATTGTTAGAGCCGAGGGAGATTCGAGTGCAACCATATCAATAAAAGCGTGCCCGGTGTTTCCACCCGATCCCGCGTGGAACCAACATTCGGTGAAGGAAACGGTACTGTTATTAGCGGAGCCATAGATTCCGTCATAATTAGCGTCGCCCGAACCAGAGCATGAGGGCAATCCGTTAAATTGACCATTCTTTCCAATCGTGATAATCCCCAAATCACCTGACGTTGCATCGGAGAATAATGCACATTTGGTAAAAGAGCCGTTGTTATCGATCACAATAGTTCCGCTGGCTGTTCCAGAAGTCCCGTGAGGAATGCTGGCTCCGCTCATGAAATCGAAGTGCGCGCCGGTAGCCGTGATCGTCGTGGTAAGACTCGTAGGCCCGATAATAATTTCTGTGCCCGGGTGAAGATTTACCAATACCGGACTGGTAATGCTGCTCACGAAATCTCCTCCACCCGTATTTGAGGTGGATGTAGTAGATTCGCTTCCACCCGTCATTGTGATGCTACCCGTGCCGCCAAAGAGAGCATCGTTGTTTGGGTTATTTCCGTAGTAATCCCAGGTATTAGCTGCCCCGAAGTTGAGCGTCCACGTTGGAGAGGCCAGCTCGGAATTAAATTTGTAGGTTCCCGCAATAACAAAATCAGCGCCCGCATCGGTACTTGAGCCAATATTCAACGAGGAGCTGTTGTCAAATAGCAAGTTTCCGTATCCATTGTAGAAGGTG
This sequence comes from Ignavibacteriota bacterium, assembly GCA_963794025.1. Taxonomy (GTDB): domain Bacteria; phylum Bacteroidota; class Ignavibacteria; order Palsa-1295; family Palsa-1295; genus PALSA-1295. The sequence goes on from CAWCCK010000007.1 coordinate 4,477, forward strand.
TTCGTGGTAGGATCTCCATAAAGCGTTAGTGTCAGGTTCGACAACAGCTCCGGCGATGAAGTTCCCACTCCAGATTTACTATTTCCTATGTAGCAGGTATCGGTCAGTAGGGTATTTTCTTCGATGTTCTGATCGAACTCACGTTTATCACGGCAGTAAAAATGAGTTCCACCGCCGGTCCAGTGAACGTGAACGCCCATTTGATTGACTGCCCCGCAGTATCCATCGAAATCAAGCCCCGTTGCGGCAGGATCGGGAAAAAACGTGGAACTTCCATCGCCATTCACGCAAAATCCGTTCCCAACATTGTTGCCGGTAATAATCATGAGTGGATTATTCGAACTTGGGGTGCTTGTAAATGTATAAGTTTCCGTAATCATGTGTCCATATGACGTTTGGGTATTCGATCGCTGGAGCTGATAAAGACAATGGAATTCAGTAAAATCCTGCGTCGAGTTTACTCCAGCAATGTTTTGGCCTTCATACGGATTGGCGAATGCCCAAATCGGATTATCATCCAATTCGAAGTTGAGGCCATTCTCGACTGGGCAACCGGTTGGACGCGCGCCATTATAGAACCCATCGCAATATTCGCAGGTAGCAGAAGGTGGGCCAGCGCTATAAATATAATCTAAGAATAAATGCAGCTTACACGGGTTCGAATAAGATGGACAATCCTCTGTTCCTGCAATAACATAAACTGCTCGCTGGTTCGTAGTCACAGGTGATACGCCAAATTCGCTTGCAGTGAGAATGCGTGCGTGAAGCGGCGCAACCCAATTAACTGCTGGGTTAGGGGGGGAGGGGAGCAGTGGATCAGAGAAGGTGCTTCCAATTAACTGCGGCGTACTGAATGCCGATCCATTCCATTCCGTCCAATGAACATGACCAGTTGCGGTACCTACGTTCTGATCGAGAAAGGCTATATCGAAATTCCCTGGCGAGCTTCCAGAATTACGAATATCTACGGAGACCGTAGGTCGTAAGGCATTGGTAGCAACAGTCGTACGTGCCATCGCGATGCTTCCATTAGAAAGTTTAATGACCTCAGCCCAAACAGAGAAAACACCGCTATTATTTTCTTCCCATACGACATACAGGAACGACGCATCAATTGCAATGTCAAATCGATCGAGCGCATTCGCTTCATTCCCAGAGGTTACAAGCGTGTGACCCGTGGTGAGTAGATAAGGATTCAGACCCAAGGTAGGCGGCGCCGAAATGACTGATGTTGTGGTAGGCAGTCCGGAAAAACTAATATCAACGCCACCAGCCCCTGCATCGAATCCCTCCGCGTAGAACTGATCTCGGCTCGTAGTCCCAAACCAAACATATCTTACGCTGCCGTTGAGATTGGCCGCACATTTAATTGCATCGGCGGAAGGATACCCATCGGTTCCAGAGTAAGCGAATCCTTCCGAAGAAAGAACACCTGCCTCTGCATTATCTACCGAGCTACTCGTTAGCTTATTCGTGAGCAAGTTAGAAACTCCGCTTGAAGTGGATGAGGATGTCCATTGCCCATACCCATTTGCCGAAAGGCAATCCATCGGCAGCGCAACGGGCGCGGTTGAGATTAGTAACTCATCCGGCGACTGAAAGTTGTAAGCAACTTGCGCTCTCAGCCCCGAAATTTCGAAGAAGAATAGCGCAAGAAATATCAGCGCGGGCAGGAACTTATTATGCATAAATCCATTCCGGTGATTCGTGATGTCGTTTGGAATTAAATTATTCCGCATAAAATGGTCTTTCTAAAGAATGCAAAAGTTAAACTATCTATCATTAATTAATGACGGGAGCGAGAATCAATCGACGAAATCATGATTTCTCACTTCAATCAGCGCCTTGCGGGTACCGTCGCCTGTATTTGAAGACAAGTAAGGCGGTTCGAGCGGTGTGCTCGATACAAAGGTACGACATTCAAAAGCAGAAGTCAAGCGTTTCATGAACTTATTTTCAAGAAAAGCGCATTCCCGAAGAATAGTATTATTCTAAACTTTGCGGAACTCGGCGCGAGTTCATGAAAACTTTTGTCGTGTTCATGAATTCCGAATGCAAAAAAAAATATTTTTGTGCCTAATTTGGCGTAATTTGTTCGGAATCGAGGGTATAAAATAAAAAAGCATCCGTCTGAATAAAAAAGTGTCTAAAATAAGCTAAAAACGATAATTGCTAAGAGAAAGCTATATTTTTTTGTAACCGGAGGGGGGTCAGTGCGTTTTAACTGTATGAGTACTTTGCTTCGGAAATCCCTTGTCGTCCTTTTTCTGTTTTTTTCGGTAAATGTTATCGCAAGTTTCGGCAACGATGCTTCGGCTCAGTTTTTGGGTCAGCAATCGCTGTCGCAATCGTCGTATGTAATCGACCAATCGGGTAACCTTTGGGCGTGGGGCGATAATTTTTACGGTCAGCTTGGCCTGGGCGACCGGAAGAATCGGAATACGCCGGTGCAGGTTCCGGTTCCCGCCGGCGCGAGCAAATGGGTGCTCGTGGCGGGCGGTCAGCATTTTGCCATTGCTGTCGCCGATAGCGATAAGCTGTATGCGTGGGGGTTGAATGACAAGGGTCAGATCGGAATTGGCGTCGATGATGGAATTTATGGCGTGCCGACGAGGATACAGAATCCTGAGGGCGTGACAACGTGGAAGTGGGTATCGGCAGGCGCGGCGGACTGCGAAGCGCTGACGACGGATGGGCGGCTTTTTGCATGGGGCGATAATGTGGATGGCGAGCTTGGTGTGGGAACCACGGAGTATCTTATCACTCCGCAGCCGGTGCAGTTCCCAACCGGCGTGACGGCTTGGGAGGATGTCGCGGCAGGCCCGGGTTACACGATGATGATCGCATCGAACGGCTTGCTCTACGGTTCCGGGATGGATAGCCTGAGCACTTTCACCCCCTGGGAAGGCCCGGTTCTGGGCGAGCCTAATCCATTCCGAGCATTTTCGCCGTTGCCATGCTTGGCCGCATCCTATCGTTTAGAGACGCGGATCGATGAAATTTATTTTTCTGGGCCAGCCTATAATTATCTCTATCAAAGTCCTATTGGCGGCGCTCCGAACTCGATGGCTGCTGTTGCCGATGGCGGGCAGCACCTATTATTGCTAACGATGGCAGGAGTCGTTCTAACGGCAGGGGATAATACCTATGGTCAGCTTGGGGTCGGATCTACCCAGAATGTGTTAGATGGGACAATTCCGTTCCCATCCGGCGTAACGCAATTTGTAGCGATAGCAGCAGGGTTGAATCATTCCCTTGCCATCGGGAACGATGGCTGGCTGTATACGTGGGGTGACGATAGCGTCGGGGAACTCGGGATCGGCCCAGTGCCAAATCAATCGAGTCCAGTACGTGTATTCAAAGTTTGCGATCCCTTAGCGATGACGGCGAGCATTACTGCTCCATCCACGTTAGTTCCGGGCTATACGATCAAAGTGAATGTGCATGACGATGCCAGTTCGCCCGCGCTTACGAGCACGAATGCCTATCTGGTTCTCAATCAGGTGCTGACCTATCAGAATAGCGCACCTGAGCAGTATTATGGCCCACAAATACCGCCGAACGATACCGGTTCGATGTCCTGGGGGATTACCGATTCCACGGCCTACGAATCGGATACACCATTATATTATGCCTATGTCCGTGCTAATGGTTCCGCACCATTGCTCGTCACTGGGCAAACGATCGTTAATGCTGAATGGATCACTGCGCATATCTATGCAAATGTTGAAGATTCGATCACGAACGATCCGCTGGTCGATGCGTATGTCTATGCGAGTGGAGGGATAATAGGTGGCGTGACGACCCCCTACGGTACGACCGATACGACCGATCAATTAGGTAATTTCACCGATACGCTTAGGTTGATTTATGACTCGTTCCTCTGCGAGATCGTGAAGGAGAATTACAATACATTTAGCATCGGACCCTACCACGAAGAGGACTCGATCGATTACGAAACATTCTACCTTGGTCCATCGGCGGTTCAAGGAACCTTTACTCAACCCGGAACTCCATTCATTGCCGATAGCATTCAAAAAGTATATTATCCCGATTCGCTGATCGGCTATGCGCTGTCGCGCCGGGTGATCTTTCAGACGCTCGATAGCGGAATTCACTGGTCTGCGATCTATATTGCAAATCAGGATCTGCACGATGTGAAATTTATCGATGCTGCGCATGGATGGGCGGTCGGGGATAGCGGAACTATAGTAAGCACAACAGATTCCGGCATAACCTGGCAAACCACGCGTATTGGCACCAAAACTCTTCGCGCACTGGCTGTTATTGATTTCGATACTGCATGGGCTGTTGGGGATAGCGGAACACTGCTCAAGAAATCCGGAGATACATGGAATACCATGCCGAAGTTAGGAACGAATAATCTCAATGCAATTCATTTCTTGAGTGCCGAGGCTGGCATCATTGGAACGTACAATGGATATTACCTCTACAGTTCTGGGAACTGGTCATGGTACTTTCTCAATTTTTATGCTCCGACCCCGATTCCCGATATTCGGACGGTCTATTATATTCATCCAGGAGAATTTTTTCTTGCCGGTACCAATGGTTACATACTTAATTATAATGCGGCCAACTTCCCATTTCCTACCCTCACTATAGACTATAAGAACACAACCCATACCATTAACAGCCTTTATTTTCTAAATAAAGGCGTTGGTTATGCGCTTGGAGATAGCGGTTCCTCATTAGTAACTTACGATGGCGGCGCAAGCTGGGCGCCGATGCAGGAATTTCCGTATAATGCTACTTCGGTAAATTTCTTCAGCTTGGCGGGACATGGCGCAGCGGAAGACGGCGTGCAGAATTACGACGGCACCGCCTGCGTGGTTAACGCAATCGTTCGCGGGCGTATCACGTACGGGAACCCTGCGGAACCCATCATGGGCGCGCAGATCGTTCGCGTTTATGAGGCGTATGCCGATACCGTTCCAGTCTATAATTATATCGATACCGCTTATACTAATGAGCAGGGGAATTATGTCTTTTCCGGGATCGATGGTGTTTTTCCGTATGAGTACCATATTCATTTCAGCGATAGCGGCATCGCAAAGACCAAGATATTCACCGGCATTAAGGCGCAACGCCACGAAATTACTACACTGAATTACAATGATTATACTGCGCCTCCGCCGGATACTATTTTAGCAGGCGTAGATCAAGCATCGCAAGCTGCTTTATCGCTCGATGTCAGCGCATCTCAAACGCTGGCTCAAATTTCATATATGCTTCCGACGGCCGGTTCTACAAAACTTATACTGCAAGATGTTCTGGGCAGGACTGTAAGAACTATTTCTAATGGATTTGTTAATGCCGGAACGCAAGAAACAGTTGTTCCATTCGATGGCTTGGTCGCGGGAACGTATTATGTCACGCTCGAAACCACAGAAGGCAGTATTACAAAGAAGTTTGTAGTGCTGCAATAAAAAATTCAAATTCTTGCACGAAGCGCAAAAAACTCTACGCCTGTCATCCCCGCGAATGCGGGAATCCAGGCTTAGGACTTACCATGTTTAATGTAGCACAGGGAGTTCCATCGCCGCCGGTTGGCGAATCCCAGAATGCTCGTTTTGCTCGACCGATGAAATAACGAGCGGGGAGAGATCGTAAAGCACTTCACCACGATCGAGACCGGGGTGGTCGGGCTGGAAATGCAGAGATTCGCGATTAAGATCAATCAATTCCCCGAACAGCGTTGCACTGTTCGAACGGTTGATGCGGACGCGGCGATATTCTCCGACCTCTGCATCGATGCGTGGGAAGATCACCATCTTGTTCGTATCGGTGCGGCCTTTCCATTCCATAGCATCTTTTTTAGAACGGCCTTCGACGAGTACAATATGCTCACGGCCTGCTTCAACAAGGTTCCTGCGAGCAGAGGATTCGTTTTGGATCGCAATTATTTCTTGCAGACGCCGGGTTTTTTCTTCGAGAGGAACATCATCGGCAAGCGTATTCCATGCACGCGTATTCGGGCGCGGCGAGTAATTGAACATATACGCACCTTCGTATTCTACTTCACGCATGACGGATTTTGTCATTTCATGATCTTCCAGCGTCTCCGTGCAAAAGCCAACGATAATATCGGTCGAGAGCGCAGCATCCGGCATTGCGTGGCGGATCATTTCGATGATGGACATATAATGCGCGCGCGTGTACGTCCGATTCATCAGTTTCAGAATGCGATCGGAGCCGGACTGGATCGGCAAGTGAATGTACTTGCAGATATTCTCATGCTCTGCCATGGTATCGACAAGCTTTTGATCGAAATCCTGCGGATGGCTTGTGGTATAACGAATCCGAACGCTGGGAACCGCACGAGCACAAGCAGCGAGAAGATCGGAAAAATATTGGGTAATTTCCCCTCTCCCAGCAGGGAGAGGGGTTAGGGGAGAGGCGGTCTCATCCCGATAGGAATTTACATTCTGCCCGAGCAACGTAATCTCCCGAAATCCCTGCTGTTCCAATTCCTTACATTCATCGACGATAGATTGTAACGACCGCGACCGCTCACGACCTCGTGTAAATGGCACGACGCAGAAGGTGCAGAATTTATCGCACCCGCGCATGACAGAAATAAACGCGCTGATGCCTTCATTGCGAAATGGAAGAATATCATCGTAGGTTTCGGTACGCGAAAGTTTTACTGCGATTTGTGGCGGCTGTAAACCAAATGTAGGGGCCAATGGCATTGGCCCGTTCAATGAGTCGTGCGAATGCCATTCGCCCCTACCTTCAAGGTGAACGCCAGAAATAGAATCCACCAGCGCGGGCAGCTTTCGATATTCATCCGGCCCAACGACAAGATCGACGATACTGCCGGAATTCTTCAGCAGATCTTTTCTCAAATGTTCCGCCATGCAGCCGAGCACACCGATCACTACATCCGGATTTCGTTTTTTAAGCGATTTCCAATGTTCCAGCCGATTCCATACTTTTTCCTCGGCATTTTCACGAATGGCGCAGGTATTCATGAAGGCAAGGTCAGCGCCTTCGAGTTCGGTCGTCGGCGAATAGCCAGCCTTATTCAGCACGGAAAGCACTACCTCGGTATCTGCCACATTCATTTGGCAGCCGTAGGTCTCGATATAAACTTTTTTCATTGCAATGTGTTAGAATGAGCGCAAGCGCGCTCCGGTTCCATCATAAAATCGGAACCTATCGGCTTTCATAAACCTTTTGTTATCGAAGTGAAAATCGCTATTTTTTGCCGTTCGTTATTGCTGCTCACGGGAGTAGTTATAATGGGACTTATGAACGCTCTGAGCGCGAAGGCGCAGATGCTTCCGATCGGCGCTCCTGCAAAAACCGTGGATTCCTGCCTTTCTCCATTGCCGGTCGTGGCCAGCGATGACGAGTCAGGCGATTCCATCTGCTTAGGCGCGAAGCTATGGAACAACGAGGGTCACATGTTGTTTCACATCGACACCGCTGACCACACCCTAACGAAAGTAGATTGGTCTGCCTACATGCCGGTTCCTCTCACGCGCGCCGATACGATCGCAAAGCAAATGATGTCATCCATCGGCCCTTATGTCCGCGCCCGCGATCACGATTGGCTCTATTGGATATGGGATAACGATGAGATCCATTATCTGCTTGGATACAACACCGGAACGCTGCGGCTTTTGGAGTTCCAAGATCAAGGTGCGCTCAATGCGTGTGCGTTCCATTAATTAAAATTTGGAATTCAGAATGTCCTGCTTCAAACGATCCTATGGGATACTCTCATTCTTATTTTTCAATGTTGCGTTCTCAATAATTCCCGCTCACGCGCAATATTGGCATGTCATGCCGCCCATCGGAAAAGGCGATGAAGTAGATGCCGGTTTTTCAAACGATGAAAAGAAAATATTCTATCTAAGCAGCGAAGGAGGGATTGGGAACGTTTGGAGCATGGTGATCGCAGATAAATATGGCGGAATTATCGCCAGCCCGAAAAACCCGCCCGTGCAGATCACCAAATTCACCGATCGGGGCATTGTTCGGTTCTTACATTTACCGAGCAGACCGGAAATCGTTTTTATGCGAGCAACGGAGAACGGTAGGGATTTCCATATCTATCGCATGAAAGACGATGGCTCCGAGCAGCCGCAGGATTTAACTCCCGGCGGCGATGGCGTGACCAACCAGATCCTCGGAACGTCCTACAATGGTCGCTACGTGTATTACACGGGCAATGTGGTGCATCATGACAAAGTAGATGTCTATCGCTACGATACGCAGCAATTCACAAGCGACCTCATTTTTCCGAACGATAAAGATTATGAAATGCTCGCGTGGACAAAAGATCAGACCAAGCTTTTAGTCGAAGATTCCACTCGAAACACTCTCATGTTTTACGACATTGAGACTACGGAGCGAACACCCGTTCCATTAGACGCGAGCCAGAAGATCGGCCAGGTTAATCTCGATCCGAATACTCTTAAAGTTGATGCAGATTACGTAGGCGGCAAGAAAACAATGCTTCCATTAGATTACTCGCCGAATTGCAAATATAGTATTTTCAACGAAGCTGAAAAATGGATTATCAAAGATGCAGCGACCGGCAATGCAGAACTTCCGCTCCCAACAGGAGCGCGCCCGCTTGCCATTGCGCCTAAAGAAACGCTGCTTGTTTATTTAAATGATGCAAAGCTCTATCTTTATGAGATCGCAAAAAATAAGAGTACGGAATTAGTATCTGTGCGGTGAGTTGTGTCCGGTGTGGTTCGTTTTTGTCGTATTTTCGTAGCAAATAATATTTACATGGATGCATTTCGCGTAACAGGTGGTAAGCCGCTCACCGGGTCGGTTCGGGTGAGTGGAACGAAAAATTTGATCTCGAAGGTCATGGTTGCCTCGTTGCTTTCCGATCAGGCGAGCACGTTCACCAACGCGCCTGTGCGTTTGGGCGAAGTGGATATTACCGCCGATATTGCGCGCAGTTTAGGCAGCGAAATCACAATGTCATCCGAAGATCACGGTACGCTGAGGATGCACACGCCCACGTTTACATCGACGGTAGTGCCACAGCGTTTTGCAGGATTGAATAGAATTCCAATTCTGATGCTCGGCCCATTATTGCATCGCATGGGAACCGCTTCCGTGCCAATGCCCGGCGGCGATAAGATCGGCGTCCGTCCCGTGAATTATCACATCGACGCGCTGGAGCAGATGGGAGCGAATATAGAATTTACCGATAATTATTTTCATTGCACGGCAGATAAATTAACAGGAACTTCCATAACGCTGCCATTCCCATCTGTTGGCGCGACGGAAAATATCATCATGTCTGCCGTGCTTGCGCGTGGCACGACGATCATCGAGAATGCAGCCGTCGAGCCGGAGATTGTGGAGTTGATGCGCTTCCTACAAAAGATGGGAGCCATTATCAATCTCGAAACGAACCGCCGCATTATTATCGATGGCGTTGACAGGCTGAATGGCGCGGAACAACTCATTCTGCCGGATCGCATCGAAGCTGCATCGTTTGCATGTGCAGCTATTGCGACGAAAGGCGATGTGTTCGTCGATGGCGCCATGCAATCGACGATGATGACGTTCTTAAATAGCGTCCGCCGCGCCGGTGCGGATTTTGAAGTGATCGGCAACGGCATTCGTTTTTTCTACAACGGCCCGATCAAGCCCATGGCTATCGAAACCGATGTGCATCCCGGCTTTATGACGGATTGGCAGCAGCCCTGGGTACTGCTCATGACGCAGGCGCATGGAATGTCCGTCGTTCACGAAACGGTGTATGAAAATCGCTTTGGTTATACGCGGGAACTTCAAAAAATGGGCGCTCAAATTCAACTGTATAAATCGTGCCTCGGTGGGAACCCATGCCGTTTCAAAACATTGGTACATCCGCACTCTGTTGTCATTCTCGGCCCGACAAAATTAAAAGGCAGCCGTATCGACATTCCCGATCTTCGCGCCGGATTTGTGTATCTCATTGCGGCATCGTTGGCAGAAGGGGAATCTATTATCACGGGTATTCACCACGTCGAGCGCGGGTACGAGCACATCCAGCAAAAATTGCAAGGATTAGGTGTAGTGATTGAAAGGATCAAAGTAGAAGGGGAGTGAATGGAACTGTTCAATACATTCTAAAGCGAAATTCCCTTATCATTGTTTTGTTTATCGCCTTTTCCTCGTGAAGCAACAAACCTTTTCGCATCCTGACCTCGCGCCCAAATTCCTTTTGCAGTAAGTCCAAGCTCCTTTCGCATTGCAAAGAATTGAAGGAATGCAAGAACGGTCATGGAAATAAATACCGCTAACGCTTCGCCGCGAGACGCCATTCTGGGAACCAGAATGTAGCTTGTAATAAAGAAAATAGCAACAGCGCCGAGGGTTGTGAGAAAAAGATCCTTTGCTTTCCCCATACCGATCAACGCATTCGTTCCAACAAGCGTGAGCGGGAGCGTGAAACCGGAGAGGATCATGATCTGGAAAACAACGGCGCCGGCATCGTATTGGCCTTTGTATAATATACTAAAAATGAGCGGTGCGCCCACAGCAAGCACAAACGATATTGGAACCAGCAAAGCAAACGTGCCGAAAAGCAGTTGTTCGATGAGCGTGGAAAGCCCTTTGAAATCGCGTTGCGTGTATAGCTTAGATGTCATGGGAACTACGAGCAGGGTTGCGCCCTCGCGCACCGCATCGAGAAAGCGGTAGATCGTTTTTGCGGCATTATAGACCGCAACTTCGCTCGGAGTGTAGAACACTCCAACAATAAGCACATCCGACCATTGTTGAAGCGTGAGCAGCGCGCTAGTTCCCGCTTGAAATTTTGCGAAGGAAAGCATTCGCCCGTATTCATCACGCGGTACGCGAAGCAGCGGCATCGAAAAAAATGCTTTGGAGCAAAACGCTATCGCCACAAAGCTGGATAATGCAGCGCCGATGATATTCAGGTACATGAAATCAGTCGCCGTGTGAAAGAGGCCAAGCGCGCCTGCGAGAACCGTTAAAATGAGAATGGAACCAAAGAAAGCAAGATCAACCCAGAAAATTGCATTAATACGAAGATCGATCTGCAAATAGCGAATTCCAACATTGCGAAAAATACTAAGCGCGATAAAGAGCGGCAGGAACTTGAGCATCGCACCAAGTTCCGGGCTGGTAAAGATCGTTGCTAAACCGGGTGCAAACGCCGCAATGATGAATCCCGTGGCGAGCATCGTGATAGTGTAGAGATTAAAACCGCCTGCCAGCACATGGGGAACTTCCGCTTCGTGTTCCGTAGCAAATTTTACCATTGGCTGCAAAAAAATAGAATCCGAGAGAACGCAGAGGATTAAAAAAATGGATTGGAACAACGAAAACGCACCCCATTCGGGCTTCGGAAGGAAATTGACCACGAGCACGATCACGCCAAAGCCATAGAGCAACAGCAGCGTTTTATCCGCAACGGTCCAGATGCCTTTATCGAGATGTTCGGAAAGCTTCATGCGGCGCGCTGGATGGAAAGATGAATGGTATAAATTCCCGATGGATTTGGAGTCGTAAGTCGTAGCATGGTGGCGGGGTGTGCAACAAGATACGAGGACGAATAGTCGTAGGATTCGATATGTATTGTTTCAAATTCACCGCTCAGTTCAATGTTTAGTCGATCTCCCGACAGGTTTTGAAAGTGATAGTGACCTTGTCGCAGCGTCTCATCTTCGATAGTCCATTCAGGCGCGAGATGGAATCTCCATTCACACCGTTGAGCAAAGGGCTGCAGAAAATGATCTTCGATGAGCGCTGATATATGATTGATCGTTATGGTTCTTCGATGCTGAGGCCATTCGCCATACGATGCTATAATTTTTACTTCTGTATCAGAAAAAGTAGTGTCGAGAATGTGAGCATCAGGGCGAATCTGTTCCCACCCAAATTGCTTGCGGGGGATGGCACCTGTGCCATTACCGATAATAATTCCGTTGTGCGCGCTTGCGCAGCGATACTGCATTCGTTTTTCCGGATCGCCGCTATACACGAACGTTCCCGGGTCAAGAAGCACTGCGCGGCCTGCAAGATTGATAATTGGACTCAGTAGATCATCGTGAGCATGGGAAGAAAACCCTGCGCCGCCCATCCCGAATGCACCGGCGCGAAGAAATAGGAATGCATCGCCAATATGCGCCGCAACGAGATTCGTATCGGGATAATATTTGCGAATAGAATCCGTTGCCGGAATTAGAGAAGTTCCAAAGATAAAGCTTTTCCAACTATCGAGATCACCATCTAAAAATAAAACCCAGCCATCGTCTGCATCACCATAACGAACAACATGGTCATCAACCATCATCTCGTTGAGAAAGTACTTCATTTTTGAAAGCCGCGTCTTATATTGGCTGGAGAATGTGTTCCCTTGATGTGTAGCAACTCGATCTGCCAGATCGAAAAAATGCGTCGTGAACTGATGATACCAACTGGATGCTTCCCGTGAGACACCATCCGGAAATGTTTGATTTACAATTTCGCGTTCAAGAATACGCTCTGCTATCTGTGCGTAATCACGGCCCTCATTACATTCCCAAAGTGAAGCAGTAAGATACAATCCCGCCGCTTCGCCGATGAGATGATTCGTAGAAATAACTTTATCCGTTCCAAGATCGGCAGCAAGATAGCTCGCTTGCTCATAGATAGAGCGTTGGATTTTCAGATTATCTGCTATGTTAAACCCTGCTTTTTTCAACAATAACAGCGTCGTCGACCATGAGATGAGGCGGATGGAAATCTCTAATGCGCTTGACCAATTGACAGATTGTGCAAATGGATTATCTTCGATCCACGAGAGAATACGACGTTCTACTTCTATGGCATACTTTTCATCGCCGGTAAGTAATGCTGCTTGCCCTAAGGCAGGTAAGTCCTTGAAGCGATTGATCTCGAAAACTATTTTCACATCGCGCGGCGTATCGTTATCGTGCAGTAGGCGTTCTGTATAATGACGGCGCGGCCAGTATTTGTTTTCGATGGGATCGAATTCCCAAGGGCGCTCGATTCCTCGTGTACGATAGGGAAAAGTAAAAAAAATATTCTCATCATGAAGCATCAGATTCGCCTGAGCCAAGATATTCTCCCGGTCTATGTTAAGCTCCTCTGTTTTTGGGAACTCGGATGTAACTGTTAGGCGTGCATTCTGAGCATTGCTCGGCACGGCAAGCATCATTTTCTTATATCTAAAATGCTTGACAATTTTGCGAATTAAAAGTGCGAGAACACCCCACGGCCTCAATCGTCTGAGGGCATTCGATACGTTGGATAAAGCCATGTTGTGCAGGGCTTAAAAGGTAGATTCGTCCTGCCAGCTTACTGCTAACCAGGGATCGGAGGGAGCGGTACGTTGAAGATGGAAGACCGCGTTGCCATCTACTTCTTCAATATCGCTTTCGTTGAATGTCACGTTCAGCGTGAATGCGCGGGTAACGGTGGAGTCGGTGGAACTTCCTTCACCATCGAGGATGTCGCCCCATTGCAGTGTCAATGTAGTACTTTGAAAGAGCAAAGCCGTAACGCTCATTTCATCATCGCGCCCCCATTGCACGTCGATACCCTGATTATAATCATGGAAACTAAAAATAAAATTATCCGCAAGCAGACTGCCATAAAGCGTAGTATCACTAAATTGATAGGCGTATTGAAAAGCCTGAAAATATCCATCGACCGTAGTGGGGTTGCCAAATTGTGTATTAGAAGCGGTATCGGTTATGGCAGGCGAAAAGGGATTACACGCTGTAAATATAGCGAGCATAGCAACCGCGAGAAAGATCGAAGGCCGCGTCATGAGGATAGATCGACTTTTAGATCGCTCCACGTTGGCCCTTTTCCAGATTGTGGAACGAAATCGGACCACGAGACGATGCGCCATTCTTTCGTTCCCGCGTCAGTGGTGATAAACGCAAGTTGAAATTGCAGGGAACCTTGTACAACGCCCGGCAGTACCGATGGCGCCGAGGATGGTAAGGAAATCGTATAATTATACGAAAGAGAAGCCGAGTTCGTGGATTGATCAACGACGGTATCGGTGAGGATTATCGTGATCTGGCTATTTGCCGGTAATTGCGCAGAGAGGTCTGTCACCCAATTAAATTCGTTGCTCACACTCCAATCGGCAAAAATTCCCCTTGACGATTGATTAATATCTGACGCCGGAGCGAAAGAAAAAGCAGATAAACTGTTGCTTGTCGATTCCGTAGCGCTGATAAAAACGCGCTGATAATCGCTGGCATCGACCAGTTTAAGCGCGCCTACTAAATTTTGGATGAGAAGACCGGGGGTGGTCGCGGGAATCCAGATAAACGCAGCCGATGAGTCGGGCGGCTCTGGCGTCCGAGTCGAAAAAATGCACCCCGCTAAGAAAGCACATAAAAATACGAGCCGTTTCATGCTGAACAGAACATAATGAGCCTCGGAGACGTGTCAGGGTTGAAACTGGCGCCACGATAGGTGCCGAATACATACCGGAGCGTCAATCCTGCGCCCTGAAACATACGTTCAAAATCGGCCAGATTGAATAATTTCACAGATTCAATATACTCGCTTGCCTCGATCGTGTTTCGAATGAGGAGCCGTTTTTCGATACGTCCATCCTCGACCCAGCGTGTTTGCTCGATGTGCATTCCGTTCGGCGCAACACGTTCATCATGTGCCACAAGATGATTGCGAACCCATCGGCTGTTCAAAAAATCTATCACGAACCACCCCTCGTTTTTAGCAAGTTGTTTTCCGACGTTCTTAATGACAGCCGCATTATCTTCATCGGTTTCGAAATAACCGAAGCTGGTAAATAAGTTCACAGCAAGATCGAATGCTTCATCGGGGATGTCGCGCATATCGCGTTCGAGAAATTGGATGGAAAGTTGGAGTCGCGCGGTTTCGTTTCGCGCTTCAGCGAGCAGAGTGGGGGATAGATCGATCCCGGTTACATCGCCGTAGCCACGTTTTGCAAACGAGATGGCATGACGCCCGGAGCCGCAGCCGACATCGAGCACCCGGCGTTCTGGCTCGTGCCCGATCGTTCGCTCGATAAGATCGATCATTTCTTCGGCTTCGATCTCATCGCGGTGCTCATAGACCACGCGATAATTCGTGTCTCGAAACCAGTCTTTATACCACGTCATTTTTTTGAATGGATGATCGAAATTCAGACTGCTGTTCTTCCTTCGAGCGCTCTGGCAAGCGTGGCTTCGTCGGCAAATTCGAGATCGCTTCCGATCGGGATTCCTCGTGCGATACGCGTAACGCGATCGACGAGCGGCGAGAGCAGCTTTGCAAGATAGAGCGTCGTTGCTTCTCCTTCCACGTTGGGGTCCATAGCCAAAATTATTTCACGAACAATTGCTCCTTCTTCGTCGCGAAGTCGTGAGAGCAATTCGATCACTTTAAGTTGGTCTGGCCCAATGCCTTCGAGAGGTGATAGCGAACCGCCGAGCACATGATACAATCCCTTGAATTCGTTTGTGCGCTCGATGACAAGCACATCATTCGGCTCTTCGACGACGCAAATAATGGAGCGGTCACGCCGCGCATCGCGGCAAATAGGGCAGGGATCGATCTCGGTAATGTTCGCGCAAACGCTACAGGTGCGAATGCGCTCTTGCAGCGTACCAATGGCTTCGGCCAGGGCGAGAACATCCTCGCGCGGCTGTTTGAGCAGAAAAAGCGCGAGGCGCTGCGCCGTCTTCCGGCCAATCGTTGGCAAGCGCGAAAAACGTTCGATTACGGTTTCGAGAGCGGGAGATGTGTAGAGCATTAAAACAGAACCACGATTTACAGGATTTTGCGGATTAACAGGATGGATTACGCGTAATCAGGTTTACATCCCAGGAAAGCCAGGAGGAAGAAAGCTTTTTGCCGCATCGCTCATGGATGAATCGGCAAGTTCCCGCGCGCGTTCCAGAGCGCGATTAACGGCTGCGACCACTAAGTCTTCCAGCATTTCTTTTTCTTTCGGATCGATGACTTCTTTATCTATCTCAATCGAAACGATCTCAAGCTTGCCGTTGGCGGTAACTTTTACTACGCCGCCGCCGGATTCCATCGTAACCATCTTTGCGCCAAGCTCTTGCTGGACGAGCGCCATTTGCTCCTGCAATTGCTGGAGCCGTTCGAACAGATTGGACATGTCTTCAGCCATAATTTATTTTTTAAAGCTTGAATTTATTCTTCGAATGATGCGTCGATGGTTATCTCACCATCCTCGATATGTACACGCAGCACATTGGGACGGCAGCAGACCGCGCAGTCCTCGATGTATTCCTGATCGAGACCTTGTGATTCATCCACTACGGTCTCGATCTCTTCGCCGCACACTGCGCAGATATAGGAGGCAAGCATGGAAGTCTAACATCGTTCAGCTGAGAATTATCCATTGAGGTCTATTAAATACAACTGTCATTCCGAGCGGATTTTTTTCGACGCGAAGCGGAGAAAAACGGAGCCGATGAATGACAGTTGTATTTAATAGGAAATAGAGTCAGATTATCTCCGATACGGCGTAGTAAGATAACGTGTTGCATCGGCGTGGTCGCGATTGTGGTCGGGAAGATTGAGAACGCGCTGATAAAACAGAATGGCGTTCTTGCGATCCTTGCGAATATCGTAGGCTTCGCCTTGATAGAATTCGGCGTCGGTTACCCACCAATCTTGATCTCCGGTTCCGTTTATTTTTCGGCTCAACATATCGCTATTGTAAAGATAATACAGCGCGGAATCTAAATTGCCGTTCGTCTTTTTTATTTCTGCTACTCCTAAAAAGAACATCGCTTCACGCGCTTGCCGAATAGTATAGGCATCGCGCCGTTCCCGCGAGCGGTCAAGCATGACGCGATAGATCGAATCGTAGAGCGCCACATTATTTTCCGTGAATGCTGCGAATCCATAGTAATGCAGGAACTGCACATTATTCGGATATTTAGTAGTCAGCTCTTTGGCGAGCGCGAAGGCGCGTTGATAATTTCGTTCCAGCGCGTAATAAATGTGCATCAGCTCGAATTTTGCTTCCACGCTCGCGTAGGTTGCGTGAGCTGCGGCCATTTCTAACATTTGAATACCGACAGCTTTGTTACCGGGTGGGAACATAAGCGAGATCATCGGAGCCAGCGCCGGGTTTTCTTCTTTTTCCGATTCCACATAATAATTATAAATTCCTCGGCCAAAAAGAATATCGGAATTGTCGGGAATGATATTTTCTAATTGATCTAAATACTCGACGCCTTTTTTTGCATCGCCCAAAACAAGCTGCATAATATCCATTGCGTCGTTCGGGCCGATGCGGTATTCGTAGATGCGCGCTCTCATGCCGATCGCGCCGCCTTTGTAAAAGAGGCCGGCAATATCCTGCGGATTATGCGCCAATAACGTATCCGCACGATCAACACACTTTTGCAGCCACGCGCGATATTCTGCGTCGTATGTTTTATTATCGGGATTGGTAATGGCGCGCCAGAACATCACCGTTGCACGATAAAAATATCCGGCCGGATGCTCCGGGTGTTCACCAATAACAGAATCAAAGACGGAATCCGCGCTCTCGAACTGCATATTGTAAATGAGTTCGATGCCTCGGTGAATCTGCCGATCCATATCGCCCGATTGCAGGAACCATTGCGCGCCGGATGGACGTGCGGCAAACAAGAGCAACAGGGTAACGGCAAAGCAAAGCCTCCGCCTCGAATGAAGGAATAAGGAAATCATCTATGCTTCTTATATTCCAAATCGGACGGAATTGTTTCGCGGAGTATCGGTAAAGGCATTCATCGTCGGGATAGAACAACCAAGCCGCCAGAGCTATCACAAAAAGTAATAGCAGTGGCGGCCTGAAACGCTTTGAGAGCAGGAGGGGCTAAAAGCCCTTCTTGCTTACTTGCTGCCGAGGATTGCGTCCTTAGCTTGTTTGCCGACACGGAATCGGACGACCTTGCGAGCAGGGATTTTGATCGCTGCACCGGTCTGTGGGTTGCGGCCCATACGTGCCTTGCGGTCGGAGAGCACGATTTTTCCTAAGCCGTGAATGGTAAACCCGTTCTTTGCCTGCTTGTACGCAAGCGAGTTCAGGTTATCCAGGACATCGCCGATCTGGCGTTTCGTGAGTTCGGTTTTTTCCGCGAGATGGTCAATAATCGCGGCTTTCGTCATTTGTTTTGCGGTTGCTTTCGCCATAGATTGATTCTAAAAAATAAGTGTAAAAAAAACGTGGTTCAGAACAGAGGATGGTTGCTCAGGCCTGCACAATGTATCATGCAAACATGATCAACCGCCCGCTTGAAAGATAATTGCTCATCCTTCGATGGTCCTGCGATGCTGTTTTTCTGACCACACTCGTCAGTAAAACCAGCGCCTCGGACGCGGCAAAACTTACGCTTTCCCGTTGCTCGCCCGTCGGTTTGGTGATTAGGCTCGCAAGACCGTCCTACGAATTTACGACATTTTTTGCCCCGCGCTTGAAAATCAGATTTACGAGACCCTTGATGCGTGAGGGTTGCGTGACATTCTCACACGAAAAATGGTTTAGTAAAACGGTAAATGCTTCGTGCCGTCAGTGGAAAGACCGGGCTGAAAACTCGCTTGGCAATGAATGCCGTTCGAGGAATTTAAAAGGTTCCGTTCGATTGCCGTTGAATAAAAAGTCGCGCATACTCCGGAGCTTCGTTAAGGCCGGCGGTCGGATCAATCATTCTAAGGTAAAGCACAATGCCTGTTGAGCGCGGCGGGTTTGGGAGAGTGAAGGATGTTGCCGCGAACGTTGAAGAAGGTGTAACGAATGGATAAGTATAAAAGAGAGAATCGAGAGAAGGTGTCGTATCGTATGTTGCGTTGTTTGCGCTAGGGCCCAAGAACATTGCGCCGCTCGCCGTGGTCAATGTCACAGTCTTGCTGGTAGTATCTATGTTTAGCACGACTTGCTCGCTGCCATAATTCATACTACTCGCATTGGAATCATCCACCATATCCCATTGCCCATTATTCGAGCCGAAGTATAACGAGTTATGAAAACCGCCCCACGGAGGTATGCTATCGCCAGTACCTGCGCTATCGACTCCAGGGTAATTTTTCGGGCATGCTTCTGCGCCTGACCATACGACCTCATTCGTATCCGGCCCGTAAATATCCGCTCCATAAAAGAACGTGGAATCGTTCCGCTCGGCTTTTACCCAGAATTCATACGGCCATTCCGATGTACTGGAACCCGAAGCATTGTGCGCGGGAACGCTTACCAATACCACGCTATCATTAACTATGTTAGGATGGAGTATCGGTATAATGGCAGCTACATGTCCGGTATCGAACGGATGCAAACTTGTATCGCGGTAATAAACGACGTATTGGAATAAACCAGTATCTTTATCGGTAACGGGAGCCGTCCATCGCAAGAGCACCGTCGTTGCGCCAACCGATGTAGCACGGAGATTGGTCGGGCTTTCTAATGGGCGGGGATCGAAGAGACCGACATAAAATGCAGAATCAGGAGTTGATGAAAACGTCGGAGTACCTGTTTTTAGACCCTTTACGTAGACCTCATACGTTCCCAACGGGATGCCAGAGTTTGCAGACGAGCCAATTAACGAGGTAAAGGTATAGGAGGTGTCTGTAAACTTCACTGGTACGCCAGGCGCGGTGTATGGGCGGAAAATTGTAATAGTGTCCACAAGCCTTTCCGTATCATAGCATTGGCATAGATACATACCATTAGTATCCGCAGTATAGAGCTTCACAAAATACCCCTTGAAGTTAAGCTGCGTATCGGCAACGGATTGGCTCCAATGCACGAACATTGTGCCGGTAGGAGGGGTGGAGTATTTGATGTACCCCGAAAGCGGAGCCGAGAAAGATATGCCTGCCGGTGGAACGATCACTTCCGGCACCACTTGCATCGGCGTGGGCGGTTCGGCAATACATCCGGCGAGCACGATGGAATAGGCTATAAGTGGCAAAAGCCACGCCATCCGTTTACCGAAAATAGCTTGAAAAAGCATCAATTTACAAAACGGAAAAGCTGGCGCAATGTTCCATGCTCTTAATGGGCCGGATTTTTGATCACGGGTCTGACGGTAATAGCAGAATTTCTCAAGACCGGCTTTGCCGTTTTCACCTGTTTTCTCAGTACAGGTTTTGCAGAGCGTAGATGCCCGCGTCCGGCATAAGGATCGTTCGCAAACGCTTGATACGAAACGTTTACCGTGATGTACTTAAAGCCATTTCCCGCGATGCTATAAAGTTGATGTGAATTTGGATCGGGGACGATCTCGATAAGCGCCCAATTTCCTGCTACGGTCTGGCAAACAAACAAGAGCGAACCCTTCCCGCCATGGGTTGAATCTGCCATACCATAACTTGAATCCGCAGGAATAACGAGTGGAGTAACGGTGTCGGTAAGCGCGTCCGATAAATAATTCGTGAGATTATAATTGCTACTCAACCCTCCCAAAATGAAAGTATAATTGGGATTAATTTTCGTAGCATTCCCATTCATCATCGCGCTATCTCCGGCATCGAGTGAGATACCAGAAGGTAGCGTGGAGTTCGTATCCAGTATTAAATCCGGTGGTTTCATGCCGGGTAATGAGATAGCTGACACTGGTGATGTAAGTACAAGTCCGCGTGGATCGCCTACATTATCGCTTACCTCATAAATTTTCAGTCCGGTGGTGCGTTCGGCGGTCATCCATGTGATCGAGTCCGATATGCCGGTTCTCACATGTACGCAGACAGTGTATCTATCTCCCTCGGATAGCCCTGATACAAAACCTGTGTCACCAATTATGGGGGTAGATCTTGTTATGATTCCAGACGTATCAATAGCGAAGATCGTATCTGCAATGGTATCATCAAGCCCTCGCGTCCATACAGCGCCAATGGATGTGGCGTTCATCGAATTCACCATAAGGCTTGTTGGAACGCCGGGCACGGTGTAAGGAATTGCGGTGGAACTTCCGGTCGCACATACCACCGTGATGGTGTATGTCATGCCGGGCTGGAGTCCGGTAACAATCCCGGTATCTTTTCCAGCCGGAACGATAATCGGGGAGTTTCCTGCTAATCCACCGGATTGCGTGGTAACGTAGAGGGTATCGGCGGAAGTATCGTTAAAATTTCGCATCCAGCCTACGGTAATGGACAGGCTATCTACGACAGTAATGGCAACGTTCGTCGGCAGATAGGTGAGTTGAAGTTCGTAGTTGTATGGCTGGGATTCGCCTTTGGTTGATCCAATGATGATCGTGTACGGAGTAGAATTTTGAAGCCCTGTTATTACTGCGGAATCGTTCGTAGTGCCGAGGTAAGGCGCAACCGTCTCGCTAACGATCGTCGTGCCAAACAACACGATGACAGTGTCTGACGTAACATCCGGTACATCTCTTGTCCAATACACGCGAATGGAAGTGGTCGAGAGCGTCGTTGCAGAATTAATCGTCGGCAAATTGCCGGTAGTTGTCGTTCCCATCGTACACCCCGCAACACACGCGCAGCACACCAGCAGAAGCAAAAAGTGCTTCGGCAGTTTTCCGAGAGTAGAGGAATGGAGCATCGCTATACAAAAACGGAAAAGATACAGCATTGTTCCGCATAGCAACAAAAAGCCCCTCTCCCAGCTGGGAGAGGGGTTGGGGAGAGGCGCGCTCAAAATTAATGTGCCGACATTCTCTCTTCAAGCCCTCCACTGCGGACGTGACCGCGACCGGCATACGGTGCTGCCGACATGCTTTGATACGATACGTTCACCGTGATATATTTATACCCATCCGTTGTAGTGCTATAGAGCGTGCCCGATGGGTCGGGTTGAATTTCGATCAGCGCGAGGTTTCCATTCTGTGTCTGGCAGATGAGGATTCGGGAGCCTTCCGTAAGATACCCTGCATCGTTCGGAATATCATAGGCATTCGTGCGCGATGAAGTTGCCACGCTAATGTCTTGAGAATAGTTGGAGTCTCGATAATAATTGTTGAGGCCGCCTACTATGTAATTCGGGTCGGGATCAATATACGTTGCATTCCAGGAGCCATTGAACACCGATCCAGATTCGAACGAAATGCCGGAAGCAGACGAACCGCCATCATCAAGAACGAAATCTGCGTTAGATGCACCTGTAAGAGAAACAGCGCCGACGCCATTTGCTGTAAGTACCAGCGCACTCGGATCGCCGGCATCGGGGTCGGCTTTTTCATAGATCTTGATCCCTGTGGTACGCTCTGCGGTCTCCCATGGCATCGAGATCGGGGTGGTTGCAGTTGTAGTATTATGGATCGAAATGGTATATACAGTTCCTTCGGAAAGACCCGTTACTGCTCCGGAGCTTCCAGATGCAATAGCAGTACCAACGACGGTGCTGCCATTCATGGCTATAATGGTGTCTGCTCCGACATCGCTTGCTCCGCGCGTCCATTTTGCACCGATTGAGGTGGCACTCATAGAATTAACCATTATACCTGTCGGAAGACCGGCAATGGTATAAGAAATAGGTGAGGTACGGCCAACGGGTGAACCGATCGAAATGGAATAAGCAACACCTGTTGTAAGCCCGGTGACCGTCCCCGACGACGTGCCAGAAGGAGCAATCACAGTTTGAGGCTGAGCGCCACCCGTAACGTAGATCGTATCGGCGGAAGTATCATTCGGATCCCGCGACCAGCTTATCGTCATGGATGTCGTCGTTGCCGAAGCAACCAAGACATTGCTGGAAACGCTGCCGGATGGCGGGGTGACCGTCGAGGAGCAGCCCGAAAAATAAATGACAGCAAACGCTGCAACTGCAAGGCCTGAAAGAATCGTAGTAAGTTTCTTCATGATTTCTTAATATTAGATTGAAAAAAATTCGTGAGCTATCAACTAACGTTACACTTCCTTCTCCAATTCCGCTTTCATCACTTTAGCAAGGAAAACGGGGTTAAATATTCAACGAGATTTTTCATCAATCGGTGAAGACGTTCATCGCTGATACGTCCGATAGAGCCTTCTATGGTAGTTTCCGCTACTAATGCAAGCCAGCCAAGCCGAATGAGCGATTGAAATTGCAAACCACTCCTTGAAAATTCTGCGTCATCGAAAAGCAAAATTTCATCGAAGTTAGGCACGAGATGGCGAAGTTTTGAACTTATTCCACATGCTAAATAATCTCCAAAAGGGCGCATCGGTGCAAGCAACAAGGTCGGTCGTTTCTTAGTAGTCCCATCATGATGCGGCAGTTCGGCAAGGACGATGTGACCGGGCGCTATTTTATTTTCCACCACGAAACTTTGGATTTCGAATTTTTATCATTTCGGAAGTATAGACATCGGGTTCGTCGTCGTAGAGCCGGGCGAATGATGTAAGTGCAAACTCGTTCCATTCACTCCGTTCTGCTTCAAAATCCGATTCCCGTTCTTGAGGCAAAATGGTGACCAAAAGCTCCGTATCGGGTTGAAGGGCAATGGGTTCATCTAATTGCACCTGATGGCCATCGAAATGTGCTCGTACTGTCATTCTAATAAAAACAATGATCGAAGGGTAAGGTTCAGCAATTAAGACTTCTCCAATTCCGCTTTCATCAATTCATTTACCATTTCCGGATTAGCTTTGCCTTGTGTAGCTTTCATCACTTGCCCTACAAAAAAGCCAAAAAGATTGGTTTTTCCAGCTTTGTACTTCGTTAGATTATCTGGATTTACAGCAATTACTTCAAGCACAGTTTTTCGCAAAGAATCTGCATCCGTTACCTGCACAAGACCGCGCCGCTCCACTATTTCTTTTGGCGATTCCATACTACCCGGAAGATCCGGGAAAATATCCTTCGCGATTTTATTCGAAATCGTTTTATCTTGAATGAGACCCACGAGTTCCGAAAGATGCTGAGGCTGAAGTTTGAGTTGAAAAATATTTTCCTTCCGCTCAGACATCATCCGCATTACATCGCCCATGATGAAATTTGAAATGGATTTTATGCTCTCATCCGATTTTGAAGTGAGCGATGAAACCGATGTTTCGAAGAAATCCGCGATAGGTTTTTCAACGGTCAGCACATCTGCATCATATTTCGGCAGCTTGAATTCAGTGATAAACCGGTCGCGTTTCGCGTGTTGAAGTTCTGGAATTTCGCTTCGCACTTCTTCGATATATTTTTCCGAAACCGTTACCGGAAGTAAATCCGGTTCCGGAAAATAACGATAGTCATGGGCATCTTCTTTGGTTCGCATGGGGCGTGTAACGCCTTTGTTCTCATCAAATTGCATGGATTGATGCTTAACCGTTTCGCCAGCTTCAATAAGCCCAATTTGCCGCTCGATCTCGCTTTCAATCGCGCGTTGGACATTACGAAAGCTGTTCAGATTTTTTACTTCCGTCTTTTGACCGAATTTTTCGGCACCACGCAACCGCACCGATACATTCGCATCGCATCTTAGCGAGCCTTCCTCCATATTTCCATCGCAAATGCCGAGATACGTTACAATAGATTTGATCGCCGTAAGATACGAGTATGCTTCGGCAGACGAACGCATATCCGGCTCGCTTACAATTTCGATGAGCGGCACACCAGCGCGGTTGAGATCGACAAGCGTTTCAGCACCAAAATCGTGAATGGATTTCCCCGCGTCTTCTTCCATGTGAATACGCGTAATGCCAATATGCTTCGCGTGGAGCGTGCCGCCCTCGGCACGCGCGTCTTTTAGTTCAACTTCGATAAAGCCATCGTGACATATCGGCGTTTCGTATTGCGAAATTTGATAACCCTTCGGAAGATCGGGATAAAAATAGTTCTTTCGCGCAAAAATAGAGCGCGGACGAATCTCACAATTTGTAGCCAATCCCATCCTGACGATAAAACGCAGCAAATTCTCGTTCAACGCAGGCAGCGTGCCGGGATGACCGAGGCAGATCGGGCACGTATTGTGGTTCGGCGGGGAATTGAAGTCCGTAGAGCAGCCGCAGAAGGCTTTCGTAGCCGTCAGCATCTGCGCATGGACTTCCAAACCGATGACCGGCTCGTATTTGTCTATATTTATGCTATTCGAGTTCAATGATTCAGTAATTTGATACTTCCTAACAGAGAGCAAATCCTATTCGTCCCAGCTGATATTTAATATGCATTTCTCTCAAGAAGTTGTCTAATGGAAATAGGTGCTTTTTGTTTTTTTCTTTGGAGTTCCAAATCCATACTTGATTCCGAGCCAATTTAGCCACTCTACCTCCGAATAATATTTTTTTTTGCATTAGCAGTTCATGAACTATAATTTACTTTAACATAACTATTCATGAATTTACATTTCTTCCCATTCGTAATTGAAATAGGTGCCTATTAAAACAGGTACTAATATAAGCTATTCAAAACAAGAAGTCAAGGGGTTTCCAAAGTTTTTTTATTTTTTTTATGCTCCCGTGTAGGCGGAAGCTCCAGCTTCCGCACGGAAAACTGCCCGGAAGCTGGAGTTCTAGGTACACAATCAATCAAAAAGTGCTTAAAATACAACATTTCCATAGGTCACTCCGAATTGACCTTGCGGAATGCCGGGAAATGACGTATCTTTGTGGGATGAAAAAGCTAATCACATTACGGGTTGCCTTCACATTGGTCATTTTAGCATCATATTGCAAATATAGTGAAGCTCAACAGTTTGGACGCGGATTTACACCCGAATTCGTTCCAAATTTTTGCGACTCTGTGGGAGCACACACCTTAAAGTTCTCCACTTCATTCTATTGGTATTCCGGGTCTGACACGAACCAAAATTTTAAATTTGTAGGTTATCAAGGAATCACGTGTAGTTCATCCGGGTGTGTGCTTGTTATGGCTATCCTGCTCAAGAAGATGTATATGTCAATTTAGATAGCGTACCTCCTTGTTTATATGGGCCATTAGGGCTGTGCGCTTATTTGGGGAACGAATGTGTTGCGCTTTTCTCTATCAACGGATACACTTACAATCCTCAAATTATAGGTGAAGTTTCTTTGCAGAGCGATTCGCTAATTTTCGGAAATGTGCCCGTTGGAACTAATGATAGCATTTACGCAAGCATTGATATATCCCCAACAGGCAGTGTTATCCGTAAAGTTATACCTCTAAACGTACAAAACCCTTTCTCTGCCGATTCCCTTGTCCCATTGTTTGGCGGCTGTAGTGCTAATATCGCTGGAAATGACTATATTCATTTTAACCCTACTGAAGCCAAGCATTACATCGACACCACCTATCTCTACGATCCTATCCGAAAAGATTCCACCATGCTCATCCTCATCGGCGATGGCGTTGCCGCCGGTGTTGCAGAGAGCGCTCCCGATGAACCAGCCATGCAGGTTTATCCCAACCCATGCGATCAATTTGCGAATATCGTGATCTCGGACGATGGATTAGAGCAAATTGAAATACGCAATGCGCTGGGAGCCGTTGTGCAAACCTACCAGAATGTAAATTCCGATTTCATGATAGATGCATCATCGCTACAGGGTGGGATTTATTTTATCGAGGCGAGAGCGGGGGATTCAATCGTTACGAAGAAATTGGTGGTGATACGCTGATTAGATTATCTCACACAACATCATTCGGCGGAGCATTCGACATTAGTAGTTTCTGTCGATCGACCTTACGCTTAACGGTAATGATAAATCGTGCGGCAAAATAGGACGCCCAGCCCAGCACCCAAATCGCCACGAGCGACCCGTGCCGGTAATACCCGACGAACAGGATGCTCACAAAAAATACCAAAATGGTACGCAGTGGAAACTGCCGTAATTTTTCTCGTAAATTGCCTATCATTGTGCCACATAAAAGAATGCGCGCTACATAAATTCCGCTAATTTTATTATAGTTTTTTTCGTAGTATCTACTAAGAACGGAACTCTCACTCGCTAAAGAACATTTTCAGCCGCCGGGATTGAGATTTCCTCATTCTTAATTCTCAATTCCTAATTATTAATTGAAAACAAGGGCCTGTAGCTCATCTGGTAGAGCGCGTCGTTCGCAACGACGAGGTAAGGGGTTCGAGTCCCCTCAGGTCCACTGCACTTAATGAAGAATTGAGAATTAAGAATTGGGGAGGGTATTGAATCATCCTTACATTGCTTCATTACACAGATTTCCTTCTTTTTTACATTTTTAATTCTTAATTTTTAATTCTTAATTACACTTGATTCTCCCCATCTATACCTTCGATCACCCCGTGCTGCGGCAGGAAACCTCGCAGATCGAGGAGGATACTGCCGAGCTTCAGAAGCTCATCAAGAACCTGCTTTCCACCATGCGGAATGCTGAGGGATTGGGGCTGGCAGCGAATCAGGTAGGGAAGTCCCTTGCGCTCACCGTGATCGACTTGAAGCACGTCCCGGGTATGGAAGAGCGCGGCGAGTTGGTGCTCATTAATCCTGCGCTGATCGGGACGCACGGTGAATCCGTGTTCGAAGAAGGCTGTCTAAGCCTTCCAGGAATTCGTGAAGAGATCGTTCGCCCGGAAAAGATCGGCGTGAAATTCCTCGACCGAAATTTGAAGGAAGTCGAGATGGAAGTCGATAAAATTCTCGCTCGCGTCATTCAACACGAAATTGATCATCTTCATGGCAAGTATTTCATTGATTATCTCTCGCAATTTAAGCTATCGCTGCTCAAAGTCAAACTCTCAAAAATGATGCGCGGGACGGTTGAGACCGAATACCCGCTCGCTCCGCCATCGGGCGCACACCCGAAGCCCAAAGGCAAAGTCCGTAAGTTGCGCGGGATGTAAAGAGCTGTATTCCCGACGCATGACCGATCATGCGCTTTTCATGTGATCTAAAATTCTGGATTCCCGCGTTCGCGGGAATGACAGTTCAATATCTGTTTGGCGCTTCGCGCGAAGCGCATAAACGAGTGTCTAATTGTCATTCCCGCAAATGCGGGAATCCATACCCACAGCGACGATTCGAGTGGATAAGTAAAATGTCCATAAGATACATTATGTAAAGTCACATTTACATGAAATGAATGTGAATATCCCCCGTCTGAATTGCCGACTATCGTTTGGTATCGCGTATCACGTTCAGCGACCGCATATTCTTCTCGGCATATTCGAATATCTCGCCGACATCCGTTTGCCCGCGCAGCCAATCGACATACTCCTGAACGCTCTCCTGAACCGTCCCGCGTGGCTCCCAACCAACCGACTTCAACTTACTAATGTCCGAGCAGGAATTCCTCGTATCGCCAAACCGAAATACGCCCGGAATGCTTGGCTCGATCTCCTCGCAACCCGAAATTTTGGCAACGATCCTGTCGAAATCCTTCACAGAATAAGCCTTTCCGCCGCCTACGTTGAACTGTTGGCCGACAAGCCGCTCGTCATCCAGCGCCAGCAGATTTGCCTTCACCACATCGCGGTAATTTACGAAATCCCGGTGCATTAAACCGTCCTCATAGATCGTCGGAGCCTTTTTGAAGAAGTAATGCAGAGCAAATATCCTGCAAGCACCGGAATACGCATTATAAAACGATTGACGTGGCCCTTGAACGATAGAATAACGTAATGCCACGCTCGGAATGTCATATTTCCTGCCAAAAGAAAGCGTCATTTTCTCCTGCGATTCCTTCGAAAGTGCATATTGATTTTCAGGATGAGAGAAGCTTTCGGGTGTCCATTGCCATTCCACCGGCTTGCCACATTCTGGACATCGCATAGCCCAATCACCATGTTCTAACTGCTCGACGGGACGTGAGCTGGGTGCCACAAGTCCATGTATTTCACAGCGATACAGACCCTCGCCATTCACCGCTTGTGAGCTTGCTACTACTACCCGTTTGATCGGCAATTTATTAGCTACAATTAGCTCATAAAGCAACGCAGTCCCGACAGAATTTACGATGAAAAAGGTGCTGAAATCGGGCAAATAATCCTGATACGCAGCGAGATGAATAACGGCGTCCACACCATGCAATGCTTCGAGGAAAACCTTCGGGTCACGCACATCGCCGATAGTCAGCTTTGCTTTTGGATGAAGATACGTCGGTATCCCCTTCAAATGCACGGGCTTAGAGAGATTATCTAAAAGAACGACTTCATCGCCGCGCTCGATGAGCGCGTCTGCTGTGTGAGAACCGATAAATCCGGCGCCGCCGGTAATGAGTATTTTCACAAGATTATACAAATGATAAAATTAGGATGTCATCCCGAGCGTAGCAAAACGGAGCTTTAGCTCCGTTTTGCGAAGTCGAGGGATCTCATGTAGTTTCGCTAAATGGTATCCTGCCAGAGATTCCTCGACTTCGCAATAATTCGCTTCGCAAATTATTGCTACGCTCGAAATGACAAAACTAAAAATTGAGCTAATTAATCACTACCCGGTTTATCAGACTTCTCGCCAGTCTTAGAAACCCATCCTGCATGAACAGCCGGGCAGCCGACCACCAGCTCGAAATCCTGAACATTTTTCGTAACGACAGCTCCGGCTCCGATCATCGCGTACTTCCCTATTGTAATTCCAGCCAAAATCGTCGCGTTAGCGCCGATGGATGCGCCTTCGAGAATTAGCGTGCGAACCGGCTCTGCGTGATACACTTTGCTGCGTGGGCGTGTATCGTTCGTAAACGCCACGTTCGGCCCAACGAATACGCTATCCCCGATCTCTACGCCATCCCACACGCTTACGCCATTCTTGATGGTCACATCATCGCCAATCGTTGCTCCTGACTCGACAAACGAATGATCGCCGATATTACATCCGCTCCCGATCTTTGCACCCTTCAGCACATGCGCGAACGCCCACACGCGCGTGCCTGCGCCGATCTCATCGGACTCGACGAGGGCGTGAGGATGAATAAAAATGTGTGAACCTGGATTAATGGGATTTCTAAGATTTATTGGATTTTTATTCTGTCATTCCCGCGAACGCGGGAATCCAGAACTTGTTCAACTTCTACTTTTTCAGGAATGCAAACAAACAACACTTCGACGAAGAGAAGAATTTATCGTTATGAGTTTGATGCAGAAGCACTTGAGATAAGATTCCTCATCTGCCGAAAAACTTCATCAGCAGGGATTGTTTCCATCTCGCCTCTATCAACGGCATCGGCACGTTTGCGGGATTCCGCCAGCCACGCCTCGCGGTGTTCTGATGTTTCGCCAAGCTGACGAGCCAATTTTTCGATTAAAAGAAACTGGCTGTGTCTATCCAGCTTTTCCGCTTCGGTAGTAACAAATTCAAGTGCGCTCATACATTGTCTAACTTATTGCATACGAAACGAGTGCCCGTACCGTCTCTACCGCATCAGCGCCATCGACAGCGTTTGAACTTGTCCGTTCATGCGGACGAGACATTCATACGTCCCATCCGGAAGGCCGGTGGGGTTACTCCACAAAAAGGAATGCTCCCCCGCCGCAAGCTCGCCGGAATAGAGATGCGCAACTTCAGAGCCGAGCAGATTTACGATGGAGACATCGGCGTAACCGGAAGTTTCCGGCGTGAATGAAATGGTGGTTGATTGAGAGAATGGATTGGGGTAGGATTGGAAAGATATTTTTGAAGTTTGATTGGAATTAGAAACGGCGGCAGGGACTGTAATATTTGTGGGTAGGAAAATTCCTCCTAAAGAAACATCCAAAGTCTGAAGAGAATACTCGTGTATTTGAACGTTTAGCGAATTGCCAGCTCCTCCGACAACCGTCCCGGCATCTGAGCCATAACTAAATTGTAGGTTGGATAATGTGGTATAAGGGTATATGATTGAGGAACTATCGAACCTGAGGCCAGAAAAAGTGAAACTACTTCCGCTTTGGGAACCGCCCCAAGTATAATTATCCAATTCATCAAATGAGCACAAGAGAGTAATGATGCTATCGTATGCCGAATCGAAGGTGATTGAAAGATGCTGGTTAAAAGTGTATTCACTGGTTCCATAGGTTGTATCAAAATTGAGTGTAATTCTATTGCCAGACATTGAATCAGATGTTACAGAATCCACATCGAATTCAAAACCACTATTGTCTAACGCAACGTAAGTACTCTCTGAGCGTGTAACATCGTTCAAAATGGTATCTATCTCAAAATGAGCTTCGAACGAAGCGCTTAAATTTATTTCAAAAGGTAGTTTCCAAGGCCATTTCCCGCTATCGGCAGGAGTGCCTTGCGCCTGCAATACGACCGCAGGAGCTAACGCGAACGCCACGAAGAGAGTGAGGGCAATAAATCGCTTGGTAAACAAGATACCATACAAAGCAGTAATCAAACTCTATCGTGCCCTCGCTTTAGGTCAATTCGGAGTACCTATTTCCCGTTCGATCATCTCCAGCCCGCCGCGGCGGGCACTATATCGACTCCGATCTTCACTTATTGAACCTGGCTATTCGGTGTCACGCTATTGCGGATACCTTCCACAAGATATTGGACGATGAGCGCCCGCTTGGAAGTATGTCGCTGCTTCGCAAGCCGCTCGATGTCTCGAAGGACAAGGAGTTCCTGCAATTTCAGGTCGATCTCCTCCGTAGGTTTCAAATTTGGAAAAGATAACGCCTTCACGTTTGACCAGTCGATGTACTCGGCGGTGTCGTGAGTGGACCAGAATTCGAATTCCTCGTTCTCGTCCCTGAACTTAGGTATTGGCTGCAATTGCTTCGGCATAATCTTTCCTTTCGTTACGGCTCATCGGTCTCGCGGAGATCACTCGGATGAGCCTTCTTCGTATAGTATAAACAACCGTAAGAAGGCGCCTTTCGTTTGTGCTCCCGAAAACAAAGTGTCGTTCTTCCTCGGCGGAGTGCTTCTCGTCAGGTTTGCCGCCAAAAGGTCCGTTTTGAAAGATTTGTTCACATTCCGATGGTCGGACTTTGTGAGCATCCCAAATCTTCAAGATATTCCCGGCATCCCAGTCGAAACCCTCGACATCTTCAAATGGAAACGAGTTCACTTTCCATCCTCTATTTCCCGCTCGATCATCTCCAACAGCCGCACCACCTCGACTCCGATCTTACCACCATTGATGGGTTCCTTGGCGGTTTCGATGCAATCGACGAAATGGCGGCATTCGGCGGCGAGCGGTTCGTGGCGCGGCAGCGTGGGAATGAATATATCGCCGGGACGGTAGGTTAGCTCCGCAGCTTGCGATTCATCCGCTCCCACACGGGTATCGACGCCTTGCGAATAGATCTTTATTTTCTCTGCCGGCTGCATGTCATCGAAGACAACCGTTCCATGTTCTGCCGAAATTTGCATCAGCCGCACTTTGTTCGATGTCACCCAGCTTACATGCACATGCGCCGTTACGCCACATTCGAATTCGATGAAGATATGCGTAAGATCGGCAAGTGTATCTTTCACAAAACTTCCCGCCATCACGCGCATCGAGCGCACCTCGGTGGAAAGTCCCGTTTGCCACATGATGTAGATAAGAATAGAGAGATCATGCGGAGCTAAATCCCAGACCACATCCACTTCGGATTGCGGCGGGCCAAGATTGATGCGAATGGAATCGATATGGAAAAGTTTTCCTAAGTTCCCACTTCCGATTCGCGCAGCCAGCCACTCGACGGCAGGTGAAAATTGATACACATGGCCGACGGTAAGAACGCGCTTGCGAACCATAGCTAATTCATGCAGCTTTTGCGCGTCCGCGTAGGAATACGCCATCGGCTTCTCGATCATGGCGTGCTTGCCTGCTTCGAGCACTTGCCGGCCAATCTCATAATGAGTGGGAACGGACGTGGCCACAACGATAGCATCAATAGCATTATCGCGCAGGAGATCATTCATGTCATCCGTCACGCGGATGTGCGGATAGCGTTTGGAAACGAAGTTCAAACGTCCTTCCTTGCGATCAGCAACCGCAACGATCGCTGCACCCTCTGTATCGTTAAAGGAACGAATAAGATTCGACCCCCAATATCCCGCGCCAATAATTCCTATTTTTACCATTGAGAAAGTGCTAAGTTTTATTAACGAAATTATGATTAAGTTTACATGTCATTCCGACCCATCAGATTCTCATAATTCTTAATTCTTAATTATAAATTTCTATCCCCCGCCTTTACCTGTCAGCACAACACCGATCGTGCGCAGAATAATCGCGGCGTCGAGCCACGGCGAGATGTTGTGAATGTAATAGAGATCGAGAATGACCATGTCGTTAAAGCTGACGCTTGAGCGTCCGCTTACTTGCCAGAGTCCCGTGAGGCCAGGACGTACAGCGAATCGTTCCTTGTGCCAACCGGAATACTGCTCATATTCATACGGCAAGCACGGGCGCGGGCCGACAAGCGACATCTTTCCCATGACCACGCTCCAAAGCTGTGGCAGTTCATCGAGGGAATGTTTTCGAAGCCAACGCCCAATGG
Source organism: Ignavibacteriota bacterium (assembly GCA_963794025.1). Lineage (GTDB taxonomy): Bacteria > Bacteroidota > Ignavibacteria > Palsa-1295 > Palsa-1295 > PALSA-1295. Next base: position 37,737 of record CAWCCK010000007.1, read on the forward strand.
ATGTGACGCGAGGATCGTTCTCAAGCTTGCCCGTTGGTCGGTTCCCCTTCTGAATATGCTCGCTGACATGATCGCGATGCACATCATCATCTTTGCCAAGATACATCGTTCGGTACTTATACCATCGGAACGATCTCCCGTGCTGCCCAATGACTTCGGTGCTGTAAAATAGCGGCCCTCGGCTGCCAAATTTAATGGTGAGCGCAATAACAAGTAAAAATGGCGAAAGTACGATAAGGCCGAATACCGCTCCCAAAAGATCGAACACGAACTTCAGATAATTCCCATAAAATCCGTACAAGCCATGCGAAATGGGTGTTGCCGTTACGTTCAGAAATTCCGATGCGCTTTTGGTTACGCGCTCCTGCACTACCTTGAAATGATCGCTCAAGAGATGAATGGGAACTCCAACCTCACGCGCTTCAGAAATAAGGCGAACGACATCTTCATACGGAAGGTCATTTTCGGCTACCACGACCTCGTGTATATTATGCGCAGGCACAAAATCCACCAAAAAAGGAACGGTGCGGAGCGTCGTCATGCCGCCAGCCTCCGGTGGAACGTTCCCATGCAGCGCGACGATCGCTACCACTTCGAAGGGACGTGTCTTTCCTTCCATCGTTTGCGATAGCAATTCATGCGCTTCTTCGCTCATGCCAACGAGAAGAATGCGCCGCACTTCAATCCCCGAAATAGCCGGCAATAATAGCTTCCGAAATAAAATGATCCGAAAGAACGAAAGGAATGCAAGCGAACAAAGCGTAAATAACAACAGATTGATACGACTATGCAATATCCAATCCTGACGCACGAAAAAAAGTACCGCAATAAGAAGCAGCGCATTAATAAGCAATGCGCGTGAAAGCTGCGCGAATTGCATTACGCCTGTAGAATAGATCTTCAGTTTGTATAGAAGATGCTGACGGAAAATGAGTATCAGCAATGGGAACGATGCGTAGAGAATGGCGACGCGCAGAATGTACTCTCCCATCGAATGTTGCGTGTCATATTCGTCGATGCCGGTGAAATAATGAAGCACAAGCGTTGCGACCGCCGCAAGCGTAACGGCAAGCCAATCAAGGATCACCAGCGTGATCTTTGGCCATCCATGCCGACGAATGCTCGCAGCGAACCACATTTAGGAGCGCGCTCCTTTTGTTCCGTAAAATTCCCGGATAGCATCGGCAACGAATGCGATCTGTTCCCCGGATAATTCTGGATACATCGGTAACGAAAGAATACGTTTCGCGGCGCGTTCCGAACGCGGGAATGCGCCTTCTTTATATCCAAGGTTTCGAAAACACGGCTGTAAATGCAGGGGAACCGGATAATGCAATCCAGTGGAAATTTCACGCTTCTCTAAAAATTCCTTTAGCTCATCGCGCTTGTTGGCCTGTATGACAAATAGATGATAGACATGTCCCGCGCCATCGCGTACTTTGGGCAACGTAATTTCAGGTAAATCGGCGAGAAGTTTTGCGTAGTGAGGGGCATTTTTTTGGCGAGCTGCGGTCCATGCTTCGAGATGTTTTAATTTTACACCCAAAATAGCTCCCTGCAACGCTTCTAAGCGATAATTATGTCCTGCAATAGTATGCCAGTATTTATTTTCGGAACCATGATCGCGAATACGGCGCATTTTTTCGGTGAGTGCGGAATCTTCCGTGAGCACAGCGCCGGCTTCGCCATACGCGCCGAGATTTTTTCCCGGATAAAAGCTGAATCCCGTTGCCTTGCCCCATGCTCCGGCTTTTTTTCCATCCAGCGAAGCAAGATGCGCTTGCGCCGCATCTTCAACGAGTAGCAAACCTTGCCGTTTTGCGATCGAAGCAATTTCCGGCATATTCGCTATCTGCCCATAGAGATGCACCGCCATGATCGCGCGCGTTCTGCGCGTAATGCGGCGTTCTACATCCTCAGGATCGAGCGTGTAGTATTCATCGTGATCGACAAAAATTGGAGTCGCGCCACAAAGCAGAACCGCTTCAGCCGTTGCAATAAACGTATTAGTGGGAAGGATAACCTCATCTCCGCTTTTAACGCCGAGCGCCCACAGCGCGAGATGCAGCGCGGATGTTCCGTTATTTGTCGCAATACCATGCGACGTGCCATGTGCAAGCGCAAACGCTTCCTCGAACGCGGCGACTTCCGGGCCAAGAATGTATTGCGACGAATCCAGCACGCGCTGCATCGCCTCCGCGATTTCTTCGCGGATGGTTTGATATTGAAATTTTAGATCGAGAAAAGGAACGCGCATAATTATTTTGGGATCTAAACCCCTGTTAGGTTGCAGGCACGAGGCCCAGTTGTTCTTTAAGTTCCGCTATTTCTTCTTCGCCCATCACAATAAGTTCTCTGCCTTCGTTGACACGCGCTTCATAACAGATCCGCGCGCCAAATCCCATAAAGACGAAAAGATATTGCGTGAAAACATAGAAATAGAAAAAGGTATTATCATTCGTGCAGCTTACCGCAAACATGACGGGAGTCATAATCAATATAGCTCGGAGCGGGAAATAATGCTTTACGCCCCGCCCCCAGAATAAACCGCGAACGAAAATATCGGCAAGCCCAAGATAGAACAAAAATAATCCGATCTGTCCTCCATCGAAACGGATGCGCAGGTATTCGTTATGCGGCGCACCGACGAGCGTGACATGCTGCACGAGCCACGCGGCATATACTTCAGTTCCCCCCGCACCATAACCCCAAAGTGGGCCTTCTTCTGCTTTGTCTTCAAAATATTTCTGAAAAAATCCCCTGCCGCTATCGCTCATGTTGACAGAATCAGCGGCGATAAATTTATGCTTGGTTGGCAAAATAAAAATAAGCCCGACCAGAATGGCCATGACCACAATGCCAATAATAGTAAACTGCACATTGCGCCGGTAAATAATAGCGATGAGTGACCCGGCAATGAATGCAAGTGTCGGAGTGCGGCTGGCCGCCAGTAACAGTAAGAGGACATCAACAAGATATAATATGGCCAATTTCCACTCGAATTTTTCCATCATTCGCATCATGAGGATGGTTCCCATTGTTACATAGAAGTATGCCACCACCGTTCGGTACCCGATCGCGCCATCGGTCATCGCGCCTTCGTACTTAATGGTATCCCACCCGGTCATCGCGGTGTAGAGATCGAAAATGGCCACGATCACATTCATCCACATCATAAATTCGTAATACCGTTTAATATGAAAGTCATTTTGAATGACGTTGAACGCGACAAGATAGAGGATAGAAGGCAGCGCAATTTCCAGAACGGTTCGAACCCCCGTCGAAAAATTATCGGACCACAACAACGATAGCAAATAATATCCGAGAAATACCCACCACAACTTCGGAGAGTATTTCCAGGCGCGCTGCCGCTCGACCTTGCTTAATTTCATCCATGTCATCAAACAGACCGCCATCGGAAGTACGCCACTAAAGAGTTCCACCTCGGTGAAACCGAAATTAATGAAAATGCTTTTTGCACCGAACACAATATAAAAAATGGGCGTAGCAAACGTCCAAAGAATGGTATAGGGCCGTGGCGTCTTGGAAATACATCCCAAGAGCACCAACAGGAGCGCCATCGCAAGAAGATCATTCATGCTGCCGTGTGATAGTTCAATGTGTTGAGCGGCCGCCCTTCGCGGAGCATCCTTTCGTAAATATCCATTTGAGCTAAAGCAATTGTTTCATGCGTAAAATGCTCGGTCACTCTTTTCCTTCCCATCGCTGCAAGCTGGCTGCGCTCGATCTCATTGATACAAAGCCCATCAAGCTGCGATGCGAGTTCCGAAGTATTGCCTTCCGTAAAAACAAGACCGGCATTGCCAATAACGTTCGGTATTTCGCCGGAAGATGAACCGATAACGGGAACTCCCGATGCCATTGCTTCGAGCAGGATGTGCCCGAACTGTTCGACCCATTCCGGCGTCGTTCGGCTTGGAAGCACGAGCACATCCATCTTCGCAAGATGCTCCGGAAGCGCTTCGTTTCTAACGGCAGGGTGGTGCAATAGTATGATGGAATGTTCGGCAGCTAAACGTTGTGCGGATTCGAGCGCATCGCCCGCACCGACGAAATAAACCGAAACCTTATCTTTAAGTTCCATTTGGCTTACAGCACGAACCAGATCGAGAACGCCTTTCTCTTCGGCAATGCGGCCCGCGTAACCGATGGTAAATCGAGCGTCCGAGCGAATAGTGCGTTCTTGGGAAGGATACGCAGAAAGATCGATTCCTAATTGTGGAAGAATATGGATCGGTCGCGCAAAACCATGCTGCTGGAGAACATCCCGCGCAGCAGCGTTCCCGGCAATCGCACATGCGGAATGTTCAAGATTAAATGATTCCGCCATTTTCTTAATACCACGCGGCACATACGGTAAATTCCACCATGTAAAAAAAAGAGCTCGAGAATTTGGACTGACCATTTTCAGAGTCCAAAGTATTTGTGCATACGAAAGCGCATACGCACCCTGCTCGACGTGAACAATATCCGGTTTCAACGCCCGAATCAAAGGAACGATAGAAGGAGCATAGAGATACGCGCTTTCCTTCCCAATAAACGCAGCGCGAAGAATGTGATGCCGCACATTCGGCGCAAGCGAAGTATCGAGTCGGTCGGCGCGATTTGCATAGAGCGGCCCGCGCCACGCGTGAGGAGTTACGAGCGTAATCTCCACTCCTGGATACTTAGCCAGCGCCACGATCTTCGCCTGATTGGCGCGAACGGTGTAAGTATGCCCAACGTATAGTATTTTCATGCGTTCAGGCAAATCCGAGAAGTGATGTCATTGTGCGGGCGCGCTTTGCGTAGGTCTCTTCACGCACACGTTCGTAACTATTTTGAGCTATTATCCTTGCGTGTTCACGATCGTTTGAAAGCATTTGAATTTTTGTCAGCAATTCTTCCGGTGTGGCAAAACATTCCATTGATTCTCCTTCCGTAAAAAATTCCGATTGCTCTGTAGAACGCGTTGTTAGCATAGCGTGTCGCGTGGCGGGAATTTCGAACGTTCGCATGTTGTGACTGCCACTATTTTGCGAACGCAGCATATTGATCGAGCACGCGCCCATGCTTAACACGCGAGTGGCATCTTCGCCATAAAGAGCATTAGATAAGATCCGATCTTTCGGAACGAACTTCGCGCGCCGCCAGCCATTGCCGACAATACCGATCTTGCAACTCGAAAGCGTTCCGAGAAGTTTATCGCGTTCCGGCGAGTACGTGCCAACAAATATCGCGTCGTACAGAATATCGGGCTTATCTTCTTTTAATGGGTAATGCAGGATAGGATCATACGCAAACGGAAGATAAAATGCTTTTTTCGCGCTTGCATTTTCGAAGTTTGGAATCAGTTGTTTATTCCATGTAAAATGAGCATCGTAGATTGGAATACTTTCCAGCAAGCGGCGCGAAGAGTTGGTTGGTTCCCACGGACTATCTGGATTGAAATTCACAAGTGGGCGATCGGACAAAATGCGCTTGGCTTCGATGAGCCTTTCGGGTGCAATGCGCCGTCCTTTTATGACAAGTACGAGATCCGGCTGCTTTTCTTCAATGGTGGACATAAACCACTTTCCTACTCGGTCTGCGATACGCGCTCTGAGCAGCTTATCGGCAAACGCCATGTTAGCAAGTGGATGCGCCCGCGCAAATTCCTCCCAATCGAAACGGATAACATTCCATCCGATCTCTTCGAAGGCGCGCGCGTAACTTTCTTCGAGCGAGCCATTCCAAAACGCGCCGGAGATGAGAACTTTCATTCAGGCTCTCCTATTGGTTTTCGCGCCCATACGATTAGATGTGGAGCAAAGAGTGAGGGAACCAGATTTTCAAGAAATGCAAAGCGTAACGCGCGCGGTAAATGGCGGCGAAGCAGCGAAGACGTATGCTGCATTCCATATCCACCGAAGGCATCTAATCCATCGAAGATGGAAGCATCGCCATTGGATCGAACCGATTCGATCTGGAATCCGCACACTTCGAATAATCTTGAGAACGATTTTAGATTGTAAAACCGGATGTGCGCGCCTTTCCACTCATTCGAAAAATCTGAAATGGAAGTAGATAATTCTGCGTGAGTGAACGCACGAAGCCGTTCGCGGAAATATCCATTATTGGGAACGCTTGTAACGAGCAATCCGCCTGGTTTCAACACGCGAAAGATTTCGCTTACCGTGAATTTCGGATCGTACAAATGTTCCAGCACTTCGATGCAAATAGCTCCATCAAAAGTATTGCTCTCGAATGGGAATTTCTCGGACAAGTCATGGACCCGTGCATCAATACCCATTTTGCTGGCTTGTGCAATGCCGATGGCGCTAATGTCTATCGCTTTCAGATCGCGTACCTGCTGTACCATCCACGATTGATAATTGGAAGCATCGCCGCAGCCAACATCGAGCACGGAACTGTTTTGGGGAAAAACATTCACATCTTGTTTCTTAAAATGAAGCGCAATTTGGTCGTCGCTAAAAGAATGCGTAGGCGTCCAGCCACGATCGCGGTTCCAGTATTCGTCGTAGAACGTGGAGATTTCAGTTCCTTCAGTATGGGACTGAATTGACGGAAGTGACTTATGTAAAATATTGGTATAAGTGGTTATTATTTGGTCGCCATAGGTTTCCCATCCAAAATTCTGTGATTCGCTTGCTGCGGCTTTACCTATTTCCTTCGCCTTTTCAGGATTATCAAGCAAGTCACCGAGAGCGGTGGACAAAGCATCGGCATTCGCAGAGGGAATGATAATTCCGTTCTTTCCACTTTCGATAAATTCACTGGCGCCGGTATTTTCTGTGGCAACAACAGTGCATCCGCTTGCCATCGCTTCGGCAATAACAAGCGCCAGGCCCTCCTGCACCGATGGCAGTGCAAAAATATCCGCTTGGTGAAAATGAGTAACTAATTCGTGATTTGGAACGAAGGCGATGTGCTCGTCAATTTCTGAACGCAGTGGGCTGGATTTCAACCACGCTTCAAAATCCTTTTCTAAGCGGCCAATGAGTTTGAGGCGGAATTTCTTACCGCTTGCTCGCATATTTCGAACAGCTTCGAGCAAATACGGAATGCCTTTTTGAAATCCGATCGCACCAACGAAAAGAATGGTTAGAATTTCATTCGTTCGTTTTTCTGCAAGAGGAGAAAATAGTTCAAGATCAACACCGTATCGTACTTTCAATACTTTTGCGGGATCGAAACCTCGCGCGAGAAAACTTTGCCGCGCGAATTCGCTGGGCGTCATGATGAAATCCGCTTCGTGGTATTCTTTAAGCTGTTTCTCTTCCAGCAATCGATCCCATTTCGAACGCTGCGCTGGCGCTACGCCAAACTTCTTTCGTTCCTCATCAATCAGACGATATTGTTCCGTGATATGCGTAGAACCACGTTCGATAATGGCGAGTGCGCCGCGCGCTTTTGCTTCCCGCATTTGGAAGAGCGATTGGCTCGCCCATCCAACGAAAAGATCGCCATTCGTTATATGGCGTAGTGCGGAGCGATCGTATAAATTATCTTTGACAAAATACGAAAGCGATTGGGAATCTGCGACGGGAAGCTGACGCAGCGCATATCCAAGATATTCCGGCATGGGAACCTGACGAATGCGCTTCAGGAAATCGGAATCGTTCCGAAGCGAATCCGGCAATCTTCGATTCGGGAGACGCTTTTCGTTCAGCGTGCTCGTGATAAAGCGCTGGAGATGCCCGTGCTTTTGAAGCTGCTCCACGAGATGAAACGCATGAAAACGTCCGGCTACACTAACGGTTACGCGCATATTGATTGCTGCGTTTCGCGGGGCAAGTGCGAGTAGCAGTTTTTAAGTCAATTCTATTTCAAGCAACGGGGCATTTTTTTCAACGGAAGTACCTTCTGCGGCTAACACTTTTGTGACACGTCCCGCCGAAGAAGCGAGGATGTTGTTTTCCATCTTCATCGCTTCTAAGACAAGAACGGTCGTCGTGCGTTCAACGGTGTCGCCAACAGAAACCTTCAGTGCCCGAACGAGTCCGGGCATGGGCGCCTTAATGACAACAATTCCACTACGAACGGTTCCCGATGGCCCCGCGACCTGAAATCGCTCGCGAATTATTCGCTCCCGTTCGGTTTCGATCTTCACTTCCGTTCCATCTAAGGCAAGCCCATCGCTTAAGCGTCCATCGGGCAGCGCGAATACTTCGAAATGCCTGCCTTCGAACGATACGGAGAAATGTCCGGGCGTAAGTTCCATCACTTCGCACTCGGCAGCGGGAATTTCTCGCCACTCGCCGTTCCATTGGATACGAATCGTTGTTTTGCTCATGATGCGGAAAGTGATTGAATGACTCCAACATCGTTAGCGATGGAAAGCTTCAATTCTTCGAGGGAGGTATATTTTTTCTGCGGACGCAAATACCGCAAGCATTCAATCGTGAGATTCTCTCCATAAAGATTGCCACTGTAATCGATCAAAAGAGCTTCGATCGTTCGTTCGCCGTTTTCATGCAATGTCGGTTTTGTGCCGATACTTAGTGCAGCTTTATAATGCTTTCCATTATGAATCACACGCGCAGCATAAACTCCATCAATGGGAACAAGCTTTGCGGGGTCGATCTCTAAGTTTGCTGTCGGGAAACCGAGTTCCCGACCAATTTCTTCACCATGAATTACGATGCCGCTCATGCTATAAGAATGGCCCAGCCACGCATTGGCGTTCGCCATATCTCCTGCTTTTAGTGCTGCCCGTATCTTGCTGGAACTGATGGAGATACCGTCTTTTTCTACGGGAGCTATTTCTTCGATCAGGATTCCCATTTCGGGAGCTAATTTTTTCAGATGCTCGGCGTCGCCTTCTCGGTTTTTGCCGAACGCATGATTAAATCCCAGCACCATCGCTTTGGTGCCAAGCGTGTTTACGATGGTGTCACGAAAAAAATCAATGTAGGATGTTTGCGAAAATTCCGGCGTGAATTTTATGACGAGCGTTTCATCGATCCCCTCTTTTTCGATGAGTTCCAAACGCTCCTCGATGGTGGTGAGCAGTTCTACCGGCGCTCCATTCCTGCGCAGCACTTCCTGCGGATGTGGATGGAACGTGATGAGCAGCGAACGATCTAAACCAAGCTCCTGCTTGCGTTCCCGCAATCGGGCAAGAATGCGTTTATGTCCGAGATGCACGCCATCGTAGCTTCCGAGCGTGGTGATCGTCTTCGGGTTATGGGTGGCGTTTTCTAATCCCCAGGTGATCTTCAATGGGCAATGATGAATGATGAATTATGAATGATGAACCGGATCGGCCATCGCGTACTGCGGGTCATTAATAAGATTGATCGCCTCTTGTAAAGTCAATGCGTTCTCTGATTTCCACTCGCCAATGGCTTCGCGTTCGAGATCGATAAGCAAGCCGCCGGTGCCGAGCGTAGCCGCAATATCGCGGACGAGGCTGCGAATGTACGTCCCTTTCGAAACGCGCGCTCGAAAGGTAATATACGGTAATTCGATGGAAATAATTTCAACATTATGGATGAAAACCGTTCGCGCGACCATTATGGGAATCCTTCCTTTGCGTGCGGCGTGATAGACGGGCTGTCCCTTTTGCTTGATGGCGCTGTAGATCGGAGGTATCTGCTGGTGCTCGCCGGGAAGCGCGTTGATCGCCGATTCCACAGCTTCTTTCGTAATGTGTTGCACACTTTCCGCGATCTCGATCGGCTGCTCCAGATCGAAACTCGCGCTGGTTACTCCGAGGCGCATTTTTACGAGATAGGTTTTATCGAGACCGATAAGATTCGCAAGCTCCTTCGTTTTATGTCGCGTGGCGATGATGAGCAAACCTGTGGCAAGTGGATCGAGCGTTCCGGCATGTCCGCACTTTATTTTGTGAATACCTGTCACAATACTGATCGCTTTTCGGATACGATTCACTGCATGAAACGACGTATCGGCATACGGCTTTTGAATCAGAATGAGCGCGCCTTCGGGACTGAGGATACTTTCCCGCACCTTCACGGGATCAGCGAGGAAGGATGCACGGTTGAGGATGTCCAAAGAGATATTAAGTAATTAATTAAAAGTGTCATTCCGAGCGAAGTTCGTCGTAGCGAAGCGAAGACGAACGGAGTCGAGGAATCTCCGGAGATTTCTCGACTCCGTAATCATTCGCCCCGCGAATGATTACTTCGCTCGAAATGACAAACATGCTTAATCAGATAGTTATTATTCAATTAAATAGCATCCTCAACTTTCGTCCGCGATTCCCCTATTTTCTTAAATATCTCTTCGATATGTGCCACTTCCTCTTGCGTATCATCTAAATAAAAGAATAATTCCGGTGCGTAACGCAAACGGATTGCTCTCGCAACGGCAGCGCGAAGATGCGGCGCTTCTTCTTTGATCTTTTCCAGCGAGTGTGCGCCGGAGCCGGTTCCGCCAAGTAAACTAACATACACGCGCGCGCTTCGCAGATCCGGCGCCATGCGGACTTTCGTTACCGTGATAAGTGAATCCGTGAGAGAGGAAAAATCGGTCTGCAATGCGCGGGCCAGAGCTTGTTGCACTTCGCCGGCTACGCGTTCGGTTCTAATTGACATGGTAACAAAACAGGAGGATTGCGAGGGCGTTCCACGAACAGAACCGGGATTACACGGATGCGTAGTGTAGGGACGTGCTGCGCACGTCCTCTTTGCTGGACGAATCATTCAAGATTTCGGATAATCTTTAATTCGTAGCCTAACCGGGCAGGACGTGCGCAGCACGTCCCTACGGTTCTGGGGGCGGAGCGGACGTGCGCAGCACGTCCCTACGGTTGTGGGATTCATCACTAACTAACTTTGCGTTAATGACCAGTATGAAATTTGGTAAAGAAATCCGCAAAGAGTGGTTATTAGATGAAGACGTAATTTTTCTGAATCACGGTTCCTTCGGGGCGTGCCCGCGCTCGGTGCTTGCAGTGCAGCGCGAGTGGCAGATGCAAATGGAATCAGAGCCGGTTCGCTTCCTTACGCGCGAATTGCCACTGCATCTCGAAACGGTACGAGCAGAGCTTGCAGCCTTCGTTGGCTCACGCGCGGAAGATATCGTCTTCGTGCAGAACGCGACCGATGGCGCGAATGCCGTGCTTCGTTCTCTGCTTCCAACATTTAAACCCGGCGATGAACTGCTGACAGCCAGCCATGCCTATCGCGCCGTTCGGCAAACGATGGTCTATGTTGCCGGACTCAGTGGCGCGAAGGTGGTCGATGCTCAGGTTCCCTTTCCGATCGCAGATGCAGATGAGGTGACGGACGCCATTGCTCGCGCGATCACACCGCGTACAGTTTTTGCCGCGATCGACCACATCACCAGCCCAACCGGTGTGATCTTCCCCATCGAGCAGATCATTGCTCTCTTTAAAGAGCGCGGCATACCTGTGCTCATCGATGGCGCTCATGCGCCGGGGCAGATCGATTTAAACCTTGATACGCTTGGGGCCGATTATTACATTGGGAACTGTCACAAATGGCTTTATGCGCCAAAGGGCGCGGCACTCCTGTGGGTGGATAAGAAGCATCAATCCAAAATTCATCCGACGGTGATCTCGCATTATCTCGGCAGTGGATTTCAGACAGAATTCGCTTGGACGGGTACGCTCGATCCGACTGCCTACCTCAGTATTCCAGCCGGAATTGCATTCAACCGAAAGCTTGCCGCCGCAGGAAGCCGCGAGTACACGCGGAAATTGCTCTTAGACGCACGGCGCGAGATCACTGCCGCGCTTGGTGTACCCGAAGCTGCGCCGGAAGCGATGCTTGCAAATCTATGCGCGTTTCCATTGCCAAATAATCCAAACGCAACGGATGAACGGGTTCTGCGTTTGCATGACATACTCTTCGATAAGTACAAAATCGAAGTTCCCGCCATGAATGCGAACGGGAAGCTGTATGTGCGAGCCTCCTCGCAAGTGTACAACGATCGCTCGGATTTCGATGCACTGAAAGCGGCGTTTATCGAGCTTGCTCCATCATTGTAGGCGTACCTTTCAAGGTGCGCCTACGAAAGCATGGCTATGGAACCGCAACCTTGATCACATTTCCATCCATCCTCACGAAATACAGCCCGCTCGTAAGATGCGGTAAAGAAATTTCACTCTGCCCTGCGAGAATTTCGTAGTTCGCAGCTTTCACTCCGAGCGGCGTGTATAGTTCCATAGTGCGCGCTTGATCGGAGGTAGAGAATGAGCACTCAACCGCCCCATCATATTCAATGATGGATATATTCGATTGCGATGCCGTTGGCATGGCAACACCGGAAGTACCTGTGAGGGTAATAGAATCAAAACTTCCAGATAAAGTCATGGACGATACCGAAAGCAGGGTTCCACTTCCTTGTGACAAAAATGGATCAGGAGGCCCCTGACTGATCCGACCAGAAGAATTATAACAGGCTTGTGCCTGATGAAAAAGAAGGCTGGAATCTGTCGTGTGTATCGAAGAAGAGTCGTAAATGAAATTAGTCAGACCAATACTATCGGTTAACAAAGTATTATAGATAGTTCCACCAGCCCACACCGTTTCAAAATTCTGCTGATAACCAAAACTTACATTCGAAATCGTTTTGCTCGAAGAATCAAACACAAGATTAAACCAAGAGCTGTACAAACCCGATGGCAAAGACCCCACTTGACTACTATATGTTATCGTATCTCCACTAATGTGGTAACTGGTGTCTGATGGATCCATATTCCACTCGATTTGAAAACTAAATGGTCCAATCGTAGTATTACCAGATTCACTATTCCTGCTCGAACTGATGGCGTTTACTGTAACGATACAATCGAATGGTCTTGAAAATGGGCCAAGATGAGAACTTCCGCTTTGGCCGAAGGCCGCAGCTGGCATGAGCAGAAAAACGAAAAGAACAATTCGTTTCATAATTGAGGAGCAACCCTCTTCAATTAGTGGTAATTCCGGGCTTTTTTCTGCTGTTGAAAAACAATTTTCAAAAATCTTCGCCAACCCCCTTGACATTGCCAATGGAATGTCGTAAGTTAGTGTATGCTTTGATGGGCACCTGTTTTTAATTTTGAATTACGAATGGGATTTCATGATCGTTCTTTGACAATTCGGCGGTTTTCATTATGAACGAGTTCTGTATGAACAGGGATTTATGAAATTTATTGGAACACATGGCGAAAATGGCTCGGAATCGAGGGTGGAGGGGAACTCCGAAAGAAAGAAAAAAAGCACCTGTTTCTTAAAGAATAGTTCGGGACATGTGTTTTGTAAAGGTAGTCACTTATAATTACCTGCTTAGAAACGGGCTTTTCGGAACTGAACAAGCGGGTTTTCACCTTTAGGGCCAGTCACTTTCCATGCCGTGACCTCCCCACCATTCTGAATTATCTATCTTTGCATTATACAACACAAGATTTTCGTATTATTTTGGTAAAAAGAATAACGCTGCGCATTGCGCTTTTTGCAATCGTTTTCGCTGGAATTAGCATTTTTTCGGCCATTTCGAAGGCGCAAATGACCTCTGGTGAGCTTTATTCTTCATTCAAGAATAATCTTGGCGTTGCCGATACGGCTACCGAGAAGATCTTAGCGCGGCGTCAAGGGCAGTCTGGCACGGACGCGCAGGCATTGGAGCAGCCGGTCGATCCAAACAAGTACATGCTCGGGCCGGGCGATGGGGTGTATCTTGAGGTCTATGCCATTCATGGTCTCGATCAGGATCTAATGGTTACTCCGGAAGGCCGGTTGCTGATCCCGCAAGTCGGGACCGTCGATGTGGCAGGACTTACGATCACGGCAGCGCAGGCGAAAGTAAAGCAAGCGTTGGCTCGCGATTACAAATCGCCGGATGTATCGCTGTCGCTTCGGCATTTGCGTCCGATGAAAGTAAGTGTGATCGGCGAGGTGCTTTCGGCAGGAATTCAGACGACGACCGCGTTACAGCGTGTGAGCGAAGTGATCGATCATTCCGGTGGATTTAAGCAAAGTTCCTCGCTTCGGAATATCGAGATCAGAACGGCAACGGGCGCGCTGCGCACCCGCGCGGATCTGGTTCGGTATTATGCGCTTGGCGATCTTTCTGCGAATCCTACCGTTGAGTCCGGCGATGTGATCGTAGTTCCCACCGCCAAGACGTATGTGCTCGTTTCTGGCAGCGTGGCCTCGCCTCAGCGCGTGGAATACGTCAAAGAAGATTCGCTATCGACTGTCATTGCGCTGTGCGGCGGTTTTTTACCGGCTTCCAACAAGGATTCTATCGAGATCGCGCGGTTTCCCGATAACGACCCTGTTCACGCGCAATGGTTATGGGTAAATTATGCGCGCGGTGAAAATCCTTTGTTGCATGAAGGCGATCAGATCTTTATCCATGCCTTTTCGCAGTATCATGTTCCGCGTATTATGAGCATCGATGGACAGGTGCCGTTTCCGGGTCAGTATCCTATCGAGCCGGGAACCACGCGGCTGAAAGATATTATCGACCGCGCCGGCGGGTTGCTTTCGAACGCATCGTTGAATGAAGCTCGACTTATTCGCCGCACCGGCCTGGGTGATTTTAGCAATGACCTCGAGTTCCAACGGCTTATTAAAATGTCAGAGCTTCGTAAAGAAGGACTAACTAACGAGCAATACAGTTACTATTCTTCCCATTTTCTCATGTTTGCAATGGTCGTGGATTTTAAAGCTCTGATGGCCGGCGATCAATCTCAAAACTTGCTGCTCCGGGAACAGGATTCGATCTACATTCCGCGGGCGCTGGGATATGTTACAATTTCGGGAAGCGTCAATAAGCAGGGAAACGTCGAATATATCGAAGGAGGAACGTGGCAGGATTATATCGCAAAAGCAGGTGGCTTTACGGATATGGCAGATCGTGGCGCCATCCGGGTTGTAAATCCGCAGACAGGTTCCTATATCGATCCTCGATCTGAATCTTCTTCCGTGATCGCTCCCGGCGATATGATCATTGTGCCGGAGCAAGAACCTCATTTTTGGAAGGATGTCGCTGCTGTCACCGCTGTTCTCGCTCAGATCATCACGATCGTTGCGGGCGTTCTCATTCTTAAGAATAACCTATAACCAAATCCATGAGCCAGAAAGAAAATGTTCCTGCACGTCGTACAGGAAGCGAGCCTGCTGCTCGAATGGACTTTCTTACGAATATAGCGAAGCATTGGCGGCGGATACTACTGCTCGGAGCCGGTGGTGCTATTGCACTATTACTATTTTCCTTTAGCCGCCCTCAAACGTATGTAGCAACCGTGACGGTACTTCCTCCACAACATGAAGGCGCCAGTGGAATGCTCGCCTTTCTGACAAGCTCCGCCAACGCTTTGGATATACTCAAAGGAGGCGTCAGCGAAAATCCTACGCTGGATCTCTTCAAGAATATCGTGGAATCTCGTTCCATGTCAGAAGACGTTGCGCATGACTCTATCATCCATGCCTATTTCTATCGCCAGGATACCAGCATGAAATCTATTGTGGATGTGCTTCAAGGCAGCATCCAGAGCGATGCGTTGCGAACGGGGATAATGACCGTCGAAGTAAAACTTAGCGCACCGGGTTTTGCATCAGCCGCAGCACAGGATTCGGCTCGGCGTATGTCGGCGTATGTGGCAAATAAATTTGTCGATGTACTCGACCGATTCAACCGCGATCGCCTGATGACCGCCGCAAAGAATACGCGAATTTTTGTCGAGCAGGAATACAAAGGAAAACGTGCGGAACTCGATAGCGCGTACGGACGGCTCGAACAATTTCAGGAAACGCACCAAGCGATCTCACTACCGGAGCAGCTAACGGCAACGGTCACTGCGGCTGCAAAACTGACAAGCCAAAAACAGCAGCTTGAAATGGAGCGCGATGTCGAGTCCCGCGAATTTGGCCCGAACGCTCCGCAAATCCAAGCCCTCGGCGCAGAGGAAGAAGCAGCACAGCAGGAATTGAATAAATACGATAGCGGCGGAGCCGGTGAATATATTCTCGCGCTAAACAGCGCTCCCGCGCTTTCGAGGGAACTTGCCAGCTATCTTAGAGAAGTGAAGGTGCTCGAACAAGTTTCTGCATATCTCCGCGAAGAACTGGAACAAGAAAAAGTTTCCGAACAACGCGATCTTCCTTCCCTGCAAGTGCTCGATGCCGCGCAGGTTCCCGCCGGACGATCCTCCCCAAATCGAATGTTGTACGCCGTTATTGGATTGATCTTAGGGCTTGGTTTGGGGCTTCTCCTCACGGCATACACGATGTTCGCTGCGGACGTTCGCGCGCATCCAGATGTACACTATCGTCTGATCAATGTGCTCCGTGCCATGAGCATTGGGAAACAAGGCGTAAAAAGTTAACTTCCGGATAGCGACTCGAATACCATGCGGACATTGATCGTTAATTCCATGTTTGCAAACTCGGTTTATCGCCGATGTGCGGAGGAATTGGGATCGATTCCCGGAATGGAACTCACGGTGCTTACCGTCGATGCATGGCGTATGAACGACCGCCCGATGCCATTCGATGGGGTTTCAAGTTCATCGCCGTATGCAACCGTTGTTGGCAAAGCAGGATGGCGTGGGTATGAAAATCGCGGGTTTTATCGTTCCAATATTCGCCGGGCATTTCAAGTAGCCAAACCCGAAGTGCTTTTTTTGATGGAGGAACCGTTCTCTGTTTTCGCAGCAGAAATTCTTCTTGCTAAAGCCATTTTTGCTCCTAAGATCCCAGTCGTTTTTTTTACCTGGAATAATCTATCCCTAACGCAATTCGATTACCGGCCATCGTTTTTTTATCGCAATATTGCGCGACAAACACTTCCCCGAATGCAGTATGCACTGACCGCTAACAGTGCCGGAATCGACGTGCTAAAAAATGCAGGTTTTAAAGATCCGATTAAAACCATAGGCTACGGAGTTGATACGAAGGCATTCCAGACTTCTCATACCGATCGCGTAAGCGAAATTCGTGCCACACTCGATATTGCTCCCGACGATATTGTCGTAAGCTATGTTGGAAGAATGTTAGAAATGAAGGGCGTTGACTTGCTCATTGATGCCTATGCCTGTTTGAAATTGGAGCATCCGAACATGAGAACTAAACTGCTTCTGATCGGAAGCGGCGAAGCAGAGCAATCGTTACTTCAATTAGCACGAGAGAAAGGAATCTCTTCCGAGATTCGACACATCCCCTCCGTTCCCCACCAAGAAGTTCCTGACTACATGCACGCGCTTGATATTCTTGTTCTTCCAAGCCGCCGTAAAGCAATGTGGGCCGAGCAATTTGGCCGTGTCTTGGTCGAGGCGATGGCTGCAGGGAAGATCGTGATCGGCTCGTCCTCAGGCGCTATTCCAGAGGTAATCGGCGATGGCGGCTTTGTATTTCCTGAGAATGATTCTATCGCTTTAACAGCCCGCTTATATCGAGCCTTAACATTACCTCTAACCGATCGCGAACTGTTACTTGAACGCGCTCACGCCCGCGCCAAATACTTCAGTTGGGAGCGATTTGCGCGCGATGCATACGTAGCTATCGCATTTTGCTATGAAGATCGCTTGAGAACTAACAGCGTGCGAAAGGGATCTATCACATGAGTACCGAGCGCATCACACGTGGTTTTGCTTGGAACCATCTCTATAAAATAGTAGAATATGGCGGCGTAAATCTGTATGCCATCCTTGTTCTGCGAAAATTTGGGCCGGAGTTAGGCGGTAACTATTCAGTCTATCTTTCGATAAGCGGGACGCTCGCGATCATCGGTGCGTTTGCCGTGGATGGAGTGCTGCTCCGCTATCTTCCGCGCATTCTTCTCGGCGAACGATCCTTCGGCGCAACGACCGTCGATGGAATCCGCCCCTTTCTGATCGAACTTCTGGCTTTTCGATTATTTGTAAATCTTTTACTTGGCTTGTTGCTTGTCGTTGTGCTTGTTATCCTTCCCAATTACTCGTCGTTGTTGGCCACGTCGCTTGGAAATATCCGGGAACTGTGGCCGTACTTCCTCATTTATCTTTTCGGGCAAGCGGTGGTCGCGTTTTCAACGTTTACGCTGATCGGCCTGATGCAAGTCAAGTGGGTTTTTTATGCAAGCCTTATCACGCGCGTTGTCTTGCTTGCTGTTGCCGTTGCGTTAATGTTTTTCGGGAATCTATCGCTCGAAGGTGCTGTCGCGCTTCATGCTGGGTCAGCCGTCGTGAGCGCCGCGTTGCTCCTCTATTGGGTTAACCGCCATGTAGCGCATGAATCAAGGCGAGAACTTAAAGCGGAATTGGAACATCTTCGCAAGCGCGTGGTAGGTTTTGTAAGCAAACCGAGCAGTATCCGCATTTTCATGCTGCTACCCTTCATGCTGTATGGCGTTACGACGTGGGGGAACGATGTTCTAAGCACTGTTTTAGGACGCCAGCCGGACATTCTGATGATGCGCGGCTTGCTCGGCGAAAATGCCCGCGACATCGGGCTTTACGATGCCGCAGCGCGCCTGGCTCAAATGTCAGAATATATTTTTCTATTCGGACTTGGCGGCTTATTGGTAAGTATTTTCAGCGAGTTAGCGTATGACGACGAACAACGTCCATTATCGCAGCAGGGAGGGAAGAAAACTCGATTTTATTACCCGCGACTCCTGAATGGTCGCCGTGAAATTTCCGGTTTTCAAACGGTAGCCACCGGGCCGATCTTTGCATTTATGCTCACATTTTCTCCATTAGTGATCCAAGTAGTATATGGCGCTAAGTTTTCCGGCGCGGAACCTTTACTGTTTGCGAGCCTTATCTTGCAGGCGATCACCGTTGTTGTGTTTGGCGGCGGAATGCACATTACTTCCCTTGTTGTCATCGGAAAAGAGCGCATTGTGTTCGTCAACAGATTAAGCTGGGGTTTGCTTAATCTTGTTGCGAACTATTTTTTGATCCAAAGTTATGGCGGGCTTGGTGCAATGATAGGAACTCAATGCGCGAACGCAGGTGCTTGCGCAACCGAAAGTTTTCTTACTGCTCGATGGATCGGTCAAAGTCTTCAACCTATTCGCTCGCTTGCTATTCTTAGTGTCGTGGCTGTTAGCGTACTTCTTACCTATTTTATCACCACGCTGTTACCGCCAACGCTTGCGCCGTTGCTTACACTGCTTGTCGCGGCACTTTCAATGGCGGTTTTTACTATTAGCGGGTATGCACTATTTCGCATTCCCGAAGCGTTCAAAGTGTTTGGGAAAATTCGCTCACTTCTTGGAAAACCCGATCCAATTTAATTACTTGAATAATTTCTTAGATCGCTTTTTTTTGAATAAAAGTGAACCGCCTTTTGTGTCTATACTATACATACTTTATTTGACCGAAATTAACGATGCCATATCTTACCGGAATTGCAACGGCTACGCCACCAAACGTCCTTGAACAGCAGGACGCAAAGTATCTAGCACGTCAGCTATTTGGATCACAAGCCGAGCATTTACTTCCCGTCTTCGATAATGCGTTGATCGAGCGGCGGCATTTTGCAACGGAAATAGATTGGTTTTCTCAGCCGCATGATTTTACCCAAACGAACGACCAATATATTGAATCCGCGCTTCTTCTTGCCGAGGAAGTCGTTACTAAATTAGCAGAACAATGCAGGATTGCAACCGAGGATTTCGATGCAATCTTTTTTGTCTCGACGACCGGACTTTCAACGCCTTCCATCGATGCGCGGCTTTTTAATAAGATCCCATTACATAAGCATATCAAACGTATTCCGATTTGGGGCTTGGGTTGCGCGGCGGGCGTGGCCAGCATTGCGCGAGCCAGTGAATACGTGCGCGCGTTCCCGAAACATCGCGCGCTTGTCATTAGCGTGGAACTTTGCAGCCTTGCATTCCAGCTAAACGATCATTCCAAAAGCAATATCATTGCTGCCGCCCTATTCGCCGATGGCGCAGCTGCGTGCCTTGTCGTTGGCGACGAAGTGGAACAGAGTCAAAACGCTTTTTCGCATCCATCCATAATGGGAAGTCTTTCGACCATCTATCCTGATACGCTCGATGTAATGGGCTGGCGTATTTCCAGCGAAGGATTCAAAATCGTGCTTTCTAAAAGCATTCCATCTATAGTAACGACGCTTGTTCGTGCAAATATCGAGGAACTTCTTAACATGCATGACATTTCGGTCGAGGATATTCGCCATTATGCCGCGCATCCCGGCGGTGCAAAAGTGATGGAAGCGTATGCAGAAGCGCTCGCGCTTACGAATGGAGAGCTTCATCATTCTCTTGATGTGCTGCGTGAATTCGGAAACATGTCGAGCGCAACCGTCTTCTTCATTTTAGACCGCCTGCTCCGCAAAACGAAGAGCGAAAGGAATGCTTATGGTCTTGTTTCTGCACTTGGGCCTGGATTTAGTTCTGAATTGGTATTGCTAAAATGGAACTAAGTCACATCGCATTTTTCGCGCTGATTCTTCTTCTATTAGTAGTGGAACGATTGGCAGAAATTCGTTCCGCTAATCGAAATTTCCAGAACCTTCTCGAACATGGTGGACGCGAATTCGGCACAGCCCATTATTCTATTATCGTTGCGATCCACACGGCTTTTTTTGTAAGCCTCATCGCCGAGTTTGTATTGCGCGGCGCTCCGCTTCCCACATACTTTGTTATTCCTTTCATTTTATTAATAGCGGCGCAGGCGCTCCGGTTCTGGGTGCTGCGTACCATGAAAGATCGCTGGACAACACGCGTTATCGTTGTTCCCGGAGAGAAGTTAGTCCGTAGCGGGCCATACCGTTTCATTGCGCATCCCAATTATGTTGCTGTTGCTTTGGAACTTTTTGCGCTCCCATTAATTTTTGGATTGTTCATAACCTGTATCGTATTTTCGATCTTAAATGCCACCATCCTCTTATTCATTCGAATTCCAAGTGAGCAAGCAGCCTTAGAGTGGTCTCAGAGCAACAGCCGTAATACTTAATGGAAACATAACATTGACGGCGCTCGTTAATTTGGTTCATGAGAGACCGAGTGTTCTTGCAACTTTTTCATTCCTTGTGTCTCTCATCTTCAAGATCATTATGATTGCTGCTTTCGCTACGCTTCTTCTATTCGCCTACACCGTGAGTGCTCCTGCTGCGGGCAGGAATGATTCGCTTTTTACTCAAATATCACTGTCGAGCATGGTAGTTCCCACGCCCGCCGTCGATACCCCTAAAACGGATAGCACTCACCATAGGGCCGATACGCTCACGTTCGATCTTAATAATGGCTTTATTATTCAGATGCACAATGGGCCATATCTTTTCAGCATCCCAGAAGTTTCTAACGGTCGGCAAATTCCCTATCTTGAGAACTTTTCGATTATGGATTTTAATCGTGTAACGGGTTATTTTCTCGGATTGGGAACGCCAGGTCAGGTTGATCTTGGAACACACGATGAGCTTGGCGTGGACGGTGGCTTTGGCTATGGCTTTGCATCCAAGCGATGGGAATACCGGCTTGGCGGCGAGTTCCGGCTACCGCTTAGCAATAGACCTATCGAGCGAGACACATCATTTAAACGACATTTTTTTGCGCAACCCACCATCGCCATTGGCGCAGCGTTCCACAATATCACCTCGACGGATAATGCGTGGCAGGAAGGCCGTCTGGAAAATGCGCTCGATGCTTTTTTTGCACGCGAAGATTTCCGGAATTATTACAAATTGGCAGGATGGGATGGGTACCTCGCGTTTCGCCCGATGCTGAATTCGGAACTTCGTATCGATTGGCGTAGCGACCACTATGATTCCCTTCAGCAAAATGTGTTCTATGGTAGATTTGGTGGCAATAAAGTTCTGCCGCCAAATCCTCCTGTTGCCGAAGGACAAATGAATTCGCTCGTCATCACAGGACAGAACGAGCACGTTCACACCAAATTCTTTAGCACGACAAATATCTTTGGCGATAGCGTCGATATAGAGCAGCTTCGCGGTAGAAGCAATCTCTTTCAGATAGATCTTGGTCACATGCCGGGTTCCGATTTTGGTTTTAATCGATATTTGTTAGATACGCGTGAATTTCATCCGATCCTTCACGGACTTAGTTTCGATACACGCTTTCGATTTGAAGCCACAACCGGCGATATGCTTCCACAAAAATTGGAATTTCTTGGAGGGCCAAGTTCCCTGCCTGCATTCTATCAAAATAGTATCGAGGGTAATAGAATGCTGTTGCTCAATACCGAGGTCCGGTTGAATCTCAATATGCTTTCCTCATTTTTTCATTCGCCGGATTTCAATCTTATTATTTACAATGATTTTGCAAAAATGGGCATGGCCACCGACGGCGAATCCATTTTTCAAGGGTTTCAATTTAGCGGCGCTTCATCCATTCTTTATAACTACGGCATCGGACTTGGCTGGACGAGCGGGATTCAAATTGGCGCATCGTGGCGCACAGATATTAAGACCGATCCTCGCGTGATGTTCCGGTTGGAGCGGCCATTTTAATGTCCTGAACCTGGATTCCCGCATTCGCGGGAATGACAGGATTGGCATTTATTTGCGCTTCGCGCAAAGGCTCGCACCCTTGTCATCCTCGCGAATGCGGGGATCCAGAACTTAAAATCATGGTTCAGATATTCTCTTTTTTCGGAAGTATTCTCGCATCAGCGAGGCACACTCTGCATCCAATACTCCGGGAATTATACGCGCTTGATGATTCAGCCTTGCATCTTCCGGGATATTATATAACGTTCCGCAAGCTCCGGCTTTGATATCGTACGCGCCAAAAACAAGCTGCGGAATGCGTGCCAGCACAATAGCCCCCGCGCACATCGCGCACGGTTCGATGGTGACGTAAAGCGTAGTCTCGGTGAGATAGCGAGATTCCAGCGCAGCGCTGGCAGCGGTGATCGCCATCATTTCCGCGTGGGCAGTTGCATCTTTTAGCTGCTCGGTAAGATTATGCCCTTTTGCAATGATTCGATCTTCGCGAACGATGACGCAGCCAATGGGAACTTCATTTAACTCGAACGCTTTCTCCGCTTCGGCAAGCGCATTTCGCATCCAATAATCATGTCCAAACAATGGGATTAGATATGAAGATTATGGCCGCGATTTCAACAACGGGTTCCCCAATGTCTCCGGACTCGGCGGATCAGCCTGAAACGCAGCCTTGCTCATTGCCACGCCAAGCACATACGGCTTGGTTTGAATATAACGCCGCACATAATTTGCAACGTCCTGCTTGGTAACTTTGCTCAGATCGTCGAGATAGGTTCCGTAATAATCTAAACCGGCGGAAGCCCACCAAAATGCAAGATCGTGCGTGAACTCGGTGAGCTTCTCACTGCGAAGAAGCGTCTGGGAGCGCAAGATATTCTTCGCTGTTTCAAGTTCTTCATCGCTGATATAGCTCGTATCGGTGAATTTTGCCACTTGCTGCCAAAATACTTTCATGGTCTGATCAAGATTTTCCGGTGACGTCGATATATCTGCTCTGATCGGGCCAACATATCGCTGCGTGTAATACCAAAACGACATACTCTGTGCAAGCCCGCTTTCTTCCAGCGCTTTGCTAAACTCATGCTCCGGCTGACCGATGATGCTGCTGAACACATCCGCAACATAGGTTCCTTTATCGTCAAGCCCGATGGATGGACCATGCCAATATACTTTTACATACGCATGGGGATCATCGATCGTATCTTGCACGAAGAGCGGTTGTTCAAGCGCAGGTACACGCTGAGGAGGGTCGATGGCAAAGGGATCGGGACCTTTTTTCCACCGAAGGAAATATTTAGGCGCAAGTTTTTTGACGTCTTCCGCTTTTACATCGCCGGTTACGATCAGGAGCGCATTGTTCGGGAGATAATACTTCCCTTTTATGAAAAGCATTTTATCGTGTGTAGCGGAATAAATTGCAGGCCGCTCGCCAAGCGGTTCCTTCCGCGATTCCCAGCCATCCCATAATGCGCTATCCTCTTTGCGGCTGAATTTAAAGAACGGACTCGCTTCATCTCGATCGAACTCTCCAAGCACCACTTCCTTTTGCTTGTGCAGTTCGTCAGGTTTGAAAAGCGGTGAGGTAATGGCCCATGCCATAAAATCGAGTCCGGAATCGAGATTATCTTTCGGCAGCGTAAAATAGTATTCCACCATCTCTTCGTGCGTTACGCCATTATGCACAATGCCGAGATCGTCGATCCGGTTGAGGAAATCGTCCTCCGAGGTATCGCGCGCATTCGAAGTGAAGAACATGTGCTCGTAAAGATGCGAGAGGCCATTATTTTCCGGCGGCTCTGTGAAAGAGCCGTTTTTAACCGCGATCTCTACTGTCACGATCGGGGTCAGGTGGTTTTCGACCACCAGGACTTCCAGGCCATTATCGAGCGTAAAGCGCGTCCAGGGTGGAAGCTGCGCAACGCTGGAAATCGGCGTAGAAATAAGTAGAAATATACTGAAAAGCAGAGTATTCCGATGCAATTTTTTCATTAGTGGCAATTCCATACGATGCGCTAAGAGATAAGTAACATAAAAAAATCCCTTAAATCCTAATAATCTCATAAGGAAACACTGATTAAGTCTAAAACCTGGATTCCCGCTTTCGCGGGAATGACATTAATATGTATTTTTTTGCGCTTCGAGCACCGATTCCAATCCTTGTCATCCTCGCGAATGCGGGGATCCAGGCCTATCTATTTACGAGAAAAATTCACGAGCCGAAGCAGCGCAATATCCTGCACATTGTTTGCCTCACGGACAGGCACGGTGAAATTATTGCCGATCATCGAAAAGGCAAGCATTTCACCATCACGAGTAGTAAGATAGCCGGATATTGAGCGATCTCCAGTCAGAAAACCCGTTTTTGCATGAACATTCCCTTGTGCTGCCGTTCCTTTCAGACGCGGGGAAAGCGTTCCATCCACTCCCATGATCGGCAGCGACGCAAAAAACGCATCGAATAATTTCGGCTTTTCGTGCATAGCCCGAAGTAGTTTTGCAACATCATCGGCGCTGACGAGATCCATACGCGAAAGGCCGGAACCATCCGCGATCGCAATGCGCGAAGTATCGATCCCAATGGATGAAAGGTATCGTTTCATCACATGCGCGCCCATGCTCCAACTTCCTTCCCCACCGATCTCTTTGGCTACGGTTCGGAATAGTTGTTCTGCAAATAAATTATCGGATTCCTTGTTCATCGCTCGTACAATTTCCGAAAGCGGTGGGCTGGTGTAATTTGCAAGCACACGAGCTTTCAGGAACGGATAAGGTTTTGTGGACTCGCGCGATGTGCGCGCGTCGCCCAAAACTTCGATGTCATGCTCAGCAAGCGTTTCACGCAGCAGCGTTGCGGCATACAGCGTGGGATCTTCGACGGAAAGCTGCTGATTTGTCGCCGTACCATGAAGCGGAATGTCTCCTTTTATTGTAATATCATTCCCACATATCTCTCGCGTGATGTCGATACTGGAACTACCGGCAGCAACGACAGAATCTGCTTGCAGATAACGCTTTTGCGTGATCGAATCCGCTTTCGTTATTCCATAATTATCCACCGATACATAATCGGTGCTTGGATTCAGTTCATACTCTATGGCAGCACCTACGTGAGCACCGGAAGTAACAGTGACCGACACCTGATCTTCATTGAATACAAGCGCGGAACTTTCCATTGCAAAATAATACGGCAGATCTTCGAGGTTCCATCCTGCGGGATAATAATCTGGCGTAAAATATCCATCATCTCCAATGATCGCTCCCGTTATCCTACGCACTCCGAGCCGTGTAAGCGAATCAGCCCATGCATCGAACACTCCAGGCAGTGTGGAATCCTGAGCGAATAATGCCGAACCAAATGTAGGGTCGCCTGCGCCTCGAATGACAAGATCGCCGCGAAGCGTACCATCCGAAAGAATGCGCCCTGTAGTGAGAAGATCGGTGGTGTAATGAAAATCCGTTCCGAGTAACGAAAGCGCTTCGGCAGCTGTAAAAAGTTTGAAGTTCGAAGCCGGCAAAAGGCTTTTCGTGTCGTTCAAATGGAAAAGATATTCGCCTGTTACCATCGACTGCACCGTCACCCCCCATATCGCATTGGAAAAACGAGGATCGTTAAAAATCCCGGAAAGATCATGTTCGAGATCGGCTTCCGGGCCGCGATCCGGTTTGAATGCCGGAGTAGAAATTATCGCAGTATTTTGCGCGCAGAGCGATCCACTCAACGAGATGAAAATCCCGATGACAAGAAAAAATGCTTTTTGAAATGGAATCAAGCGATGGGTTGTTTAGCGTATCAAACAATCTGAACACTACTTATGGCACAGGATATTCTTACCGCACCAGAAAAATCAGCAAAGACCGCTGCGAAAGACTTTTTCCCTATTCGCGCGATCGATCATCTTGAATTTATCGTCGGCAATGCGAAGCAATCTGCTTATTACTACCGCTCGGCGATGGGATTTAAGATCACTGCCTATGCCGGACTTGAAACCGGCGTGCGCGACCGCGCCAGCTATCTGCTCGAGCAAGGGAAAATTCGCTTCGTGCTGACCACCCCACTCATTGCCGATCATCCGGCGCAAGAGCATCTTCGGCAGCATGGCGATGGTGTGCTCGATATTTCGCTCGAAGTCGATGATGTCGAGCGTGCCTACGCAGAAACCACCAAGCGCGGCGCTACCGGCGTTCGTGAGCCGCGCGAAATATCCGATGAAAACGGTATTTATCGTACAGCCGCCATTCAAACGTATGGCGATACCATCCACAGCTTCGTTGACAGGAAGAATTACAAAGGATTTGCGCCAGGATTTAAAAATGTCGCTCAGGAAGATACCGTTTCCCGCCCCGTTGGTTTGGCGGCCATAGATCATGTGGTCGGCAATGTCGGCTGGAATCAGATGAACGAGTGGGTAAAATGGTATGAAGAAGTAATGGGGTTCCATCTTTTCGTTTCGTTCGACGATAAAGATATTTCAACGGAGTATTCTGCGCTGATGTCGAAAGTAGTAGCATCCGGCTCGGAGAAGATAAAATTCCCGATCAACGAGCCGGCTGCAGGACGCAAAAAATCCCAGATCGAGGAATATATCGAGTGGTACAACGGCCCCGGCGTTCAGCATATCGCAATGGCAACCGGAAATATCATTGATGCCGTGACAAAACTTTCAGCGCAAGGTGTCGAGTTCTTGCGTGTGCCGAGTTCCTATTATCGAGATCTGCAAAGCCGTGTCGGAAAAATTAACGAACCAATTGATGAATTAGAAAAGCTCGGCATTTTAGTCGATAGCGATGATGATGGCTACATGCTTCAAATCTTCACGAAACCCGCCGAAGACCGCCCTACTCTTTTCTTCGAGATCATTCAACGCCGCGGCGCGCGATCGTTCGGGAAGGGTAATTTCAAGGCACTGTTCGAATCCATCGAACGCGAACAGGATCTGAGGGGAAATTTGTAATTCTAATAAACCGTACAACCGGCGAGCAGCTTTCGCGTCCAGGTTGTACCATTACACGACGAATCTCTTACGATCCATCCGATGGTCGGTCCGATCCAATAATTATTGGTGTACGTTATGGTCTGCGGGGTTGAAGGATGCTGGAACGAAACAACCGAATCTACCTCGGTTATCACTTCGTGTATCTTGAATGTAGCATACGTATCCGTAGTAGCGTCCGTAATATTTTCTACATCCACGTAGGATCTCGTCGCGGTTTTATGAACGTGGGTCGTATCTAAATAGAGAACGCTGTCGGGAGCGTAGATCGTATCGCCGGTTTGAACGATCGGTGAGCCTTGACCGGTTGGGAACCTCTGCCAATCGCTGGGAGCTAAACCCCATGCGCTATCGAGAACCGAATAATCTCCATTACTCTCGAATGCGAAGTATTCTTCAGAGCTATCCAGCTTGAACGTATTCGGCTTTCCGGCATAGCTTCCGATCTCGTTGACATAATAGTGGGCGTCCTCGCTGCCCTGCAAGTTACTCGTCAAAGACCCATGATAATGCGTCTCGACATAAAGGCTTCCCGTGCCTGGCAGATGCCATGTAAGATCCTGGGCCGTCGGAGGTGCTGAAGAGCTGGAGTGGCATCCAGCAACCGATAGTGTCACAAGAAAGACCAGAGCGGAAAAACCACATACTTTTGATTTAGAACGATTTATTTGCATACTATTTATAACCTTGAGGGATCGAGGATGGGATTAAAATACCTGACCTTTTCCAACATTCGAAAACCACGAAAACCAATTTGTAACAATGACCTCTTTTAGTAATTATCTCGAAATTCGAGTTTTGTTACATTAATTTTATAATTAACGTTCACCGTAGAGAAATGAAGAGGAAATCAATGGCTGTCTCCCTGACAACGCTGTTGTTTTTCTTGATGATGAACTTTTTCTCATAGCAACTTTGTATTAATTAGAACAATTTTTTTACTACGAGGTCTGCCTGGGTTGGTTCCAGGTCCGTCGGGATGTCCTTAATACAGTTCCCGTCCTTGACGGTGAGCCATGTGAGAGTGAGCTTATCGATATTCGTGGTTGAGGTCCTTTAGACCCTTGATGCCAAACGGCACCCTGATTATTAATCAGGGTGCCGTTTTTTACATCAATTTTTAAGGACGGTCACCCGACGGCAAGCAATCCCTCATCGATAATTGCGGTTTCAACTGGTTGCGAAGTGAACCGCTCGATATGTGAGCGGATCGTAGCAAGATCAAAGAAATGCTTCCCAACGGCGTTACGCAGTTCCCGCGCCACGGTATCCTGCGTGGATGCAACAATGACACGTTTGCCATAACTGCGTAACAGCTCTACGGCGCGTTCGAAATCGCCATCGCCGGTGACGAGCACGGCGGTATCGTATTGCGCGATGGTGGTGAACAGATCGATCGCAAGTTCCAGATCAAGATTTGCTTTCCGTGTAAGTTCGCCGGAGGCTTCGTCACGGAACGATTTTATCGTTTTAACTCGAACGGTATATCCGGCATGATTGAGATAGCCATAAAAACTGGTTTCGCGCGAATCCGGCGGCATTTTTTGGGAAGCATACCAAAAGGCATCACCGATGGCGCAGCCTTGTGTGAAAAAATCAAGCAGCTTGCGGGGATCGAAGAACCAACCAAGCGAGCGCTGCGCATAATACGCATTCTCGCCATCGACAAACACAGAAATACGATTAGCGTCCGGTGAGTTATTAATGAGTGGATTTTGAATTTGCATAAGGTTCTATTTTAAATATTACAATTACTACTATACTAATTATTTGATATTCTCTTTCCCGATTCACGATCAAAGAGATGAATGGCTTCGCTTGGAATTCGAAACGTGACCGAATCTCCGAGCGCCACATTATCCGCAGGTGTTTTACCATGCGGCACACTTGCAACGAATGTACCTGAAAAAGCATCGCTCTGTTCGATATAATAATGGGTAACGCTGCCGATCGGCTCGATGAGTATTAACTTACCTGCAATGGAGTCCATTCCGTTGTAATCTCGATCCAAGATAATAGCTTCCGGACGGATACCCAAGTAAACATTCCCATCCTGACGTTGGGTATTAAGTTTTAGCTTAAATTTATCCGATACAAAATAGGAGTCGCTCAATTCATTAATAATTCCACCTGGGAGCACGTTCATGGCTGGCGAACCGAGAAAACGCGCAACAAAAACACTCGCCGGATGCTCGTATATCTCCGACGGAGTTCCGAATTGCTCAAGCTTGCCTTTATTCATGACCGCGATCTTATCGCCCATGGTCATCGCTTCGACTTGGTCGTGCGTAACATAGAGCATCGTTGCGCCGAGATTGCGCTGAATGCGTTTCAGTTCCGCGCGCATTTGGGTGCGGAGCGCAGCATCGAGATTCGAGAGCGGCTCGTCGAAGAGAAATACTTTTGGTTTTCGCACAATGGCGCGCCCGACGGCTACACGCTGACGTTCCCCACCAGAGAGTTCCTTTGGTTTCTTTTTCAGATGGTGATCGATGCCAAGTAACTTCGCTGCCGCTTCAACCTGCGTTTTGATCTCTGCTTTCGGAACTTTTCGCATCTTGAGCGGGAACGCCATGTTCTCGAAAACCGTCATGTGTGGGTAGAGCGCATAGTTTTGGAAGACCATTGCCACATCACGGTCTTTCGGTTCCCGATCGTTCATGCGAACGCCATCTATTAGCAGATCGCCGGAAGTTATTTCTTCAAGCCCCGCAACCATGCGAAGCGTTGTCGTCTTGCCACAGCCCGACGGCCCGACCAGCACGACGAACTCGCCGTCACGCGCTGCCAACGTCACGCCTTTGACGGCGTGGGCATCGTTATCGTAGCGTTTTTCGAGATTTTGGAGTTGGACTTCAGCCATGCAAAAGATTTAATTCTACAATGGAACGGTGATATTTCCTGACAGGTTCATATTCTGTTGTTTTAATTACTTTCACGAATCTAATAATTCCTATGGCAACAAAATCTCTAAAACAAACACGCACGTTTAACGCACCGGCGAAAGACTTATACGAAGCACTCATGGACTCCCGGAAGCACACCAAATTTTCGGGTGGCGCACCGGCGAAAATTAACGCAAAAGTGGGCGGGAAATTCACTGCTTATGGCGGCGCGCTCGAAGGCGAGACCATCGAGCTAAAGCCGAATAAGAAGATCGTGCAGGCTTGGCGCTCCAAAAGCTGGGAACCGGGTGTGTATTCTCGCGCTACGTTTTCCTTCGCCTCAGCAGGTAAGGGAAAAACGAAGCTGACGTTTACGCAATCCGGAATTCCCGAATCGGATTACGAGGACATCAAAAAGGGCTGGATCGCCTTCTATTGGGAACCGATGGCCAAGATGCTGGAGAAGTAACCGTCCCCCTCCTTAAAAAGGAGGGGGTGTTTCGAGCGGTTCGAAGCTGATCGCATAGCCCAAGCGGCCAAGCAGCCGCTCAAGCGAGCGCGGCGATAAGTTGCGCTCCTTGCGGAGCACACCCGTGAGGTTTTGCTCGCTCATTCCGGCTTGCTTTGCGATTTGAGATAGCGTCATCCCCTGCTCGCGACGCAGTGTATCGAAAAGGCCATCAAGTGCTTCGTGGTAGCCCATCCTCAACTATTTATTATCTGGCCGCCGTTGCTGCGGCAGCCGCAGCGCCAAGTTTGCGTTTGATCTCAACGATCTTGTAGGCTTCGATCACATCGCCGGCTTTTACATCGTTGAAGTTTTCGAGACCGATACCGCATTCGTAGCCGGATTCCACTTCGCGGACGTCATCCTTGAAACGGCGTAGCGATGAAATGCTGCCGGAGAATACTTCCATGCCATCGCGCAGTAAACGCACTTTATTATTACGCATGATCTTTCCATCGACCACATAGCACCCGGCAATGGTTCCAGCTTTTGGAACCTTAAAGATGTCGCGTACTTCGATCGTTGCGGTAACTTCTTCTTTCTCTTCCGGCGCAAGCAAGCCTTCGAGCGCATCGCGTACTTCGTTGATGCAATCGTAAATGACGCTGTATAATCGTATTTCAACGCGCTCAGCCGCCGCTAATTTGCGTGCAGCAAGATTTGGATGCACATGGAAACCGAGAATGATCGCGCCGGAAGCCGCTGCGAGCTGCACGTCGTTCTCGGTAATAGCTCCCACAGCGCGGTGAACCATTTCCACTTTTACTTCCGGCGTGGAAAGCCGGAGCAGCGAATCGGCAAGCGCCTCGACGGAACCATCCACATCGCCTTTTAGAATAAGACGAAGATGCTGAATGCCGCCCTGTTTGATCTGTGCGCTGATGTCATCGAGCGTAATAAAGCGAACTTGTTTGAAATCCTGCTCGCGTTTTAATTGCTGACGGCGCGAGGAAATCTCTTTCGCTTCAGAATCCGAAGCCAAAACAATGAAATGATCTCCCGCTGCGGGAATGCCATCGAATCCAAGAATTTGAACGGGCGCAGATGGGCCTGCCACTTCTACTTTGTGCCCGCGCTCATCGAACATCGCGCGAACACGGCCCGAATACACGCCAGCAAGGAATGGATCGCCAAGCTTCAGCGTACCTTTTTGTACGAGGACTGTCGCTTGAATACCACGCCCACGATCGACTTCCGCTTCGATAATTACGCCACGAGCAACACGATCGGGATTTGCTTTCAGATCCAAAATTTCTGCTTCGAGCGCAATACGATCGAGCAAGCCATCGACGTTCTTGCCTGTCCTTGCAGAAACTTCCACAGCGCCGTATTTTCCACCCCAATCTTCTACCAAGATATTCCGATCCGCAAGTTGCTGACGAATGCGGTCGGCATTTGATTCGGAACGATCTATCTTATTCAAAGCGAAGATGATCGGCACGCTCGCGGCTTGCGCGTGCGCGATGGCTTCCCAGGTCTGCGGCATGACGCTGTCATCTGCGGCTACAACAATGACGGCAATATCCGTCACCTGCGCACCGCGCGCACGCATGGCGGTGAATGCTTCGTGACCGGGCGTATCTAAGAATGTGATTGGCCTCCGACCGGGAGCCGTTACTTCGTAAGCGCCAATATGCTGCGTGATGCCACCGGATTCCCCGGCAACAACATTCGCTTTTCGGATATAATCGAGCAGCGACGTTTTGCCGTGA
This sequence comes from Ignavibacteriota bacterium, assembly GCA_963794025.1. Lineage (GTDB taxonomy): Bacteria > Bacteroidota > Ignavibacteria > Palsa-1295 > Palsa-1295 > PALSA-1295. The sequence continues at coordinate 70,230 of CAWCCK010000007.1, forward strand.
TCCACATGTCCCATAATAGTTACAACGGGCGCACGGGAAGTTAATGTTGCAGGATCGTCGGGAATATCCTGAAGCGAATCCGTCGTAAATTCCTCTTGGAACTCTACGGCAAAACCGAATTCATCCGCAACGAGCGTGATCGTATCTTTCTCCAATCGCTGATTGATCGAAACCATCAGGCCGAGCGCGATACATTTGGAAATGATCTCGCCAACCGACACATTCATCAGGTTGGCAAGCTCGTTCGCGGTAAGAAATTCGGTGGCGCGAATAATAGTTTTTTCGCGCTCGACTGTTTCTGCTGTCTTCCGTTCTGTTTCCTCGGCGCGTTCGCTTCTGCGCAAGCGGCGTGATTTGGCGCGGCGAGCGGTGGTGCTGCTTTCTTCTATTCCGGCCAACGTGCGGCGAACAGCATCTTTTACATCGCGCACATCGACGTTCTTACCTTTTTCGCGTCGTGGTTTTAATTCCAGGTCGGCTTCGCCCGGCTTTTTGACACGATCGTGTTTTGCGACAAGCCCTTGAATGCGCGTCCGTAGTTTTGCGCCTTCGCCATGCTTCGGTTTGCCGTCCGATTGCGGCGAAGACAATGGCGCAAGATCGATCTTACCCTTGATCTTGAGGCCCGGCAATGCAACGCGCAGATCAACGGGTTCGCCAGTCGCAACGACAGTTTTCCGTTTGTGTTTCTTGCGAGGCCCGTGTTTGGTTTCGGTTTCGCTTCCAATGACGGGCGGCTCCGTTAAAATCACGGGCATCGGTTCCGGCACGATTTCAGGCTCAACGGCTTCTATCGTTTGTGTTGAATCTGAGACTTCTTCCGAAGTAATAACAGGAGGCGCTTGTTCACTTTGAATCGTAGCCGCCGGTTCCGCTTCTGCGATCGGAGGTTCGGGAACGATCATTACCGGCGCAACGATCGGCGCAAGCGGAACGGAAACTTCAATCGGACGCTCTTCGATGACTTTGTGATCCGAAGCCGTGCGCTGATCGGGATGGTCGTCTAAATAATCTTCCTGAGTTTTAGCGCGTTTTTCTTTGAAGGCAGCAACTTTTTTCTGGCGTTTTTGGGCAACGTCCTTCTCTTTGCCGAATTGCTTCATGACGGCATCGAGCGCATCCGGCTCGATCTTCGACATGATCGATTTCACTGCAGAGAATCCCTTTTTTTGCAGGAATTCTATGAGCGTATCGTGCGAGACGTTAATCTCGGTCGCAAGCGTTCGAACCGTTATTTTTTTCGCCCCGGATGAGGCAGCCTCTTGCGAGGCGGTCGTTGTTCCTGTTTCTGTCATTACTCTCCTATGGGCAAAACACGAATGTACGCGTACAAGCGTACACACCGCGCTCTGCGATGAATGGTCTGCGAGTTGACCCATTCATCGCGGGCTGTTAAGCCCCAGGAATGAGTTAACTCATCTCGACCGATGCGAATAAGCCACGCGGTCTTGGGAGTGCCATTCTGTAAAGAATAGCAAACCACCCGCTAATAGCCCCGCGACTGACCGGCTTATGCGATGCCGGATCATCTGCGTACTGTCTTATTCATTGTTCACACTTTGTTCTGCGGGCGGTTCCGCTGCCGGCTCGGCAGCGTGAGCGTCCGTCGTTGATTCAATTTCTGTGGCTGCAATTTCATTTGCAGGTTCCAAATTCGCTTCTGTGGAACCCAAATCCTCTTCGCCGGTGCGATCAGCCGTTTGGCCGGAACGCAGCGTGGTAAGAGAAACACCCGCTTTTTCCGCTGAACTGGAAAGCAGTTCATCCGCTTGAGCAAATTCCTGCTCGAGAATACTGCCGAATATCCTCTAAACGCTGAGGAGTCATTCCTTGCACACGCAAGAGCGTCTCGCGTGGCGAGGAAAGGAATTCCTTCGCGGTGTCGATCCGTGCGCGAATCAGCTCGCTATACAATTCAGCGCCGATCTCATCGCGGAAGTCGATGAGTTCGATGTCTTCCTCATCCCGCGCTTCCTTGACAAGATTGATCTGATAACCCGTCAGCTTCGATGCAAGCCGAACGTTCTGCCCCTGCTTGCCAATAGCAAGCGAAACCTGATCGTCGCTGACAAGCACCGTGGCGATCTTCGATTCTTCGTTTAATTCTACTTCAATAAGCTTCGCCGGCGAAAGCGCGCGTCCCAAAAATTGAATGGGGTCGGATGTCCAGGGAATAATGTCGATATTCTCATTGGCAAACTCGCGCACGATAGAATGAATGCGAACGCCTTTCATTCCCACGCATGCGCCAACAGGATCGACGCGGTCGTCCGTTGTTTCGACAGCAACTTTTGCGCGCTCGCCCGGTTCCCGTGCCACGCCTTTGATAAGAATAATTCCGTCGTAAATTTCAGGAATTTCGATCTCCATCAAGCGCTCGAGGAATCTCGGATCGGCGCGTGAAAGAATAACGACTGGCGTTGCCGTCGGGCCGCCACGACGCACATCTTTTACAATGGCGCGAATGGTATCGCCTTTACGCCAGCGTTCACGCTGGATCTGTTCCATCTTGGGAAGCAAAAGCTCGCGGCGGTTATGAATGATGAAAAGATCCCCCTGACGGATCTGATATACTTCACCAACAATGATCTCGCCGATAAGCTGGGAATACTCGTTAAACAGGTTATCCTTTTCGATGTCACGGATACGCTGATTGAGATTTTGCTTTGCCGTAACGATAAGCCTTCGGCCAAAATCCTTCCCCATGTTGATGATCTCGACGTACTCATCGCCGGCTTCAAGTTCCTCGCCGGATTTTGCGTATGCATCTGCCGGCGTAATTTCGAGCGCAGGGTTTTCCACTTTCTCGGCAACCGTTTTTTCGAGATAGATCTCGATGTCACCCTTGTCCATATTCATGACGAGATCGAACTTCGCATCCATGCCGTATTTTTTACGGATCATCATGGCGAAGGTCTCCTCGATCACGGACATGAGAATGTCCCGATCTATGCCTTTTTCGCGGACCATATCCGCGAAGGATTCTACAATAAGTGGATTCAAGTCAAGTAAAAATTAAGAATTGAGAATTAAGAGTACATTTCGACCATGCTAACAACGGAAACATTCACAAATTCCGTTTTTTGGCGATTCTACCCCTAAATCCTAATTAAAAAGCCCGTCTCCGGTTGTCCAGAAGCGGGCGGATTTTTCAGAGAAAGCCAAACAACGAACCATGAAAGAAGATTCAGGTGAGACATCCAAGAGCGGACGCGATGCAAAATTGAGGCCAATGTAGTGCTCCTGCTGGCATTAACTTTGATACTTACTCAGGTAGAATGTAATTTTCACCTTAATTTTTTTAATACTATGAAAACGACCATTGCTCTTTTATTTTGCATCGTAACTTTTGGTTTCACCTCATCCATCCAGTGCCAAACGGCGTTGCCAGCGCACTTCGATTCATCGAATGCCGCAGCCGCCCTGCCATCGAATGCCTCTGCTTCCGTTTCTGCTCAGGAAGCTGCTCGGTATGGCGATGATTATTATTATGGAGATGAATACCGGCATCACACGGAGATCAATCCGGTGATTGGCATGAGTTTTTCCTCAATGTACAACGACCCACCGAATTATTCCTCCACGTCAAGGGTAGGATGGCTTATCGGATTCAATATCCGGTACGGAAACCGCTTTTACTTTCAGCCGGGAATTGATTTCATGGGAATGAATAGCCAACTGCAATCGACATCTGCTATTAATGTAAACTATCAATCTAATCAAACCGATATTAACGTGCTGCGAATTCCGCTGCTTGCAGGCTTCCGCGTGTTCCGAACTTCCAGTCCGGTCAATCTTAATTTTCACGCAGGAATTTCTGCCGATTTCGTCACGAGCATCAATACGAATAATGCGGCAGTTCAGGGCGACGAATACAACAGCCCGTTCTGGGGCGGCGTCATCGGCGCAGGACTCGATTTCGCATTCCTCACCTTCGACTTAGATTACGATTACGGTCTCTCGCAAGTATTCGATTCGGGTTACCAGCCATACGGCAGTGGCCCGCGCAATGCTTCGGTCATATTGACCTTCGGTGTGCGATCGCCGTTTTAGGGAAGGATTTCCGGTGTGGCCTATGCTTCAACTTGGGCCTGACGAAAGCGGAAGCCCGTCGCGGCGGGCCACACCACTTCCCAGCGCGGTAAGCCCGCCAACCCGCTACGGAGGATAGTGGGACAACCAGTCAGTTCAGATTATGGGAACGAACGATAAATATCTTTTCGATTCAGGAAGCGATGTAATTTTAATGTGTTGCCGGTCTGGAATAAACCAATTCGGTAATCGCCGACACGAACTCGAAAGGCATTCGGAGCGCCCTTCATTTTTTTGACATTTGGTAGATCGGAAAGTTTCGCGGCATTTTTTAATTCGACTATTGCCTCTTCGATCGAAAGCCGAAGTGATTTGTCGCGAATATCTTCAATGTCCTTGACAAATCGAGTAGAATAGACGACATTCATGCCCTGCGAAGAATTTTCATCACTTCTTCTTCGGGAACCGTATCGTTTGGATCGCCTTCCGCCATCATCGCGAGCATTCCAATATCTTCTTTTTCGTCCTCACTGAGCACACGAAAACGCGCGTTGATTCGTTCGAGAAGCCGCTCGATCAGGCCAATATCCTCTTCTCTGGCCGGGGTTATGAGTAATGATTGCATGATGGTTTAACGCCATGCCAAAGCGGTTCGTGCCAACTCAGTATGCCCCATGCCTTAGCTTGGGCCTGGCGCAAGTTGAAGCTGCCGCGGCGGCCACACCACTTCCCCGCGCGGTAAGCCCGCCAAGCCGATGGGGGGGATAGCGGCACGGCGAGGCTTAACTTCTATATGTCGAATGTCGCTATGATCGGGCAATGATCACTAAGATTCCATGCTCCTTCTTCATCCCAAGGTTTAGCCGAAATTAACTTCTTTGCAAGAGCCTTCGATGCAAAAATATAATCATTTTCCCAAGGAAGCGACGAGTGTTTGTGGCGTTGCGTTCGAACATGGCGGCATTCATCCCCGTAAACGCAGGTACATCCATCGAGGCGACCTCTTCCTTGCGGAATTTTTTGGTCAACACAATCAATTAAGCCAAGCGACTTGAATCGTTCCAGAACATTAACATGCCGCAAACGATGCTTATCCTTCGCAGAATATTGACTTGATACATTTATGTCACCCCCAACAATCAAGTATTTACCTAAAGGACTATCGACCAGAGGTGTAATATCGGAGAGTAATCGCTGAACCGTTGTCACGGTATAGCCGTAATCAAATTGTCCATACATGCTAACAAAAGTTATCTCTTGACCACTTGATGCTGCAATTCTTGACACAACAAGGGCACCTGGAGAGGTCCTAATTAGCGGTGCATCATTTTTGCTGTAGATCGTTCGCGCGGATGTAATTTCAGTGATTGGAGTAGAAAAACTCGCGACCGCAGTGCCCCACTTTAGCTTTTCAATCTCATGATAAATTAAATGAGGAGGTGGTTCAATGGCAATTGTTGGAGGAGCCGTCTCCTGCAAAAGAGCTACGTCGGGTGCTAAAATATTGTTTAAATAATTCCAAGCTGCAACACGATCGGTACCCTTCCGAGCCCAATTATTCATATTCCAGGCAACGACCTTAATGCTCATTTCTGATAATAAACACCGATACAAATAAAAAAAGCTCCGCTTGCAAAGCAAACGGAGCTAATAATAAAAAACCCCTGGCGACGACCCTTCGTTCCTCAGGGCAGGCTCTACTTTCCCGTGTGTTAACCACCAATCCGCCGCGGCGGACATCGGCCCAAAGCAAGGCTTAACTTCTCACGCCGTTTGCGGATGTAAATCAATGGAGATGGGCTTTTCGTTCGCGGTTATTCTTTTTCAAAATACCGCACATTCGGTAAGCCTTTGAAATGGGCATCGGTTGTCCAGAGATCGGCGGCATGAGCGAGCGTGGTCGCATAAATAATAGCATCGGCCATGGGAAGTTTATGCTTGATGGAAAGACGTGAGGCATCGACGGCAAGTGATGGGTCGAGAAGAATTACATTACCGCGTTGCATCATTGCTCGCGATGTAAGCGCTGATTCTTCTCCGAGATTAAGGAGCACCCACTTATGTACTTCGTAAATAACGATTGAGGGTATTATAAGAGTCGATAAATCCCGTAATACTGGCCGAAAAATCGAGACTAAAGATCCTGCAGCGAAATACTCAATCCATGCCGAAGAGTCAGCTACATTCATCCTCGCTCCTCGTCTTCTTCCCTCTCAAACGGAGGAATGCCTTTGGCAAACCCCTCAAGCGCTTGCATGTCGCGCCGCCATGCCGCAGCTTCATCGAGCGGTACGATCTTCGCGAGCGGCTGATTATTCTCGGTAAAAAGAACTTCCTCGCCTCTTGCAGCTTTATGCACTAGGGCAGAAATATCAGGTGGTGCTGCTTCGACAGAATAGGTTTGCATGTTTGTAGTAACGACCTGGTGTGTTGCTTCGTGCCACAATAAAAAAACCCGCCCACGCAAAGCGTGAGCGGGTTAATTAAAAAACCCCTGGCGACGACCTACTTTCCCGTGTGTTAACCACCAAGTATCATCGGCCCTGCAAGGCTTAACTTCTCTGTTCGGAATGGGAAGAGGTGGAACCCTTGCGGTATAGTCACCAAAAGGAAACTTGCGTTCAGGGTAGAGGGTAAGGGGTTCAGGGTAACGTTACCATGCCCGATATTCCTCGCCTAAAAGTAGCCTTTTAGAGCGGAGCGCTATTAGCAATGAACAAATCATGACAATTTGAGCGGGGAGGCAGGCTGGAAGCGCTGCCCCACATAGAAAGAACAATAGTTCAAGTATCACCAAACACTATAGTGTGCACCGGATGATCGCTCATCCGTAACAAGTTCCATCGCTTACGCGATGGATCATACTGCGCACTCTATCATAGGTTCGAGTTCATTTTTAGAATCACAAACTAAAGTTTGCGCTACAAAAAATAAATTTAAGATGAAGTCGAACGACTTATTAGTAACCGTTGGCTGAACGTATTACTACGCTTACACCGTGGTCCTATCAACGTAGTAGTCTACTACGAGTCTTCATGGGAATTACTTCCCGGGGAGATCTGATCTTGGAGTAGGTTTCGTGCTTAGATGCTTTCAGCGCTTATCCTTTCCGGACATGGCTACTCTGCAATGCCACTGGCGTGACAACAGATACACCGTCGGTCCGGTCAACTCGGTCCTCTCGTACTAAAGTCGAGGCTCCTCAAATCTCCTGCGCCCGCATAGGATAGGGACCGAACTGTCTCACGACGTTCTGAACCCAGTTCACGTACCGCTTTAATTGGCGAACAGCCAAACCCTTGGGACCTTCTTCAGCCCCAGGATGCGATGAACCGACATCGAGGTGCCAAACCTTCCCGTCGATGTGGACTCTTGGGGAAGATCAGCCTGTTATCCCTAGCGTACCTTTTATCCTTTGAGCGATGGCCCTTCCACGCGGCACCATCGGATCACTAACTCCTGGTTTCCCATCTGCTCGACCTGTACGTCTCGCAGTTAAGCACTCTTATACGTTTACGCTCTGCGCATGATTACCGACCATGCTGAGAGTACCATTGAGAGCCTCCGTTACTCTTTAGGAGGCGACCGCCCCAGTCAAACTACCCGCCTGACACTGTCCGTCACCCGGATTCACGGGCCAACGTTAGAATTCAACCAAAGCAAGGGTGGTATTTCACTGTTGTCTCCACCACGGCCAAAGCCGCGGCTTCACAGACTCCCACCTATGCTACGCATGCATTGGGCGAAGCCAATGCCAGGGTGCAGTAAAGGTGCATAGGGTCTTTCCGTCCATATGCGGGTAACCGGTGTCTTCACCGGTACCACAAGTTCACCGAGCCCGTCGTTGAGACAGTGACCAACTCGTTACACCATTCGTGCAGGTCGGAACTTACCCGACAAGGAATTTCGCTACCTTAGGACCGTTATAGTTACGGCCGCCGTTTACTGGGGCTTCGGTCGAGAGCTTCGCCTTGCGGCTGACCCCCTTCCTTAACCTTCCAGCACCGGGCAGGTGTCACTCCGTATACGTCCCCTCAATGGGGTTGGCACAGAGATGTGTTTTTGTTAAACAGTCGGTTGGCCCATTTCACTGCGGCCAGTATTGCTACTGGCACCCTTTATCCCGAAGTTACAGGGTCAATTTGCCGAGTTCCTTAACGACGGCTCACTCGAGCACCTTAGTATATTCTACCCACCCACCTGTGTCGGTTTACGGTACGGATTGCTTGCATAATAGTCACGAAGATTTTCTCGCCAGCCTGATTATATCCCACTCGGATCGACGAATCTCACCGTACTGTCGGCGTTCAGCTCAAGAGGCGGATTTGCCTACCTCTCTCAACACCTACGACCTTCAACGCACATCCAATCGTGCGCGGGGATTTCACTTCTGGGTCCCTCCTTGACATCAAACTCATGCAAACAAGCATCGGAATATTGACCGATTGTCCATCACCTACGCCTTTCGGCCTCGGCTTAGGATCCGGCTAACCCTGAGACGATGAACGTAGCTCAGGAACCCTTAGGTTTACGGTGCCAGGGATTCTCACCCTAGTTATCGTTACTTATGCCTACATCTTCTCTTCCGCACGCTCCAGCAAGGCTCACGCCATCACCTTCAACGCAGAACGGAATGCTCCCCTACCCAATATCCTTACGGATAATGCCGTAGCTTCGGCGCATAGTTTAGTCCCGATTATTATCGACGCCGAGTCGCTTGACTAGTGAGCTATTACGCACTCTTTAAATGAATGGCTGCTTCTAAGCCAACATCCTAGCTGTCTATGCAACTTGACATCCTTTCTCTGTTAACTATGACTTGGGGGCCTTAGCTGACGATCTGGGTTGTTTCCCTCTCGGCCATGGATCTTATCACTCATAGCCTGACTGCCGGAGAACATCTTAACGGTATTCGGAGTTTGTCTGGGGTTGGTACCGTTGTGACGGCCCTAGCCCAATCAGTGCTCTACCTCCGCAAGACTCTTATCCGACGCTAGCCCTAAAGCTATTTCGGGGAGTACGAGCTATCTCCCAGTTTGATTAGTCTTTCGCCCCTATGGACAGTTCATCGGAGTAGTTTTCAACCCACACCCGTTCGGTCCTCCAGTTGGTTTTACCCAACCTTCAACCTGACCATCCATAGATCACAAGGTTTCGCGTCTACGACCCCATACTATGTTCGCCCTATTCAGACTCGCTTTCGCTACGGATTCGGTTCTGAGAACCTTATCCTTGCATGAGATCAGTAACTCGTAGGCTCATTAAACAAAAGGCACGCGGTCACTCCTTCAGTCCGAAGACTGCTCTTGCTCCCACCGTTTGTAAGCGCGCGGTTTCAGGATCTATTTCACTCCCTTCTTAAGGGTTCTTTTCGCCTTTCCTTCACAGTACTTGTTCACTATCGGTCACTAGAGAGTATTTAGCCTTACGAGATGGTTCTCGCAGATTCCGACAGACTTTCACTTATTCCGTCGTACTCAGGGTACCTTCAAGAGTCATTAACATTTCGCGTACGGGACGATCGCCCTCTATGGTGTCACGTTCCAGTGACTTCCGCTATATTAATGATTTGTAACTCTTATACGAAGGCCCTACAACCCCACAAGGTTAAACCTTATGGTTTGGGCTATTCCCGTTTCGCTCGCCACTACTCAGGGAATCACGATTGTTTTATTTTCCTCCTCCTACTTAGATGTTTCAGTTCAGAGGGTTAGCTCGATGTGGCTATGTATTCACCACAACGTACACCGACATTACTCGGTGTGGGTTGTCCCATTCGGAGATCCGGGGATCACAGGCAGCTTCCGCCTACTCCCGGCTTATCGCAGGTAACCACGTCCTTCTTCGCCTTCTAGTGCCAAGGCATCCACCATGCGCTCTTGGTAACTTCATCATTAAACCTATGATACAGTGCGGATAATTGCTCGTTGCCGAGCGATCATCCATGTTAGCAGGTTGCCGCGATTCACATCGCGACTTGTTACTATTGGTGCATCACTACAGTGTTTGATGATCGAGAACGATTCACATCGCTCTTCGATATGTACGGATGGCTCCGTACATTCTAATGCCGTTTCAAATGATTGCTCATTCGATACGTCATTAGCCAACTGCATTATTTCGGACGTTTCACAACGTCCAAACCTTAGCTCGATACTTGTGTGTATTCGTGTAATAAATTACACGATTACCCATTTTTTCGCATTTTGATCTTTCTATGTGCACTCTTTGAACGTCGTTGGCGCGTGGCACGAGGCGTCTCCGCCCGTGACCCGTTTTGATCGCTTACTAAGCCATTCATCGAATGTCACCGCTCAGTTGTCATTGAACTTTTGGCTCACCGAAGCGAGCCTGTGAATACGTTCGGAGTCGAACCGAAATCTGCAATTTCCTCTCATTTGAGGAAACGGCATCACACCCGTGCTATCCTATCGTTAAATTATCGTGAATTCCGCCGTTTAGGGGCGGGAGGCACATAACGCACCTTTTATCGCCCGAAGTTCCGCTAAAAGCGGCAAATTGAATGATTTTCTTGGATTATTACTACATTTGGGGTAGTAAGCCTCGAATTATCGAGACGAAGTTAGAATTGAAGTGTTTTTCATACTTCATACTTCATAATTTTCCATTGTGAGAGCCCCTCGGCAAAAAACCTTCTCGCCGCTTGTGGAGCGGCTACGGGGATGACGTTCGAATTGTGCGGCGTTTAACCTAATCATTAATAGCTCCGTTCCAAAAAAATGAAATAATGGTAATTATTTTTCGAATTGCGCCGTTCGATTGATAGAAAGGATATTATTTCATGGAAGCATTAACACTCATTCCGTTCAGTCTCGATAATATAGGAGAAGATGTAAAACCGAAGCCATGGCGCGAGCGTCTGCTCGAAGCCGTTCGACGGTCGGTCGAATTTTTTCAGGATGTTGCGGATACGCCCATCGAGGGAACCCTGTGGCCTATCCTTTTATCCCTCCTTGCCTTAGGCACTCTTATCTTGGGAGCTTATCTTACCGGCTGGACGCATGCCGTAGCCGGACCATAATGGGCGTAACTATTTTATCGTAGCCCCTATCAACGTAGCTACTTTATTCCCTACCTCGACACCGGTGATGGCGTTGGTGTACCAACCAATCGTCACGCTCGTCATCGCACCTAACGAGGGCGAGAACCAATAACTTGACGTTTGAAAATAGATGGACGTGCCACCGTAGGATGTTTTCTTCATCGTGCTATCGACGATCTCTGACTCGTAAATATCAACGACCTTGGAGCCGACTAGAAGCGTCGAAGATGATTGTGGGCCATACTTGCTGCTGGCCACATCTGTAACAGAATCCCCACTATAAAACACGACGCGGGAGCCCGCATCCCCGCTAAACGGAAGATTCACCCATTGCGGGATACCGTTATATGGCTGCGACTCGCTCACATAGACGCTCACGTCACTATTCGACGCATAGACAAGATCGCTCCCATTGAATGCGCCCGCATTACTGAATTCTACCACATTCTGCGCGCCTTCAAACGAGGGTTGAGTTCCTGTGAGCGTCGCTGTGACCGTATCAATGGTGAGCGGAGTGAAGTTATCGATGTCGTACTGCACCACCTTGTACGTAAAGGTGCTGCCTACCGCCGGGCTGGAACCCGACGACGTTGAAGATGGACTGGTTGATGTCGTTCTGCAGCCATTCAAACCGAAAGCAATAAGCAGTGCAATGAAGGGAAGAAACCGGAAATTATTTCGCATAGACATAGAAGAAAAAGTTATGATTAGTAAACATTCGGGAGCGTTCTTTTTGTTCGAATACATCACCTTCATCTTTCGTCACACCCAAATTCCAGCTTAATCCGATCCGGGTCTTCAAAATAGATAGCGAAATACTTCGGTCCGTAATAATCGGCATCGTAAAGAATCGGAATGTTATTCCGAATTAAAACTTCCCGCAGCGCAAATACTTCAGATTTATCGGAAAGCGCAATGGCAATGTGATCGAGACCTACTTGTTTACGATGATAAGGCGTTTCTTTAAACCGGGATTGAACTTCGTTGAAATAAATATAGAACACGCCTAATCGCCAACAAAAACTTTTTTCCTCACGCTCGATCGTGCTTCCTTCGAAAAAGGAAGAAAGAAGAGAATAAAATGTGAACGAAGCATCGAGATCGCTTACGTTAAGCTCGATGTGGTGAATGCCGTGTACCATGTTATGCAAGAACAGACATAGCTTTCGCTCGCCCCAGATCAATCAACTTCTGAATGTCTGCTGGGCCAAATGATGTCAGCGCGATCGGCAGGTCGGTATCCGGACGAATGACCTTCAAATCCACTATGCGTTTTCCATGTAGAATGTGACCCTCCATCGGAACGAATCCTGCCGCCTGAGACAGTGCAAGGGAGCTATTGATCTTCTGCGCCATATCGATGTCATCGTTAATGATCTGACTCATGACAATATCGATCGAGCGCCCGGCAAGCGTAACGGCATCCTGATATGCGATATTTGTTTGGTCAATATCGTGCGGCTGACACACTGCTGCGATGATGTAATCCGCGCCATCTGCGATTGGCTTTTTGAATGGAGCTATACTTCGAAGACTGCCATCGAAATAGGGTACTCCATTCACAACCGATGCCGGCATAAAAAGCGGCAGTGCTGAACTCCCCATCGCGTAGCCAAAAAGATCCGGCGTACTCTGCTCGATGTTCGAAAAGAGCGCGCTCCATACATTCGTAACACCCATAGAAAACTTCCCGCGCGTTCGCCACGCATCCACATTGGGAATCGCAAAGCTCGATTCGATCAGCGCGCGAAGTGGCGAGGTATCGGTTAACCCGTTAAATTTTTTCGTAAGGATCGCCCAAAGAATAGCAAGTTTGCCACGCTCTTTTATAAAGCTGCTTGGAGCAGTGATCTTTTGCTGCCAGAATGCAACGAGTTCACTGCCAATGGCAGGCCAATCCGGATTTTTGCCCGCAAGCAGTACTCGCCCCGCGCGATCAGCAAGAAACAGCGCATTCAGTGAACCCACCGATATGCCGTAAAGTCCATCCGGCACAAAGCCTTTATTAAACACAACCTCGATTGCGCCTGCTTCATAGCATCCTTTATTCGTTCCACCGGAAAGTACGAGTGCGTACATATTATAACTTTATTTATTAGCTAAAAACGTATTGAGACTTGACACACAAAAATACGAAGAAAAAAGGCTTTGGCACAAAATAAAACCCCGGTCGCGAATACGACCGGGGTTTTACCAAATACGCGCTCCATTACTTCATTTCTAATTTTGGCTGCGTACCACCGGCGTTAACGCGAAGCAAATTGTGAAGCTCCGTAAACGGTTTGCTTTCCAATTCCTTTGGAAGCTGCATAACGGCATGCAACTCACCCTTTGCAGGAGTGTAGGTAAGCGTTCCTTTCGCATCGTGCATTTTTGCAGGATCGAAGAACATAAGAAGATCGCCTGAGTTATTATAAGAGACTGCTAATTGCATCGGATGTTTTCCTTTCTGTTTTTTTTAATTACTGGAAACTTGAATATTAAAGAACGTGGAGTTGGCGCTATGATTGGTTACGGAAAAACCAAATGCATAGCTCCCACTGCTATTGAGCGTAGAAGCGCCTTGCGCAGTCGATAGAGCTGCGCCGGTATTAAACGGTTGGCATTCGATGATCGTATTCCCCTGCCAGCCACCGTTATTCCAGGTAAAGCCCCATCCGCCTTGCGTTTGATTCCCGGCGATAAAAATGTTACCGCCTCCATTTGGAATGAATGACATATTGTATTCTCCTTATTGAAAAATGATAAATTACTAAAGTATGCCTACTCTCTTCCGGATTTTCGGCATCCTCCGTTCCCTTGCAATGTCTGCAAAAGAATAATGCAAAACTTCGATACGTTTACTTCCCAGTTTTATGTGTGGTCCCGATGGCCTGCATCAGCGAGCTGCAAATGGGCAGGAACGTCGCAAAGGTGAGCGGCGCGTCCGGAACTCCGGTGAAGCTCTTAATGAGCTTTGACAAAGCTTCCTGATGTGCCTTCGTAGCTTTCGGGTGCGTTTTGATGAGATTCCCAAGCAAGGCGATGAGTCCGTAGAGCGTAGCTGGCGTACCGGCGGGCACAACGGACTGCGCGATCTGCATCGCGGTCAGCATTTCCGGCCCGCCAACGATCCCCAAAATTTCGAGGACGTTGATCTCGGCGGTCACGGTCACAGCAGTAGCCGGTGGCACGGCAACCTGCAATAGCGATAGAAATTTTTTATTTTCTTGCATAATAATTCCTCAGTTTAAAAGAGTCCTCCGAGCAAACTTCCAAGTCCGCCGACCACATCGCTGATAATGTTGCTGCCGCCCGAACTACTGGAAGATTGTGCTGGCTGTTGCTGTGGCTGCGCGACGGTGCCCGTCGGTGCGCTTGGCGTGGCTGGAGTGGACGTCGTGCCCGTTGTATGAGTAGGCGTTCCACTCGATGGCCCTTGATAACCATACGGTGGAATAAATCCCATCGTTACCCACCAGGGCGGCGTCGAATATTGACATCCGCAGCAGCACGATCCGCTATTGCTTTCATTCATAATGATCTTTTTGTTAAATGTTTAAAATAGACCCGTGAAAAATTTCGACGAACTCGAAAAGTCCTTACTAAACTATATCCCTTTTCGAGCGCCGAGTTAACACTGACAAAAATACGTCAGCAATCTTAATTTTAACCCGGACAAAACCACGACAATCTGAGCGATTGTTAGATCGTAGCGAGATATTCTTGCAGCCACCCGCCGTGAATCCCAAGTTTGCGGCGAATGCGGCAGCGATAACGTTCGACGCTCTCTTCTTTGATGCAAAGCATTTCTGCTATTTTCCAGCTTGGCAGCATCGCTTTGACGAGCGCGGAGACGCGCAGCTCCATCGGCGTGAGCGTGGGGTAGCGATGTGCGATCTCATCGAGATTGTGCGCATAGAAACCGCCGTTCGCAAGCTCAGTTTGCTCCCATGCGAGATGACGTTTTCGGTGAAGCGGGCGCGCTTTCGGTAAGAACGATGAATCGTGAGCACGGAACGATGACGGCGAGTGTACGCCTTCCTGCGAACCGGGTTGAGTCCAATTTTTGATTTTCATGGCAAATGCAATTATCTATTTTTGGTTACGAATCACGCCAAGCGGGAAAAACTCGCTCAGTGCTTTTTGTTGCGGGACATACTCAATGCTAATACCCAAATTAGGTTTTGGATATTACCTATTCGCAACCAAACTATCTTCCTATGAATAAGAACCGCTGGAGGCGGGCGGAAGATGCAAACTAAACAGCGCTTGCCGGACGGAACGCCGTTTAATGATAGATGTGCGACGGTTAAACATTCCTCTGGCAAAAGAATTCACATGAAAATTATGATTACTCACTACCCATTTTCCAAAGTCCAAACCGCTCCGGATATTCGATTCCCTCAAGCACGAGTCCGTGAGCCGGTGAGATATATTTCGCACGCCAAAGTTCCTGCGGCGAATGCAAGAGCTTCTCGAATGCTTCAACCGTCACTACGGATTGCCCCACCTGTACCATCGCACCCACAAGCGCACGTACCATACCGCGCACAAAACGATTTGCTCGGATCGAAAAATACAAATACTTCCCTTCCATTTCCCATTTTGCCTCCTGAACGATGCAGCGATAATGCTTTACGTCCGAAGTTCGCTTGCTGAAACTGGTGAAATCGTGCTCGCCGATGAGCGCGGCAGCGCATTGCTGGAGCTTTGCAAGATCTATATCGCGGCGAATGGCCCAGACAAAATTCCGATCTATCGCCGCTCGCTCGCGCTTGATCGTATAGCGATATTGCCGCGCAAGCGCAGAATGCCGGGCATGGAAATCATCTGCGACGGAACGAATATCGAGAATGGCAATATCTTTTGGCGTTGTCGCATTCAGCGCCATGATGAGCTTTGGAATTCCACCACCCCCTGCCCCCTCCTTAGAAAGGAGGGGGAGATCGTTTGGGAACTCAAGGTGCGCGACCATCCCACGCGCGTGAACGCCTGCATCGGTGCGGCCAGCGCCATGCACTGTAATAGTTCTCGCAAAAAGTTTATGAAATGCTCGTTCGATCTCGCCTTGAACGGATCGGCCTAAGGGATGATCGCCTTGCGTTTGCCATCCGGCAAAGGCAGATCCATCGTACTCAATTAGGAGAGCAAGTTTCAACTCACGAGTTCTCGCAAGTTTGCAATTTCTTGACGCGTAACCCCCGCCACATCTTCCACTCGTTCCCGATCGCGAATGAGGCGGTATTCTGAACCATCGACAAGCACTTCCGCAGCGCGCGGACGAAGATTGTAATTCGATGCAAGCGTGTAGCCATACGCTCCCGCGCAGAGAATGGCGATCGAATCTCCGCGTTTGAGATCTTGCATCTCGCGCGATTGCGCGAGAAAATCGCTCGTTTCGCAGATCGGCCCTACGACATCAACCTTTTGCGTTGGACTGGCGACGAGTTCCAGCGGCGCAACTTGATGGTACGCCTCATACAAGCACGGACGAATAAGTTCCGTCATGCCGGTATCGGTAATGACAAATTTCTTTTTGCTATTTGCTTTGGTATAAAGCACCGTTGCAAGCAACGCACACGCATTCGCAACAATCGCGCGGCCCGGCTCGAAAATTATTTTGAGTCCCGTTTGATCGAGAATCGGGAGCACCGCACCAACGAATTCACTCAGCGATGGCACATATTCTCCTTCATCGCCAAGTTCATCCTTCGGCAGCAGCGGATGCCGCACCACATTGCGATAATGAATTCCCTGTCCGCCGCCGAAATTCAAATGTTCGAGAACGATTCCAGATTTTACACGAAGTGAATTAACGAATTTTACGGTCGAGCGCGCCGCTTTGATAAACGGATCAAGCGATGTGATTTGCGAGCCAATATGCACATGAATCCCGACCACCTCCAGCGCAGGCTGCTTCGAAGCATAGATAAATGCTTCCCGCGCATTTTCCATGTCGATACCGAATTTATTTTCTTTCAGACCAGTCGAAATGTACGGATGGCTTTTGGCATCGACATCAGGATTAACGCGAATTGCAACTTTGGCGCGAATTCCAAATTTTTCTGCAATACCATTAATGATCGAAAGTTCCTCAAGGCTCTCCACATTGAACGCATGAATGTTCGCCTTGAGCGCAAGCTCGATCTCCTCATCGGTTTTGCCGACGCCGGCAAAGGTGATCTTCTCCGGCGCGAAACCCGTCGCTAACGCTGCAAGTAATTCGCCCACGCTTACGACATCCGCGCCGGAACCTTCTTCGGCTAAGATCTTGAGCAGCTCGATATTTGAATTCGCTTTCAGCGCATAGCTAACATAGTGCTCCTTGCCGGAAGATTTCAGCGTTTCATCGAACGCATGAAAGTTTTCCACGATCTGCTTCTTCGAATACACATAGAGCGGAGTTCCATACTCTTTGGCGAGTGCAGAAAGCGCGACTTCCTCGCACATTAGCGATGCTTCGTCATCGTTTGAATATCGAAATGCTTGTTGGTCTAATACGTCGTTCATGGGTAGTGAATGAGTAACGGGTAACGAGTAACGAGTACAAAATAACTCGTTACTGGCTACACATCACTCGTTACTGAATGGATGTAAATGGTAGATACTTATGCAAAACTTCCGGGATGCGTATCGTTCCATCCGGTTGCTGAAACGTTTCTAAGAATGCAACCATCAAACGCGAAGTTGCAAGGCCGGAGCCGTTAATGGTATGCACAAATTCCGGTTTCGATTTGGCATCGCGCCGGAACCGGATGTTGGCGCGGCGCGCTTGAAAATCCTCGAAGTTCGAACAGCTCGATGCTTCCAGCCACTTTCCTTCTACCGGCGCCCATACTTCCAGATCGTAGGTTTTTGCGCTGGAAAAGCCGGTATCGCCATTGCATAGCAGCAATCGGCGATATGGAATTCCGAGAAGTTCCAGAATGCGTTCTGCATCGGCGGTTAGCTTTTCGTGTTCGTCGTACGAAGATTCCGGCGTTGTAAACTTTACGAGTTCTACTTTATTGAATTCATGCACACGCAGGAACCCGCGCGTATCTTTCCCATACGATCCTGCCTCGCGGCGGAAACAGGCACTGAACGCGCAGTGAAGAAGCGGCATTTTATCGCCAAGACAATACTTCATCCGCATAAAGATTCGTGACTGGAACTTCAGCAGTAGGAATTGCATAAAGCTGATCTTCCGGCATGTGATAGACCTGATCGACAAATTTTGGGAACTGGCCGGTTCCACGCAGCGATTGAGCATTCACAAAAAATGGCGGCAGCACTTCGGTATATCCATGCGAGCGCGTGTGAACATCCAGCATGAAATTGATGAACGCGCGTTCCAGCTGCGCGCCTTTGCCCATATACACAGGAAATCCGGCGGCGGCAATTTTTGCGCCACGCTTGAAATCGAAGAGCTGATGTTTATCTGCAAGCGCAAGATGATCGAGGCCGTCTTGCTTTTCGAACGACTGCGCTTCCCCATTCGGCGACCATCGCTTTACTTCTACATTGCCGGAAGCATCCGCTCCATTGGGAACGGAACTATGCGTGGTATTCGGGATCGAATCCATCAGAAGGCTAAGCGAAAGCTCTTTCTTCGGAGGCGCTCGTCGAGCGATGCAATTTCATCGCCGACGGCTTTCATCTCAGCGATCTGTTCTTCCGCGGGTTCTTTTGCACGCTTTAGTTTTGCAATTTCTTCACTCACGGTATTGCGTTTGCTCTTGAGCAATTCCACTTCACCGATGATGACGCGCCGCTCTCGATCGAGTTCCAGCACTTGATCGACGACGTCATCCGAATGCTTCGCGTGAATGGCGCTACGAACGAGATCGGGATTATCGCGGATGAATTTTATGTCAAGCATAGATTAAACGCCCTCTCCCAGCAGGGAGAGGGTTGGGGAGAGGTGTTATTCGTATAGGTAAAGATCGCTTTGGCCGAGTAATTCTTCCATGCCGCGTTCCATCACGCGAAGGCCATCATCGACATTCGAAAAACGGAGTCCGAGATCGGTATGCGCTTTAAGCGAGACAAGTCCTGTTCGCGCAGGTCGCTCGGCGCGCCACCGCCCGCTTGATTTCAGTTCCGCGATCGTGGTGGGAAGTATAAGTCCGGCGTTCAACCCGAATACTTCTGCGATACGATTTGCAAATTCAAAACGGGTTATCATTTCCGGGCCACCGGCATGATAGAGTCCAAGCCGTTTGCGCTCGGTGGCACGAACGATAGCAAGCGCCAGATCATCTACTAACGTTGGAGCCGCAAGATGATCGGTTGCTGCATAAACAGGCTGACCATCCTCGAGCGAAGTGAACACCGAAAGCGCGTAATTTGCCTTTGCGCGCTCCGCCGCGCCATAGATGAGGCAGGTACGAAAAATAGTGTGATCGATGCCGGATGTTCGCAGCACATTTTCGCTTGCAAGTTTGGTGCGACCATAATAATTGATGGGACGCGGCGCATCGGTCTCGGTATAAGGCGCACGCAATCCATCGAAGACAAGATCGGAAGAAATATGCACGATACGCGCATCGATTTTCCGAGCCATTTCTGCTAAATGTTCTACGGCAGAGACGTTCGTATGCCACGCAGTTTCGCGATCTGTTTCTGCTTCATCCACTTTGACGAACGCCGCACAATTAACAATAACGTCCGGTTTTTCTCTCGTAATAATTTCTTTGACCGAGGCGCGCTGCGTGACATCCATCTGCAGATAACCGCGAATGCGTGGTTCCTTTGAAATATCCGCGAAGAGCGAATTCGGTTCCCGCGCGGTCAGCACAAGTTCGCAGGAAGATTCCTCCACGAACAGACGCACCACATGCTGCCCCACGAATCCGTGGCAGCCGGTGATGAGTACCGTCTCTTTCGTTTTAGTTTGCAGCGTCACTCGCGTTAGTATTACAGATGAAACAAGCGAGGATGGGACTAAGTCCCATGCCTCGCTTGCTTCTAACTCCTGAGAGTATTGCGCGGTTTCAACACACGCAATAATTTTTACGCATCATCGCACGATCGAGAGCCGCGCCGATGCCACTTGCCCGCTCGAACCCATGACGCGCACAAAATAAATTCCATCCGGAATGCCGGTGGTTGAAAGCTCCGTTTCATGCTCGCCAACGGAAAGCATTCCAAGCGGAGTGGTGAGTACTTCACGTCCCGTCACATCGTATAGATGTAGTTGTGCAATATCCGCCACCGAAGCATAGAGGGTGACATCGACAAAATCGCGAGCAGGATTCGGATAGAGCTCGATTCCCCAGCTATTGGAAGCCGCATTCGAAGCAACGCCTGCACCATTCAAGGTTGTAAATCCAGAGATCGGGAACGATGAAAGCTGGTTGCCCGGTCCATACGTTACGACCAGATTAGCACTTTGCGTACCTAACACCGATGAGGTGAAGATCACGTTCACTTCCATGGAATCGCCTGCCGGAAGCGTATCCGGGAGCGTAACGGCGCCCAACGAATACGGCGTACCGGTTGGCGGTGCGATGCTCAGATCGGTAATGATCGCGGTGCCAGTTCCCGTATTATGTATCTCGGCATGGATCGTATTTGTTTTTCCGGAGTCGAGATTTCCAAACGCGATGGGCGAAGGCACGACCGAAAGCGATGGAGCTGACGCACCCGTCGGGCCATCGGTAAGCGCAATTTTAATGATCTGCGAAGAAGTTCCAGAATTCAGCACCGTCATCCACGCGGTATTTCCTCCGTTGCGCGGATCCCATTCTGTTCCGCGCACATTGGTTAGTTCCGCGCCTACTTCAATGTTAAAAGCGTTTTGCTCTTCGCCATACGTGGAATCGAGAAAGAGCAGATAGCTGCCGTTCAGCGTCGTGCCCTGGAAATCGGTATAGCCAAGCAGGTATTCATCGAGATTCGGATCGTAGGTAAGACCGCGTGAACCATACGTGGCATTGCGCGTACCGCTGTAATCGAAATAATTCGGCCCGTTCACGAAATCCCAATTATCGAGCGTAGCGCGGAAAATGTGCTCGACCATACGATCGGCAACAAGGACGGTATCGCCTTTCACATAAATTCCGGTTCCATACGCTGCCGGTGAGGCCAGCGTCTTAACGACTGTTCCCGTCTTCGTAACTTCATAGATCGTGGAACTCCAATCGGCATCGGAAGTGCCATTGACTTGTTGCAGAAATAGATTTTTCGTATTCGGATCGTATTTGATTCCTGTAAAACCGTTGCGATTCTGCGGATTGACAATAGCAATTTTGACGGAATCGAGCACGGTACCCTTGTCGGGATCGATCTTATAGATATTATCATCCGATGCTTCAAGATCCGTAGCCCACAGCACGTTGTCGTCTCTATCGTACGCAATGTCATAGGCATAGAACCGGAGATCGGCGATGGTTGCGATCTGGTTACCGGCCAGTTGCTGCGCGATCGAAAAGAGCGGGGAGATAACCGTATTCGCTTCATCACTCACGCGAACCAGCGCATTTTCCGTCACAGGATACGATACATCCGGAATAATATACGTTGTATCCGTGGAGACGTTAGCAACGGTCTGCCACGATGTACCGCCATCGAGGCTGAGTTCGAGCTTAACCGATGAGGAGAAGCCGTGCCACTGAATGATCGCTGTATCGCCGAGCGTCCAGACGGTTCGCTGTGCCGGTTGCACGATGCCTATGCCATCGTCCTGAAGCGGCACTTGCCAGATAGAGCGGCCATGCGTACCAGCGCGAAGCATACGGACGCTATCCTGAATTTGCATAAAGTCAATTCCCGTATTTGGCAAACCTGTACCATACGGCATCCATTCGCCGCCATTGTTGGGCGAAAAGAATACGCCGACATCCGTACCAATATAGAGAACATTCGAGTTCTGAGGATCCAAGCAAATGGAATTCACCGGAATGTCGGGCAAGGTGGAACCAATATCAGTCCAACTCGCGCCGGTGTTGGTTGTCTCATATACATGTCCCGCTCCAAAACCAGAGAGCGTCGCGTAAAAGGTTGTTTTTGAGGATGGGTTGATGAGCACACAAGTAACCGCGCGCGCCGGTAAATTTCCGGAAACGTTGGTAAAGACGGCCTTACCACTCCCCGCGGAGGCATTGGTGGTAAGATAAACATTCCCACCACCTGTACCGACAAGCACCGTCTGCTTATCGCCAAAGGGGGCGATCGAAGAAATAGTGGTGCCCGCTGAAGCGGAACCAAAATTGGTGGTGCAGTTGATCCAGGATGCGCCTTGATTTGTCGTATAGGCTAAACGCTGACAGCCCCAATAGATAATATCGTTGTTCGCATCGGCTGCAAAGGGATTGATCCAGACCATCGAGTCGATAGCGGCGTTGAGTCCGCTCGTTATTGGCTGGCCGGAACCATTCTGGTACAGATCGGGAAAAGCGGTCTGCCCTTCCACATATACTTTCGATGGAGTCTTCGGATCGACCTGACACATGGTGCCATCGCCAATATACTGCTGTAAAATGTGATCCCACACCAGCCCGCCTGATGCGCCAGAAAGCATTCCGTTATCTTGCGTACCGCCATAATTAACATTGGCTTGCGATTGATCGACGGCGATACCATAAAATTGCGTGATCGGGAGCGGGAAGGGTCCACCATCGTAGTCACTTCCTCCGTCCGGAGAGAAAAAGACGCCGCCATCGCAGCCGGCATACACTTGCGTTGGATCGGACGGAGCAAACGCTACCGCATGATGATCGACATGGATGCTGCTGTAATCCACATCAGACCAGGTATTGCCGCCATCCTCCGAGTTCGACATTCCCACGCCACCCATCAACATGTGATTAAAGTTGGAAGGATCGACGCGAATATAGACATCGTACCAACCTTGCGGGGGTGCTGCACCGCCAGGTTCGGTCAATGGGCTTGCTGACGATTCAAACTGAACTCCGGCATCGTTCCAATCCTGCCCACCGTCGCTCGATACTTCAAGTCCGCCAAAATCATCCACGGTCGAACTACTGACATCGAGGACAGCGACATTCTGCCAATTTTTCGGATCGACATCAATCGAAAGCCGCACCATAACATTCGTAGGATCCTGAGCAAAAGTAAGATTGGGGGCTTTTGTCCATGAATTTCCGCCATCGGTTGAGACATATACGCCATTTCCGACCACACCGGCATAGAGAACCGCTGTATCGGCATTCATCGAAAGCGCAAGATCGCTGACAGACTGATTTTGCGGAAGCCCACCCTGAGCCGTGTTCCAATTCCATGTATTACCACCATCGGTGGAAATAAGTACACCGCCGCCGGAGCGTCCTGCCGCTGCATACACGATATTCGAATGATGAGGATTTACAATGACCTGCGAATATGCACCCACGCTGCTTGGGCCGACATCGGACCACGTTGTTCCGCCATCCGTCGAGCGAAGCAATCCATAGCCCGCGTAGGAATCTAAAGTGCTGGGAAGCTCGCCGGTGCCGGCGAAAATGATATTCGTATCGTTCGGATCGATGGCAAGCGAACCCATAGAGACGGATTGCAACTGGTCGGTAAGTGGAGTCCAGCTATTGCCGGCATCCATCGTTTTCCATACTCCGCCGTTCGCTGCACCTACAAAAACCGTATTAGGATTATAGGGATTGATCGCAATGGTATTTATGCGCCCGCCGATATTATTTGGGCCAACGAGCGACCACGCCGGCTGCGCTTCCAGAGTCGTCATCGCCCCACTATGCCGCATCGCATCGCGCTGCTGCTCGGCTTTCTGCAACGCTCCAGCCGGAATATATCCCAGCCCGAACGTGCGCTGCCTCCAATACCACTTGAAGGCATCGCCGACACCGTGTTCGTTGCAATCAATGTCTGCGGCATCGTGCTCGGCGTTCGAGCCATGCACACGCGCCGGATGCTTCATGCGAGCTGAGGGACTTTCGTCCGTCTTCGTAAGCCACTGAGCGCGTACACTTATGCTCGCAATGACGATCGAAAAAACGATAAGGAATCGGCGTATATTAACCATGTTGATGTATCAAAAAAATGGAGACGGATGAAGCAGGTTTTATCAGGTAAAAAAGACTTTTATTAGAGATTTCTTAGCATAACATAAACCAAACATGAGCACAATAGTGCCCATTCGAAAGATGAATGTACCAAGGCTCACCCCTACCTCAATGCTGCCGAACGGCCCTCAGCGAACTCACACCCCCGGCAGATTTCACCACAATATTATACACGCCATCTGCATCCGGAATCGGTAATTCGATCGGGTTATCCTTAAGCACGCCGGTCACGACCTCGCTTCGCACGGTGCCAAGCATATCGTAAATAGTAATGGTCGCATTGCCGAGATCGCCGGACGAAGTGATCCACACGTTTCCTGACGCCGGGTTGGGTTGGATGCTGAAAGTCGGAGTCTGCCCCAAATAAATGAGCCTCGAAAGAATATTAATACCACATCCCGAAAGCCCGGTGATGGTATCTACTATCGGAACAGGTAATGCGTACTCACAAAACGAAATTGGCGTGAGGAAACTCAGAGAATCGAACGATGCGTAGGAATTTGCGCCGGAATCGTTAAAGACATTGAATTCAGCAAACCCAGCTACGGCGCCTGTGGTTGCGCCAGTTAGTTGAAGCTCCGACCTTCCCACCCACTGCTCGCCGGGAACATCTAACTTCGCGCCCGATGGCGAGAACGAACCGAGGTAACCAAGTTCACCATCGTAATGCAGCACAAGATCGACATCTTCGGGCTGCGTGAGTCCGTTGATCGTGATGGGAACCGAAACCGTGCCGCCGAGCGTGTCGGTATGCGCATTATGCGATGAATAACTTAGCGTTGAGGGCGCGATATTGACATATCCCGCAAGAAGAACCGTATCGCTCGAACCATTATCGAGCGTGAGAACTAATTGCGCGTTCTGAACGCCTTGCGTGACGCCATAGAGCGTTACTAACGCGGAATCGCTCGAAAGACTATTTACCTTAAAACTTGCTGCATTCGCACCGATCACGGACGTTCCCTTAACATTCGGAGCGGGACAGCCCTTCGTAAAAATAACGGATCGATTGAGGCTATCACACGAGATCGTATCCGCAGCAAAAATTGTATCCGGCGAGACCGAAAATTTTGGCGGAATTGTTATGGAAAAACCGCCGCTATTCATCGTTCGCCACACGTTGCCTGTGTCATCGAGCACAAGCACGATGGAATCATTAACTGCGGCGATAGTGCGCGTATCGAATTCCTCGTTCGGGCCACCAATGTTTTCCCATGTCATTCCAGTATCCGTTGAACGCTCGACTCCGATTTTATTTCCCGCGCCCTTTACGGTTCCCACATAGATCGCGTTAGGGGTGGTGGCAATCGAACCGGAATAAAAATTGAGTGGGTGCGCGCTGAGGGTTTGCCACGATGTTCCCCCATCCGATGTCATGTCGATCCTCGCCTCATCGTCCGATCTCTGAACGGTATTTTCATTAACAAGATACAACTTCAGGGTGTTGCACGAATCGGCAGAAATTGCATCGCTGTCTCCATCGGTAGCGCCGCCATCACCGCTCCAGGTATTGCCGAGATCAGTCGATGTGTTAGTCCATCCAAAACCCCCTGAGTAGGATTGGACATAAATCGTTTTGTCGGCGGCGATAGCGAAACAGAGCGCACCCGTCGGTCCCGAAAGAGTCGGTTGGGTTCCACCATTCCATGTAGCTCCCGCGTCCGTGCTCGTAAAGAAAGCACTGGCATTATAAGACAAACCGTGAATCACCGAAGGAGAACCGTTGAACGCGACCTGAGAGTAGTCTATCGCTTGGCCCTGGTTCAAATCCTGCCATGTTTGGCCGGCATCCGTCGTGAGAAAAAGACCGTCACCAGCGGTTCCCACCAAGACGTTCAGCGAATCGTAGATCGCAATGTCCGTAATACCGGAAAATGACTGAAATGACGATGACTGATTCCATGTCAACCCGGTATCAGTCGAAACGAAGAGCGAAGTCGTTCCAACCCACGCAACACCATCATGAAAGCAAAGCGCGCCGACGTGCTGCGATGGCGGCGAAGTCACACCCGGCGCAACTTCCAGCCATTGTGCATTAACCGATGGCGCTGCAAGTACGAGCATCGAGATCGCCAAAGCAAAAATGCTTACGGCGAAATTTCTCCTGTATGACCCATCCTGCACGGTGAAGGTGCTAAGCATTATTTTTCACGCACTACGCGAAGCGTCTCGGTTCCTGAATTCGTTCTTACCATCACGGTATAAACACCGCTGTGCGGCGGAAGTAACAACTCGACAGGATTATTTTTAGACAATAGCTCCGAAGACACGCTCTCTTCGATGCCAAGCATATCATAAATTTCTATGGACGCATCGCCAAGATCGCTATTGGAATAGATCCAGGCATTTCCATTGGCAGGATTCGGATAGATCGAAAGCGTTTGAATGGTAGTGGGAACCTCAGCCACGCCGCTCTGCTCACCCAATGTTTCAACAGCCCAATGGTTATCTTCATCTTCCGTTGTGCATAACGAGAGATTTTGCCCACCCGCAACTAAGGTCAAACCTGGAAGCAGCACCCAACTTGTCGCGGGCTGCTCCTGAACCGGCTGAAAAAGCGCGGTTCCAATATTTAGCGGAGTCGATGGCGTAGAAGAACCATTCTGGATCGAAAAATCCACGCTATTGCCGTGCGATTGAAGTGAGGTAACGCTCCATCCCGCAGGCGGCAAATATCCATGGTAACTCACAATGGAAGAATCCCAGCTATACGCCGCTTCAATATCCGTGAGCGATGGCCACAGCGAATCGAGATTGATCTGGGAAGTAACATTCACGCCAAGCACGAGCGAATCGAGCTTACCCGAATATGCAGAAGCGCTCTCGCGGTGAAGTGTCGTGGGTTGTGTGAACAACGCAGTTGCCGAACTGCCCAAAAGCTGAATCGTCGTATCTTGCTCAACGCCCGCAAGCGTGAAGGACAGATGAAGCTCGGCGGTATCGTTCCCGGAAGCCATGCCCCAATAACGGATGGGGATCGAATCCGTGCCGGTGATCGTAAGCGGCGTAACGACACACGGGCACGGCTGCGTGAACGCGGCAGAGCCAGTGATCCACACCGAATCAAGTTCCGACGCTTCCGGAATGCAGCTTTGCACGAAAAAAACCATCCCTGTATCGCGCGGGCCACAAACATTCCCACTCACTTGCACTTTTGTGCTCGAAAGCACCATCTGGGTTCCACCGGGAGACGTCTTCGGTAACGTCAGCGAATCGCCGCCGCTGTTCGTCGTGAGCCACACGCTTCCGTTCGAATCGAGCACGAAAATCATATTGTTATTGGCTAACGTAATGCTGCGTGTATCGAAATTCGTCATAGGGCCGCCAATACTTTTCCAGGATGCGCCTTCGTCTGTCGAGCGCAGCACGCCGCTTCCGCCCGCATCGGTCGTGACATACACCACTTGCACGGTATTCGCGATCGCGCCGGAATAGAAATCCAACGGGCGTGAACTATTCGTTTGCCATGTTTGGCCGCCATCCGGCGTGACGTCGATCTTCGTGGTGTTATTCGTTCTGTTCCGCGTATTTTCGTTGACGAGATACAGTTTATGAATTTCGCAGGAATCGGCAGCCAATCCCTGGGAATCCGCGTCGGTTCCCATTTCATTTGGGCTCCAGGTCTGACCGAGATCGGTCGAAACATTGATCCAGCCGGTATTACCGGATGTAAACACATAAATAGTTTTATCGGCTCCGATGGCGAACGTCAATCCTTCCCCGCCAAAATCCTGAGTATTCCAGGAGTTCCCGCCATCGGTACTGGTAGAAAGTGTGCCTGTATTGCTCAGCACATGCATCACCATCGCCGAGCCATTGAATGCAACGCGACAATCCGGTTCCCCGGCGGAAGCGATCACATTGTTCCAAGATTGTCCCCCATCCTGCGTTAGGAACGTACCGCTTTCAAACGTTCCCACTAACCCATTCAGCGAATCGAAGAACGCGATGTCCGATATATCCTCCGCAGGAAAAGAAGAGGACTGATTCCATGTTTTGCCGCTATCGGTCGATGAAGCAAGGGAACTTGCGCCCGCCCACACTATCCCATCACTAAAGCATATCGCGCCGATGCGCTGGCCTTCCTGCCCCACCAAACTCTGAGTAACCTCCGTCCACTGCGCACGAAGCGTTAGCGGCATAAGAGTTAGTATTATAAATAGAGCACCGAAAAACCGAACAACTATATTTTTCATGACCTTAGGCTACCTTAATTCACTCGCACTACCCGGAGCGTGCGCGTACCAACAAAAGAATGCACCAAAATGTTGTAAACACCGCTACGCGCAGGAAGTAGCAACTCCATCGGATCGTTTTCACCGATTTGACCGGAAATCTCACTCTGCTGAATGCCGAGCATATCGTAAACTTCAATCGTTACCGCGCCAAGATCGCTGTTCGATGAAATCCAAGCATTGCCATTCGCGGGATTTGGAACGATGCTTAACTTCGGCTCTATGCCGAGATGAATGAGTTGAGATAGAATCGGTATCGCGCAGCCGGAAAGCGTGGTGATCGTGCTTGTGACAGGAGCGGGCAATGAATACTCGCAAGCCGAAGTTTGCGTCAGAATAGTTACGGAATCGAACGTTGCATGAGCAGCTTGATTAGAATCGTTAAACACATTGAACTTTGCGTAGCCTAATATCGCGCC
This sequence comes from Ignavibacteriota bacterium, assembly GCA_963794025.1. GTDB lineage: Bacteria > Bacteroidota > Ignavibacteria > Palsa-1295 > Palsa-1295 > PALSA-1295. Next base: position 98,977 of record CAWCCK010000007.1, read on the forward strand.
GGATGTTGCACCTGTGATGGAAAGTTCCGACCGTCCCGCCCACTGCTGGCCTAAAACATCCAACTGCACACCCGATGGCGAGAACGAACCGAGATAATCCACCGACCCATCGTAATGCAGGACAAGCTCGACATTCTCCGCGCGTTCGAGTCCGTTCAGCGTGATGGGAACTGAGACGGTTGCGCCGAGGGTATCGGTTTGAACATTGGGGATTGAAAAAGTGAGATTTTCTGGAATAATATTGACATTCCACGCAAGATTAACTGTGTCGTTCGTCCCATTATCCAGATTTAGAATTAATTTTGCGTTTTGATTGCCTTGTTTCGTTCCGTAGAGCGTGACTTGGATCGAATCAAAGGAAAGATTGCTGGCGCAGAAGCGCACATGCCGTTCGGCGGCGTGAAGGCAACCGGCAACGGTCACCGCGAAGGCGGCTGGGCTGTCTTCGATTTTTACACGGAATGGAAATCGGTGTATATCGACTACAGCGGCAAACTCCAGCGCGCACAGATCGATGTGTAGCATTTTTCTCTATGGCTTTATGGCTTGACGTTACACTCACAAATGGAACAGGTAAGCGGAATGCGGTTCGTCTTGTGGAGTCAGGTCAGTCCGCAGCGCACGTAGCCGTGATTTGGTCTTCGGACTCGCTATGGTAGTCCTCGGATCACGCGGGTGCTACAATCGGAAGGCTATATACGGGGAATGCGGCGGAGGGATTTTTTTTTATTTTACCGCACGATCACAACCTTGCTCGAAGTTGAAAAGCCGCTTCCGTTCGTGGCGCGGAAGAAATAGACGCCATTTTGAAGCGACTGCGTGGGTATCGTAGTAGTCGATGCCGATGCTCCGGTCGCAGACAAAACTACCCTGCCAATCGCATCGTAAATCTCGATAGAAACCGAAAATTCGTTCAGATTTTGCACGAATAATTCATCCGTGGCTGGATTCGGATAAATTGAAAGGTCTTGAGTAATAACAGGAACTTCGGCAACACTGCTTTGGACACCCAATGTTTTCACTGACCAGTGGTTATCTTCATTATCTGTTACGCAGAGTGATAGTGCCTGATTGCCGGCATCGATGATGAGAGACGGAAGCTCTACCCAGCCCGTCGCAAGCTGCGTTGAAATGGGTAGGAATAGCGCCGTACCGAGATTCAATGGCTGCGTTGCGACTGAAGAGACGTTCCGAATCACAAAACTCTCCGTATTGCCGGAACCCGAAAGCGATTTTACCGACCATCCGGTAGGCGGAAGATAATCATCTTCGCTGACAACGGTCGAATCCCAGCTATAGGTAGCCTGTATTTCAGTTATATATGGCCAGAGCGAATCAATATTGATCTGTGAGCCAAGATCGACGGCGAGGGTTAGGGAATCAATTTGGCCATAAAACGCCGAGGCAGCCTCACGATGAATTTGAATCTGCGTGCCTACATTAGCTATGAGTGTGATAACGGTATCGTGCGCCATACCATCCGAGGTGCGATAAAAGAGTGTCAATGGTGCACTTATCGAACCGGCGTTCACTGGATTAATTCGAGTAAGTATGATAAGATTCATTCCCGTGGAAAGATCGAACGGAAACTGACCTCCTTGTAAAGAAAATGGGGGAGCGACCTGTGCGGAATCTAATACCATTCCGCTGCCACCGAGATTTAATATAGTTACCGAATCTTCCGCCGAATTACAAATCGAAATTGCAAGCGTATCGAGTTTGTAGGAAAGAATGTTCATCGTCCCCACTTTATTCGGCCCAAACTTCGTCACAAACCCATCATAACCTCCATTATTCTGAGGTTGAAAGACGCCGGGTGTCACCGGAAAGCCAATCGGGAATGTACCAGCCGATGTCGTTTGTCCTACAACGTAAATGTCTCCAGAGTCGTCTAAAGCAATACCCCTTGCCATGTTCTCACTCTCGCCACCGAGATAGGTAGAGTATATAAGCCCGGAGCCGGTTGCGTTCAGTTCCGTGACAATTCCATCGTAACCAGTGTTTCTAGCTGCAGTACTATCGGCAATATCGACACTTTGAAAGGCGTCCGGGGTGGTGGGATAATGGTGCGACTTGGTCCAACCAGCTATATAAGCATTCATTGAAGTATCAATCGTGAAGCCGGATGCAACGTCATAATTTTCCCCGCCGAGAAGAGTGGAGTATATCAGCGCGGTGCCTGTCGAATTCACTTTGGTCACAAACACCTTTTGTGAATCGACATACGGAGTCATTGTTTGATGTTGAAAAGCGTTAGGTGTTGTTGGGAAGTTTCCAATGCCACCAAGCGTGGATTCCGTCCATCCCATGACATACGCGTTTCCAAAACGATCGACTGCTATACCGTTTCCTACTTGCTGGCCTTTCCCTTCGACGCCGTCGCCTCCAAGAAGTGTTGAGTAAACAAGGTCTGAACCTGTTGAATTGAGTTTAGTAACGAAGACATCGTCGAGACCGTTGTTCTTGCTCTGGAAAGCGCCGGCAGTTGTAGGATAAGCCCCTCCAGCGGGATTTGTAGTCGTACCAGTTATATATGCATTCCCTGAAGAATCAACCGCAATACTTCCTCCATTGTTAAAGCCTGCACTTCCAAAACAAGTAGAATATACCAAACCAGAACCTGATGGATTGAACTTTGCGATAAATAGAAATTCTTGCGAGGGCGGATATTGTGATTTATACGCACCGGGCGTAGTAGGGGTTTGGTTAATTGCCGCAGCTCCTGTTATATATGTGCAGCCTTGAGGGTCAATCGCAAGACTCGATATCGCGTTCGCTCCAAAGAGCGTAGAGTAAAGCAATTTACTTCCTGACTGATCGAGCTTTGTAACGAAAGTCGCTCCGCTCGTCGAGTATGCCCCCAAGGTGGTTGGCACCCTACCGTTTCCACCAATGAACGCATCCCCGGAAGTGTCCACAGCTATAGCGATCGTACCACCATTCGACCCAAGGTATGTGGAATAGATGAGCGCGGTTCCTGTGGAATTTAATTTTGTCACAAAGTTAGAAGTTTGGTTGCTTTCTGTCTGATATGCTCCGGGTGTTGTCGGGAACCCAAGTGGGTATTGGCCGAAGGACAACGTCCATCCTGCCACATAAGCATTCCCTTTGCTATCGGCTGCAACCGCGACTGCATAGTCATTGAAAAAGCCACCGAGATATGTGGAATAGAGAAGAGGGTCTATGATGAGCGGCAGCGAATGATCGTAGCTGCCAACATCAAATCGTACATTCCCACTCTCATCGAGCAGGAAGCGGCATGCAATTGGCTCCATCTTACCTGAATCGATCTGGTAAGCATAAAGGTCTCGCTGCGTTAAATCTCCCATCGAAGTTCGAATAATGAGATTCCCGTTATCATCTATAGAAAGACCATCCTGACCCTTGAAGTTCATGCAAATCTTCGATGGGTCGGTTCCAGGTTGAACGATCAGATCGTAACGCGGGAACCCATTATCGAGATAGAATGCAGCGTCAATCCCCTCGTAAAGGTTTTGAATCCTCGCGCCGCCAAACCGGCGCACATTCGTAGCCCATTTCGTGGAGTCGTTGCCGATCAAGTAATTGTAGAGTCCCGGCTGCACGGCATCGCCCGATGCAGTAAGTGAAGAAGAAGCATTTTCGAATTCCATTCGAATAGATGTTCCGGTGCGTTGAATGACATGGTTATTCGTCACGCTTCCACATAAGGAATGCCTGAAATCGTTAGACAGGACTTGACTTCCGCTCGTATCAATGATCGAATCATGGTGCATATCATAGACCACCGCATTGCCCAAAATCCACATATCGAGACCCTTCGTGCGATAGAGGAATTTCACGTCCGGTACATACTGACCTTTGTTCTCGAGAAAAACGGAACCTTGTTTGGCAAGAGCAATCCGCTCCATCGCCAAGTTTTGGACATCCTGCGCGCGAGCTAATCCTCCGCTCGCCAGCGAAGCGAGGCACATAAGTGAAAATGCGAACAATAGCCGTTTCATACCACAAATAACACAAAAGCGTGTGAGAGGTTACAGCCAAACACGGTTTGGAACAAAAATCATCCTAAAGGATGATTATAGCCGCACATGCTCCGGTGAAGTAAAGAACTTTCCGATAAAGTCGAGGCGGCTTTTCGTTCCCGTTTTTTTTAGGATATGCTGGATATGACTTTTCACGGTCGGAACGGAAATAAACTCCCGTTCCGCGATCTCCTCGTTCGAATATCCGAATAGGAGGTCGGGAATTAATCGAATTTCCGAAGTTGAAAGTTTGTGTTCCTGGGCAAGCCGTGAGGCCAACTTGGCAAACCCATCGAAATAGTGGAACGCCTGGGATTGAGCTTGTTGGTCGAGAGCGCATCGAAACACCAAAAGCAGGTGCGGTTCCAGCCGTGCGAATAATTCCCGCTCTTTTGCTGTAAAGGGATGCCCCGGACCACGACGGAAAAATCCTACCACAATTTTCGGCGCTTCATCTGATCGAAGCGGGAGATAATGAATTTCTTTAATATCTGGCCAATTCGTGTTGATCCTCGCCATCACTGAATCGTAACTTACTTTGACTTCAGATGCGAACGTGCTGGAATCTGGTGAAGCGTCAGTTTGGAATGAGACCCGTTGATCGGCTTCCACGCCTTCGTCTTGCCTGCCCCGTATAAAGATCATGTTCACTTTGTGTCCCTTCGCTTTCTCGTGCGAATCCTCCATGATCGAGTGAAAGGAGTCATACTCGATAAAACCGCGCAGCCATTTACCGATCTCGTAGGGGATGTCTAAATTCTCCGGGTTAGAATATAAATAGGGCAACACGGACTGATAGAGCGAGAGGGTCGCTTTATCGTCGAGTGTTCTTTTCGGTCGAGGTTTTGCCATTTCGATTCACTAACTGAAAGCCATTAGAAGCGTCTGTTGTTCCATCAAAAAAAATCGGGAAAATTAGGTTTTTTGAATTCCGGCTTTCGCGGGGTATGAGAACAATCGAAGTTTTCAGTAGGCTGAGAATCCATGTGGCGCAGGCGTCTCGAAAAAATATTCAAAAATAATTTCGGATTTCCTTGCATTTGGGTTTGGAATGTATTATATTGAAGGTATGTTAATAGGCACCTATTTTCAGCAAGAAACGAATTTCAAGAGTTCATGAAAAGATTATGAATATTAAACGCACACAACACACAAGAAAAGGTTTTCTGTAAGAATAAGTTTTGAATTATTCCATAGATAATATGCTATCGGCGCGACTTTTTAATTTTTACGACAATACCTTTGTTCCATATTCTCATCCTTAACATTTTACATTTCACTTTATAAAAATAATCAATGATAACATCGACAGCACGGGCACAATGGAACGGCGTAGTAAAAAGCGGCAATGGTCAAATGCTTTTGGGCGAAGTTGGCTTTCCATATTCATTTAACTCACGCATGGAGGGCGGCGCAGGCTCGACACCGGAACAGCTTTTGGCCGGCGCGCTTGCGGGCTGCTATTCGATGGCGCTCAGCTCCTCTTTGGAACGAGCCGGCTTTGCTTCGGAGCAGGTTTCAACCGTTGGCAAAACCAATTTCGATAATATTGCCGGTCAATGGACGGTCGTATCGATCGATCTCGACGTACAAGCGAAAGTTCCGGGCGTTGACGATGCAAAGTTCCAAGAAATTGCAACTGCAACGAAATCGGGATGTCCGGTATCGCGGGCGCTTGCAGCCGTCCAGATCAATGTGAGCGCAAAGCTCGTTTGAGCGATGCGCGCCCCCGCCCGGCGACCGCGTGACTTCGTAGCGCTCTTGGTGCTCGTGGTATCGCTTGCGGTGTTTGCATTACAGCTCCGCACGCTCTATACGGTTCCCGTTTACGACTCGGTTCGCTGGGGCGGCGATGAAACGTGGCTGATGCGCGAGTTCGTGCATCAGGCTGCACACGGGGTACTGCTTTATCCGGAGTCGTTTGGCGAGCCAGTACGCACGAATGGCGTACTGGCCGGAAGTATGTGGGGCAACGCGCTGCTCTACGGCGTGCCGGGAATCATCTTTTTCCCGCACTACGATTACGATTCGATCGGCAGAACGGTAACGGCACTACTTGCGCTGCTGCTGATCGGGAGCCTTTATTGTATTACGCGTTCATTGAAAATAGATCCCATTCTCAGCGCATTGGCGGTTGCGCTGATGGTGATGTCGCAAGGCTTTGTCTGGGCCACGCACTCCGCGCGCTACGATCTGCTGACAGGATTGGTGCTCGTCTGGTACTGTTATTATCTTTCGAAAATCGAAAAATTCGGAATGTGGCGGATGTTCGTTGCTGGTGCGATGGGAATCGTTACCGTATGCTTTTCGCCGCATCTGCTCACGCTTGGAGCCGGTGCGACGCTTGCATTTTTTATAAGCATTCGTATCTGGCAAAAGCCTGTTAGAATTTTTGCGTGGCTTATAGGTTCCCTATCTGCTATGGTAATTCTTTCGATCGCTTATGTGATCGGTGCCGGCGAGTTTTCACTTTTCGGCAAAGGTGGAAAAGCGGGAATTTTTAGTTTTGTGCTGAACGAGGTTCCGATTCTGCGTCCATTCTCGCGGAATGTGCAAGTTTCGAATCTGATGGAACGCATTCATCTTTTTCAGATGGATGCGCCGGGAACGCTTATGCTGCTTGGCGGTGCACTGCTTGTTTTTATCATCTATCAGTTCCGATTGTGCCGAGAACATGTGGTAGATTCTGCGATCTCGCGCCGCCAGAACTTTTTTCTGGTGTGCGTCCTAATTTGCACGTTAAGCTGGCTGCTAATGCAAGGAAGCCGACCATATTATCTTTTTCATATTGTGCCGCTGCTTCTCATTGGCGGCTTGATCATTTTAGAAATATGGCGAGAAACTTTTTCAACTCGATGGTTTGGAGAAATGGGAGCGATTATTGTTATGCTGATTGCAATATTTCTTGGAATGGATCATGCGATCCCAAACCCTGCGCTTGGGCAAGCTATTGCGCACGATCAGCAATCGGCTATTTCGCGATTGCTTGGCGAAGTGGGCATTAGTTCCCATCGAAGAAGTAGAATTTTGCTGGATGTTGCGGGGCTTGATCGGGCGCTTGTCGATACATCACACAAAGTTCTGACGCTCGATATGTTTCAGCCGCCGCCGAATGCGGAAGCATTAGTGGGAAAGCTCCGATCCAACGGTATCGACTATGTGCTACTTCGCTCCAGCCCATTGGGAACTCCGTTCGAGCCGGGACGCGCGCTTATTCCGCATGTGCTTGATTCGATCGGCATCGTTCAGGATTCTGCGCTTGGGATTTTTTATGACGATGGGCGAAGTTACGATGCAAGCCTTAGTACGCTGCTCGATGAAGGACTCGATACGCTAAAACTCTATCGCGTTAACCCGCATTAGCTTGCAAGCAGCTTTTCTAATTCGGCTGGTTCTGTGATCGGTAATTGGCACACGAAATTTTGGCAGACATAGACGGTTGCATTTCCCTCCAAAACATGATGGGATTGCGAAAAGGAACCAATCGAAGTATCGGCTTTCATTTTAACGGACATCGGCAAATAATGTGAATTCGTTACACGCTTTAGTTCCGCAATATCGTCTCCGGTAAAAACGATTTGCGCTGGTCTTTCCATTGTCCACAACGCGGCTACCATCATTTCAGGCATGGCATAAAGATGATTTTTCACTTTTGCAATAAAAGCATTCAGTGTTTTTTCGGCGGGAACTCTGAATCGGTCATCTTCTGTAAAATTAGCGAGACGGAAGAGATTCAGCGCGGCAATAGAATTCCCACTTGGCTCTGCACCGTCGTAATCGTTTTTTGCGCGTAAGATAAGATCGGGTGATTCGCGAGCGTTAAAATAGCCGCCATCGCTTTTATCATGGAGAACGGAATCCTGTTCTTCCTGAAGTGCGATCGCTCGTTCTATCCATATCGCATCGAAGGTGGCTTCGTATAGATCGAGGTAGCCTTTAATGAGGAATGCGTAGTCATCCAAATAGGCTTCGAATCTTGCTTCACCGTCGCGCCAGCGATGTAGTAACGTTCCACCCGGGCGTAAATGATTCCAAATGATTTCAGCAGCAGCAATGGCAGCACGAACATATCGCGGTTCGTTTAGAATATCTCCAACCCGCGCAATGGCGCCGATCATTAAGCCGTTCCATGAGGTGAGGATTTTATCGTCGCGTAAAGGGCGTATACGTTTTTCACGTTCGGTGAATAGTTTTTTACGACATTCTGCGAAGAACGTATGTTGCGGATCGGACAGATCTGAGACATATAATACGTTATTACCACGCTCGAAATTCCCTTTTTGCGTAATGCCATAATACTGAATAAATGGCGGCGCATCGTTCCCAAGAATATCTTTGATTTCGTCGAGCGTCCAAACGTAAAACTTCCCTTCCTCGCCTTCGGAGTCCGCATCTTCAGCGCTAAAGAATGCGCCCTCTTCATACGTCATATCACGCAGAATGTATTCAATAATATCGAGAACGACATCTCGAAAGAATGTATCATGCGTGATCTGCCAGGCATAGAGATAGGAATGGACAAGCTGCGCTTGATCGTACAGCATTTTTTCGAAATGCGAGACGCGCCAATACCGATCGACAGAATAACGGTGAAATCCGCCGCCTACATGATCGTGCATTCCTCCGAGCGCCATTTTGCGAAGGGTGAAGAGCGCCATATCACGCGCTTTATCATTCCCAAACGCTTTGTAGTAGTTAAAAAGGAAATCAAATTGCACCGGTCGCGGAAATTTCGGCGCGCCGCCGAAACCACCTTCTATAGAATCAAAAGATTGTTCAAAATGACGAAAAGTAAAATCTGCAAGCAATCGAATATCTATAGCTTGCGGGTTCTCATCGTTTACATTTATTCGCTCTTGAAGCGCGGTAGTAATTTCGATGCTCGAAGCAATGATCTCGTCATGATGACTTGTCCAAAATTCAGAAACGCTTTGAAGGATCGTACCAAAGCTTGGCCTTCCATGCGTGAAAACAGGAGGAAAATAGGTTCCAGCAAAAATGGGTTTTAGATCGGGAGTAAGGACAAGCGACATCGGCCAGCCGCCGGAACCGGTCATCGCTTGAAGAACAGCCATATAGACCGCATCGACATCTGGTCGCTCTTCCCTATCGACCTTTATGGAAATAAAATTCGCATTCAGCAGCTTTGCAATCTCTTTCGATTCAAAGCTCTCGCGCTCCATCACATGACACCAATGGCAAGTGCTGTAACCGATGGAAAGAAAAATTGGCTTATCTTCTGAACGAGCTTTTTCAAATGCTTCCTCACCCCACGGATACCAATCGACGGGATTGTGAGCATGCTGTTGGAGGTACGGAGATTTTTCCTGAGCGAGACGGTTCGTATGCATGTCGATCAAACTGCCGGCATGGTTTGAATGGCGGGAAATCTATGGTTCCGAAGCGCAGCAAATTTATGCGGGTGTTCGCAAACCAGAATTCTTGCGCCACGCGCAACGGCCTGACCGAATTCTAAATCGGACATGATCGTATAAACTCCGAGAAAGATATTATGCCGCTCGATGTCGGCGAGACTATCCGGCGTCAGTTCAGAAATTTGGCAGGCATAACCTGTCGCTCGCGCTATCTTCATTAATTCGGATGGCACATACTGCGCAAGTGGTTTATCGAAAATAATTGGATCAGCAAACGAACGTGAAGCGAACAAATTTCTCATCCCTTCATCAGGCCGAATGATGCACGTAGGGATTTTCCATCCGGCCTCGCGAATAAAATCCGGACGAAATGAGGAAAGCAAAACATCTTCATCCAAAACAAGTTTTGTTAATAATGCAACAAGTGCGTGCATGAAACGCTTCGGATCGCGCGCAGAATATTCCTTTATCTCGATATTGAAATAGGTTTTTCCTTTGCCGATCGTTAGAATTTCAGTAAGCGAAGCGACGCCCTGTTTTTTTAATTCCTGATAATCCGTTTTATGAATCGCTCCCAATTCGGGATGTTTCTCATCGTGGAAGCAAACAAATTCTTCGTCCGCAGACCACTGCACATCCACTTCGATCATATCCGCGCCTGAGACAAGCGCTCCAGCAACGGCTTCGATGCTATTTTCTCGCGCTCCGAGCGAGGTATCGCCTCGGTGTGCAACGATCATGGGCCGTGCGGCAAACGGATAATCTTTCAGAGGTAACATCTATCTGTGAATAATCGGATACAGTTGAAGTGGTATTATCGTGTTGGTAAGCTATCAATATCTACGGTCATCGTGCTTGCGGGTGTGTTGCATCCTTCGGGGCCATTATTGATCGCGCCATAAACGATCGAGATCATCGGCTGCACGGCATGGATCTCAGCAGAATCCTTACTTTGGAACGATAATCCATTGTAGATGACGTCGGTATTGGGGGTGGTATCGCCGGAAGCATACGTATAAGTAGCGTTCTCGGTGAGCGAGTCGGGGACGGCAAGCGGAGATTGAAAAAGCACGACCTGCCCTGCGGGAACGAACTTTGTAATAGTATAGCCAACGGTTCCCGCGCGGGCAAGGAGTTCAAGCGTGAAATAGTCATCGGCGGTGCCGGTATTCTGGATGCCGAAGGTGTAGATCGGATAAAATGCAGAATCCACGGTAATGAAACTTGCATTATAGAGATCGAAATCGCGCCCGTATGTTTCCTGGAACAGCGAATTCACCATGTACGGCGACGAATCTTTATGCGACGGCTCGCAGCATGATGAAATAATTATCACGCTGAAGCAGGCAACGAGAGAGAGTATGGTGCGGAGCATTACTACTGTAAACCCGCGAGGGTCGAAAAAAATGCGCTACTCCCATTCTATCGTCGCCGGTGGTTTCGAGCTAATGTCATACACCACGCGGCTTAACCCCCGGACTTCATTCGCAATGCGGCTTGAAACATGTGCGAGGAAATCATGCGGTAGGCGCGCCCAATCGGCGGTCATGCCATCTACGCTGGTTACGGCTCGGAGAGCGACGACATTTTCATACGTGCGTTCATCGCCCATCACGCCAACCGTTTGCACAGGAAGCACGACCGCAAATGCCTGCCACGTTTCCTGATATAAATTCCATGCTCGAAGCTCTTCGATAAAAATAGCGTCCGCAGAACGAAGCAATTCAAGTTTTGCACGAGTAATATCGCCGATCACACGAATGGCAAGTCCGGGTCCGGGAAAGGGATGGCGATCAATAAAATGCTCCTGAATTCCAAGCGCGCGGCCAACATTGCGAACTTCATCTTTGAATAACTCTCGCAATGGCTCGATCAGCTTTAAGTGCATCTTTTCCGGCAAGCCGCCGACATTATGATGCGATTTTATCGTTGCCGATGGGCCTTTGAAGGAAAGCGATTCGATCACGTCGGGATAAATTGTTCCCTGCACCAAAAATTTCGCGCCTCGGAATTTTTCTGCTTCTTCTGCAAGCACATCAATAAATGCTTTGCCGATAATTTTGCGTTTTTCTTCGGGATCTATTATTCCAGCGAGGCGATCCAAGAAAAGATCGGAGGCATCGCGGAAATCAAGATCGATGCCGAAATGATCGCGGAAGGTATGCACGACTTCCGCGCTTTCGCCGCGCCGCATGAGGCCGTTATCTACATGAATGCACTTTAGCTGCTTCCCTACTGCGCGGTGAACTAATACTGCTGCAACAGCAGAATCTACACCTCCAGATAAAGCACAAATTACGGTATCATTCCCAACCTTTTCTTTAATTTCCGCAATGGTCGCTTCGATAAAATCACCGGGATTCCAATTCGCTTTTATTTTGGCAATCTCGAAAAGGAAGTTCGAAAGAATTTGTGTGCCGCCTTCGGTATGCGCAACTTCTGGATGGAATTGAATTCCCACAATGGATTCATCCGCATTTGCGATTCCGGCAAACGGTGCGTTTATGCTTCGTGCGGTAATGTGAAATCCTGCGGGAATTTTACTCAGCGAGTCACCATGCGACATCCATACATTTGCGTGAGCAGGAAAATCTTTGAAGAGCTTTGCATTTTTATCCTCGATAATAATTTCTGCGCGGCCATATTCCCTTCTTGCGCTTTTATCGACCACCCCACCCATTTCTTGCGCGATAAGTTGCAAGCCATAGCAAAGGCCGAGAATCGGTTTGCCTAATGTAAATACTTCTGGCGCACAGCGTGGAGCGTCCGGCGCATAGACGCTAAAAGGACTGCCGCTTAGAATAATTGCGCGTGGATCGAATGCTTCGATCTGCTTGATATTCGCGGTGCAGGGAAAAATCTCCGCATAGACACCAAGCTCGCGGACGCGGCGGGCAATGAGCTGCGTGTATTGAGAACCGAAATCGAGAATGAGGACGCTATCGCCGGTGTGTGCCATAAGTTCAAAAAAAAAACTAAAATGCCGGGAAGCAACTTCCCAGCATCTTAAATTTCTTTTCGATTCTTACTGACCGATCAGCTTCTTATACTCATCTGCCGATAGCATTGTTTCAGCTTCTTTCGGATTCGAGAGTTCGAGCTTGACGAGCCATCCTTCGCCGTAGGGGTCCTTGTTCACCGTTTCGGGCGTATCGTTAAGCGCGGAATGTGCTTCGAGCACTTTGCCGCTTACGGGAGAAAAAAGATCGCTGACCGTTTTCACGGCTTCGATCGTGCCGAGCGATTCGTGGGCATTAACAGCAATGCCCTCTTTAAGATCGAGATAGATAACGTCGCCAAGTTCGCCTTGCGCGAAATCGGTGACGCCGATAGTGCCCGTCATGCCTTCGATGCGAAGCCACTCGTGGTCTTTGGTGTATTTAAGGTCGGATGGGAAAGTCATTTCGTAAAATTAGGAATTAAGAATGCGGAATTAGGAATGAGATTGATTACGCCAATCGAATGTCTCTAAAAAACTGGTATCGAAATCGCCGGCGCGGAAGCGGTCGTTACGCATGAGTGCGCGGTGAAACGGGATCGTAGTTTTGATGCCTTCGACGATCATTTCGTCTAAGCACGATTGCATCCGGTCGATTGCTTCCTTGCGGTCGCTGCCGAAAGCGATGAGCTTGCCAATCAGCGAATCGTAATACGGTGGAATCTGGTATCCGGCATACACATGTGAATCGAGCCGAACGCCATATCCTCCGGGCGCGTGAAAACTTGTGATCGTACCTGGCGATGGACGAAAATCTTTCTCCGGGTCTTCGGCATTGATGCGGCATTCGATGGCGTGGCCTTCCGGTTTGCGAGGACGCTTGGAAATTTTACCGCCTGCTGCAACATGAATCTGCTGACGAATCAGATCGAGACCTATCACCTGCTCGGTCACCGGATGCTCGACCTGAATTCTGGTGTTCATTTCCATGAAGTAGAACTTGTTATCTTTATCGAGCAGAAATTCTATCGTTCCTGCGCCAACATATCCCACGCTGGAAGCGCCTTTTACTGCGGCTGCGCCCATCGCGTTTCGAATTTCTTCAGAAACGACCGGTGAAGGCGATTCCTCTACCAATTTTTGATGACGTCGTTGAATCGAGCATTCACGCTCGTTGTAATGCACGACCGTTCCGTTGGTATCGCCGAAAACCTGAATCTCGATATGGCGTGGCTTCTGAATATATTTTTCAAGATAAACATCGCCGTTGTTGAAAGCTGCGGCCGCTTCCGTTTGTGCCATCGAGATTTGCAGGGCAAGTTCTTCAACATTATGCACAATACGCATTCCACGTCCGCCACCACCGGCAACAGCTTTTATGATAACCGGAAGTCCAATGCTCTCAGCAACTTGGCGGGCTTCGTCCAAGTCTTTTATAACGCCATCGGAACCCATTACGACAGGAACTCCGGCAGCTTTCATCGTTTCTTTCGCGTGAGCTTTATCCCCCATCGCTTCGATCATTTCGGGCTTTGGTCCGATGAACGTAAAACCGGAAGCTTCGCAAATATCGGAGAATTCTGCATTCTCAGCGAGAAATCCGTAGCCGGGATGAATGGCTTCCGCACCCGTGAGATGCGCTGCGCTGATGATGCGCGGGATGTTGAGATAGCTTTCCTTCCCGGGTGGCGGACCGATGCAAACGGCCTCATCGGCAAAGCGGACATGCAGCGAATTTCTATCCGCTTCGGAATAAACTGCAACCGTCTTAATGCCCATCTCGCGGCAGGTGCGGATGATACGAAGCGCGATTTCGCCGCGATTGGCTATGAGAATTTTATGAAACAAAACGTTGATTTGTGATGCTCTAAACCTTCGGGCCTCTATCGTCGTCGCCTTTTCTTCGCAATCCCCATCCAACGCTACCGCCGGCGAGAAAGAAAGCAAGGGCTTTTAAAATTTCGACAGCAATCGCATCTTTGCCCATGGCGAGAACGATGCCAGTGAAAACAAGCAGCGATCCAACGATAGCCCCTAAGAGTATTCGTTGCCCCGCAACAAGTTTAAGCAGGAATTTACGTTGCTCACTTCTATCACGCGAGTCATATTCAAGCGAAGCCATAGCATAACGATGACCAGCTTCCTGCTCTTGTAGGCTGAGTGAGAGTTGCTTTTCCTGAACTGCAACGAAACGCTCAATGAGTTCTGAATTTACCCCTTCGTCGGGACGCTTATCGGGCAAGAGTTGCTCTTCGTTCGCCATTTTTGTTGGTTTTAGAAAATTGTTGGCGATAAAAAGGATATTGGTATCGGACTCGAATACGCCCAAATCCCTGTTCTCCAAGTTTCGGCGGAATAATCTTCGTTTCCTTAATCACACCCGCCGATGATTTATACAACTCCAAATATTCCCTCGGAGTTAAGTCTTCTTGAAGGAGTGGGCTTACCGGATAATCAACAAAGCTGGTTTGTGTCATAAGTGAATGCAATAACGTGATCTTTGTTTTTTCGTTTCCCCGCTTACTCTACTTCGAGTAAAAACAACGGCTGACCATACTCGACCGGCGCGCCATTTTCCACCAAGATTTTGATGATCTTGCCCGCCGCGTCGCTTTCGATCTCGTTCATCAGTTTCATGGCTTCGATGATGCATAGCGTAGTGCCATTTTCGACTTGCTGGCCGACTTGCACATACGGATCGGCATCCGGCGCGGGCGCGCGATAGATCGTACCGACGATCGGGGATTTCACTTCGTGCGTCTTCACCGATGGCTCGGATGCAACGGGAGTTGGGCTCAGTGCCGGCGCAGCTTGCGGTTGCGGCATAGGATAGCCTCCCATTTGCGGCATGGCGAACATGGCCTGCTGCTCTTTGGCGCGTCCTAAAGTAACGCGTGAGCCTTCCTCGTCGATTTCAAGCTTGGTCAGCGTGCTTGATTCGAAAAGTTTTATGAGTTGTTCGAGATATGATAGATCCATCTCAAGTAAGAATTAAAAATTACGAATTATGAATGAGGCGAATTACGCTTTCACTCGTTCCAAATACATTCCCGATCGCGTATCGACGCGGACTTTGTCGCCCTCGTTAAGAAAGAGCGGCACATTGATGATCGCGCCGGTTTCGAGCGTGGCCGGTTTTGTCGCGCCGGTTGCGGTATCGCCTTTCAGTCCGGGATCGGTTCTTGAAATTTCGAGAATCGCAAAATTCGGCGGCTCGATGGTTACGATCGTGCCATCAGCCGAAGCGAACAGAATATCGCAATTATCGGATTCTTTCAAAAATTTCGCGCCTAAGCCAACAAGCTTTTCGGGCACATTGATCTGCTCGTAAGTTTCGTTATCCATGAAGACGAAATCGGTGCCATCGCGATAAAGAAATTGCATCGGCTTTTTTTCCATGCGGATCATATCGACTTCCTCGCCCGAGCGGAAGCGAACTTCCTTCAGATTGAGCGTTTTCATATTGCGCATTTTGGCCTGCACGAACGCACGCAAGTTGCCGGGTGTGCGATGCACATATTCTTCGATCTGATAAAGCTCGCCCTCCATGCGGAGTACCGCGCCTACCCGAAAATCATTTGTTGTTGCCATTAAACTGGATTTCGCTGATTTTTATTTGATTTAGCCGATTTTATCCTTCTTTTTAAGAAGGATGGTTATTAAGAACGCACGGAAAACAGGACGATTCTCAGGACGTTCCGCCCACGCCATGCAAATTTACGAAGAAGAAAGCCGGGACGCGCGTTTTCCGCGATTACTTCAGGATAAAATGGGCGGTTATACGGGATTCCGCTTCGACTTGATAATTGAATTGCTGGGTGGAACCACTGAAGTTATTATCACGCCACATCCGAAGCGTGGCTGGCCCCGCGACTAAAGGATGCCGCCCAAACACCGTGAGCAGTGTATCTAATCCGTTATTAGGCAGATACCATTCGTAGGTTGCGTTACCGGCGGAATCGAATACATCGACATGGATGCGTTCTTGGGTGCTATCCGGAACCCATTGCAACACGATCTGCGAGTCAATGGCAATAAAGGTCGTATCGTTGGGAAAGATTATTTTTGTTGGAATCGACGGATTTTGGCTTCTAACGGAAAGCTCAGCGAAATTACCCCGCGTACCATTATTCACCGACCAATTCAATGTGCCATTAGCCACGGGCGCTATTGCATTGGAGGAATAAGAATAGTTACTCGCATTCAATGCGAGCGGCGTAGAATCAAGCGTAACGCTCCATCCGCTATCGAGTGGCCCTTGTATATACGCTGAGGCTTGAAGCACGGAGCTGGTCGAATCGTATTCTAAAAAGGTCTGGAGCGTAGCAAAATACAATGCCTGATTGTAATAATATGGCCCCACTTCGTCAGGGCCATAGCATCCCCACATTCCGAGGATCGAAATTATGAGAATGACTAGCCAGTATCGAAATCGTCTTTTCATCACTTGTTTTAAACAAGCTTGTTACGGAAGAGATTCTTAATAGCTGTTCATACATCGAACAAAACTCCGACGGGCTGAAAGCCCGGGAACAGACTGAAAGTCTGTTCTACACGTCTCGGCATTATACTAAAACGGCGGCAGCGTATAAGCGGCGCGGAGTACCGTCAAGCGGCCAATATAAGGTGCGCCGACAAACTCTTCGTGTAGGTTATTCAGCAGATTAGTTACCGAAAGTGTTAGCTGCAAATTATTCCAGGATTCGGGGCGATAATTTATTGTGAGATCGACAACGTGCTGCGATGCCACGCTCCCGATCCAGTAATTATCATCCATCAGGAATGCATCGGACCAGCGGTCGCGGAGTTCCACGCTCAGTCCTTTCATAAGTCCAGAATATTTTGCACCAATGGATGCGCGGTATTTCGGCAAGTTCAGTGCGAACGGAGATTGATTAGTCGAATCCTGCGCATTTAACTCCCCCGCGTACCAATAGTTTTTGTTGAGCCACGAGAACGATCCATCGAACGACCAATCGGCGTTCGCCATTATGGTTCCAAAGAAATCTATACCATAAAATTGAATATCGTTTTCAAGATAGCCGCGCGTTCCGACGAGCAGATCTTCGGGAGATGTTTCGTCCGGCGCACCGCCCGTGGGCTGTACGACGCCAATCGGTAATTTGGAGAGGTTCCCAGCAAGCAATCGCGAAATGGAATCAGCGCCCGGAACGCCGGAAAACACCGATTTAAAATACTGCTCCGCTTCTGCAGAATCCACAAAGACGTTTGGCGTCAGCGCCACCGTGCTTGCGCGGATGGCGGTGTAATGCGTTTGGTAGGCATCCACTTCATATTGGAACGTTTTCCCAACAGCACCCTGATAATCCATTTCAAGTGTGCGCTGTTGTTGCGGCTGAACGGGGCTGATATTGATCGGAGCGGCAGTTGGATCGAACGTTTTTGTGTTCAGATTCAAATACGCTAAGTAGGTAATAGGATTTGCAGGGGCGGGAATCCCTGCAAGAATCGGTTGATTAGAAAGCTTTGCCGCCAATTGCATCAGCGCCTGCCAGAATGCAGGAAATGTTTTATACGTGGTATTTCCCAACACGTTGGAGCCAACAGTGTACCATCCGCCGGAATCCGGAACGAAATTCATTCCCGAAACATACGGCGTTACATAGCGGATCGTTGTTGTGGGCAGCGTATTAAATGGCGATGGCTGCGATTGAATCCCATACGCATCGGTAGAGAAAAGAAGATTCGCATAGAGATCAACCTCGGAAGGCAGAAGATAAGTATTGTTATACATCGCGCGGATGAGGTTGTTATCATCGAAATGATAAACAACGGCAGCTCTCGGCGAAAAGATAGGAGTTAAATCCGTTCCCCCCGCATAATCTTTATCCTCGCGCGCTGCAAGATCGAGTTCCAATGCTTGATCGAAAAACGTGGTTTGCGATTGAAGATATGCTCCTAAGATTTGTGTGTTCGCGTGCCCATCGTCGGGGCCATAGATGGTGGAATCTGAAAACGGGGTGATAGCTTTGTAATCTGCGCCATACGTGAACTTTTCATTAGCAAATGGCTTCCATTGATCCTGAATTTGCGCGACATACGTCGAGGATCTATCAATAAGCGGCGCGCCTGTCGGTAAAAAATAGGAGCCGGACGTATTATCGTGATTGACCGAGCCTTGAATGAAGAGATCGCCATCCGTCACGCGGCCTTGCACGAAATCATACAGCCAATTCTTAATCTGCGCATCGCCAAAATCTTCGGTCATTGCAATATCATTCCCAATGTTCGTGACTCCAGCTGTGAGATTCGCCGCAAGATCGTCCGTAAGATTGGCATCCATGCGCGCATTGAAAGAATAGACTTGCAAGTTGTAATCGCGATTCCCAATACGCGAGAGGCTATCGACTTCGCTCTGATATTGGCTCTGAAGTAGCGGCTCTTGAGTTTCTCGTAGTGTTGCAAGTGCAGCTTGCGCATATTTCCGCGCGGTATCTTCTTTCGGGTCGTCGGCGTCATGCCAATCGTCGGCTTCAAGATAATGGCCGCTTATCGCAAATGCAAATTTATCGCCGAAGGCCTCCGCGTGACGAAAATCGGCATTGATATAATCGCGTTCGCCGCCCGCAATGGAAAGATTCGTTCCTTGCGATGCAAACGGCGATTTCGATATAAAGTTAACCACGCCCGTCGCAGCTTCCGGCCCATACAATGCGGAACCCGGCCCGCGCACCACTTCGATATGATCGATGTCCTCCATCGTTTGCGGGATAAGAATTCCGTAATATACGGCAAGCGCGGGGACTTCGAGGGAATGATAATCGTTCATCGTCAGCATGTCGCTGCCATAGACGCTGTGAAAACTTCTGCTGGCGTAGGTAGAAGTTCCGATCCCTTCGCTGGCCACATCCATGCCGGGCACATTTTTCAGCGCGTCCGTCGGAGTGGCATCGACCTGATCTTGAATTTGCGCTGCGGTGACAACGGAGATCGAAGCCGGCGAATGCGTTTCCTTCTCTTCATGCCTTGAGGCAGTTATAACGACATCCTGCGACGCAAGCGGCTGCACGGCAAGCTCGGTATTGAGCGTATCGGGTTCCCGCCAATGCACATCGACATTGTAGCTTTTGTCTAAATAACCGAGGAGGGAATAAGTAACATTATAGTTTCCATCTCCGAGGCTTCCAACGTGATATTTTCCAACGGAATTTGTGTACGTGTATTTCGCGGTATTTGCTATGTTCCTTTTTTGAAAATCGCTTGCGGCAGAAGTATCGATAGAGATAATTACACGAACGGTCACACCCGGCAACGGTGTACCCGATGCATCCCGCACCGTACCCTCGATGATACCGGTCGTTCCTGCCATATCGTGACTTTGCGCCCGGGCAATCGGAACCATTGCTGCTATTGCGATCAGTAGCGTAGCGTAACGAAGAATGAACCGATGAACTTTCATAGTATTAGCGAAGTAAAGATCCGAAGTAAATTCCGCTTGCAAAAATAAGGACTTTTTCGATACTGAACTGTTATTTTCAAAAAGTAATCGCGCACATTCAGCACCTTGAAGGGCTAAAAGCCCTCGGACAGACTGAAAGTCTGTTCTACACGCACATAAAATGAGGTGTTGCTGTTTGTAATAAAATATGGCATTAACAGGATTTCTCGGTGCGGACTGGCTACGGAAACACGGCGCGGTTCTTCCCATCACGGATGAGGAACTTCGCGCGTGGCGCGATCATCTCGAAGCAGCTATTCGTGAAGAACTGCAATTAGAGGCCGATCTTGCCATCGGTCCAAAAACGCGCTTTGCGTTCTCTTCCCCATCGGATTCCCATACGATCATAGAGATTGAAGACTTTGCGCGTAAAAATTTAGACCAATTTTTGCATGGACGCGAGAATAAATAACGTCATCGTGCAATTTCCTTTAGAATTTTGGTAACTTTAGCCGCGCTTTTCGGGCCAAGATTGGTAATCGCGGTTCGAAGGATGGGAATTACTTTACGCGCGGCGCGCTCGCTGGTTTTGGCGTAATTATGGAGAATTTCAATCGCGTGATTGGCGATAGCGTGTTGTGGCTCTTCAGCCAATAGATCATGCAGACGCGGCAAGAGAAATGCCATCGCCGATGGTGAGACGCGGGAAAGCACCGCCAGCGCTTCGATCGAGGCTTTGCGAATCTCGCCGCGCGTCGAATCGAGAAGTTTTGCTACTTCTCGAAGATTCGGTAGTGTTATATGCGGGCGATCCACATTCGTTTGCTATTCAATAACGATCGGCTTTGTAACCGACGTGCCACCTGCGGTGAGCATCAAGTAATGCTGGCCTGTTGCGAGTCCGGAAAGATCGGCAGCAAGCTGATGATCGCCGGGCGTAACGAACTGATTCACTAAGACGCGCTCCTGACGGCCAAGCACGTCATAGACCGCAAGCGTTGCCTGCTCCGTCGTCGAAACAGTATAATCAACCGTCGTGCTTGGCGTAGAAGTCATGATAATGCTCGGATACACTGCGGTGATCGCGGCACTTGTGCTCGGAGCAGGTGTGGAAGCAGCAACGCCATTGAGCGGGCCGATCGGGCCAAGCTGCGTTAGATCCACATAATACATTCCTCTGCCATACGTTCCAGCGACGAGATAATTTCCGCGAACCTGAAGCGATGTAACGAGAGCCGTCGGTAAACCGGCTGCAACAGGATACCATGTTTTTCCCGTATCGCCAGAGCGAAGGACGCCAAAATCATCGCCGATATAGAGAATTCCATTCGGATCCATGGCAATGCGGTGATAATTAAGCGCAGGGAGGTTTGTCGCCGGTGCAGTCCAGCTTAAGCCACCATTATTCGAATAAAAAAAGTGCTTCGTGCCGTCGCCGCCGTTCGAAACGGCCATATACACGTTCTGGGAATTATTGGGGTCGGTTGTGATCCCTTGCGGTGTCCCGCTAAAACCCATCTTTTTCGTAGTGGAACCTGTTTGGTAGGATGGCGTCCAGGTCTGGCCGACATCCGTGCTGTAATAGAAATAATTGCCGGACGTGCCAATATAGATATAATCGTCATCGGAAGATGCGATATTTACGGCAACAACGTTACCGCTGACGTCAGATGCGGAGCTGCCAGCAACGTTCGTTGATTGCGGGAATGCGGCGGGTCCAGTATTGCCTTGCGTTTCTAAGTACAAATTAATTGGGCCACAGACTGCAACCACGCCGGGATCCTGATCATAGACATCATACGTTATGTAAAATGGAACAAGATTTGGATTATTTTGCGCTTCCGTTAGGATAGCATTGCCGAGAATATTCTGCGCTCCACCTTGTGACCAATCAATTCCTCGATTTTGCGATTTATAAAGTGTATAATAGACATACGTTCCGTACATGGTCTGCCCATCGGCGGGAGAAATGAACATCGTACCGCCATCCCCGCCTTGAACGGAGCGATACGTCGAGTCCACGCCGAAGGTGTAGCCGCTCAAACCGTTATCCTGCGCGCCGGCACAAAAGAAGTCCGGAGTTCCGGAATTATTAACAGTCATATCTCCACCTACAAATGAAAATGTGCCGAGCGACTTATTCATATCCTGATGCCACGAACCACCAAAGTCCCCACTGTGATAAACACCGCCATCGGTCATCGCGTAAAGAACGGGCGGATTAACATACGGATCGTATTTGAGATAATGAATATCCGCATGAGCATACTTTGAACTTGTGGGTTCATCTGTCCAATCCGTATTCTTTTGTAATCCTGATCCACCAACGGTGGACGAATAAATATCGAGACCACCCACGATCACATTGGAAGAATTGCGCGGATCAACAGCCATGGCATTGGCGTATTCCGACTGCTGACCAAGATAATCAAGACTGCTTGACTTGATAGTCCATGTGTTCCCGGCATCGGTGGAAAGCGCAAGTGTACCGTTGCCATCGCCTGTGCTTAAATAAATAGAATCGGACGACACGCCCGACATTCCCAGAACCATAAAAACACCGGTTGGATAGCCTGATGGAAGTGCTGTCCATGTGTTACCAGAATCGATTGACTTGTCGATCGCGCCTCCGCCGGCGACATACATAATGGCTGCATTGTGCGGATCGAATACAATGCTTGCAAAGCCGTTAAGTGAGATAGAGTTTTTCCACGTCGTTCCGCCATCATCGGATAAGCTCAGGCCGCCATCATACGCAACATACACTAACTTCGAGCTTGCAGGATTGACTTCCATTTGAGTGGTCGCAACCTTGGGGCTACTGGAGAGCAGCGTCCAATTCAATCCTCCATCCGTTGATCTATAAACGCCGACGCCATTAACAGCCCCTCCGCCGCCAACTTGCCCGGATGGCGTTCCCGTCCCAGCATAAATGGTGGTTGGATTTTCCGGATCGACGGCCACGCCGCCAACATCGAGATCGATCCACGTATCGCTCATCGAGATCCAATCCGTGCCGCCATCCGTCGTTTTCCATAAACCGCCTTTTGCTACTCCGTAATAGATCGCGCCGCCGGGATCGAACGCGATGCACGCTCCTCGACCGCTTACAGCAGCATCCTGAGATGTGGCAACCTGCATCCATGATGAACTCGAAAGCGTCGTCATAGCTGGATGGTTATCCATTTTTACAAGCTGTTCGTACCCGATCTGGCGAAGGCTATCATAATTAGGCTCGTTCGTCGGATTCATAAAATGCTGAAGCCATTTCAAGGCATCGCTCGCATGATTTTCTTCCCAATCGACATCCCTGGCCGGTTTGTTGCTCTGAGCCATAACGGAAGCAGCAAGCATCACTGACATCAGCAATACCGAAAGCCAAACCGAACCAAATGTTTTGAATGTGTTTTTCACGGATATATTTCTAAGATAAGGTATATGGAAATAATGAAAATCGTGCTCCCTTAATGTGACCTAAGGCAAGCAAACTACCGAACAGAAAAATCATACGAGAGTTTCCTTGTTTTGATGAATTTTCGTTCGAAATTATCGCTCTATTGCTATAACTCCGCAACAGACGTTTTGTAACGAAATGACACGGTAGGGATAGTTTTTGCAGCCAGAAAATCATATTAGAACTACCAGTTTGAGAGGTCTCAGATCTTCAAATACTGGCTTCGCCTTAATTTTGTCGTATTTTTGTTCCCGTATCGCCTCACTCAGGCTGCCGGGAGCATCCGATCTTGTCCAAATAGGGAGTCGAATTGCTCGCTGTTTTTCATTTATTAACGAAACGACTTGGTGTACATTATGAATCATTCTTTTCTAAAAGCAACCACTCTAAAAGCGACCGCGATCGCGCTCTTCCTACTTGTTGGCGCTATGCCTAACCTGAGCAAAGCCCAACGGCTCATTTCCTATCAGGGAGTAATTATGGATGCCAATAACATTCCTCTGACCGGCGATCACACGTTCACACTCAGTATCTACACCGCTGATACAGGCGGAATACCAATCTTTCAGGAAGCGCAGAAAGTGACGCTTTCAGCTCAGGGATTATTCAACGTGCTGATCGGGGCGGCAAAAGCAATGCAACCGCTTGCGTTCACAACTCCACCAGCGGATCATTATTATCTCGGCATAGCAGTCGATGGTGCTTCAGAGCTTACTCCGCGCTCACCGCTTACCGATGTACCCAGCGCATTCTTTGCCGATACAGCAGGATATGCACGCAACGCATCATATTCCGATACCGCCGCTTTTGCCCGCGCCATCGACCCTGCAAGCCTGAACATCACTCCCACGACGGTCAATACTCTTTCGGGTGCCGTTACCATCACTGGTGGCGGAATTACAACGGTTAACACGAGTGGGCACACGATCTCCATCACTTCGACCGAAGCGCCCGCCATTCATGAGATAGATGCTTTAGACCTCTCCATGACCCTTATTTCGAATCTGGGTCCCGTTGCGTTGATCGGCGTAGCGGATTCCGGTATTACGGTCGCGAAAATATTGAGCGGATCGGTCACGACTTCGAAAATCGCAGATAGCGCTGTTACCACTTCCAAATTATTGAACGGAGCAGTGACGAACAGCAAGATCGCATCCGGCACTGCTACAAGCGGCGAGGTACTTAGCTCCGATGGCGCAGGTAATACCGTGTGGCAAAACGCCACCGCGACGGGTATTGCGTTACCGTATGCAGGGGCAGCTCTCACTGCTTCAAGCGTATTCAGCCTTACCAATACCGGGACAGGCAGCGCAGGTACATTCCTTGTCAATAATAGCGGAAACAGCGCGAGCGCGCTCTCTGCCACCACTAATGGTTCCGGCGCAAGTGTGAATGCAAGTACAACGGGAACCGGCAGCGCCGGAGCGTTCTCCATCAACAATAGCACAAGCAGCGCCATCGCGCTTTCGAGCACAACCAATGGTTCCGGCGTGAGCATGAACGCAAGTACAACCGGCACGGGCAGCGCAGGTGCGTTCTCTATTAGCAATGCTGCAAACAGCGCAAGCGCGCTTTCTGCGGCCACAAATGGTTCCGGCGCAAGTGTGAACGCAACCACAACGGGCACGGGTAGTGCAGGCACATTTGCCATCAACAACAGCACGAATGGCACCAATGCGCTTTCGACATCAACAAATGGTTCCGGTTCAAGCGTGAATGCAAACACGACCGGAACAGGCAGCGCAGGTGCATTCGCAATCAATAACAGCGCAAATTCAGCGAATGCGTTCTCGGCTACCACGAATGGTACGGGTTACGCAGGTTTGTTTCAAATCACGAACGCTACCAGCAATTCTAACGTCATCCAAGCTACGACCGGGAGTTCCTCCGGCAGCGCCAGCGCAGTGTACGGTTGGGCGACGAATACGAGTGGCGGAGCCTACGGCGTGTGGGGTCAGGCTGAAGGAGTTGGGGCAGATGCCATCGTTGGGCTTGCGAACAATACTTCCGGAGCGGGAGTGGGCATGTATGGATGGTCGAGAGGTTCTACCGGAGTCGGGATCTATGGGCAAGCTGATGGTACAAGTGGCACAGGCGTGTATGGCATTGCCGGGAACTCCGGTGCGGGATACGGCGTCGAGGGCGCTAATAATTCCACAACCGGAACCGGCGTGTATGGCGTGGTTTCCAGTTCCGGCTATGGCGTCGAGGGGAAAAATAATT
Source organism: Ignavibacteriota bacterium (assembly GCA_963794025.1). GTDB lineage: Bacteria > Bacteroidota > Ignavibacteria > Palsa-1295 > Palsa-1295 > PALSA-1295. Next base: position 124,370 of record CAWCCK010000007.1, read on the forward strand.
CCACAACGGGAACCGGCGTGTATGGCGTGGTTTCGAGTTCCGGGTATGGAGTGGAAGGAGTGAATAATTCCGCCACAGGTGTTGGCATTTTGGGAATCGTTGCAAGCTCGAATTATGCGATCGAGGGTGAAAATACTTCCGCAACAGGAACAGGCATACTTGGCCTTGTCGCAAGTTCGGGAAATGCTGTATGGGGACAAAATCAGGGGTCTGGCATCGCGGTCTATGGACAATCGACCGGCACAACCGGTTCCACCTACGGCGTCTATGGCGTAACATCGAGCTCCAATGGTTCCGGGACGGGAGTGTATGGACAAGGGGCGTATGGCGTTCGCGGCGTTACGGCGTTTAATGGTGGATGGGGCGTCTATGGCACTGCAAGCGGCGGTTCGGGATATGGAGTCTATGGCACATCCGCCGGAGGATCGGGATATGGAGTCTATGGCACAAACGCTGCCGGTTCAGGGCCGGGCATCTGGGCTGACGCCAGCGGAACCGGGAACTGCATTATCGCAAACTATTCCGGTTCAGGAACTTCATCGACAACAACGAATAATATAGCCATCTTCCGCACGGGTGGAACTAACGTTGCGCGCATTAGCAATACCGGAATCGGCTACTTCGATGGCGGAACGCAAAATAGCGGCGCGGACGTCGCCGAAGCATTAATTCCCGTCGGCGCGCGCGCAAGCTATGAGCCGGGCGATGTGCTGGTGCTTTCCGCAGCCGAGCCTACGCATGTTGCGAAATGCTCCTCTGCCTATTCCACCTGTGTGGCAGGTGTGTATGCAACGAAACCGGGCGTGTTATTAACGACAGAAAGCGTCGATGTCAATATCGCCGATCATGTGCCGATGGGCGTGATAGGAATCATTCCAACGAAAGTCTCCGGCGAGAACGGCCCGATCGCCGTCGGCGATCTGCTGGTGACAAGCGCAACGCCCGGCCATGCGATGAAAGGCGATCCCGATAAACTGCGGTTTGGCAATGTGCTCGGCAAAGCAATGGAACCATTCAATGGAAACGGAACCGGCGTGATCAAAGTGCTGGTCGGGAAATATTAATCAGAGTCGGGATTAGGTGCATAAAAATCGTAGGGACGTGCTGCGCACGTCCTGCTCCACAGCGCAAACATTTTAAGATTATTCGAAATCTGTAGTTCGTCCTTCCGCAAATCGGACGTGCGCAGCACGTCCCTACGGCAACGAATTCTCGTTCGTTACTCGTTACAAGCATCGCCGACGATGTGCATCCACTCGTTACTGAAAAATGTCCGACATCTTCATTTCCTATTCTTCCAAAGACCGCGAACAGGCAGAGCAGCTTACGGAGCTGCTCGCTTCGGCTGGGCTTTCCGTATGGATAGATAAATCCGGAATTGAGGCGGCAGAAAGCTGGTCGGAATCCATCGTCGATGCGATCGATTCGTGCAAGGCGTTCATTGTGATGCTCAGTCCGGCATCCATACTTTCGAATAATGTGGTGAAGGAAGTTTCGCTCGCATCCGAAAAGCGAAAGAAAATACTTCCTCTCGATCTGGAACCGGTCGAGCTTCCGAAAAATATGCAGTATGCGCTCGCCGGAATCCAGCGCGCACCGATGACGAACATCGACGCCGTCATTCGAGCACTCGGCAAGCTGGGTATTGTCCGCGTGGAGAGTGCCGCCCTCGGCACTCTTGAAGACAAGGATGGCGTGCCGGGGTCGGCACACCCCACGCGAGCACACCCCACGCAGGACGAGAGAAAATCTCTGATGATCCTTCCCTTCGAAGATCTATCCCCGTCCGCCGATAACCAATGGTTTGCCGATGGCATTGTCAGCGAAATGATTTCTGCGCTTTCGAATGTCAAAGCATTGCGACTAACCGACGCAGCGACCACGAAAGAATATAAAGCGTATAAGGGCCATCTCGTTACTTACGCAAAAGAGATGAACATTCGTTATTTTGTGCAAGGCGATGTACGCAAATTCGGCGATCAAATAAAAATCAGTTCCCGTTTGCTCGACATCGAAACCGGAGACCATCTTTGGCAGGACTCGATGAAGGGCGTGATGAACGACATCTTCGAGATTCAGGAAGCGGTGGCGCTGAAAGTGGTCGAAGGGCTGAAAGTGCATCTCGCAACGGACGAAAAGAAAAAGCTCGCCGAACGCGGCACCGAAAATGCCGAAGCATACGAATTATTTCTCAAAGCGGTTGATATATGGCAATCGCCATACCAAAGAAGGCTTTCAGCTTGCGGCACAGCTTTTTTCCGAAGCAATCGCGCTCGATCCCGCGTATGCGATTGCCTATTCCTCCAAAGCGAATGCGCTCGCAAATCTTTACCGCAGTTACACCCGCGATCCCGCGCTGCTCGAAGAGGGGCTAACACTCATTAACGAGGCTCGCCGGTTGAAGCCCGATCTGCGGGCGGCCTATCACCCGCTTTCCATCATTCTCCAGCTTCAGGGCAAGCTCGACGAAGCGGAGGCCGCCGCACAGGAATATATCCGGAACGCGCCGGAGGATTTCTTAAGCCATTTCGCGCTCGGATTTTTTTATCGAATACCGGTCAGGATGCCAAAGCGATCGCACCTTACGAAGAGTCGCTGAAACGGAAGCCGGAAAACTTGGTTACCTTATTCAATCTCGTTGTTGCCTGCAACGCTGCGAAGGAAGAGGCGAATGATCGGTCATTCGCCGAGAAGCAGAAGCATTGGTCCAAATTGCCATTCCCATTTATGAAAAGCGCCTGAAGCTCTTTCCGGACGAGGAAAATACTCGTGTGAATCATGCCGCGCTCCTTCATTTTGCCGGGCGAGATGACGAAGCGCGAGCCGCCGCCCGAAAGCTGGATGATCTTCGGGATGGAGGTGCGCTCTACAACACCGCCTGCCTGCAATGCGCGCTGAAAGACTATTCCGCCGGTATCCTCACGTTTCGCAAAGCGATCCAGGCGGGAATTCGGGCGTATGCGGAACATAAAATCATTTCTGGACGATGAGGACGAGGGCATCGGCACGCTCAAAGGCACGCCGGAGTGGGAGGCGGTGCGGGAGTTGGTGGAAAGGCTGGAACAGTGAGGCGTGGGACATGCTTTAGCTTGTCCCAGGGAACCTGACGCAAGCTAAAGCCCGCCGCGGCGGGCCACACCAAGCAACGGAGTAGAAAACTATCGAAACCATTAATTTGAGCTGAACCATGGCTTCCAACATGGAGTCCCTCCTCTTCCCAACTGCCAAGTCCTGGGACTCCTGGCTGGCGAAGAACCACGCCACATCATCCGGTCTTTGGCTGCGCATCGCCAAGAAAGATTCCGGCCTGAAATCCGTGTCCTATCCTGAAGCTCTGGAAACAGCTCTCTGCTATGGCTGGATCGACGGCAGAAGAAAGCTCACGATGCGGATCTGGCTGCAAAAGTTCACGCCCCGCGGACCGAGAAGCGTATGGTCCCAAGTCAACCGGGAAAAGGCACTCGCTCTCATCGAGAAGAAACAAA
>CAWCCK010000008.1:0-206825 GCA_963794025.1 Ignavibacteriota bacterium
TCTATTGCTAAACTCTTCAATGCGACCTAAGTACGCTTGTTCCCGGCGCGTATGAGATCGTTCTTCGTTCCGGCGAGAAACAATTCGTCGCCCGAATTCAAGTGATTCGGTAAATTAGGGTTGATGTAACCGACATGATCTAATTCGAAGATAAATTTTCCTCTATTTTCCTAAAACGCTTGCTTTTGGGTTTTGGAGTTCGTATATTAGCGGTTGCTTTGATAGGCACCCATATTTAATTACAAATGGGCTGCACTTGTTCATTGAAAATCGGGAAAATGGTTTTTTCACTGAAATTAATGAAAAATTGATGGAAAACCGCATAAGTTCATTAAATGAACATTCAAGAGAGAGAGTAAAAGGCACCTATTTCTTGTTGACAACAGGCGAAAATGGCTTGGAAATGCCACAGTTCATGAAAAACAAATGTGTTTGCGCTTTTTTCGTTTTAGTTTTGGGAGGAAATTGTGCAATCACGATGCATAAAATGCTCGTGGGGGTCGCAAACTGAAGCATGCCCTCAGCTCGAATGGGGTTTGCGCTACATTTGCGCTACATTTTGTGGTGCATTTGAACTTCTTGGCACGCATTGCGGTTATTGCCCGCCCAAAATTGGGAAGCTAATCATTATCCTGTAACACGAACAAAATCCTCACTTTACGCACATGGAACAGATCATACACGCCGTCAACCTCGCTCAAATTCGTCAGGATATTCCGCAATTTCGGTCTGGGGACATCATTAATGTGTCGGTGCGCGTCGTCGAGGGCGATAAGGAGCGCATCCAGCATTTCGAGGGCATCGTGATCGCGCGGCGCGGTTCGGGATTGAACGAAACGGTGACCGTCCGCAAGATCTCGAATGGCGTGGGCGTCGAGCGTATCTTCCCTATCCACTCGCCGCGCATTGCTAAGATAGATTTTGTATCTGCCGGCCAGGTACGTCGCGCGAAGCTGTATCATCTTCGTGGTTTAGGCTCGAAGGATGTGCGGCGTAAGACTACGTAATTAAGAATTAAAAATTAAGAATTAAGAATGGGGGAAAATTTCACTTCGTTCTTATTTTGCAGGAACTTCGGACACTAAATGTCCTTAAATGAGCTTCCTACTAATTCTTAATTGTCAATTCTTAATTTTTAATTGTTACGTTCTCTTTACATAAAGAACTACGCGCTCATCGATGAGTTTTCGGTGCAGTTTACTGCTGGGCTGAATATCATCACGGGCGAGACCGGCGCTGGTAAGTCGATCATTCTGGGCGCGTTTGGGTTGCTGCTCGGAGATCGTGCGGCGTCCGATATGGTGCGTGCCGGAGCGGATAAAACGATCGTCGAGGCAGAGTTCGATTTTGTGAAGGATCGGGAGCTCAGCACATTTTTCGCAGAGAATGAAATTGAAACTCACGATGCGCTTGTCATTCGGCGAGAAGTTACACAGCGTGGAACGAGCCGAGGGTTTGTGAACGATTCTCCGGTGAGCGCGCAGGTGTTGAAATCGCTGGGAGAGGTTTTGGTTGACCTACATGGTCAGCATGAGCATCAATCGCTCTTGAGATCTGCAACACATATCCACATGCTGGATGAATTCGGCGGGTTGGAAGCGACGGTGAGCGAGTTCCGGAACCTACGCAGTGCATTGACAAGATTGCTTGCGGAGATTTCAGAGATGAGATCGCGCAAGACGAGAGCCGATGAAGAGCAGGAACTTCACGCATTTCAGCTTCGGGAAATTAGCACAATAAATCCCATCGAAGGCGAAGATTTGGCGATAGAGGCACGGCTGAAAGTTTTGGAGAATGCGGAGGAACTTCAGAGTGCAGCATCGTATATTCACGAGCTGCTTTACGATGGCGATGGCTCGGCTACGGAGAAATTAGGATTGGTTCGGGAACAGCTTTCGCGGCTCATTGAAATTGATGTTACGCTCGTGGAACCGCTCGGCGAAGCGAAATCGGCATTAGCAATCGTCAGCGAGCTTTCGAGGTGGTTCAGCGATTATTCGAGAGATATTCCGCTGGATGCTAAAGAGCTTGCAGAACTTCGAGATCGGGCGCAATCCATTCAACGACTAAAAAAGAAATTTGGCGGAACTCTCGAAGCAGTTTTAGAAAAAAAGAGAGAAATAGAAGAAAAACTTTCGTTCGAAGAAGAATTCGAGCAACGAATTTTATCAAAAGAAAATGAGCTTGCGGAGATTCGTCCGCGCCTCTCAAAAATTGCGATGAAGCTTTCGAAAGCCCGAATCGAGCAAGCGAAAAAACTGGAACCAGAAATTATTGCACTATTGAAGGAACTCGGAATCGAGCACGCACAATTCAAAGTGGAAATCGAACAGGAAGCAGCAAGCAATGGTGAACCATTGGCGCTTACAATTGAAGATCGATCTCTCCTTTCAAATGGGCGAGGAATTGATTCGGTGGAATTTTTTATCTCGACGAATGCAGGGGAATCGCCAAAGCCGTTGGCAAGAGTAGCATCGGGCGGCGAAATTTCCAGAATAATGCTGGCGTTGAAAACCGTGCTGGCAAAAATGGATCGGATGCCGCTTTTGATTTTCGATGAGATCGATATTGGTATTTCAGGCCGCGTTGCTCAACGCGTTGGGCTGGCGATGAAATCGCTTTCTGAAGATCATCAGACCATTGCCATAACGCATCTCGCCCAAATTGCAGCCTGTGCTGATTCGCATTATTTAGCAGAGAAAAATTCCACAAAAGGTGTTACGTCGTCCAGGCTTCGTCCATTGACAGATGCGGAACACATCGAGGAGGTAGCACGGCTTATTTCCGGTGATGTTCTAACTTCCGGAGCTTTGGAAAATGCTCGATCGCTGATCTCGGAAGCAGTGAAGAAAGCTCCCAACCAACCGAAACGAACACGCCTTGCCGCAGTATGAACGAATATCAGAACGGGCTGGCCGAACTGTACAAGCTGGAATTCTTCGGCATGAAGTTAGGATTGGAGAATATCCGAGCGTTGCTCGAAATGCTGGGTCATCCGGAACAAGAGTTTGCTGCAATTCATATTGCCGGAACGAATGGCAAGGGCAGCGTATCGGCGATGCTCGCGGCAGCGCATCAAATGGCGGGCAAGCGAACAGGGCTTTATACTTCACCGCATCTTGTCGATTTTCGGGAACGCATCCGTATCAACGGCGAAAGGATCTCGCAAGAAGAAGTGGTAACGTTTCTCGAACGGATTTGGCCAATGGTCGAGGAACTCAAGGCGACATTTTTCGAAGTAACTACTGCAATGGCGTTCGATCATTTTGCAAGGCATAAGGTAGAAATTGCCATCATAGAAACGGGACTCGGAGGCAGATTAGACGCGACGAATGTGCTGGAACGCCCGCTTGCTACGGTCATCACATCTATCGGGCATGACCATCATGCTCAACTTGGCCCCACGCTGAAGGACATAGCTCGTGAAAAAGCAGGAATTTTAAAATATGGAGTTCCCGCGATCGTGAATTGCCCGCCGGAATTGGAACCTATTTTTGTAAAACGAGCGAATCAGCTTTATGCGCCCATCACCATCGTGCGCCGAGCACGCAACTCTTTAGCGAAGGATCGGTTTTGGAAAACTCCCATGCCGGGAGCACATCAAGAGGAAAATCTGCTCACGGTTCGGGCGACGCTCGGAATGCTTCCCAAGCAGATTCCTGTTGGAATTGCGCGGCAAGGGATTCAGCGGGCAATAGAGCTAACGGGACTTCGTGGAAGGCTTGAAGAGATCAAATGGGATGCGCTCGATGATCGTCATCTTCGCCTTTTCGTTGATGTCGGTCATAACCCGGAAGCGATACTTGCGATTCGGCAATTTTTTCAGAAACAGAAGATCAAGCCGGTCGTTATTGGGGGGATCATGCAGGATAAGGAAATTGATACTGTTCTCAAAACGATCAAGGGTTTTGCTTCCTCTTTTATTGCAGTTGCCGCCGACACCCCGCGAGCGCTTTCCAGCGAAGAGCTTACTTCGCGGGCAATCAAAATCGGGCTGAAGGCTAAAAATGGCGGAAACGTCGTAAATGGCGTTAAAATGGCAATTAAAGGAAGTTCTGAGAGAAATGTACTCCTGCTTGCCGGTTCACATTATGTGGTCGGTGAATTTCTGAGAGAACTTTCAAGCATGGAATCCGGTTTTGATAAATTGACGAGCGTGAAAGAAAAGAAGAATAGCACCTGAAACAGGTTGATTCTTTTGTAGTATAGTAGCAATTCATGGAGCGTGAATCCACTCCACATCGCTCAGGCCTGAACCTTCCGGTCCCAAACCAACCATTAACGGTGGTTCTCTGTAAGCTATTTTTTGACAATTCCTTCATTGCTATCGCAGAGACCGGAGTGTATCTAAATTACTCAGCCTGAACGTGCTCGTATCGGTCTGAGGTATATTTTTTGCGGTAATAACACACAGGCGTTCGCACTACGCAACTGTTATTGACTTCTTACACAAGCCCATAATAGTACCCCATTAGCTTTTTCAGAGCGTCAATCCAATTCATCACATTTCTTCTGTCAGTCTAAGCAGCATTAGCGCTTAGAACCTGCGAAGAAATAAGCATTTTGCGGCACATGTCCGCATCTCTTTTTCAACATAACTATGGCATTACTAAGCGCAGCAGAGCTTAAAACAAAAAAGATCGTCGAACTAAACGAGCTTGCAAAAAACCTCGGCATAGAAGGCTATGCGGACATGCGAAAGCAGGAGATCATCTTCCGCATTCTCGAATCCGACGCATCGAAATTACAAACGGCGGCAGCAGCAATCCCTGCGACGAACGGAAAAGTGATCGTCGAGGAAGAATCGAGCGCGCCGACATCTGGAACGCTCGAATTGCATCCCGATGGCTACGGATTTCTTCGCTCACCCGATTACAATTACCTTCCCTCACCCGACGACGTCTATGTTTCTCCTACGCAAGTTCAAAAATTAAAACTTCGTACCGGCGATACGATCGAAGGCACGGTTCGTCCGCCAAAAGCCGGCGAACGTTTTTTTGCACTCTCAAAAGTTGATAAACTCAACTATTTACCCATTGAGGGGGCGCGCGACCGCGCGCTGTTCGATAATCTTACTCCGCTCTACCCAAACCGGCACATGCTGCTCGAAACCTCGCCGGGCGAGTACAGCATGAGAATTATGGACATTATTTGTCCGATAGGATTTGGGCAGCGTGGCCTCATCGTTTCGCCGCCTAAGTCTGGAAAGACAGTCATCCTGCAAAAGATCGCGAATTCTATCGCACGTAATCATCCTGATGTGAAGCTGATCGTGCTTCTCATCGACGAACGCCCGGAAGAAGTGACCGACATGGAACGTTCGGTCAAGGCGGAAGTCGTGGCCTCGACCTTTGATGAACCGGCGGAACGGCATGTACAAGTAGCTGAAATGGCGATTGAAAAAGCAAAACGATTGACCGAATCCAAGCTCGATGTTGTCATCTTACTCGATTCCATCACGCGACTTGCACGAGCGCATAACACGGTTATTCCACATTCAGGCAAGATATTATCTGGCGGCGTGGACGCGCTGGCTTTGCACCGACCGAAGCGATTTTTCGGCGCAGCCCGCAATATCGAAGAGGGGGGTTCGCTCACGATCATTGCAACCGCGCTTGTCGAAACGGGTTCCCGCATGGATGAAGTTATCTTCGAAGAATTCAAAGGCACAGGGAATATGGAAATTCAATTAGATCGCAAGCTTTCCGACCGAAGAATTTTCCCTGCCATCAATGTGAATGCTTCCGGAACGCGGCATGAAGAATTACTTCTCAGCGCCGAGGATCTGAATCGCTCCTGGATCCTTCGCAAACTCCTTTCGGATCTGCAACCCGTCGATGCGATGGAATTTCTCTTAGATCGTATGCGTGGAACGAAGACCAATAAAGAATTCTTGCGATCCATGTCAAGTTAAATATAAAGATGAATTGATTTAACTTGATTTTAAGTTTTATATATCATTCTTCGACTTCGGAAATTTTAATTTAGATTATTTATGAAATTTTTCAAACAACCTCGGCTTGTTGGCGCCATCGCTGCTCTCCTAATTGCTGTAGGCGTGCTTTCGGCCAGCCTGAATTCCTGCTCGACGCTAAACGCACTTGCTAACCTTGGCAGAATTCAGTTCAAATTAAGCGATGTGCAGCATGTCCAGCTTTGCGGTATCGACATTACGAACAAGCACAGTGCATCGGATTTTAGCATCATGGATGGCATTAGTCTTGCAAGCGCGTTCGGTTCAGGAAAATTCCCGCTCACGTTCATTCTTGATGTAGCTGCAAAAAATCCGAATCCGCCATCGCAATCCGCGGCTCTTAGTGCAATTAAAATAATAGATTTTCCCTGGGTATTGCTTTTGAACGGACAGCCAACCATCTCCGGCGACATCGGCGCGCCATTCGGAGTTCCACCCGGTAACGCAACCACGAATATTCCGCTCTCTGTAACGGTCGATCTCAAGCAATTTTTTGGCAATCAGGGCTACGATCAAATTCTTAAACTTGCGCTTGCGCTTTCCGGTAACGGCGGCGTATCACAAGTCCAGCTTAAAGCACAGCCAACGATGTCCACGCCGCTGGGCAACATAAAATATCCGAACCAGCTAACCATCGTTAGCACCCAGTTCGGCAGTTAACATTTTATCGAAGGAGACAATTATGAGTGGTCCATCCATTCTTAATTTTAATAATCCTTCCCTCGCGATCAACTCGCGGTTTCTTCCAACGGTTGGCGCGACTAACCATGTCGTCGTCTTGCTTCATGCGTTCCCATTTTCATCCAGAATGTGGGAACGTATGGCAGAGCATCTGCGATCGCTGCGTGACGATACCGCGCTGTTGCTAATCGATCTTCCCGGTTTCGGTGAATCGGCGCTACGGACGCAATGGGATTTTTCATCGTTCAGTCTTGAACTTCGCGGTGTGATCGAACATCATACGCGCAAGCCTGTTACGATCGCTGGCCTCAGCATGGGCGGATATGCCGCACTGGAATTTTCGCGTGTGAATTCGGATATAGTGCGCGCCATCGTATTATCGAATACCCGCGCCGAAGCAGATTCCGTCAAAGAGAAACTGAACCGCGCAGCCTTTGCCGAGGATACGCTTGTACGCGGCCCTGTGGTTGCTATTGAACGGCTCTACGATAATTTTGTCATTGAAGAAACCGATAATAAAATTGCAAGCGATATTTATGACTGGATACTCGAAGCCAACCCAGCCGCAATCGCTGCGGCCCTTAAAACAATGGGCAACCGTCGCGATTCGAGCCCTTTACTTCCCAAGATAACGGTTCCTTCGCTCATTATTGCAAGCGCTCACGACCGCGTAACGCGAACAACCACGATGAAAACAATGGCGAAGGAACTTGCAAACTCTTCTTTCATCGAAATTAAAGATGCTGCTCATCTTTCTGCTGTGGAAAAGCCAAAAGAATGGGCTGCGGCGCTCGCTAATTTTCTCGACCGTGTATGAAGATGGATGATATTAAATCCCCAGAGCGCACCGAAAAAATAGAGCAGACGCTGACACACCGACAGCCAACGCTGACCGTCGTGCTTGAAAACATTCACGATCCACATAATGTAAGCGCTATCCTTCGCTCCTGCGATGCTGTGGGAATTTTACAAGTGCATTTGCTTTATACGATCGAAGAATTTCCGGAGATCGCTAACCCTGCTTCGAGCGGCGCGCATAAGTGGTTGGAACTAATTCGGCATGATTCTGCGCAATCTTGTTTTAATAAATTACATTCGGAAGGATTCCGCATTCTTGCCACTCGGCTCGATCCAAATGCAACGCCGCTTTACAAACATGACTTTACACAGCCGACCGCTTTCGTTTTAGGCAATGAGCATCGAGGCATTTCCAACGAAGCGGCAACGTTAGCAGACGAGCATATTTACATTCCCATGATGGGTATGGCGGAGAGTTTGAATGTTTCGGTAGCATCCGCGGTCAGCCTGTTCGAAGCATTACGTCAACGAAAAGAGCGAGGAATGTACGACACACCGCAACTTTCGCCCGAAATACTCCGTTCGAAAAAGCTCGAATGGCTCCTTAAATAGTGGATAGTGAAAAAGTGGATAACGGGTAGTATAAGTTGCTCATCCTATTGCGCACCATTAGTTATGTACTATCCGTTATCCACTTTTTCACTATTCACTTATTCGCTATCCACTACTTGCTTAGGATTTCTCTTGTTTTAGCCGCTGGCTCGTTCTGGCTTTATGCCGGAATCCTTATTGCGAGCGTACTGCTTGCCATCTGGTCGTACCGAAATACGGTTCCCCGTACTACGCGCGGGCGCAGAAACACGCTGATTGCGCTTCGTTCGGTCGGTATTGCAGCGCTGCTCTTTGCTATTTTTCAGCCCATTATTAGTTCCGTAAGCACGGATCAGATCACACCTTCGATCGCGCTGGTTATGGATAATTCCCAGTCCATGACGCTGCCGGAAAAAGGTTTTGCTATGACAAATGGCACACAACTGCGAAGCGAAGCCATGCTTCGAAGCATTAAAGAAGCCATTCCAAATGCTGTGCTGCAAAATCCCGATAAGATGAAGCTCTTTACCGTCGGCGATCAGACCATCCCCTTCCCGAATGGAACTTCTGTCGATAGCATTCGCCCCCAATCTGGCGCAACCGATCTTTCCAGCGCCTTTCGCACCATAAGCGACCTACGAAAAACATCGAACACAGAAGCCATCGTGCTTTATACCGATGGCGCATTTACAGCTGGTGAAAATCCAATTTATCCGGCGCAGGAACTTGGCGTACCAGTTTATGCCATAGGGTTGGGCGATTCGACAGAGCCGCGTGATGTCGCCGTGACGGAACTATTTACGAACGAAGTCGCAACCGTTGGCGCCGCACAGCCCATAGATGTTACATTGCATTACGGAGGCATCAATCCGGGTGAACATCTGACCGTTCAACTGTTCGAAGAAGATCAAAAATTAGATGAAAAAACGATCGAGCTTTCGCAGCCTATTGGCGATGAATCCGTCAGTTTCCAATATACACCCAAATCTGAAGGAACGAAAAAGCTGACCGCGCGCGTCTCCGTGCTCGCTGGCGAAGCAACGGATAAGAATAATCTCCGCATCACGTATGTAAAGGTACTTAAAAATAAATTTCATATCGTGCTTTTTGCCGGCGCGCCATCGAGCGATGTTGGATTTTTACAGCAGTTTTTTTCTGCAACTCCGGCCCTACAGCTTTCAACATATATCCAAAAATCAGGCGCGGATTTTTATGAAGGCGCGCCCACGCGACAGAAATTGGATCCCGTCGATCTTGTGGTACTTGTTGGGTTCCCTATCGCATCGAGTTCGGAAGAATCCATTGCGTTAGTGCGGGAACTTCTGATGACCGAAGGCCGGTCGCTCCTCTTCATTCCATCGCATCAACTCGATCTTGGAAAACTTGCCGAGCTTGGGGATGCGCTGCCCATTCGCGCCGATGCACGATCTACTTCCCAAGCAGAATTGAAGGCCAGCCTTGCCGTCACGCCATCCGGCGCGGAAGATCCCGTACTGCATATTCCACCAGAAGAACGAGGAACTATTACATGGGATGGCCTCGCTCCCCTGTTCAAGACGGAAACCCATTTTACTGCTCTGCCAGAAAGCCGAACGCTTGCAACCGCTATCGTACAAGGTGTAAAAATGGATGAACCGTTGCTCGTCACTCGCTCGATCGGCACTGCGCGGCAGATCGCGCTTACTGGTTATGGACTCTGGCAATGGAAGCTAACAACATTCGGGCGCGAGGAGACGAATGTGGGAACCACTGATTCTACGAAACTCGGCATCAGCGCGCTCGATCTGTTCTTAGCAAATTCCGTTCGCTGGCTCACGACTCAGGAGCAAAATAAGCGCATTCAGATCGTTCCGAACCGAAAATTTTATCAAGCCGGCGAGCGTATTGATTTTCTGGGACAAGTGTATAACGAAAGCATGGAACCTGTTGAACAGGCAGATGTAGCCGTTCAAATTACAGGAACCTCGCTGCCAAAACCGCTGGAACTTTCGCTCGAAGCGGCAGGCAACGGGCGTTTTACGGCAACCATTCCGCAGGGGCTTCCTAAGGGTGATTACAGTTATAAGGGAACGGCGTCTCAGAATGGCGCGGAACTTGGCAGCGACGATGGCCGATTTAACGTTGGCGATTTTAATATCGAGCTTTCGGAACCGAGAATGCGAAGCGATATTCTGCGCGCCTTAGCTGCAAGAACGGGCGGTAAATTCTACACACCACAAACCGCCGCTAATTTGTTGAAAGATATTTATGCGAATCCGCGTTTTCAATCGCGCGAGATCACGAACACATCCGACTATGAGCTATGGAATAGCTGGCCGCTCCTGGCGCTTGCGATTGTATGCTTTGGTTCCGAATGGTTTATCCGCAAACGCCTCGGAATGCTTTAATGAAATTCTAACACTTCAGACATTTTCACTCATAATCACCAACTTCGTTCGTCAATCGTTGTATTTTTGTATGTTATGAGAAGACTCTTATTGATCATTTCGCTCCTCACGGTCATAGCGCCCATTCGTTCCCTGGCGCAAGACGATTCCGTTGTCAATGGCTATCGGCATTTTATCATGCCGACCGGCAAGCCGATCGAAGGCGGGTATTTCGGCTTTTGGGAACTCGCCTTTTTGACCGGCGGCTATGGCTTTGACGATGTACTTTCCGTCAGCGGAGGGTTTACGGTTATGCCCACGGTATCCGTTCACTCGCAGTTCGGATATTTACAGAGCAAGCTTACGCTTTATGACGATCAGAATCTTTCGGTCGCTGCCGGACTTAATTGCCTTTGGCTTACGACCGCTAATACATTGCTACATCTCTTCGGATCGTTGACGTATGAATTGCCAAACCAGACACGATTTACAGGGCTTTTGTTTTACAAAGTTTATTCGAGTACTTCTACTCTGGGTGGGCCTCCGAGCACGAATTCGACGCTCGTTACGGCAGACGTAGTTCCCTATGGCGCATTCACATTCAACTATACGGGAGGGCTTGGCGCAGGCTTGGGATTCGACACGCCTTTGACAGGAAATAAAAACGTGCGGTTCGTGGCCGAAGCATGGAGCCACGACCTTACGGAACCAACTGCCTTCGCGGTTATCGGGGCGCTTCGGCTCGAAACCCAAAATTTTTCTTCCGATTTCGGCTTTATGTTTTTTACACTCCCACTGCTTGCGCCGGTTGCAAATTTTGTTTGGAGATTTTGAACGAACATGCAATTTAAGATCGGCACAAATATATTTGGAGACTCACCGAATAAAACGGGAGCTATTGCGCTGAAATTCGAGGCGGATGGTAATAGACTTACCGCCCTCGGCCACGCCGATGCTCCTCTTCACATAACTGTGCAAAGTTTCGATCCCACTCATGATATTTTTTACCGCGCTCCCGAGTCGCTAACTTCGCCAGAATTTAGCGGAAGAAGTAGAGATACATGTGCCAAAATCTCTTCAACAAAGAATGAAAAGCCGCATCGTACCAGGAACTTTGGATGGGCTTATACTCATGCAGCATATTCCTTCCGCGAGTCCAGCAATTCCACCATTAGCTGCACTGCAAAAGATATTGAAAACGACCGGAAGTGTAAATTCTGCAATTCTTCATGCTGATAATGGCGGGATCCTTTTCGTCCATAATGGTGGGAAGGAATTTCACCCCGACGTAAGCGCGCAGTCTTTGAATGAATTCATAAATTTGAGTTCCGAAGAATGCGAGCGCATCTTCCCAGATTTTCACGCCTCTGAAATTATTATGAGCGGAAGCGATCTCGATCATTTTCAGAATTTCGATCTTGCGCCGCTTTCTACATCACGCCGAATAACGATTTCCGATTTTGCCGGACTTTGTGAATTTACTTCCGAAGCCAAAGAACTTGTCGAATTGAATGCGCATCTTTATACTCTTGTTATTGGCGCGGGAGCGGTCTATGCAGAAATACTTCAAGATTGTTGAAATAATATGAAAAAATAGTTAACCAACCGGGATTTTTATTCATTGGCATTGCAGCACGCACTACTAACGCAAAAGAAATGTCTGGCGAAGGCGTAATTGCCGATCAATGGGAGAGACTAATGGCGGGCGGCATCATCGAGCAAATTCTAAATCGTGCCGATGCAAACATTATCGCAATGTACACCGATTATGAATCGGATGCAAACGGCGAGTATTCGTTCCTCATCGGCGCAAAAGTTACTTCCATCGATTCAATTCCCGAAGGAATGATAGCGAAGCAAGTTCCCGATGCTTGTTATACCATTTTCACTTCCGAAAAAGGCCCAGTTTGGAAAGTCGTTCCCGAAGCGTGGCAGAAGGTATGGTCAACGCCTGCATCTGAAATGGGAGGCAAGCGAGCGTTTCTCGCCGATTTCGAGATCTACGATGAACGCGCCGCCGACCCGCAAAATGCAGTGGTGGATGTGTGGGTGGGAATAAAGTAATGAGCCTCATCCTTTGGAAGAGGCTCAAATTCTAAAGATTACCGTCTCCGATCCCCGCCGTAACCACCACCTCCGCGACGATCCCCGCCGCCTCTGCGGTCGCCACCACCCCCGCGACGATCTCCGCCGCCACGACGGTCACCATAGCCACCACGATCTCCACCGCCATCACTGCCGTATTCGCGGCGCGGGCGTTCTTCGTAGCCTTCCGGCATCGGAAGTAATGCTTTGCGCGAGAGCGAGAACTTGCCATCCGGCTTTACTGCGATGAGCTTCACATCGAAGACATCGCCAACCTGAATGACATCTGCTACATTTTCTACACGCACATAATCGATCTCCGAAATGTGGAGCAAGCCTTCTTTCTTGGGAAGGAATTCAACAATCGCTCCCAAACCTTCACGTACTTGCGTGACGCGGCCTGTGTAGGTTGCGCCTTCTTCCGGCTCTGCAACAAGTCCGAGGATAAATTGCTTGGCGCGGTCGCTTGCTTCGCCCGAAAGCGCTGCGATAGTTACAGTTCCATCCTCTTCGATATTGATCTCGACTCCAGCATCGGCCTGGATCTGACGAATCGTTTTGCCGCCAGGTCCGATGACAAGTCCGATCGCATCGACCGGAACTTTAACCGTCGTGAGACGCGGCGCATACGTGGAAAGTTCCGATTTCGGTGCGGAGATCGCTTCATCCATCTTGGCAAGAATGTGCATCCGTGCCATCGCGAGCTTGCATCAGCGCCTTTTCGAGCAGTGCAAAATCAATACCCTTGATCTTCATGTCCATCTGGCAGGCAGTGATACCATCGCGCGTGCCGCAGACTTTGAAATCCATATCGCCGAGATGATCCTCGTTGCCGAGAATGTCGGAAAGGATCGCCACGCGGTCACCTTCTTTGATAAGGCCCATTGCAATGCCGCTCACCGGCTTCTTGAGCGGAACGCCGGCATCGAACATCGCAAGGGAACCTGCGCACACGCTCGCCATCGAGGACGAGCCATTCGATTCCAAAATATCGCTCACAATACGAAGCGCATATGGAAATTCAGCTCGAAGTGGGAAGTCAATAATTTCAGCGCGCGCTCGGCCAAATTTCCATGCCCGATCTCGCGGCGTCCGGTTCCCGAATAACGGCCTACTTCCCCAACGGAATACGATGGGAAATTATAGTGAAGCATGAAACGCTTGGTGGATCTCCGGCTGCAAGCCTTCGATCGATTGCTCATCGCGCTTCGTGCCAAGCGTGCAGCTTGCAAGCGATTGCGTCTCGCCACGCGTGAACAGCGCGGAACCATGTACACGCGGAAGCACGGCTACTTCACATGCAATGGGCCGAATCGTCGTTGTATTACGACCATCCAAACGAACATTATTCTCCAAGATCATCTCGCGCATTTCGCGCTTCTCGATGTCATGCAAAATATGATCGACATCACCCTTAATAAGCGCAAACTGTCTCTTCGCCGCCTACTTTTTCGGTGATCGCTTTGTGAGCGGCCTCATACGCTTCCTTGGTCTGATCGTGACGCGCTTCTTTCGCAAGCACTGTACGAGCAAGCTCACGCAATTTCGCGGCGGAAAGTCCTTCGATCTGCGCAACGAGTGCAGCGTCCAGAACTTTCGGTTCCTGAACACGCTTCTTTTTTGCAAGACCGGATTCAGCGACAATTTTATCCTGACCGACGCAGAGTTCCCTCACGGCGCTCGCCGCATTGCGCAAGCGCATCGAGGAAATCTGCTTCGCTGATCTCATGGCATTCACCTTCGACCATCAGGATCGAATCTTTCGTTCCGGCCACGACGAATTCGTAATCTGCCGTTTCGAGTTCCGAAAATGTTGGGTCGATAATGATCTCGCCATTCACGCGAGCAACGCGAACTTCAGCGACCGCTTCCTCGAATGGAATATCCGAAAGCAAAAGCGCAAGCGATGCGCCCGTTGCTGAGATCGTATCGGCATCATGCTCCTGATCGGAGCAGAAAATAGTTGCAACAACTTGCGTCTCCACGCGCCAATTTTCCGGAAACATCGGGCGAATGGGACGGTCGATCAGACGAGCCGAGAGAATTTCTTTCTCCGTCGGACGGCCTTCGCGCTTGAAATATCCGCCGGGAATTTTACCGGCTGCTGCCGCGCGTTCACGGAACTCGACTTGCAGGGGCATGAAGTCGATTCCCTCTTTCGGTTTTTCGGCAGCGACGGCTGCGACAAGCGCCATCGTATCGCCCAAACGAACCATCACTGATCCGTTGGATTGTTTTGCAAAGCGGCCAATGTCGAAGCTGATCTTTTTGCCGCGACCGTATTCTATTTCGTAGTTCATTGTGTATGTAGGGACGTGCTGCGCACGTCCGAAAAAATTGATATAAAATGATACGTACGTGCGCAGCACGTCCCTACGAATTATTTACGTATATCAAGCTCCTGGATGAGCGTGCGATATTTATTGAGATCCTTCTTCGCGAGATAATCGAGAAGGCTGCGACGCTGACCGACCATCTTCAGCAACCCGCGGCGACCATGATGATCCTTGGGATTTTTTGCGAAGTGCGGGGTGAGCGAATTGATGTTTTCGGTGAGAATCGCGATCTGGACTTCCGCGCTCCCCGTATCGTTCGGCGCTTTGCCGAATTTCGCAGCAAATTGCTGCTTCTTTTCTTTGGTAACTGGCATGTATGACGTTAATAGCGCTATAATGATGCTGCCGGTACCGCGCGCTATAGTAGCCACCGGCAGCCCCGTCCCCAATTGGGACCGTTTTTCAATGTGAAGTCCGCCAAACGATGCCGGAGGGGGTATAATTCCGCGCCAGCGCACCATCGACCCGTTTGTTCTGAGTGAAATAGGTGCCCATCAAACGCAATTGAATTGTCATTTAATGAACTATATTTTACTTTAAGTCAACTATTCATGAATTTATGCCATTTCTCTGAGACACAATCCAAGAAATCTCTCTATAATCGCATGAATCCCAGTCAATTTTCAATGAACGCCGCACCTCCCCATTTCTTACTTCTTAACTCTTACTTCTTACTTTCCCCAAACCCCCTTTCATACTTCATAATTCATACTTCATAATTTCCCCGATAGGTGCCCATCAAAGCAAATGCTAATATACGCACATTAAAACCCAAATGCAAGCGATTTCAGAAAATAATTGAAAATAAATGCTCGTGTGGTCACCGGGAATATACTCCCGGTGACTACACGAGTACAATAATTAGAAGTTCAGGCATGAGGGGGCCGTCGAGGTGCAGGGCTTCGGGCACCATTCCTATTGTCTCTTGTTTACAAAGTGCCCTTATTGCCAATTTTTTCATTTTATACTTCTATGAAAAATAAGTTTGCTTTAATCTTATCAGTTCTTAGTTTTACGCTCTTCCGCACAATGAGCGCGAATGCTCAATGGGTTCAGACGAATGGGCCATTCGGAGGTGATATTCGCGCTTTTGCCGTGAACGGTACTGATCTTTTTGCCGGAACATACGGAAACGGAATTTTTCGCTCGACCGATAGTGGCGCGAGCTGGAAGGCTGTTAATAACGGCTTACCAGATTTAATTATCCAAACTCTTGCTGCCACACACACGGAGCAGTCAACAACGCTCTTCGCAGGAACCGGCGGCGGGGCGGGATTCGCAAACATCTACTGCTCAACTGATAATGGTATGAGTTGGGCAGTCGCGGGTAGCGGCTTACCCATGAATCAATTTGTAATATCCCTTGCAGTAATTGAAACTAATATTTTTGCCGGAACTGACAACGGTCGTATTTATCGTTCGACCGATAACGGTTTAAGCTGGAACAGAGCCGATAGCGGGCTGCAAGGCGATCCTAATGAAAGCGCGCTTGAGAGTGTATACTCGATTGTAGTAAGCGGTGTGAACCTCTTTGCCGGAACCGACAAAGGCGTTTTTCTTTCAACCAATAATGGCACCACTTGGACTCCGGCTGGTATTGAAGGTTCTACTACTACTTGCCTTGTAGCATTAGGCACAAATCTTTTTGCTTCGGCATATCCCGATGGCGAGATACAACTCTCAACAAACAACGGAGCAAGCTGGACTCGAATAGATACTTCGTTCAAAAATGTCAGTGTCTTTACGATGATTGGCACAAATATCTTTGCATCAAGTCCTTTACCTAATGCTGGGTTATTTGTTTCTACGAATGACGGCACGAGTTGGTCTAAAATAATCAACGGTCTCACTAATCCTTATGTTAATGCCTTTGCAGTGATGGGCACAAATATTTATGTCGGAACACAGAGCGGCGGTATTTACCGATCAATCGATAATGGCGCAAATTGGTCGCTTGCAAGCACGGGTTTAAATATCTCTCAAGTCCCAACGCTTGGTGTAATTGGCAATAATCTCTTTGCAGGAACTCAAGGTGGCATTTTTCTTTCCACTGACAATGGTTTCAGCTGGCCCCCCGCCCAAAATGGCTTGACAACTGCTAATATATTTTCATTTGTAGTAAGTGGAACAAATCTTTTTGTCGGAACAAACTCAGGCGGCGTATTTCAGTCAACCGACTCAGGTACAAGCTGGACTCAAACTAATACGAGTGTAACTGGACTTGATGCGCCATTATTGGTCGCGAATGGCTCTGATCTTTATGCTACTTCCGGATACGGGATTGATCGTTCCACCGACAGCGGTGTAAGCTGGACGAGGGATAAGTATTCAAATGAGAATTGGGTATTATTTGACTATGGAGTCGAGGCTTTCTTTGTAAACGACGGAACTCTATTTGTTGGAAATAACGATGGAATTTTTTCTTCGACTGATAGTGGCGTAAGCTGGAAACAAGCTACTGCCGATTTCACGGCATCATATTTGGACGTTTTTGGATTCGCCAAGAATAGCACAAATCTATTTGCTAGTACATCTAGCGGCGTGTATCGCTCAACGGACAGCGGTCAAATATGGACAGCTACCGGATATACGTCCTCCGATATTAATGCATTAATTGCAAGCGGTACGAACCTATTTTTAGGTAGCTCACGGCAGGGCGTTTTTCTCTCAACCGATAATGGAATAAATTGGGCTAATGTCACCCTTGGATTAGCTGATTCCGATATTTTGTCACTTGCAGTTGTTGATTCGGATATTTTTGCAGGAACTTACAATCACGGCGTTTGGCGGAGGTCGCTCTCCGAAATGATTACAATGAGCGCGGTTTCAGAACCACAAGCGGTTTCCAATGGAATCCAATCCTTCCCCAACCCCTTCACCCAATCCACAACCATTAGCTTCACGTCGCCCGAAAGCGGCACGGCAGATGTTAGCATCGTAAATCTTCTTGGGAGCCAGGTTGCGCGGCTGTTCGATGGTGAGCTATCTGCCGGCGAGCATACTTTCACCTGGAACGCCGCGAACATGCCGCCGGGAACGTATTGGGCTATCGTGCGAATGAATGGCGCCTCGCAGCAGATTCCCATTGTGCTGCAACCGTAGGAATTTTTCGGCAGCTTCGGGGTTATTACAAGTATGAAAGGCATCAAATACGTCACCGACGATACAGGCGCTCGGGTTGCAGCTCAGGTCGATCTCGAACAATGGGGCGAAGAGTGGCGTGATTTTTTGGATGGGCTTGAAGCGGAAAACGAACCGAAAGAACCCAGTATCCCATGGCGCGAGCTAAAGGGCGGAACTCTTATTTGAGTCCTGCAACATCGATACAACCGTAGGGACGTGCTGCGCACGTCCGCTCTGTCAAGACAACACCGATTTCATTATCCCTAAAAAGGGCGTGGTCCCACAAAAAGGACGTGCGCAGCACGTCCCTACAATAATTTTCGTTCTGCATCTTGAATGCAATTAATTCTTTCCATCCTAAAATCTCTCTCGCTTGGGCTTTGGCTGGGCGCGCTTATCATGCTGGGTTACGCCGTTGCGGGACCGATCTTTCAGCAGCTTCCATCGAAAACGCTGGCGGGAACGGTTAACGGCATTATTCTTAGCCGGATGAACCGCATCGAATGGGTGTGCGCGATCATTGCGCTTCGTTTCTTCTTGCGTTTGCTTTTTTTGAAATGGAATGATGGTTCCCGAACGCTTCGTCTAACGGAAACTGCCGGCGATTTTCGTTGCGATGGTTATGCTTTGGATCTATGCGGGTCCATCACCGATCGCATGAACACGCTGCGTTCCACCATCGGCGATTTCGACCATCCACAGCAAACCGCGCAATACATCGAAGCAAAAAGCGAATTCGATTCGCTGCATCATAGATATACTGCGCTCGTCAGCGCGAATATGATCTTGATTCTCAGTGGGTTTGTCCTTTCGATGGTCAATTCGCGGAAATGAATCGGTTCTGCAAAAATTGTGGTTAACGGTGCGTGACATCAACCACCACTAACTGCCCCGTTTGCGGAAATGCTGAATCGAAAGCATTTCCGATGTATTATTTCCTCCAAGAAAAACGCTTCGATGCGCGGAAGTGTACGCGCTGTGGGTTCATTTATCTCGATCCGCGCCCGACCGAGGACGATCTGCGCCTCATGTACAGCGATGAATACTTTCCTCTTCGATGGCGCGGATTTCGGCGCACATGCTTCTACCGATTACGAAACCGCCGCGATCAAAGGCTCAGTAAAATTCCCTGCCATTCTTGGCGCGATACAGAAATTCAAACCAAGCGGAAAATTCTTCGAGATCGGCTGCGGAATGGGATATTTTCTGAACTATGCAAACACACATGGCTACGATGCCAGCGGCATCGAGTTCGCGGCGCTCGGCACAGAAACGTGCCGCACGAAATTCGGATTAGATGTTACGCAAAGTTCCTTCGAAGATTGGAATGCCTCGCCGAATACCTACGATGTGATCTTCATGGGCGATGTGCTCGAGCATTTCGTCGATCCGCTGCCAATGCTGAAGAAAGCGCACACCATGCTAAAGCCATCGGGTATGGTTGCAGTGGAAGTTCCCGCCGTATTTAATTCCCTTATCGGTCGCGCAGCAGCCGTTGGATTACAACTGCTCGGCAAACCGCGCAAGATGCAGATGCCGCCCTATCACGTTAACGAATTTACTCCAGCAACGCTTCGAAAGATACTCGAAAACGCGGGATATTCCAATATCAAAATCATTCAACGCATTAAGCCACCTTCAACACTCACGTTGCGTGGGAGCGCCTTCGACAAAGCTGTAAAAAAATCTTTGCAGTATCCTAATTATTTTCTTACTAAAACGCTGGGAATTTTTGGTGACAGGCTCTTGGGAATCGGCGTGAAATAGTTACGCTTATGGCAGCTTCGCAAATGTGAAATTATCTACCGTGTTCGGGTTCCCATGCACGATCGCCAAACCGCTGGACACTTCAAGTGTAACCGAGTCGGTAGGAACTAGTGCTAGCGTATCTAACATCGTCGTAGAAGCCCAATCGAGGCCATTGGTGATGGAATCTGTCACCGTAGTTGTTATTCCCCCGCTTTCTTTGGTGATCGAGAACCAGGCCGGATGAAAAATGCTATCGGGAAAAACATATTTATAATGCGACCAAAGTGAGAATTCGTACACGCCGGAAGAAAGGTTTGTAAAGCTTTGAATGATATTGTTCGATTGCGTCGGTAAATCAACGGAATGAAGCTTAAACCCCCAGGTTCCGCCTCCGGGAGGAGCGTCCTGCTCAAAATCAATCGTGTCGAATGTGTGCCGAAATGTCCAGCCATTCCAGCCGTGGGTTCCACCGGAATCGAAATTCGAATTTATCAAAGGAAAGCGAGTAAATGGGGCTGGAGCCGTCGAACTTTTGCAAGAAATGAAAGCAAGGCTGGCGACGAACGCTATGGCAAGGAGTAGTTTTGTCATATTCTGATTCTCGATTCAATAAAATTATGGGAGCTTTTTAAAAGTAATATCGTCATACCAATAGGGGTTGCCGTGGCAACTGCTGTCGCACATGCCCGACGCGATCGTGAGCGCAACGGTATCCGTAGGCAGAAGTGTGAGCGTATCGAGCACGGTAACGGGGTTCCATGCGGTGCTATCACCACTGGACACGAGTGTGGTATCGAGCACACCGCCGCTGTGCTTCACAATTCCAACCCATCCTACCGGATTATATCCCTGCGCGGAATCGAGAACTTTCTTCATCCTCAGCCATACCGTTAGCGAATACACGCCGCTCGAACAATGAATAAAGCTTTTGGTTACGTTATTCGTGATAGGAGGAACGTCGCTTTTACGCAATGTGATCGACCAGGTGGCTGTGTCGCCGGGCGGAGCATAATTCCCTTCTGTGCTGCTGTTAAACGTGATCGTATCGCCCGGAATGGAGGGATGAAACACCCATCCATCGAGCGATGGAAGTCCGTTTACTTCAAAATTCTCATTGTTCGGGAACGATGTGGAATCGAACACAGGTGTTACCGGTACGGTGGTACTCGTACCATTCGGAGGGCTGGTGCTCTTACTGCAAGCAGAAAGCAGCACTATACATAAGCAGAAATAGCAAAAACGCCGTTTGTTCATCAAGAGTAGAAATTAAAAAAATGTATTTCGCAAACAGAGGGAGGAGGCTTCGTTCCACAAAATTTCAGACGTAATAAGTATTATTCTTAATACAAAAATAACGTTCTAATAATTTCGTGGTTCGCATACGAAGAACAGAATGCAAATTTACGACATGAAAAATAAGAATACAATTAGAGCTTGATGAGAAAAATCTTATTTCCCGATTCTGGATTCCCGCATTCGCGGAATGACAGGATGAGTCGTTCTTTGCGCTTCGCGCTATAATTTCTATTCGCTGTCATTCCGCGAATGCGGGAATCCAGAATCGAGTTCATGAAAACCCTGAAAAATATGCGGAATTATTCATCATCTATTTTTGTAACCTTAGCGACCCTGTGCGTTTTAACTAATGAGAGGTTTTGATTTCTTTCTTTTGATTTCTTTCTTTATTTTTTAAAAAGGAGCGTATTATGTCGAGTCTTTCGGTCGGTCTTTCTCGTTTGTTTTCTTCGGTTCGTTCACGCCGTGTAATGCCCTATTTGCTGCTGCCCTTTGCGGTGCTCAGCATTGTGAGCTTCGTGGCCTTCCGTCAAATGGTACTGTTCTCGCCGCCGCACACGCTGAGCACCCCGCTCGTGGTTCCGGCGGGATGGCCGCAGCCGCCGGTTCCAGCCAATAATCCGATCACGCAAGAGAAATTCGCGCTTGGTCGCCAGCTGTTTTATGAAACCGCGCTCAGCGGCGATGGCAAAACATCATGCAGTTCGTGCCATGATGTCTACGCCAGTTTTGCATCGGCCAACTCCCAAGGCATAGGTTCGCATAGCGGAGCTTTTGGCGTGCAATCGACTCCCGCGCGCGATGTCCCGCGATTGATGAACGTCGCGTATGATACCATCCTCACATGGGACGGTCACATTGCGACGCTCGAAGATCAGGTGGAAATCGCTGTGCAGAAAAAAGGCGACCTGCAAGGAGATACGAACGTCGTCTTCGCGAATCTCGCGGCAAATCCCGTGTATGGGATCATGTTCACGCAAGCCTTTGGCGATCCAACGATCACACTCCAGCGTATTGCAATGGCGGTCGCGACCTTCGAGCGGTGCCTTATCAGCGCCAACAGCCCTTACGATCAGTATGTGAATGGCGACACCACTGCAATGGATGCCTCGTCCATTCGCGGCATGAATCTCTTTTTCGACACGACGAAAACGAATTGTTCCGAGTGCCATAATAATCTTGGTGCAAAGGCTTCAATGGTGTCCGCTAATATCTTTACCGATAATAATTATTACCGGACTGGAACCTTCGAATCCACAATACCCGGAGTACCCAACGGCGGGTATGGGTTCGATACGACAGCCGATACTAATAACCTAAGGGAAAGTGAAGATCCCGGCCGCGCGGGCGTCACCGGCGATTCGAGCGACATTGGAAAGTTCCGAACCCCATCACTCCGCAATGTGTGCCTTCACGCCCCGTATGGCGCAGACGGTACTGTCGCTTCTATCGGTCAGGTCATCCAAAATTATAATAACGGAGGAAATGCCGAACGTGGCGATAACGTAACCAATCAAGATCCGCGCATTAAACAGCTTGGTCTCTCTACCGCGCAAACGACGGATCTCGAATCATTTCTCAACAGCCTGACTGATGTTACGTTCATTTCGAATCCAGCCTTTAACGATCCCGGCGCACCTGCGGTCGTCGAAGATGGCTATGTGATCGCCGGTAATCTTTCGGCGTATCCGAATCCTGCTTCGGGAACCGTCAATATCGAATGCCCGGATTTCACCGGCTCGACCGATGCCACCCTCGTCTCTGCAAGCGGCACAACCGTTTGGCATCAAACGCTGAACTCCGAAGGCAAACTGCGGCTCGATCTCTCTGGTATTGCCAATGGTTCTTATCGCCTCGTGCTCCGCTCCGGAAATGCGCAGCAAACGATTCCGATCGCATTGCAACGCTGAGATCGTTTCGAATGAAACGTCTCATCTACATTTCAATCGTCGTGCTCTCCGCCGCGCTCTCCACGAGCGCGGCGCAAGCACAATGGGTGCAGACGAATGGGCCGCCTGGCGGCTGGGTCTATTGTATCACTACTTTGGGGAATGATATTTTTATAGGAACCCAGAAGGGCGTCTTCGAATTGACGGATTCGGGTACTCAGTGGGTGTCAAAAAGCAATGGATTACTTACTTCTTATATCTATTGCATGACCACGCATGGTTCAAACCTCTTTGCTGGAGTGTATCAAAATGGCATTTATCGTTCGACCGATAGTGGAGCTACGTGGAGTTCCGTTTCGACGGGATTGCCATATTCGTTAACTGTGCGATCATTAGGATCGGACGGTCACACGCTTTTTATCCCTGATGGTTCCAATAGTTATATCAGCTCGAATGATGGTGATTCCTGGACACTTCTTGATACCGCTCTCACAAAATTTTCTAACCCTGATGCGGTGGCATCTATCGATTCGACGACGTATCTGGCCGGGAATTGGATTACAAAAACCACCGATGAGGGTTTGCGCTGGAATGTGATTTCCGTATCGAATGGCAACAACACATGGAATGTGGTTGGGATGGCCAGCATCGGTACAACCCTTTTTGTAATTGACCGCATCACGGGCGTCATGCGCTCCACAGACTCCGGGTCAACATGGAATGCATCAACTCCTCCCATTTCAGCTTCCTCTATTACATGCATAAAACCTGCCGGCACGGAACTGTTCGCTGGCACGAATGAAGGGGCGGTCTATAACAGCACTGACAGTGGAACAACATGGAAACTTTCTGGATCCGGATTACCAAACGGCTTTGAAATCACTTCTCTTGCTTCTGATAATAACATACTGTTTGCAGGTTGTTATGCCTTAGGAATGTTTCTGTCATTCGATAGTGGCAACACGTGGAGTGAGAGCAGCCAGGGTCTTTATAATTGCAGCGTCAATGCTATTGTGACCACCGGCGACACGATACTGGCCGGTGGTAATTCCGGTCTATTCATTAGCACAAATAATGGCAATGGGTGGGAGTGGGAAATAGATCAACATTTGTTGTCTAATTACAATATTCAATCTCTTCTGATCGATGACACTACTTTTTTTGCCGGCACTGACGGAGGAAGAAATGCTCCGTCTCTTTTTTCATCGACCGATCGGGGAGAAACCTGGATTGCAGACACACTCATCAACGGGTATAACTTTAACGCTCTTATTCGAAGCGGGCCGAATCTGGTCGCTGGTGGTTCACCCTATAATTTTAATTCCGGCTTTTTCAAGTCGTCCAATGAAGGTGCTGTCTGGACGAGCGGCATCGTAAACGTCGACACTGAGATCGTGGTCCTCGGAATCGCAAAATATGAGTCCGAGATGATCGCGGCGACGAACATCGGTCCCTTCACCTCCGATAATAACGGAAATTCTTGGTCGCTTGTGAATGAATTTGAGACACAAAATGGAACGTCCTATAAGGACGCCGCCGGGATACAGTGCGTCGGCCAGCAAGGAACACGATTTT
This sequence comes from Ignavibacteriota bacterium, assembly GCA_963794025.1. Taxonomy (GTDB): domain Bacteria; phylum Bacteroidota; class Ignavibacteria; order Palsa-1295; family Palsa-1295; genus PALSA-1295. The sequence continues at coordinate 24,464 of CAWCCK010000008.1, forward strand.
GGCTCTGCACAAACGGATACTACCCCCGCTACCGCGGAACTATATTTTTCACGGATGATAATGGAATGACGTGGCACCCCATCGCTGATACTTCCGTGCCGCCGAGCGGAATGGCTACCGGATTCCTCACATTCGGTTCCGCGTTATTCGTTGCCACTGATAGCAGCGGCGTGTTCCTCTCCACCGATTCCGGCAAAAGCTGGACCAGCGAGAATCTCGGCCTCGGCGATTCGAATGTCATCTCCCTTGCCGTACAAGGCAATGAACTCCTCGCCGGAACTGCCACATCCGGCGTTTGGCGCCGCCCACTTGCGCAGATGATTCCCGCTTCAAGCGTAGCGAATGAGAAGCAAATTCCAGACACCATCTCCGTTTATCCCGACCCCGCATCGAGTATGGTTACCATTTCTTGCCAAGATATAGTCGGCTCAACCGAAGTGAGCCTTATTTCTGAAACCGGCGCAACCGTTTGGCATCGAACGATAACCACAAATGGCCAACCGTTTCAGCTTGATTTAGCGGGTGTTGCAAATGGGGCGTATCGGTTGGAACTTCGGGCTGGGAACGTAAGTCAGGCGAGCAAGATCGTTCTTCAGCGCTGAGGAAAGAATTCCTATTTTATAAGGACGATTTTCCGTGTTGCACTCTCGCCCTTTTCTGTTACCACCTTGTAAAAATAGGCCCCGCTCGGCAGATCGGATGTTTCGATCAGCAGATCGCTGAATGCGCTTGTTACGTGATACCGCTTTACTTCCCTGCCATTTTCGGTCGTCAAGATCACATCGCCGGACGAGACACCGGGAGGTAATTGGTACGCAATACGCACTTCACCGTTTGAGGGATTTGGATAAGCGGAAGTTGGTAAAGTGGAACCATTATAGGCAACAGACGGCGTAACACCTGCGGTTTTCGTTCCACGATTTGGTAATTTTCCGGGGAGAGAATAGACTTCGTAGTTTAGCGCTGTGTCAACGAGTTTACGGATGATCATCTTAAGCCCGGAATCCGTTGAAATAATGCCTGATGGTGTTTCATACGTTGGAGCATCGTCGGCAGCAGCAAAATCACAACTATCACATCCAAATAAGAGCGTGCCATCTTCCTTGAATATTCTTAGGCTCGGCTCGTGAAAAATATAGCTGAGAGCATAATCGTAAGTACCCCCCAAATCGAAGAGATTCTTCGAGATGGCGTAAAGGAAAACACCACTAAATTGTCCGGAAAGGAAACTAGGAACTGAAATCAGTTTATCGAGTGAATGATCGAGGTTGAAAATCATAATTGATTCCGTCGTATCGGAACCAAATGTCACATTAAATTGAACATACTTCCAAACGGCAGAGTCAACCTCGACGAGGCCAACTTCTCCATTGGCGCCATTATAGGTATGTTCCAGCGTAATTTGAGCATGAGCCGAAACCCCAAAAAAGAGAAGAAAAACGATAATGTAGTATTTCATAGGAAAATGATTGGCTTAGGATATTACAAATAACCTCAAATTTGAAGTTTTGTTACACGTTCGCCGAACTAAAGTTCAGCGCTACACGGCGAACGTCCCCGCTCCCCTTGCTGTTTTCGGCTTCGTTCTCACAATAACAAGCAAAATTTTACGTGAAGCCAACCGACCAGCAAAATCCAGATTATTTTCATAAAGTAGTAGATTGCCAGTGGGCGTGCCCGGCGCATACGAACGTGCCGGAGTACATCCGCCTCATCGCGCAAGGAAAGTACACCGAGTCCTACATGCTCAACCGCGAGTCGAACGTGTTTCCCGGCATTCTCGGGCGCACCTGCGACCGCCCCTGTGAACCCGCCTGCCGCCGCGACCGCGTGGACGGAAAACCCGTCGCCATTTGCCGCTTAAAGCGCGTGGCTTCCGATCTTCGTGACGATGATATTTCGATGCTTCTGCCAAAAATTCCGACAGCAAAAAATGGCAAACGCATCGCATGCATCGGCGCAGGGCCGGCATCGCTCACTGTCGCGAACGATCTCATGCCGCTCGGCTACGAAGTAACCATTTTCGAGGCAATGGATAAACCGGGCGGACTCATGCGCTCGAATATTCCCTCTTTCCGCCTTCCCGCCGGTGTTCTGGATGAAGAAATTGCGATGATCGTCGATATGGGCGTGGATGTGCAATATAATTCCGAGATCAAGAGCATGAGAGCGATGCTCGAACAAAATTTCGATGCCGTCTTTATTGGTTCCGGTGCCCCGCGTGGGAAGGATCTGCAAATTCCCGGTCGCCAAGAAGCTGCCGCAAACATTCACATTGGCATTGACTGGCTATTTTCTATCGCCTTCGAGCATATTAAATCAATCGGCGAGAAAGTGCTGATCATCGGCGTTGGAAATACAGCGATGGATTGCTGCCGCTCCTCACGCAGACTTGGTGGTAAAGATATTAAGGTAATGGCGCGTCGCCCGCGAAAATACTTCAAAGCATCGCCGTGGGAACTGGAAGATGCCGAGGAAGAAGGAATCGAGATCGTCATCAATTATGCGCCGAAACGATTCGTTCTCGAAAATGGAAAGCTCGTCGGAATGGAATTCGATCGCCTCGAATGGAACGAAGGCGCGACGGAATCGCGCACCATCGACACCGTAATCCTTCCATGCGATGATGTCATTCTCGCTATCGGTCAGGATAATGCGTTCCCATGGATCGAAAAAGATCTTGGAATGGAATTCGGTAAGTGGGATATGCCAAAGGTTGATGAGACAACCTATATGTCCACCCTCCCCGGCGTGTTCTTTGGCGGCGATGCTGCGTGGGGTCCGAAGAATATTATCTGGGCTGTCGAGCATGGACATCAGGCCGCAATCTCCATTAATAATTATGTGAATGGCGTTCCCGTCACAGAGCGCATGAAGCGCGGAATGAATCTCGTCTCTGCGAAGATGGGACTTTCGGAGTGGTCGTACAATAACAATTACGATCCCGAAACGCGGCAGAAAATGAAGCATGTCGATCTCGTCGAACGCTTCAAGAATCTCACGACTGAAGTTGAACTTGGCTTTTCTGCGGAGCAAACAGCGAATGAAGTTCAGCGCTGCCTGAACTGCGATATGGAAACCGTCTTTTTCGCACCAAAGTGTATCGAGTGCGATGCGTGCATCGATGTCTGCCCTGTGCAATGCCTTACGATCACCAAAGATGGCGACGAAACCGATCTTCGTTCCCGCCTCTCTGCGCCCGCGCTCAATCTCTCGCAAGATCTATTCGTCTCGGAACCATTAAAGCAAACCGGACGCATCATGGCAAAGGACGAAGACCTCTGCGTCCACTGCGGACTCTGTGCCGAACGCTGCCCCACCTTCGCATGGGATATGCAAAAATTCGATGCGATCATTCCCAAAGCCATCGATATGCGGGAATTGGTGATGGCGTAAGTAATTACGAATTAAAAATTACGAATTACGAATGAAAAAGAAGTTGAAAGAGCTTCCAGAATTTAAGACTGAAGATGAAGAACGAGCGTTCTGGGCGACGCACAGCCTCGTCGATTATTTCGATGCGGCCAATGCCTACCGCCCAACCGAGCAATTCCATAACTTGAAACCTTCGGAAGACCTGCTGGAATTTAAGATGCCCCTCGATGATATGAAAAGCCTCGATTCGCTCGCAAAACAACAGCATGTGACTCGAGATGTTCTTGCCCGGAATGTTCTTCACGAATGGCTTAATCGACAGCAGGGCCGAACGCATGCGTAATGTAATCATTCCCAAAGCCATCGATATGCGGGAATTGGTGATGGCGTGAGTAATTACGAATTAAAAATTACGAATTACGAATGAAAAAGAAGTTAAAAAGAGCCTCCGGCGTTTCAGAATGAAGTCGAAAGCAACTATGGCCATTGTAAATGTTAAAGAATATCTGAAAATACTTCCAGCCGCTCTTCACGCGCCGGCGGGATACTTATGGACTTCTTATGACGAGGAAGCGGATGTCCTCTACGTCAATTTTAAGAAACCCAGCTTCGCAACCGACAGCGAGTTAACCGACGATGATATTATCATGCGCTATGAGGGCGATGTGTTGATCGGCCTCACAATTTTACATGCGAGCAAGCGTGATTAATCCGGAATTTTCGCACGAACCCCTGCAAGCCGATGAACTTTTTCAGATTCGACATTTTGCAGCGGCGGCATAAACGTTAGAACTATCTCGTGGGAACGCCAATAGTGTGCCGGAACTTATAATATGAGCATGCCAATTCATGTGATTATTGATGCCCCCGTAGACTTTCTATGGTGGGTGGAAAAAATTATCCTTCCAATTGCAACAGCAGTCTTTTTGTTTGCTCTTGGCGTTTGGGTTACGCGGCTAACGGACAAAATAAAGGAATACGTTCGTCTGGAAGGTGTCAGACAATTTATTCTCACTCTGTTAGATGGTAGCATCTTGATAAGCTTAACTCGGCAGATGCAAGATTTTATGGCGAAGGCTGGAGCATTCGACGTTAACGAAAGCAAGAACCAAGATTATGTCCAGCGAATTATTGTAAGCCTTCAATCAGTAGTCTCAATACCTCGCAACGATATCTACGATATTTTCGTCCGATATAACTCAGGTAGTTCAAGAGGTAACTCTGCTACGATGATTGGATACCTTGCTGCCATAGACACTCTTGCAGATGGCTTGCCTGCTCGACGCGAGGTGCTAAATCAAATACGGCAGGCTGAAGTGAAGACATCTTCAACTTTGGATGAATATCGTCGTCGATTTCGTGATGCAAGATTTGAGTTCCAGGCAAAAACAGTTCCATTAAATGCAGCCGAGTCGCTGTTTAATCAACAGTTGCCGTCATTTGTAGCAGAGCCGACTCGACTTGATGCGAAGGCTGCACATTTTGATACAATTTATGAACTGTGTAATAATACAATGCCAAATACATCCGAATTTTATCGTCCGGTAATTATTGAACTATTACGGACTTCAGACGAATGTGCCGTTTATACTCGTTCTCTGATTCGCGTCAGAGAAAGCGTACCAAGAATACTTACGGAAGATGCCATTATGTGTAGATCGACAAGAATTGCCTTAGAAAAAGCTCGTCGTCATCTGCGCTCTCCTTTAAAACCGGTTAGCTATATGCACAGAATCATTTGGAATATCAAATTAAGAATTTTTAAAGTCGAACACACCGAAGGGTTGAGTGATCGACTCAATATCTTAGAGGAAACATTGAACACAGACTCCGCAGTCCATTAGGCCGAAGTATCAATTCCATTCTTTTTTGATTGGGTCATATACACGACGAGTGATTGCTATGTTGACCCTCCGGTCTTCTGCTTCGTAATAATTGAAATTGAATGAACGGTCATGCCAAAAATTAAGCTTAGAGACTGATTCCCTTCGGGCCACATCGAGTTGAACATTAGTTCCCGGTGTCCCTCGGAGAGCCGACAGGAACCATCGCTCAGAACGATCTGAGGTTGAAAGTCCGTCAATCGAAACAATAATATCACCATATTCCATACCTGCCATTTCAGCAGGGCTTCCATGCATTACGTTAGTGACGACAGGTAAATAATGATTACCATCAAATGTTAGGTAAGAATCATTCATTCCTGTTCGTCCGGCAGGTAGGCTGTCAAAGTATGGTAAATGATTATCTGCAACGCCAATTTGGTTACAAAGTCGGAGTGCAAGGAGTTGAGACGACACTCGGACGTCAGCTTGAGTAGAGACACCCACGGCGGTGCCCATCCAAGTATTAGTTCCTGTTTTTGAATCGAAAACTGATATTACTGTAGACGGATAGTAGTATCCAACTGTTCTGCCTGGTACTGTCTCAGTATGATACTGAATACTGCCCTGCGTTTCGATCGTTCCCTTAGTCACTTCATCATCCAGTCCATAAGAATACTGGGGTGAAGTAACTAAGTTAACGTTGATTTTCTGACCAGGAACGTATTCGGGAACACTAATTTGCTCTGCTGGAATGTAATGCTCACGGTATTCGGTTGCAACATGAATTTTTGCGATGAGATCAGGGTTCATATCGGGCTTCACAGTTTGGAATCCATGCACCTCAAATTGTCTTGAAAGCCATGCCGCCTCTTGCTTCGCCAGCAGCCTATTCGGGCAACTATCATCCGGAATAACCGCGACCGATTTCGATTTTCTCAGATCGAAATCGGGGTCATTGTAAGTTTGAATAATCGGTGCGGTGTTCGACATTCCAAAGTAATCAAAATTTGAATGGAACGGTTTGGCGGCGCAGGAACAAATTAGCGGGAATAGTACGCAAATTGAAACGACGCGATAGGTCGGGTGATTCATAATAAAACCAGAGCAAATTCGCGTGATAATAAGTTTCCAAACGCTATCCTTTATTTTCCCTAAAAATTAGGAAACCGAACGGTTACGCATTTGGTTAGAGGGGTTGTGAGACGAGACGTATTTCAGGCCATAGCAGATCCGACGCGGCGGGCGATCCTTAGTTTGCTCGCCGTGCAAACGCTGACGATGACGAGCATCGCCGATCACTTTAAGGTGTCGCGGCCCGCGATCTCGAAGCACGTAAAGATACTGGAGGAATGCGGCTTAGTGAGCATCACGCAGCAAGGCCGCGAACGGTATTGCGAGGCAAGCATGAATAAATTAGACGAAGTTTCCGACTGGGTCGAACGCTACCGCAAAATGTGGGATGAGCGGCTCGACCGGCTGGAAGAATATTTGAACGAATTACAATCCAAAGAAAAAGCAGATGGCAACAAAAAATGAATCGGTAGTAGAAACAGCTCCGCGCGAAGTTATTATTACACGCACGATCAACGCTCCTCGGGAACTCGTTTTCGATGCGTTCACCAAGAAGGAGCATTTAGAAAAATGGTTCGGGCCGCGTGGATTTCGCGTTACCGCTGAGACTGAGCCGCGTGTCGGCGGCAAATACCACATCGTCATGCACGGCACGAACGAACTGCCGGAGCCTTTTTGGGGCGGCGATTATCCGATGAAAGGTGAATATACCGAGTTCATTCGTCCGGAGCGGATCGCATATACTGCCGATCTTTCCGGACACCCGCAATCGTGGAAAGACATGCTGATGAGTAGCATCCCGAATGCAGAAAAAGAGAATTATCTCAGCGGATTCGTTACCATTACGTTCGAGGACCTTGGGAGCAAAACGAAACTCTCAGTCTGTTCGCGGTTCGATTCCGATGCCGTCCGCGATGGATACATGAAGTTCCAGATGGCGGAAGGTTGGGAACTGAGCTTCCAGAAACTCGAAGAATATTTGGCAGGCACCGTTATCGTTGAACGAACATTCGATGCGCCGATTGGACGCGTGTGGGATGCGATCACGAATAACGATGCGATGCAGAAATGGTATTTTAAGCTCCCGGAATTTAGAGCAGAAGTCGGCTTCAAGTTTGAATTCGAAGGCATCAAGCCGAATAAGGGAACCGTTCTACATAAGTGTAGAGTAACGGAAGTTATTCCGGGACAAAAATTAGTCTATACCTGGGGTTACGAAGAATATAAGGGTATCTCGACCGTTGCCATTGAATTATTCGCAAAAGGAAAACAAACGAAGCTCCGCCTCACTCATTCCGGTCTTGATTCGTTTATTGTCAATAACGACCCAGCTCTCGACGCGCGCAATTTTGCGGCGGGATGGACGGATATTATTGGTCGATCGCTGAAAGAGTACGTCGAAACACGAAGCTCGGCGAAAAATCGCACCATGGCTGCTACGCGCATTTTAAATGCTCCACGCGAACTCGTTTGGAAAGTGCTTAGCGAGCCGAATCATGTGAAAAATTGGTGGGGGCCGAACGGATTCACGAATACCATCCACAAAATGGACTTCCGTCCTGGCGGCGAATGGAATTTTATCATGCACGGGCCAGATGGCACGGATTATGTTAATGAAATCGTGTTTGGCGAGATCGTCAAGCCAGAACGAATCATCTTTTTACATGGGCCATTTCCTCGTTTCGAGACGCATATCGAACTCGTCGATCGTGGAGATAAAACCGAGCTACGCTGGAAAAACATCTTCGAGGACGATCAAGAATTTAAGCAAGCAGTGGAGGTTTATCATGCCGTCGAAGGGCTCGAGCAAAATCTCGATAAACTGAAGAACTACGTACTCAATCTTCAGAAATAACTATCACAAAAACAATCACACTAAGGAGGAATCATGAGTAACGTAAGAGTACATGCCTTTACACTATCGATCGATGGATACGGAGCCGGTCCAAATCAAAATCTGGAGCATCCGCTGGGAGTAGGAGGTTTTAATCTCCATCAGTGGATGACGGATACTCGAACATTCCACGAAATGTTTGGAAAAGAAGGTGGCAGGATCGGGATCGACGACGAATTCACAAAGCGCGGGTTTGAAAATATCGGAGCCGAGATTCTGGGCCGCAATATGTTCGGCCCGATCCGTGGTACCTGGCCCGACGATGCATGGAAAGGCTGGTGGGGCAACAACCCGCCGTTTCATTGCGACGTGTTTGTGCTTACGCACTATGCTCGTCCGTCGCTAACGATGGAAGGTGGCACTACCTTCCACTTCGTAACCGGCGGCATTCATGCGGCGCTGGAGCATGCGAAGGACTCTGCTGGCAACAAGGACATTCGCATCGGTGGTGGAGCAGAGACGATTCGCCAATACCTAAATGCCGGCCTGGTCGATGAGATGCATCTCGCGATTTCTCCGATCCTTCTGGGCTCCGGCGAGAATCTTCTCGCGGGTGTTAACCTGCTCGCGCTCGGTTACGAGGTTGTCGAACATGTTCAAACAGACCACGCCATGCATGTCGTTATTCGTAAGCGTTGAGGTACGAGTCAACGATGCACACTTCGTCAAATATATAACCTATCGAAACAAGCGATTAGAAGATTTTCTCAAAAACTAAATTTTTCCTTTTCATTCATTTTTTCCAACCGATACATCATGTCACAGAAAAATCCAACAACCATGAAGGCCGAACCCGGCCAACTCGATACCATACTCACGCGCGAGCTTGACGCTCCTCGGGAACTCGTGTTCAAAGTATTATGCGATGCTAATGCCATCCCCAAATACTGGAACGAAGATTCGCATGTCGAGCAGTTCGATGCTCGCACCGGAGGCTCCTGGCTCGTTGTAGTTCGACCTAAGAACGGCTGGGAGCAGCGGTTTCACGGAGTCTATCACGATGTCGTCGCACCGGAACGAATTGTTCGCACCTTCGAAATGACACCGGGAAAAGTCGTGCTCGAAACCTACACACTGGAAGACCTGGGCACCAGAACGAAGATGATCATCCAAAGCATCCATCAGTCCGTTGCCGATCGAGATACGATCATCAGTTATGACTTCGCTCGCTACGCCGGCGAAAGCCATGATCGGTTGGAGGCGCTGCTCAAAAATTTCATGCAATAAACTCTCCTTCATAGAACTCATTCAACAGAACATCATGAAACTTTATACTTATCTCAACTTCAACGGCAATTGCCGTGCAGCTTTCGCGTACTACGAGAAGCATCTGGACGGAAAAATACTCGCTATGATGACACACTCCGAAGCGCCCGCCGGCTCAGGCATTCCTCCGGAATGGGGTTCAGCAATTCTCTACGCACGAATGACACTTGGTGAAACCGAACTTATGGCTGCGGATATTCCTCCTGACCGGCAAAAGCCAATGCGAAGCGCTTATCTTTTTCTCAGCGTCTCAGGACCTGATGAAGCAAAGCGCGTTTTTACTGCGCTCGCCGAGGGCGGAGAAATCATCATGCCACTTCAGGAAACATTCTGGGCTGCTCGCTACGCCGTAGTTCGAGATCAGTTCGGTACACTTTGGATGATAAACGCCGACCGCTTAAACTGACACCATCAATCAACACTACCATGTCAGAGAAAAATAAAACAATCGTCGAGGCCAAACCCGGCAAAAAGGAAGTTATAGTAACGCGCATGTTCAATGCTCCGCGCGATCTCGTATTTCGAGTAATGAACGATCCAGAAGCACTAAATAAGTGGTGGGGGCCGCGATCTCACAAGATACACGTGGTACAATACGATTCAAGTCCTTGCGGATCGTGGCGTGTCATTAGTACCGATCCAAGTGGGCAAAAGCATGGCTTCCACGGGGTCATTCACGATATTATAGCTCCCGAGCGCATGGTGCGGACGTTTGAATATGATGGGGTCCCGCAACACGTACTCATGGAAACTTCGACTTTCGAAGATGTTAATGGAAATACGAAGCTCACATTGCAACTCGTGTTCCAATCCATAGCCGATCGCGATGGAATGGTGCAATCCGGCATGGAAAGCGGCATGGCGGAAGGGCACGTTCGTTTGGACGAACTACTCACTTCCTACAAATAATTGTATAATCATCATCAAAAGATGAACCTTAAATTTATGTTTTGGATAAAGAAGATTCTTCATCGAATAGTGGCGCTTTATCTATTACTCGATGACTTTGTCCGTTTCATAATTTTAGAATAAAACTAAACAACTAAAAACAAAATGAAACAGTCAAAATTAAAACGCATAGTAATTGCAGCAATCCTTGGAACTGTAATAATGTTTATATGGGGAGGCTTCTCTCACATGGTGCTTTTTATTGGTACAGGCTTTAAACCTTTACCAAACGAAGATAAAATTATTGAAACACTACAAAGTTGTATTCCCGAACGGGGGCTTTACTTTTTTCCTGGCAAAGATTTCAAGAAAAAATATACAGCAGCAGAAGATTCTGCGTTTCTGAAAAAATTTCAATTTGCTCCTGTAGGTATGCTACTTTACCGACCGATCGGAGGCAACCCCCTATCTCCTCAAAAACTAATAACACAACTTATTAGTAATCTGCTATCAGTTTTGATAGCCGCATTTATTACTTCTTTAATTCTTGCGAGTTATTGGAAAAGAGTTTTCGTAATTACACTTTTAGGTAGCCTTGGATGTGTCGCTGTGAGCATGATTTACTGGAATTGGTACGAATTCCCTACCAGTTTTTTTATTGCGCAACTTATTGACATAACGGTTGGCTTTTTCCTTGCAGGTTTGTTAATTGCTAAAATTGTTCCGCAGCCAGTGAATGTTGGGACTGATTAATTAGCCACTAAAAAACGACAGCAAATTTATTAACTACTCATAAAAGACAACAACATGAGAAAACTTATTGTATTATCATTCATTAGTCTGGACGGCGTCATGCAAGCTCCGGGAGGACAGGAAGAAGATGCCGATGGCGGCTTTAAATATGGCGGATGGACCACTCCGTTCTGGGACGAAGCCAGCCATGAAGTTATGCTTACACAAATGGGCCACGATTTCGATCTGCTCTTGGGACGAAAAACGTTCGACATCTTTGCCGGATATTGGCCGACGAAAGAGGGCCCGATCGCCGATCCGTTAAACAAGGCGAACAAATACGTTGCAACGCGTTCGGCGCTGAAAACGGAATGGAAAAATTCCTTCCGAATCGAGGGCGATCTTGCCGAAGGCGTTCGAAAACTTAAAAGCGAGGATGGCCCGGAACTTCAGGTTCACGGCAGCGGCAATATGATACAAACGCTGCTAAAAAACGATCTTGTCGATGAGCTTTGGCTGAAACTTTTCCCCGTCACGCTGGGAACTGGCAAGCGGTTATTCGCCGATGGAGCCATACCGGCAGCCTTCGAACTTACGGAATGCAAGGCTACGCCGATGGGCGTGATCGTGGCGAATTATCGGCGAAACGGCGATGTTAAAACGGGAAGCTTTGCGTAATAAGGTGTAGTGGGAAGCTCCCGCTTCCCACGCGGAAGCAGGAGCTTCCGCGTACACAACTATTTTCCATTTAACTAACAATAACACACAATGAATCCAGTAGTACACTTCGAAATGCCGGCCAAAGACCGGAAACGCATGAGCGATTTTTATTCAAAGACCTTTGGCTGGCAAACACAGCAGTTAGGTGCCGAGATGGGCAACTACGTCGTCGTCTCGACAACAGAGACTGACGAAAAGTCCCGTCGCCCAAAGCAGCCGGGCGCGATCAACGGCGGATTTTATGACCGCACCGACGATCCCGTTTCGCACGCGCCGTCGGTCGTGATCGGCGTGGATAACATTCAGGATCATATCAAGAAGGTGACAGCAGCCGGTGGCAAGATCATCGGCGAGCCGATGGAGATCCCCGGCATCGGCATGTATGTATCGTTCTTCGATACGGAAGGGAACCGCGTCAGTATGCTGCAACCAAACGCGATGTAATTGATATAATCCCCCTCCTTCCAAGGAGGGGGATTATGGGGTGATTACATTTAATAATTAATTCTTAGGAGGAACACATTATGAAATTCATGGTCATTGTTAAAGCAAATAAGGATTCCGAAGCAGGAATCCTTCCCACGACCGATCAGTTCGCTGAGATGGGCACGTTCAACGAGGAGCTTGTCAAAGCGGGCGTAATGCTCGCGGGCGAAGGTTTGCAGGCATCATCGAAAGGCGCGCGAATAAAATTCGGCGGTAAGAATCGTTCCGTTTCTAACGGCCCGTTTCCACTTACTACCGATCTCACCGCCGGATATTGGATCTGGAAATGCTCATCCCTCGATGAAGCCATAGAGTGGCTAAAGCGCGCACCGTTTCAGGATGGAGAGGTCGAAATTCGGCAGCTCTTCGAAGCCCCCGATTTCGGCGATACGTTAACGCCCGAACTTCGAGAAAACGAAACGCGGCTCAATAAACAGATCGCCGAATACGCAAATTAAAATTGTCATTACTGAAGACAGCGACCCGCATGATCGCTCATGCGCACAGGAATAATCATGTGGGCTTCGCTATGAATGTTCTTCTCGCAATGACAACTTATTCAAAGAACAAAGACACCTATCATGCAAAAAATCCAAACATTCTTGTGGTTTAACGATCAGGCCGAGGAAGCTGCAAATTTCTATACTTCCGTTTTTAAGAACTCGAAGATCCTGAGTACGATGCCAGGCCCCGGCGGCAAGCCGATGGGCGTGACCGTCTCGCTCGAAGATAGGGAATTTATTCTCTTCAACGGAGGAAAGCCGTACATGGAGGACTGGAAGTTCACCGGCGCAACATCCTTCTTCATCAACTGCGAGACGCAGGAAGAAGTCGATCACTATTGGGATAAACTCTCCGAAGGCGGACGCACCGACCGCTGTGGATGGCTCGCCGATCAATTCGGTATCACCTGGCAGGTGGTTCCCACCATACTTGGCAAAGTGCTTGGCGATCCCGACCGCACAAAAGCCGACCGGGCCATGCAAGCGATGCTGAAGATGACAAAGCTCAATATCGCCGAACTACAACGCGCGTTCGATGGAAAATAATCATTCAAGAAACCATTTAATAATCAATCAACAACTATGGCAACACTCAATCCATACTTAAACTTTCAGGGTAACACCGAGGAAGCATTCAATTTCTACAAATCTGTTTTCGGCGGGGAATTCTCAACGATGGTGAGATTCAAAGACATGCCTGCTAACGACAGCATGCCGGGCACTGCCAAAATGTCTCCCGAAGAACTCGACAAAATCATGCACATTTCGCTGCCAATCAAAGGAAATACTTTGATGGCAACCGATATGCTGGAGTCGCAAGGACACACGCTCAGGCTCGGAAATAATCTCACGCTTTGCCTCGAGACGGAGAGCAAGGAAGAAGCGGATAAGCTCTTCAATGCCCTCTCGGATGGCGGGAAGGTTGGCGCGCCGATTGCTGATGCTCCCTGGGGTGCATACTGGGGTATGCTCACCGATAAATTCGATGTGCAGTGGATGGTGAACTATACGTATCCAAAGAAATAAACCTGGATTATGCGGATTGGATGGATTACGCGGATAAATAAGGTCCCATAAATCATTTCGTGCAATCCATACAATCTACATAACTCGGACTCATATTTTTAATAAGAGAAAATAATATGTTAGCGAATAAAGACACGGTCGTAAATATAGCGGTAAAGGATTTGAAAGCTGCCGGGAAATTCTACGAAGAAACGCTTGGCTTGAAAAAGATCGATGAGGATGGCGAAGCAGTGATCGTATTCCAAAGCGGGAACTCGAAGATATTCCTCTATCGCTCTACGTTTGCCGGAACTAATCAAGCCACTGCCATGACCTGGTTGTGCGGCTCGGATATGGAGGACATCGTTCGCTCGCTCAAAGAGAAAGGTATTACCTTCGAGCACTATGATATGCCCGGCATGACGCGAAATGGTGATATTCATGGCGAAGGCGATATGAAAGCCGCATGGTTCAAAGACCCGGATGGAAATATCCTTGCGCTCGTCAGCGGATAAGATAAATAATCATCTCAATAAAGTGAACCTTCCTACCTGTTCAGCAATTAGTACAGTAGGATGGCACATATTCTTATCATAGATGACGAAGCCGGGATCCGCGATACGCTCGCGATGATCTTCGAGTACGAGCAGCATCAAGTCACGACCGCCGAAAGCGGTATTGAGGGATTGAAGCTCGCACAGGATGCTGAAACGCCCATTGATTGCGTACTGCTGGATGTCAAAATGCCCGGAATGGACGGCCTCGAAACGCTCGAAAAGCTGAAGGAAGTGCGTCCAGAAGTGCCCGTCATCATGATCTCTGGCCACGGCACGATCGAAACTGCTGTCGAGGCAACCAAACGTGGTGCCTTCGATTTCGTCGAAAAGCCTCCCGATCGCCAGCGATTGCTCTTGCTCGTCCGCAACGCGACGGAAAAGAAGCAGCTCGTCAGCGAAAACCGCCAGATGCGCGAGCGGCTGAAAGGCAAAGAGCGTATGCTCGGCACTTCTGCAGCGATGCGGAACATTCGCGCTATCATCGAGCGGGTTGCTCCAACGGACGCCCGCGTGCTCATCACCGGCGCAAATGGCTCCGGTAAAGAACTCGTTGCCCGCGCAATTCATCGCGCCTCTAAACGATCGGAAAGGCCGTTTGTCGAAGTGAACTGCGCGGCCATTCCAAAAGATCTGATCGAAAGCGAATTGTTCGGTCATGAAAAAGGCTCGTTCACCGGCGCGCATTCGCAGCGCATCGGAAAATTCGAGCAAGCCGATCTCGGTACGCTATTTCTGGATGAAGTCGGCGATATGTCGCTCGATGCACAAGCCAAAATGCTCCGCGTTATCGAGGAGGGACGACTGGAACGAGTCGGCAGTTCCACAGGCCGCCCGATTCCTGTCAATGTTCGTATTCTCGCGGCAACGAATAAAAATCTTGCAGAAGAAATCCATCATGGCCGTTTCCGCGAGGATCTGTATCATCGCTTGAATGTCATTCCGATTTTCGTTCCACCGCTTCGCGATCGGCGAGATGATATTCCCATGCTCGTACGTGAATTCAGCAAGGAGTTCACTGCGGAGATGAACCGCAAGCCCGTTCGTTTCGAGGATGCAGCGATGAAACTGCTAACCTCACTTCCCTTTTCCGGCAATATCCGGGAACTGCGAAATGTCATAGAACGCATTGTTATTTTGGTGCCGCACGAGGCCGTGCGTGTTGAAGACGTCGAACAGCTTGGGCTTGCATTTTCCGTGCGAGAGCAATCTGCAAAAGGAGCTACCAGCGAAACTCCTCACGAGGAATCATTCGATAACCTTCCTAAAAATCCGACCTTTGCCGACGATCCTCAACGAAGCAACGATGCGCTGGAGACCGGAGAAACCGAATCCTATTCTTTCCTAACGGGCAAGAGCAATCCTCTCGATGAAGCAATGCAAGCGCCGACCTTCCAGGAATTTAAAGATCGCGCCGAAAAAGCTTTTATCGAAGAAAAATTAAATGAACAAAATTGGAATATCAGCCGTACAGCCGACGCACTCGATATTCAGCGATCTCACCTGTACACCAAAATGCGAAAATTCGGTCTCGTGAAAGATAGCCGCATTCAAGAAATTCCTCCGAACGAAATTGAACCGGACGTGCCAGATGAGGACGACGACGATATTGCATAAAATAATTTTCGGCCCTAAACGTCTAACATCGAACGAAGACTGGTCACTCAGCGTTTACGCGCGCCTTAAAGCATGGAATCACTAAAAGAAAAAATGGAGCACGCCTTAACCAATGGTTTTGAGCGTGCGCAAGAAGATAAAGTCCGCGAATTGAACCGCCTCTCGGTCACTGGAAAACAAATTTCCCGCAAGGACTATAATACTCGAAATCTCGCCGATATTTATCTCGAATTGGGTCTAGAATATCCCAGTGGTAAACCCATCTCGGAAATTCGAAAAAATTGAGATAGATTCTCATTCCAATTTAACCGGCCTGTATTTTACGCGCATACGTTCCCACCAATCGAGGAATGCGCGAAAATAGTGGCGTTGAGGTTCGAGCAGAAGATTGTAATCGGCGGCGCAAGCGTCGAAGCTCGCCGAAAGATTCGGCAGCGCGGCTAAGGGAATAATCTTCAGGATGTAATGCTCGTCACCGGCGCACTGCTGATTCAAATTACTGGAATCGATCGTATAAAGCTTCCCCGTTTGGATGAACATACGAAGCGAATCCATATCCGGCGGATCGAGCACCGCCAGCGCGCTCTGCTCCGCATAGTTCCCGCGCGACACCTGTTGTGAAGTGCGGATCGTCGTCGTTCCAGTAGTATCCATCGTCCAGGAGTCCAATGGCTTATTAGGCAATCCCGTCGTGCCGATGAAAAAGCTGAATTTGAAATTCGAAGGCTGCGTAGTAACCGCGCGCGTGGTATCCGCGCTTGATCTCTCCGCCTGTTTGCTCTGGCAGGAAACGAGTGTTGCCGATAATAAAAGAATGCTTATTCTGGTTTTCATTTCTGTTGTTGAATTCTCTCCGCCGCAGCCGCGACAGACGCACTGGATTCGCTGAATGTTTTCATAACAAACGCTGGCGGTATTTCAAATTCCGCATCGAGATACGGACTGCCAAAAAGAATCATTCCGCGCAGAGCAATAGTATTGCATAAAGCTGCCAATTCCCTAACGACCGAAGGGACGGAAACGACCGCAATTTCGGCATTGACATATCCCCTCATTCGATGGAATGTGGCCAGGATCGAATCTTTACCTATTTGCATTGGCTCCCGCATCCAATTCGCCGGTGTTATAATTTTAATAGATGAAACGAATGGTTTCATCATTGTTTCATACGTTTTTGCTTTATTAACAGCATCGGGACGGTCATCGGTAAGAATGATCATGCTTGCGCCATTCAATTTAACATTCCCGATAAGCTCAATCGACTTGTAAGCAATCTCGTTTGCGAGACGCGAGTGTTCCTGTGCATATTCCACTAATCGTTCCGGGTTAATCTCCGAAATATCAATTCGTGTTCTTTCTTTCAACAATTGGATGCGATCTACCCGTTCTTGAATATTATTGGAACTAATCCTACCGGATTTAACTGCATCCGCAAGTGCATTATAAGTGGTGATCGGATCGATGGGCATAAGCAAAACATCTGTTCCCGCTTCAATAGCAAGCAGCGCAGCTTCATCCGCGCCGAAGCGCTCGGTGATGGCTCGCATTTCAAAGGCGTCGGTAACTATTACGCCATCGAATCCGAAATGCTCTCGCAAAAGCTTTGTCGTAAGTGCATACGAAAGTGTAGCCGGAAGATTTTGTTCCTCACCTGACGCGCCGAAATGCGCGGCAAGTTTTGGCGCTGCAAGATGACCCGTCATCACTGACCAAACCCCGCGCTTGATGAGCGCTTCAAACGGTGGTAATTCCAGTGTGCTGATACTTTCAAAATCTCGTTCGATAATCGGTAACTCTTGGTGCGAATCGACCGAGGTATCGCCATGACCGGGGAAATGTTTTGCCGATGCCGCGACCCCCTCCGATTGCAATCCAAGCATGAACTCCGATGCAAACTCCGCAACCACATCAGTATTCGCGCCAAATGAGCGTGTATTGATGATCGGATTATGTGGATTGGAATTCACATCCGCGACGGGAGCGAAATTCCATGAAATTCCAAGCGCGCGCATTTCTCGAGCAATTGCTTGCCCTGTTTTATACGAAAGTTCAGGTTCCCGCGTTTTTGCGATTGCCATCGCATCTGGGAATTCCGTTCCCCCTTCCGTGAGGCGCATCGGAAGACCGTACTCACAATCACACGAAAAAAGAAGCGGCGTTCTTCCAATACTCGCCGCGATCCCCTGCAATTCTATTATGACACGCGCCACATCTGCCGCGCTTCCACCAAAGATACAGAAGCCACCAGCCATTTGATTTTTCACCAAATGTTTGACGGATTCGGCATATTGCTCATCGTTTAAATAAGCAGTAATTTCGAGGCGCGGCATAATAAGCTCGCCGATTTCGTGTGCGTTCATGTGGCTTAGATAACAGCGTAAGCGTAATTGTCAGTCCCGACGCGGAGCTTTCATTCGCAATAAATAGTTCAAGTTCATCCAAAAATGCAACTGACACCTTCACAACAGAAAGCGCTTTCGACCGAGCGACACCTTGCGATCACAGCCAATGCCGGCAGCGGCAAAACGCGCGTGCTGGTGATGCGGTATGTCGATCTGTTTGTGCGATACCGGGATCTGACAACCCGCAACGTTGCTGCGATCACGTTCACAGAAAATGCGGCGAGTGAACTTCGTTCCAAGATCATCAAGGAAGTTTCGGATCGTATTAACGATCACGAGAGAACCGATCCCATGCAACGCGCGAGATTACGAGAACTTCGGGATTCGCTTCCAAGCGCATTCATCGGAACTATTCACGGCTTTGCTTCGCGGCTGTTGCGCGCCTATCCGGTCGAAGCAAATATCGACGCCAGCTTTTCCATCGTCACCGGCGCGGATCAACGAATGCTTGCGGAAGATGCCATCGCGCGTGTGTTTTATTCTGCGCTCGAAGAATCCTATCAGCAGCCGACTGAAAATTCCGCATTGCATCTTTTTCGATTGCTTGGACGGAATAGCGTAACAAACTTAGTCCGGGCGCTCCTTGGGAACCGGATGCGATCTGCAAAAGTACAGGATAATTTGCTTTCGAAGACGGATATAGACATTCTCGCGGTTTGGCGCGAGGAATTTGAACGCATACTGCACATCATCGTCATTGCACCAGAAACAAAAGAGATATTACAGCAAGTAACGGACTATTTGAAATCCGGCAAGCTTGGAACGGATGCCTTGGAATCTATTCAAGCATACCTTTCTTGCACGGGATTCTTTGAAGCTGCAAGCGCATTTGTGAATGTTGCCAACAAGTTCATCACAAAAGATGGAACCCTCCGTGCCAATGTCATTGATAGTAAAATTGCACCTCACTCCATCGTTGACAATGTGCAACTGTTGATCGATAACGTGTCATCTATTCGTACTTTATTAAATTCGTGTCCGAAAAGCGAGGAAGAATATGTCACAGGACATAAAGAGTATATTGCGCTGCTCCGCACGGTGTTCAGTCTTTACAATCAGGTACTCTTAGAATATCGCAATGCAAAAAATGAATATGGTCTTCTGGATTTTGATGACCTGATAGAGAAATTCATCGCCTTGCTCTCCAATTCATTATTGCGCGAGGAGATCGGCCGCGAATTCCGGTTCCTGATGATCGACGAGTACCAAGATACCGATGACGGGCAATTTGAGATCGCAAAATTGCTCACACATTCTTTTGGAACTTCGAATAATCTTGCTATTGTAGGAGATCCTAAGCAATCAATCTACACCTTCCGTAATGCGGACGCAGCGGTATTTAACCAAACGCGGACCGCGATCAAAGGCCAATCTCTTTCCGATTTAGCGCAACAAGAATCCATCGCCATTGCTCTTTCGCTGAAAGAGGAACAGGGGGAGATGACACTCGCCGAATCGTTCCGAATGACTCGCACGCCGCTCGCGGGGATTAATTCCCTTTTCCGCGATCTTATGTCAGCGCATGATACGCCCTATTCTGAACTCATTCAAGGCCGGGAATCAACTATTGAAGGGCGGGTTGAATGGATCTGCCCGCCAGCACCAAAACGAGGGAAGGAATCAGAGGCAGGTAATACAGATATTGAGGAAACAGCAACCGATCAGGATGATGAATCGAATGAGACCGATCTCATTGCCCTGAAAATTCAGAGCATCGTTCAAAGTAAAGACCCTACTTATTTTGTTGGAGAAAAAGAAAAGGGATCTGAAAAAGAAAAACCTCGACAAGCTGGATATGGTGATATAGCAATCTTGCTGCGATCGCGCGGGAACCTTCGCACATTAGAACGCTCGCTCAACGAAGCACATATTCCTTATATCGTTGCAAAAGGCTCCGGATTTTTTTTACAGCAAGAAATTCTCGATATTACGAGTTATTTAAAATTCCTTGCCGCGCCTTCGAACGATGTTGCACTTGCCGCAACACTGCGCTCTCCTTTTTTTGCCGTCTCCGACAAGGAACTCTTTCAGATTGCGCATCATGAGTCTGCTCGCCGAAGAGCTACCGAAGCGCCGTGGACGTTCTGGCAGCAATTTCAAAGCTATGCTAAATCAAATGGCAATGTAAATCTTCTTCGAACAATAAACCAGCTTCAGGAAAACCTTGCCTTAGCTGGACGTACCGGCACAGCATTGCTCGTCGAAAAGATCTATGCAGAAACGGGAATCTTTGCATCGCTGCAATCCGTCCCACAGCCGGAACAAAAAATTGCAAATCTTGAAAAATTTCTTGGTCAAGCTCGCGCTTCCGATCAGAGCGGGTTTTCTGGACTGCTCGACTTTGTCGATCGCATTCATTATCTGAGCGACTCGGAGGAGCAAGAATCGCAAGCGGATGTTTCTGGGAACCTCGGAGCCGTTCGCATCATGACCGTTCATGCAGCAAAAGGTCTTGAATTCCCCATTGTGATCGTTCCATTCCTTCAAAAGAAATTCAATTTCGATCACCAGCATTTGCTCGATAAAGAATTAGGGCTTCAAATACGACTCCCCGATAACCGGTCGCAACCGCTCATAGCGGAACTTATTCATCAGCGTTCCCGAGCCAGCACCATCGCAGAAGAGAAGCGTATTCTCTACGTTGCCATGACCCGCGCCAGCGACCATCTTATTCTTTCCTGTACCCTGCCCGAAAAACCGAACGAGCATTCCTGGCTTGCATGGATCTGCAACGCTTTCGGAGTTCCCGCCTCGGATACTGCCATCAGAGTAAAAGAAGATGTTTCGCGCTACGATCCTAATTCGGGTCAGTCGCGCTCGGAACCGTTCCAATTTGAAATACCCCTTATTCGCTCTCGTTCGGATATTCCTTCAACAGCATCTGCGGAAATAGAAAAAACAATTCCTGTTACTCCTCCATTGTATCTCGAACCGCTCGCCGTCCATACACCTATTGCCCGCTTTAGCGCAACGCAGTTGCTTGGATTCAAGGAATGCCCTACCAAATATCATCTCACGTATGTCCTCGGAATGCCGGAGGAACCAAAACTTGCCTACGATCTGGAACCCGATGAGTATTCTGAACGCATCAAAGGAACCTTACTCGGGCGAATCGTTCATACGTTGCTTGAAAAATCAGATCGTATTGCTCCCGGGGGCGTGCTTGACGATCTGCTGTTTTCCGAAGAAATCCATGCTGTTCTCGATGCGGTTGAATTATCGGATGCCAGCGAACGATCGACCTATTCGAATGCGGCTCGGCACCATGTTCTGACTTTTTTGACATCGCCAACGGCTGCACTGATCCGCTTTGGAACGAATACTCGCACTGAGTTCCCGCTTCAAACATTGCTTCCATCGGGCGACACCCTCTATGGAATTATCGACCGCCTGTTCCAAGATCGAAACGGGATATGGACCGTCCTCGATTACAAAACCGACGCACATCCTAACGCAAAGAAGATTGATCGCTACCGATTTCAACTCCTTTTTTACGCCTATCTCGTTCGTCTCATGGTTCCCAGTTCTGAAACCGTCCGATGCATCCTCTTCTTTACCGCGACCGGTGAAACAACCGAATTCCAATTTTCACATTCCGACTTTTCTCGATTTGCCGATGAATCCTCCTCACTTATCGAACAGATCCGCAAGCAGGAAAACATTCCAGATCTTCGGTTGCTGGGTCGCAACATCGATCATTGCCCCGAATGCCGATTCTTCGTTGAAGCATCTGATCGGTGTATCGTACTTGCTGCTACTGCTCAAAACCCGACGGCGATTCCTGCCATGTAACCTAATTCGCTGATGGCTCGAAGTCCCGGCCCGTTATAAGCGTTCCCGCCATCTCCTATTGGGCCGATCGTTGGAAACGACCAATACCTTCCCATCAACTGAAGAGCAATTTCATACGAGTCGCTCGTATAAACCGAATACCGCGCTCTTAAAAAGAAATCGATGAGCAACGCATCCCACGACGTTGCGGAACTATAGGTTGTTTGCGCGCCGGTCAGAGAATCCCGAACATTAGCCGATGTACCGCCTAAGCCGAACCCTACGCCAAGCCCCCCGCCAAACCGAAAGCCACCTTCGCTGATAAAATTTCGTTCCGTCTCAATACCGATCGACGTCATGCCGAGGGTTTCCGCAACAGCTGCCGGATAGTTGGGATTCTTTCCTAATGCATAGGTCGCCCACTCTCCGCTCCAATTTTCCGCCTCACTCACATGCTCGACAAAAACTGATACCGATTGAACCCCGTTCGTCGCAAAGCTATAATACAAATGCTCGATGGTAGGATTCGTAAAAAATCCGTGATTGATCTCGTTCGGAGGGATCAGCGGCAACTGCCCATTCACCGCAAACCAGAAGCCTACTTCGTGCGGCATGTTCTGCGCTGTCGCTTCCGAAGTAAGAAGTAAGAAGTAAGAAGTAAGAAATAGAAAAGCAATAAAATATTTTGTCAATTTTTACCTCAAACAATTTATACGAATTGCTATTTGCAGTTCCCGATTCTATTCTTACTTCTTAACTCTTACTTCTTACTTATTAATAGACTCTCTTCTTCGGTTGATATTTCGTAATAGCAACTGGCCGGTATTCTAACTTCGGCTTGCCTTCGCCATTCTTCGAGGCGAAAGTATGCTTCAGCCAGTTGTGATCGTCGCGGTCGGGGAAATCTTCGCGGGAATGACCGCCGCGGGATTCGGTACGGTTCAGCGCGCATTCGAGCGTCACATGCGCGGTATCGAGCAGATTCCCAAGTTCGATGGCTTCCAACAGATCGGTATTGAACTGATTTCCCTTATCGTCGATCACGACGGTTTTATATTTCTCTCGCAGTTCCCCGATCCTATCTAATGCCGATTGCAGCCCTTTCGCATCGCGGAAAATTCCGCAATCGTCCATCATCATTTGCTGCAATTCAGTGCGAAGCGGAGCCGGCTTATTGCCAGAAGTTCGCGCTTTAATTTCTGCAATTTTTGCTTTCGTTGCTTCCCCTGCGTTTGCCGGAAGCTTCGGATATTCCGCGCCTGCTTTGAGATACGCCGCTATCGCCTTCCCGCCTCTTCGCCCGAATACGATAAGATCGAGCAGCGAATTCGTTCCTAACCGATTCGCGCCATGGACGCTGACGCACGCGCATTCCCCTGCTGCATAAAATCCTTGCACGATGCCATCCTGATGATCGAGCCTTACGCGGCCATCCACATCCGTCGGAATGCCGCCCATCACGTAATGCGCCGTCGGCTGGATCGGCACGCCTTCTTTCGTCGGCTCGACTCCGAGATACGTCCTCGCAAATCCAACGATCTCCGGAATCTTTTCCGTGATGATCTTAATATCCAAATGCGTCAGATCGAGTAGGATATAATCCGTGCCATCATTACCTCGGATGCCGCGCCCTTCGCGGATCTCCTGAATGATGGCCCGCGATACCATATCGCGCGGAGCAAGATCCTTCACCGTCGGCGCATATCGTTCCATGAAACGCTCGCCATCTTTATTCCGAAGAATTCCGCCTTCGCCGCGTGCTGCTTCCGATACAAGAATTCCCAGCTTCCACAGTCCCGTCGGATGGAACTGCATGAATTCCATATCTTCGAGCGGAAGTCCGGCATTATACGCCAGCATAAATCCATCGCCGGTTCCCACATGTGCGTTCGACGTGATACGCCAGATCCTTCCATCGCCGCCGGTTGCGAACATCACGGCTTTCGCATGAAAGACGTGAACTTCACCTGTCAAAATTTCTATAGCGACGACCCCGCTCGCCTCGCCATTCTCATAAAGAAGTTCCGTTACGAAGAACTCGCTGAAGAACCGCACATTATTTTTTAATGAATTTTCATAGAGCGTATGCAGCATCGTATGGCCCGTGCGATCCGCCGAATAGCAGGAGCGCATCACGGCGACGCGCTTCGAATCCGGATCGCTCGGGTCAAGCGGACGCGTGTGACCGCCAAACCGACGCTGCGCGATCTTGCCCTCATCGGTACGCGAAAACGGCATCCCCATGTGCTCTAACTCGACGACGGCTCGCGGTGCATCGTTGCACATCACCTCGATCGCGTCCTGATCGCCCAAATAATCCGAGCCTTTCACCGTATCATAGACGTGCCAATCGGGATGATCTTCCTCCAGATTGCCGAGCGCGGCACATACTCCGCCCTGCGCTGCGCCGGTATGCGAGCGCAGAGGATGCACTTTCGTCAGCACCGCGCACGAATACCCTGCTGGAATTTCTACTGCGGCGCGAAGCCCTGCTCCGCCCGCGCCTACGATTATTACGTCAAATTGATGTGTCATGTAATACAAAAATACGCAATATCTGTGGTATTCCTCCAGACATCGATGCTTTTGTACTTCTACACGTAATTCTTCACCATTTTCCGCATAGCCTTACTTAAAAAATATTTTTTTTTGTATTCATAGTTCATGAACTCCTGCAATTCGTTCATGAACTTATGCATAAATCACCATAATATCAATGAAATCAACGGCATTTCATATTCCTAACTTCTTAACATACTAACACCCGCTTATTCACTTTTCCCCTTCATAAATAGATCTTACTTCTACCTCTTACTTCTTACCTCTTACTTCTTACCTCTTACTTCTTACTTCTTACTTGTTCCCCCATTCTTAATTTTTAATTCTTAATTGATATAGGTGCCCATCATTGCACTCACCAATATACGACAATAAAAGCGCGGGTGTTTAAAAAACGAAAATTGATGCTCGCGTAGAGCCTGCCCTGAGCTTGCCGAAGGGTCGGCGCTTCCAGCACGACTCCCCTCCCCGGAAGGGACGATACACTCTGCATTATCGTTACAAACTCATGCGTCCTCATTCATTCTCCCTCGCGCTCCTACTCGCACTCCTCGCCTTTTCTATCCCCACTCACGCACAAAAACCCGCCGATACCACAACGATCGCAACCATAAAATCCGATACAACCAAAGTAGATCAGAAAACCGATTCGACCGTCTATATCACAAAGAGCGGTAAAAAATACCATCGCGCCGGATGCATCTATCTCGGCAAAAGCGCCATCCCCATCAAACTTTCCGACGCCAAAAAATACTACCAACCCTGCAAACGCTGCAAGCCGGGGGAATAAAACCTCTTTCATTAGTTGAGCTTTTTCAAATAATAATAGCTGCCGGCATCGATGCCATATGAACCCACAATAACAGAATCGGATGTGACGTAAACCTGAACGGGTCCATAAGAGTAAGTGGAAGAGTTCGTGTCAATCCATCCCGTATAGGAGCTGGTATCCCGAGTTAAATAAAAGCTATCGATCTCGCTTGGATTAATTCCCACGATCAATGTTGCGCTGGAAGAATCTTGCGCTTCGGACCAGAACGCATACCATGTGGGGTAGTCCCACGCCGATACATTAACATAATGATGAAGATGCCCAACGCAATTGATGTAGCCTGCAGGCGTTGGCGGTGGGGATGGTAAATTTGTGCCACTCGTAGAGCTATGACAGGAGATCATGCTTAGAAGCGCTGCTCCTGCAATACCAAGGAATGTGAAGCTGCTGCGATAGCGGTTCATGTCAGACTATTAAGTAGAGTTTTTAATACAAGAAATCAGCCAATATAATTCAAACTTCAAATCCCGTATCTTCGCACATGAAAAACATTTGGAAAGCAACCGCAACGCTCCCCGTTTGGCTTGCGGCCCTTTCTATTGCTGCTCGCGTTAATTTCACCGGGGCACTGTCAAGGTACCCCGGTGGTTTAATTATAAATGCAAGCATATCATATTGACACCACGGTTTCCAATGAAGGACTTCTGCTCCTTCCGAAGCTGCCACTCACTGCCGGACAGCGGCTGAGTGTTACGATCGAGCCGAAGAATGGCGCTGCACATACTCGCCGGTCCTTTCCGCTTCGGGGTTTGCCGCACCGGTACACCAACCCGTTCGAGCCAGCCGCACCCCCGGAAGATTGGGAAGCTTCTTGAAAAATATTTAGAAAGCAACCGCAGCGCTTGCCGTTTGGCTTGCGGCTCTTTCTATTGCTGCTCGCGTTAATTAATGTTCCACGTTTACGCTTCCAGTGCTATCGGCATTCCGACCGCTAAATAAAAATACTTTACGACAATTTGACCGGGAAGGGTAATTCGTGCGTAAGTTTGCATTCAGTCACCACACATAACACACAATTGAAAAAACACCATGGGAACAAAACTAATTTACTCGAAGGTCGGAGCGTCTATAAATCCTAATCCTAATTTTCAGTCAAATCCAATTACTCATCGTTTAACCGTCCTCGATGTCTCCCCGTACGAATCGATCCGCGTATGTGCCGGATCGGTAAGCGGAGACACGTATATTCAGATCACGCTGAGTACCGTGATCGATACTCCTGGTCAGCAATACCTTATCCCACTTGACACCATTATCCTCGCAAATGGGGCCATACGCGATCCCGGTGATTCTGCGATCCAATCTCGTTCCTACGATGTCCCTGGTTTGGAACTAACCGTTGACGTCCTGGTGAACAATGATTATCGAGGTGGCGTACCGGACGTATTCGATATATGGATCTATGGTAACGATAGTTGCTGTAACGAGAAAACGAAGCAGACCTTAAAATAGCGGAGCATCATTTCGTGTGCATCGTATCCGCCGGCGGCACCGGAACCGGAAAGCTCGATTGTATCTCCGGATGCCGAATGAGGCCGCCCTGGTACGCGGTTTTGGCAAATGTCGCAACCTCAAACAGCCCTCCAATAAAACAGAGAATGACGATCCATTTGTTTGGCGTTTTGTCGGTGGAATTTCGCCATGCGAGAATAAGTCCCACCAGTGCAACCACTGCGAAGACGTAAGAAATATCTTTCGCCCAATCGGCAGCTTGCGCATGCTCATGAATGAGCTGCTTATCGATGCCGCTCACGTTCCGCATTTCCCGCGATGCTCCGCCGCCCGTAAGATCGGACACATACGCCGCAATGCCAAGCAGCACAAACCCGACGAGCGCGATCCGCTTTAGCTCCGCGCTCCGGCGGATCATCGCAAAAATGAGAAACAAAAACACAATGATACTTCCCTCGACCGGGAAATGGTTAACGAGGAGATGTAAATGCGGCGGTGTGAAATCGAACATGGTATTTTATTTTTTCAATGATTATGATCAAGTCAATTCCACAATACTCGCTTTTAGCTTTTCGATCTGTGAAGTATAGCTTGCAAGTTTTTCGCGCTCTTTTTCTATTACGTTTGCTGGCGCACGCTGCACAAAGCTGGCGTTCGAAAGTTTCGTGCTGATTTGCTGCTCTTGAACTATCACGCGCTCCAATTCTTTCGAAAGTCGCTCGCGCTCGATAATTCGTTCCTGTTCAGATTGCTGTTCGAGCTTGAGAAACACTCTCGCCCGCCCACCTATCATCTCGCTTGCGTATTCACGAGAGGAAAATTCCCCGCCACTCTGCTGAATAGTAAGTGACGAAGCCCTACTCATGCGTTCCAGAATTTGCCGCGCCGATTTGAAGAGTGTGCGATCTTGCATCGCTTCCGCTTGAATGATGATCTCCGCAGATTTCGAAGGCGCTAATCCAACCGTCGATCGCATCAACCGAATTGCCTCCACGGTTCGCTGCACAAAATTAAATTCCTCTTCGGCGCTATCGTCTATCTTCCCCTCATCCGCTGTAATATAATCATCCCGGCCAATAAGCACGCTTTCCGGTTCCCCGGTGAGGGCGTGCCAAAGTTCTTCCGTCACGAATGGCATAATGGGATGCAGCATACGAAGAATTCCCTCCAAAATCTCAACCGCAAGCGGGATTGATTCCGGTTGTATCTTTACGATTTCCAAATACCAATCGCAGTAATCCTTCCAAATAAAATCATAGAGAAGTTTGGTGACTTCATTGATCTCATAATTATCGAATGCCTTGCGAATATCGCGCGCAGTACGGTTGGCGCGAGACAAAATCCATTTATCGGACAAAGTCCCCGGCTCCCCCGCCTTTCTAAGGCGGGGGTTGGGGGGTGGTTGGCCCATACCGAAAGAACCACCCCCTGCCCCCGCCTTAGAAAGGCGGGGGTTCTGAGAATTTATAAGTTCGGTGTCTTCGGTTTCAAACTCCGTTTTCGGGAGCGCGGCGCTATATTCCTCCCGTTTCATCAGCACAAAGCGCGTGGCATTCCACAGTTTGTTAGCAAAGTTCCTGCCGAACTCGCACGATTGCTCGCCGAAGCGAATATCCTGTCCCAATGGCGCAAGATAGAGCAGCGTGAAACGCAGCGCGTCCGTGCCATACTGCGCCATCAGATCGAGCGGATCAGGAGAATTACCGAGCGATTTCGACATTTTCCTTCCCTCAAGATCGCGGATGATATTATGAAAATAAACTTCCCGAAACGGAATGCGATCTTTCAGCTCAGTACGCGGCGAACCGTCTTTCATCGGAATGGACGGCATGAATTCAATTCCCGCCATTATCATGCGCGCAACCCAGAAGAAAATAATTTCAAATCCCGTGACAAGCAACGATGTCGGATAAAATTCCTGAAGATCGGGCGTTGCTTCCGGCCATCCGAGTGTGGCGAAGGGCCACAGCCACGATGAGAACCATGTATCGAGCACATCGGGGTCTTGCTGAAGCGGCCCATTGTATCCTGCGGCTTTCGCTTTTGCGCGCGCTTCGTTTTCGTTCCGGCCAACGAAGATCTCGCCAGTCTCTGCGTACCATGCGGGAATGCGATGTCCCCACCAAAGCTGGCGCGAGATGCACCAATCGCGGATATTCGTCATCCAGTGGCGATAGGTGTTCGTCCATCGCTCCGGATAAAATTTAATCGTTCCATCTTCGACCACCTGAAGCGCGGGTTCCGCAAGCTGCTTCATCGAGACGAACCATTGGTCGGAAAGATATGGCTCGACCATCTCGCCGCCGCGCTCGGAATAACCGACGGAGTGAGTATAGTTCTCGATCTTTTCGACAAGTCCGAGTAATTGCATTTCTTCGACCACTCGTTTTCGAGCATCGAATCGTTCCAGACCTTCAAAGCGTCCGCCGTTCTCATTTATCATACCGCGCGTATCCATCACGAGTGATCTGCGGCAAGATCATGCCGCAATCCAATCTCAAAATCATTCGGGTCGTGCGCGGGAGTGATTTTCACGCATCCGGTTCCGAAATCCTTATCGACATATCCATCCATGATGATGGGAATTTCCCGGTTCATCAGTGGCAGCATCAGCGTTCGTCCCACCAATCGCTTGTAACGATCGTCATCGGGATTCACAGCTACGGCAACGTCGCCGAGCATCGTTTCAGGACGCGTGGTTGCGATGGTCAAATACTCCATTTCCTCAACTCCCCTCTCCTTACCAAGGAGAGGGGCCGGGGGAGAGGTCGAGCGGGAACCAACGATCGGATATTTGAAATAATAAAGCTTCCCTTGCGTCTCTTTGTGAATAACCTCTTCATCCGAAAGCGCGGACTGCGCAAGCGGCGACCAATTAATGATTCGCTTGCCGCGATAGATCAGTCCCTTCTCATGCAAACGCACAAAGCATTCGATGACGGACTCATAATATTTCGGGTCCATCGTGAAACGAGTGCGGCGCCAATCGGCGGAACAACCGAGCGCGCGGAGTTGACTGATAATAATATCGCCGTATTTTTCCTTCCACTCCCACACGCGCTCCAAGAACTTTTCGCGTCCGAGATCGTGGCGCGTGAGGCCTTCGGCGCGCATTTCGCGCTCGATCTTCGTTTGGGTGGCAATGCCGGCATGATCGGTTCCCGGCAGCCACAACGCCTCGTGGCCGAGCATTCGGTGGTAGCGCGTATAAACATCCTGGATCGTGAACGTGAACGCATGGCCGACATGCAAAATACCCGTCACGTTGGGCGGTGGGATGGCGATAACGAACGGCGGCTTATCAATGGCGCGGCGTCCGGTGGGGTCCTGCGGATTTTGTTCGGCGCGATTGGCGTCGAAGAGATGGTATTGTTCCCAACGGTCGTACCACGCCGATTCCACGGCGCTCGGAGTGTAGGCTTTTGCTAAGGGTTCTGGCATTCAAGAATTTTTGTAAATTAAGGTAACGCCACAAGACAACGGGCAGTGCCGAAGCACCTTAATAAAGCACCAATAACACTATATCGTCTTTAGCGAGGCTTAACGTATGAATTTCCTTCTCGTGGGAACGAAGAATATGTTCAATCGCAGAGGTAGGACAGTTTCCACGGCGAATCCATACCACTTTCGGACCACCCGAAAACCTTTGATTCAGTTCGTTGAAGTCCGCATCTTTCGTAACAATGATAAATTGTTCGGTGACGGCAAAATTCCAAATATCGATGTCCTCGGCTGTTAAATCTCCGAAATCCTGTACGTGACAGGAACCCGGAAAAATATCGTTTAGAAGACGCGCAAGTTCCGGCGAGAGATTCGCATCTAACAATAGCTTCATGCGAGATTAGGCAGCCTGAACGAGGATATGTTTCTCGCGATCGGCGGCATAGAGGAGCGCGGCTGTAATATCCTGGGCTTCAAGGTACGGAAAATCCCGAAGAATATCCTCATTCGACATGCCCGAAGCGAGGTATTCGAGAATATCGTAAACCGTAATGCGCATGCCACGAATACACGGCTTGCCGCTCCGCTGATTCGGATTGAACGTAATGCGATCCTTGTAGCTCATGCGAATCAAAC
Source organism: Ignavibacteriota bacterium (assembly GCA_963794025.1). Lineage (GTDB taxonomy): Bacteria > Bacteroidota > Ignavibacteria > Palsa-1295 > Palsa-1295 > PALSA-1295. Next base: position 55,494 of record CAWCCK010000008.1, read on the forward strand.
ACCTGCAAACATAAAACCGTTTTCCACGGCGCTCGGTGTGTAGGCTTTTGCTAAGGGTTCTGGCATTCAAGAATTTTTGTAAATTAAGGTAACGCCAGTGCGCTTGTCACGGTGCCAGCTTTCGATACTTGTTGCCTGCTCAACTTGAAACCCATTTTATACTTTTAAGGAAATTAGCGATTTGATTGACATTATGAAATAACGTTGTAATTTTGTAGGATGTTCGTGACGCTATTTATCCTGCTTTTCGTAGCACATCAACCGCCCGAAAGGGTCTCGAATTGCTTGTTTTCGGAAACGGCGTGTACCAGGCCAAATAATAAAGAATGCGCCGAACTGAAGGCAAATCCCACTGACGGGGAGCCCAATGGCTGGAGTAATCCAATAGTTATCATTACTGCTGGTCTATTGTTCATCGGTGCAATACAAGCCATCATCCTCGGAAGAACAATTAAAAAATCCCGTGAGAGTAGCGAAATTCAATTGAGAGCTTACCTCGGGTTTGACGGCGAAGAACCAAAATCCGGCGATTTGGCGCAGTTCAAGATTGAGAACTTTGGGGAAACCCCAGCACTTAGAGTAAGTTGTTAGGTAACATGGGATGTTGGAAAACCCGAAGAAATTGACTTTGGAACTGCAAAACCTACTGAAGAAAAAAAGCGAACATATTTCGTGATCGAGCCTCGAACCTCAGTTCATATTCCGATAAAACCAGATGAAGAGGGATGGAAAAGAATTCGCAACGCGACACCAGACAATACTTCCTCTCTCTGGTATGTAGGGAAAATTGATTATATTGATGTATTTGGTAAGGCCCACTGGCGCACATTCCGGCTAAGGGCTGAGAAAGGAGTTCCCTACGAAACCGATAAGGGTACGGCTGTACCGTATCACTTCATTCTTTGCAAAGAAGGTAATGAAACCGATGATACAAATAAGAAAAAGAAGGCGTGGCTGGAATGGCTTAAAGCACCGTTTCTTTAGGACGCAAAAAGTGTCCGCTCTCAACATAATCTAATATTTGATCCTCTACCAAATAATTTCGTATTTTTGTACCCATGAAAACACTATTACTCTTCGCTCTTATCGGCCTCGCGGCCTGTTCGAGCAATTCAACCGGAACGAATTCTCAATCTCAATCCGGTTATCTCGGCATGTGGTACGAACGAAGTAACTATTTCCCATATTTAGATACGTTGAACTTCACCGGGCCAACAGAATGCACTATTACGAGCGGAGGAACATCGTTCAGTCCTACGGTCTCTACCACCACAGGGGATAGCTTGCTTTTCACGGATAGTGAAATTAATGCTCAGGAGATTGGTAAGACGATAATTACCATGTCATGGCCAAGTGGACAGAACAATCCGCCTTATGATTACTTGACGGTATTTCTTAGCAACGATTCGCTAATAGGAGTTGGAGATAATAATACACTTAATGGTATGAATTTTACGAGATAATTTAGCGTCTTTTTTTCACGGTACTATTGCAGCTACAACTTTCATAACTATTTTGCAATAATGCCAACCACCGCTCCGCGCCCGATCGCTGAAATCCATGCTGCCCGCACGCTTATGCTTGCCGGGCGGCCACGGGAGTTTACTTACTTTTCTTTTCAATAAGAGCAAGAAATCCATCCCTGCCAATACCTGTCTGCTTTGGGCCGAGAATAGCAGCAAGCGTACCTTCGGGCATGGCTTTGTCTTTGGTGGGAATAATGGTGACACGAGTTCTATCGGGAAATTTCTTCGTCATCATGATGCCATGCGTGGTGCGCCGGCCAGCGATCCAACCATCGGTTTCTAACACACGAATCAACTCATGCCCGGAAATCGAAGGCAGCGATTGTCCCATTAGGCGTACTCAACCGCGCCATATTCCACGGGAAAGATTTCAGGAAAGATTCCACCTCCAAACGTAACATCTCGCTTAGTCGGGACTTTCGGAACCGGACGAACCGCAATTCCGTGTTCCAGAAAAAACCGGTCTCGCTCGCCCGTTTCCTCCAACGCCTCCAAATGCAGGCCGATCAGTTCCCTAATTTCCGTCGATGCAGCTTCGAGCGAATCGGCATGGGTTGCCGTTCCAAGCTCCACGCATTCCGCCGTCCATTGGGTGTCTTCGCGTTCAATGCGAAGTGTTAAAATAATATAGCCTATCATATTAGTACTGAACGCGCGAGGTTGGAAAACGTTCATGGTGTTGCAGCATTTTTCGACGGGTTAAAACCCATCGCTACACGACGCTCTCTATATTGTCGTATTTTTGTACTAATGCAAACCACCGCTCCCCGCCCGATCGCTGAAATCCATGCTGCCCGCACGCTTATGCTTGCCGGGCGGCCACGGGATGCGCTTCGGCGGATAGCTGCGATTCAAATCCCGTTCGCTACGCTGCATATTGTTCGCGGTGAGTGCTGTTATGTGCTCGGTCAGTGGGCCGATGCTGTCCGGGAGTTCGAAAACGCGCTGCGGCTATCACCGAACTCGCCTCGCGCAGAAATTCTGCTCATGCTCGCTTCGGAAATGCTGGAACTCTCGCGTACCATGCGTCCGGCAACGAATATCCTTAAATCTGTTGCAGAAGATGAGCCGGAAATGGTTGCGCCAACGATGCCTCGTCCGATCATTGATAGAAATAAGCTCTCCAAAGAAGAGCCGAGCGAATCGGTGGATGAAATTGGATTAGTCAGCGAAACGCTTGCGGAACTAATGATTCGTCAGGGTAAATTCGATGAAGCGCGGAAGGTGTATATCCAGCTTTCGCGGCTGAATCCGGATCGGTATGAATATTTCCGGGAACGGATTAAAAGAATAGGGAACTCTGACTAAGCCCAACCTGTCATCCTGAGCGGAGTTCTTTGCGACGAAGGAGCAAAGAACGGAGTCGAAGGATCTCTTGTCATGCCAGAGATTCTTCGACTCCGCAAAACGGAGTCCGTTGGGCGGACTCCGTTTTGCTCCGCTCAGAATGACAATCTAAAGCTGTCATGACGATCTCAAAAATTTTATTATGACTCCATTTACACAGAACTACGACACCACCATCCGCGATCTCGAAGCAAAGCTCGATGCGCTGATCGATTCCGGCATTTCATTCGATTTCTCCCGCTCCGGCGATGTGCTCACCATCGAATTCGATAGCGGCGAAAAAATTATTATTACCCCGCAAGCACCAACGGAGCAATTATGGATTTCTGCCAATTATGCGGGGCATCGTTTTAATTGGACGGATGGAAAATGGGTAAATGAGAAAGGTGGTCAGGAATTTTCTGAGTTTTTGTCGGGAGCTTTGTCATTGCAGCTTGGAACTGACGTTGAAATTTAGAATATTTATCAATACGTCATTGCGAGGAACATTCGGCGACCAACGGGAGCCGAATGTTCCGAAGCAATCTATTCAGATTCAACGTAATCTCCATGGATTGCTTCGTCGAATCGAACTCCCGTTGGTCGTTCGATTCTCCTCGCAATGACATTTATTATAGTTTATGCGCGATGCACCACCGCTGCCGAAGCCTGATTCGTCGGGAAAATAATCACTTCCGCGATCTGCACATGCGCGGGACGGCTGGCGCACCAAACAATCGTTTCAGCAATATCGGATGGCGCTAATGGCACAATGCCTTTATAGACAGCTTTCGCGCGCTCTTTATCGCCGTGGAAGCGTACTTCGGAAAATTCTGTCTCCACCAATCCAGGATCGATCGTTGTGACGCGAAGCGGCGTATCGACCAGATCGAGCCGCAATCCTTTCGTGATCGCGTCAACTGCAAATTTCGAGGCGCAATACACATTCCCTTTGGGATACACTTCATGTCCCGCAATCGAACCGATATTAATAATATGTCCGCGTCCACGCTCGATCATTCCCGGCACGATCTTGCGGGTCATGTAAAGCAATCCTTTTACATTGGTGTCGATCATTTCCTCCCAATCAGCAATGAGAGCTTCTTGAAATTTATCGAGTCCGCGGGAAAGACCGGCATTATTTAGGAGAATGTCGATCTTTTTCCAATCTTCGGGTAAAGCATCTAAGGTTCGGTCAACAGCTTTTCGATCACGCACATCCAAGACGAAAGAATACACGCTCGCATGAAATTCGTCTTCGAGAAGAGATTTCAGTTCATTCAGGCGTTCGGCGCGTCTGGCACAGATCAGAATTCGCGCGCCTTCGCGGGCAAATGCTTCCGCCGCAGCGCGGCCAATACCACTGCTGGCTCCGGTAATAATAACGGTTTGATTGGCGAGCGCAGACGTGGATTTATCGCTCATGTTCAATAGAATAAGGAGATACGAGACCGCTCCTGAGGCCGGAGCCGCTCCTGAGGTAGGACTTGAACCTACGACCCTCTGATTAACAGTCAGATGCTCTAACCAACTGAGCTACTCAGGAAAATAGTGTGTGGCGCATGCTTTAGCTTGCGTCAAGGATGTCGCAAACGTGAGTTACTATCTGCGAGGTTCCGCTCTTGAGACAAGCTAAAGCATGTCCCACACCTAAAGTGCATATTTCTTCCGTTTTCGCCAGAGCGTGGCGCTATCTATTTTGAGGACGCGCGCCGCTTCTTCGAGACTCGATGTTTTGCCGATCACTTGTGCTATGTAATCGCGCTCCACTTCGTCGAGCGATTTCAAAAATGAGCCATTGACCATTGTTGGAAATTGGTCTTGAAACATCGCGCTGTCGATCGCAATGTACTCCGGCAGATCCTGTACTTCGATCATTCTTCTGTCACCCGCAAGGACGGTTGCGCGAAGCATGACATTCTCTAACTCACGGACGTTACCGCGCCAATCGTATTCCAATAGCGCAGATTTTACGTCCTCAGAAAGTTCCGGTGAAGAACTGCCCGACTTTGTGCTTGCAGTAAATCGTTCCGCCAGAGAAATAATATCTTCCTTTCGTAAACGCAGCGGTGGAATAAGCAGCCGAACACCGCTCAAGCGATAAAACAGATCTTCCCGGAATTCCCCGCGCTGAATTGCGTCTTCGATATTGCGATTCGTCGCGGCGATAATACGCACGTCCGCAACGCGAGTCTCGTTTTCACCGACGCGCTGAAATTCGCGGCTTTGCAAAAATCGCAGAAGCTTCGCTTGAATGGGCGGCGGCATCTCGCCGATCTCATCCAAAAATAATGTTCCGCCATCGGCAGCTTCTACGCGCCCGATGCGGTCTTTCATCGCGCCGGTAAACGCGCCTTTTACATGCCCGAATAATTCCGATTCGACAAGTTCCGCCGAAAGCGCAGCACAATTAAGTTTTACGATCGGCTTTGCCGCACGGTCGCTTTTCTTATGAATGAAATCCGCGACCAATTCTTTTCCGGTTCCCGTTTCGCCTTCGATAAGAACGGCAAGCTGCGAATGTGCAACGCGCTCTGCCATGCGAAGTACGCCGAGATAGGTAGTGTTCTGCGTAATAATTTCGCTCGATGCGCGAGACGCGGCCTGAAGCAAACGCGATTTCATCACGCGCTCCACGAACTCGGTAAGTTCCCGCAATTCAAATGGTTTTTGAAGATAATCATAAGCTCCCATCTTCATGGCCGACACTGCCGTTTCCACAGTCCCATGCGCGGTAATAATAACAATCGTTACATCCGGCATTCGGCGATGAAGTTCCTGCATGAGCGCGATGCCGTTCATCGGAAACATCATGAGATCGAGGAAGGCAACGTCATAGGAAATGGCGCCGAACAGATCTTTATCCATTTCACGGAGCGCAGCTTCGGCTTCTTCGAAGGCCGTTACGTCGTACCCGATCGCTTTCAGCGCAATGGTCATCGTTTTTACGATGTGCGGTTCATCATCGACAATAAGAATTTTTCCTTTCATGCGATCCTTGCTTCCTCGTGAACTCGTTCAACATGAAACGTGACCGTGAACGTGCTGCCCTTCCCGATCTCGCTTTCGAGCGAAACGCGGCCATCGTAGCGCGCCGCAATTTCTCGTACAATCGCAAGCCCTAAGCCAACGGAACCCGGCGTGCTCATATCCGGATGTTTGATCTGCACAAATTTATCGAAAATTCGTTCCTGATCTTCACGGGCAATACCCACGCCGGTATCGTAAACTGCAAGCGTGAGTTCGCGGCTTGCTTCTTCCCATGTAGATGTAATAGTTACCGTGCCACCGCTCGGCGTGTATTTTAAAGCATTCGAAAGCAAGTTGGAAAGCACGCTTGCCACATGCTCTTGCGAGATACGAAAATGGCCTTCTACTAATGGAGTTGCGATAAGCCGAACTCCGCGCTCCTGATACATCGGACGCATGGAACGAACTAATGCTTCGACGATCTCACTAAAGTTCTCGTCCTCGTCCGCGATCTTCGCCGTTTCGGAAGCATTTTCCAAACGCGAGAGCGTAAGAAGATCACGAATGAGCTTTGCCAGACGACGCGCATCCGCTTTGGATGTATCGATCACTTCGTGCTGCTCGCGGTTGAGCGCGCCAACCAATTCATCACCCAAAATATCGAGCGACATCGTCATCGAAGTAAGCGGTGTACGAAATTCGTGGGAGACTTTCGCAATAAAATCGGATTTCATTTCATCCAACTCCTTGAAATGTGTGATGTCCGTAAAAAGCACGAGCACGCCTGCAACTGGAACCATATTTTTTGCTGCGGTTCCCTCGGCAGGACTCGCGGTAAGAATACGCGCAACGCGAATGCGATAATGCCGAACATGCCCTCGGAGCGGCAAAGAAACAATAGGCAACGTTGCAAGCGCATCGCTGTTTGCCGCGTCGATATTCGTAAGCTGACGAGCGGCAAGTTCCACCGCGCGTTCGACATCCTTCTTCACACGCGCATCTCGAAAAAGCTGCGATAGCGACTGCCCAAGCGCGCCAACAGGCCCAACTGAGATTAATTCCTCCGCTGCTCGGTTTAGATGCAGCAATCGGCCATTTGCATCGAAGAGCAGCAGCGGATCTTCGATGGATTCGATGATCGCTTCCGATTTCTGCTTTTCTCGAACGATCTCATTGATGTTCATGGCTTCGAATTCGCCAAGCCGTTCCGTGAGGCGGTTAAATTCGAATCCTAAATCCGCAATTTCATCTGCGCCATGAATAGGAATACGCGTATCGAGATGTCCGCCGCGAAGTTCCTTCACGCTATCCGTAAGTTCCCGAAGCGGCTGGATCGTGCGCCGCGACACGACATAACTTCCCATCAAACCCGCGCCAAGCGCAAATAACGAGACCAGGATAACGCCAATCGTTGATTCTTTGGCCCGATCTTTCGCTTGCAGTTTCGCATTTTGGAACGAATTAAAGTTCACCTCTTGCAGCGCAAGGTTTCGCGCACGGAGCGTGTCGATCTCATGCCCTAACGTGTCCTCATAAAAACGCCGCGCTTCGAGTGGCTTATGCAGCGCAAGCCCGTAAAAAAAATCGAGATGGGAGTGATAATGTTCCCATTGCGCTTCAATGTCATTCAAAAGCATTGCAGAAGAATCCTGCGGAGTGCTTGCGTGCCACGCATTCTGCAAGGCATGATAAAATTGCGCCGGTTCCTCTACAAGTTCCGGCCCTGCATTAAGGGTATCGCCAGCAAGCATTCGGAGTTCCGCATCGTCAATGCGCACGAAGCTCTCGTACATACTGGTGTTGGCAAGGCTTTGCTCGGCACTTCGTTCCAGCGCTGCGCTCGTCACATCGGCAAGCGATGCAAGAGAAAAAATAGCATACGCGCCCAACCCGGCCATCAGCAGAAGGATCAGCAGAAAGCCAACAAAGACCTTTGCGCGAAGCGTGGTAAACATTTATATTACACAACCATCACTTCTTCACCCAATGCCGTTGGTAGAGCATCCGAATAGATCGCAAATAGTTCTTCAACCGATTCATCTATCAGATCGTCAATAATGAGCCGATTGCCCGTCACCATTCCTATCTGTTTTGCATCGAGACCATAATTTTTTGAAATGGCAAGAATTTTATCGACGTTATTCTGGTCGGCAGATAGAATAACAATTCCCTGCCGCTCGCCGAAAAGCATAGTATCGTTCCGACCACCCCCTGCCCCTTCCTTGAAACGGAGGGGATTCTGAACATTCGCTCCCACTGGCTGCTCTGTGCCTTGCGCGAAGCAGCATTCGGCAAGTGCAACGGCGAGGCCGCCCTCACTAACATCATGTGCAGAATTCAGGAGACGCATATCGGCAAGCTCGATAAGCGTTCCCACAAGCGCGGCCTGTTGTGTAAGATCGCAGGATGGAGCCTGTCCTGTCACAAGTCCCATGCGCTGATAGAGATATTCGCTCCCACCCAAACCATCAACCTCTTCCCTTGACCCACTCCCCCTGCTGGGCGAGGGGGAGAGGAGAACAATCGCGTCACCGTCATTCTTGAAATCACTCGAAACTACTTTCGTAATATCTTCGATAAGGCCGATCATGCCAATGGTTGGTGTGGGATAAATCGCACCATCAGGACTTTCATTGTAAAAACTTACATTCCCACCTGTAACCGGAGTGCCGAATGCTTTGCATGCATCGCCCATCCCGCGCACGGCTTCTTTGAATTGATAAAATACTTCCGGGTCGTAGGGGTTCCCAAAGTTCAAGCAATTCGTCACACCGATCGGCGTAGCTCCGGTGCAGGCGATGTTTCGCGCTGCTTCCGAAACAGCTATCGTTCCGCCACAATAGGGATCGAGATACACATAGCGTGCATTGCAATCCGTTTTCATCGCTAAGCCTTTTGTCGTTCCTTTGACGCGCACAATGGCCGCATCGCTGCCTGTCAGATAGAGCGAATTCGTGCGCACCATTGAATCATATTGCTCATACACCCACCGCTTCGATGCAATCGTCGGAGTGGATATTAACGTTCGCAGCATCGCGCCTGCATCTTCCACATCCGGAAGCTCCAATACATTATAACTATCAGTTTTTGCAAGATATTTCGGCTTTGCAGTCTCACGATAATAAACCGGAGTCATATCGCCGCCAAGCGCGAGCGCCTTTGCAGGAATATCGGCCACGCGCTCGCCGTGATAATCAATTACTACACGGCCTGTATCGGTAACTTCACCGATGATCTCCGCTTGCAGATCCCATTTCGTAAAGATAGATTGAATCGCCGCAACATCCTTCGGTTTAACGACGACCAACATTCGTTCCTGCGATTCCGATAGCATGATCTCGAATGCCGACATGCTTGCCTCGCGCATCGGCACGCGGGTCAAGTCGATCTTCATTCCGGTTCCCGCTTTCGCGGCCATCTCGGCGGTGCAGCAGCTAATGCCCGCCGCGCCCATATCCTGCATTCCAACAACGACGCCCGCCGCAATAACTTCGAGCGTCGCTTCGAGCAATAATTTTTCTGCGAATGGATCGCCAACTTGCACCGTAGGCCTGAGCGATTCTGCCGCTTCGCTAAACACCGCGCTCGCCAGCAAACTTGCCCCATGAATGCCATCGCGACCCGTGCGGGAACCCACGATCATCACGATATTCCCCACGCCATCCGCGCTTGCGCTCACGGTCTTACCATGCTCGACGATCCCAACCGCCATCGCATTCACCAATGGATTACCCTGATAGCATTTATCAAAATATACTTCTCCGCCCACCGTCGGAACCCCAAACGAGTTCCCATAATCGCCGATACCTCGCACTACGCCACGCACGAGAAACTTCGTCCGTTCGACATCGGCCTCGCGTAGGTCGGTGCTTCCAGCCCGACTCCCCGTTCCCAATTCACCAAACCTCAAAGAGTTCAGCGCCGCGATGGGCCGCGCGCCCATCGTAAAAATATCGCGCAGAATACCACCCACGCCCGTCGCCGCGCCCTCATAAGGTTCCACTGCCGAGGGATGATTATGCGACTCGATCTTGAATGCGACCGCCAGTCCATCCCCAATATCGACAAGCCCCGCATTCTCCTCACCCGCATCCACTAACAGCCGCCCCCCCGATCGTGGCAGCGTTTTAATGACGGCGATGCTATTCTTATACGAGCAGTGCTCGCTCCACATGACGGAAAAAATCCCAAGTTCTGTGTACGTAGGAATACGCCCGCCAAGGATAGAAACGATCTTATCGAATTCGTCCGAAAGCAGACCTAATTGAATAGCTATTTCGCGCGCTTCGTCAAGATTTGTAATGGTATGTTGCATGGTGTGTTGTATCTAAACAAATTACTGTTCCAAAAGTGACACCCATCTATCATCCTATAAAACACATAAGCATTTAGCGATGATGAATAACTCGATGGCTAAAAATACCACAGCCGTATAAAAGCCTTCGTTTATCTTTTTGAGTGCTATATTTATGAAAATGGATTGCATATCAACGAGCGCTCTCACGATGGTAACCATTATAATAGATTGCGGAGAACCTATGGCAGAAGCTATTAGTAACCCTATTCCTATTGCCAGATTCCGCGATGAATATTCGTAAGCCGCATACCGTGCTCCTTTTCCATTGATATCCACTCCTTCCGCACTGTTTTCAAAGGTATGAGAAGGTTTGAAGTAGCCCATAATTCCGTAGCCGATATTCGCCAGGGCGAACAATCCGGCAATAACTCTTACGTACATTGGGATTAGATTATTTTCGATCATGATATTCTTGTTTTACTAATTAATTTGAGTTATAAAACAAACAACTCAACCAAATTTGTCGTAAATTTGTGCAATGAAAAAACTGGTGGCTGTATTCGGTCCGGGTAATGTTTCGGGGGGCGACGCGATTTATGGCAATGCAGAGCGTCTCGGTGCGTTGCTTGCCGAGGCCGGGTTTGCCGTTGTTACCGGCGGGTATGATGGTGTGATGGAAGCGGCGTCGAAAGGTGCGCGCGCGTCCGGCGGGCAAGCTATTGGCGTAACTGCCGAAGTGTATTACGCGCAGGGCCGCGAGGCGAATGCGTACCTCACGCGCGAAGTGCGCGTGAAAAGTGCGACAGACCGCCTGATGGAACTGCTCGATCTACCGGATGCGTATGCGGCGATTGGGAACTCGACTGGTACACTTGCTGAAATTGCGATGGCGTGGGATTATATCACAAAAGAATTCCTGCCGGTGAAACCGATCATACTTATCGGCAAAAGTTGGAAGGGGTTTTTCGAATACGTTAGCAATGAACCTGGCTTTGTGGAGTGGCTGCATCTTCTTGAATATCATGAAACGCCAGAATCGGCAATGGATGCTCTCCTAAAATTATTTGGGCCACAACTATCGTTACCTGATCTGGAGATCATTAAATAACCCTCCACCACGAATGAACGAATCTGAAAATTACATTGCCGGACGCCGCGCTACGCTGGAACTGTTGCGTGATGACGCTTCGCGCGCGCGAATAGAAAAAGTCTATCTCGCGCATGGCGTACATGGCCCGCAAATGAGTGAGATCATCCATTTATTACGAACCAATAAAATTGCGTTCAGCGAAATGGATCGCAATAAATTTCGGGAACTGGAACAAGAATAGCCCCCTCTACCAGCAGGGAGAGGGGGTTGGGGGTGAGGCAGGCCGATTCGCAGGGCATTATCGTTCTTGTTGCTCAACGCGATTATCAGGAGTTGGAAGATGTTCTAATTGGGAACTCCAATCCTTTGCTTGTCGCGCTCGATGATATTGAAGACCCGCACAATATCGGCGCGATCATTCGCTCGGCGGAAGCATCGGGCGCGACGGCTATTCTGTTGCCAAAACGAGGTGCCGTACTGACGCCGGCCGTCTATAAATCGAGCGCGGGCGCTGCAAATCATCTGCCGATCGTGAAATATGGAAATCTCGCCGAAACGATTCGAAAGCTTCAGGAAGAATTTGGCGTTGTGTGTGTTGGCCTTGCTGGCGAAGCACGGGAATCTATTTACGATACCGATCTGACAGGCCCCATCTGCCTCGTGATCGGCAGCGAAGAAAAAGGTTTGCACCGCTTGGTACGAGAACGATGTGAGAAGCTCACGGCCATTCAGATGTTTGGCAAAACGGCGTCGCTTAACGCGAGCGTCGCTTGTGGCGTAGCTCTTTTCGAGGCCCTCCGGCAGCGGAACTCCCGCGCCGCTTCAACGCGGGCGAAGGCGGCAAATTGATCGGACGTTTCTCGTCTGCCGAATCGATCTCTGCCAAACGAAAATCGACCTGCCGCTTATCTTCGAGCACTTTGATGAGTTGCACTCGCAAATGGTCGCCGATACGGAACCGGCGACCTTCGCTTCTTCCGCCATATTGTCCGCGCCGCTCGATGAGCGAATAATGCGCTTCATCGAATTCATAATATCCCGGCAGATCGCGAATATGCACAAGCCCTTCGGCGCCGGAATCCAGCGCAACAAAAATTCCGAAGTGCGTAACGCCCGAAATAACCGCATCGAACTCGTCGCCGACTTTTTTCTTCAGAATAGATATTTGCGCGAGCTTGATGGATTGACGTTCCGCATCGGTAGCGTGGCGTTCAGATGCGCTGGTTTGATCGGCAATTTCGGGAAGGATCTCCGCGTAATGATGCTCGCGCTCCCGGTTCATTCCGCCGGGCCGCTGATATTCTGCAAGCATCCGGTGAACGATCAGATCAGGATAACGGCGGATCGGGGAAGTAAAATGCGTGTAATGCAAAAATGCAAGACCGAAATGGCCCACGTTATGCTCGGCATACACGGCCTTTGCCATCGAGCGAAGCATGAGTTGATTGAGCAAATGCTCTTCCGGCTTGCCTTTGAGCGATTCTAAAAAGTTTTGGATAATGCGCGGCGTGGGATTATCCACCGATAATTTATATCCCAGCGTTTTTGCAAGCTGCGAGAGTTCCCGGAGTTTCGCACTATCCGGTTCCGCATGAATGCGATACAGAAACGGCCGCTCGCTGCCCTGTTTCGCACTTCGCGCGACGAACTCCGCAACGGCCCGGTTTGCCGCCAGCATAAAATCTTCGATCATCCGCATGGAACCAAGCCGCTCCTTGCGTATCGATTCGACCGGCTCACCGTTCTCAAATCGGAACCGAAATTCTTCCGATTCGAAGTCTATGGAACCCGATTCTTTTCGAAGATCGTACATCTTTAGGCTCAACATGCGCATTTGTCGCAAGAGCTTTGCATGTTTACCGCGCCCGCTCGTGATGCGTTTCTCGGCTTCTTCATACGAAAAGCGCATCACACTGCGAATGACGGTTTTTTTCATTTCCGACTTTTTTACTTTTCCAGATTCAGGATCGATGCGAAGAAAAACGGAATACGCGAGTTTATCCTCATCGGGACGGAGCGAGCACAGCTCATTCGAAATTCGTTCCGGAAGCATTGGAACAACGCTGCCCACAAGATACACGCTCGTGCCGCGCTGAAGCGCTTCTTTATCCAGCGCTGAATCCTCCCGCACATAATGGCTTACATCCGCAATATGCACGCCGAGCGTGACAGTTCCATCGTCGTTTGGAGTGAGCGAAACAGCATCGTCGAAATCTTTCGCATCTTCGGGATCGATAGTGAAGATGGTCTCACCGCGCAGATCGAGACGTTTTTTTATTTCAGCTTCCGGAATGGTATCGGGAAGTTTATCGGTCTCTTTTAATACGGCGCTCGGGAATTGTTCCGGGAGATTGAACTCGGAAATAATTGCGGCGTTAGAAAAACCTTGTACAACGGCAGAAGAGCCGAGCACGCTCAGTACGAATCCTTCGGGTTGAAGATATTCGTCGGTCCATTCGTAGAGTTCGATCGTTACACGATCTCTTTCGCGCGCGCCGTGCAGATCTTTTCGCGCGATAAAAATATCGCGCTTGATCTTGCCGGTTTCCGGGCGCACAAAAAAACCCTGCCGCGTCCGTTCGATGGTTCCCACAATGCGGTGCGCGGCTTTTCGAATGATCTCCGTAATTTCACCTTGCGGACGCTCATCTTTTTTTGCTGCGAAAAGATGAACGCGCACCACATCGCCATCCATCGCCGATTTTAGATTTCGCGCTCGAATAAGTACGCTATCGCCTATATCGAAATCTGCGGAAGGCGTGACGATTCCATTACCCGTCGTTTTCACTTTCAGAACTCCCTCGACTTCCATCAGCGCAATGCGCGGCAAGCCATACCTGCGGCGCGAGCCACGAATGATGGTTCCATCCAGTTCCAGCGTGTCGAGCGTGTGCCGAAGATTTTGGTATTCCTCGCTATCGGATTTGATGGCGAGCATTTTCGAGATCTCGTTCGTCTTAAAAAGTTCGCCCGAATGATCTCGAAAGAGTTGGAGGATGTTATCGCGTAGCACTATGAGGATTCAAATAAAGAATTGGAATGAACTGAACCATAATTCCTAATTCTTAATTCTTATTTTTTCATTGACCACCACAATTCCAGCTAATTCGATTCGCCAACTCCCCGGCGTCACTCCGAAACGAGCGGAGGCGCTTGCCATTGCCGGAATTGAAACGCTCGAAGATCTTATCCTCCATTTTCCGGGACGCTATCTCGATGCGCGACAGTTAGTGCCACTCGCTGAGCTTCGCGCACATTTGCGTAAGCCGGTGAGTGTGCGTGGGAAAGTAATTTCTACTCGGTATAATCCCGGACGAGGACGAACTCCGGCTACGATCACGTTGCAGGACGATTCGGGTGGCGCGATGTCGCTGGTATTTTTCGACAATCCTATGTGGCGTGTCAAGCAATTCCAAAAGGGCGAGGAATATCTGGTTGCCGGGTTCGTCGGCGAATTTCGTAATGTAATACAAATTGTTCAGCCTCCATTTTTCGAACGTCTCACAAACCCGGAGGAATTTGTACCAGGACAAATGCTGCCTTTGTATTACTTATCTCCAACGCTTCGCAAATCAGGATTTTGGGACAAGCAATTCCGCGGACTTATTCACGAAGCAATCGAGCACAGTGAAAAGCTGGATCTCCTACACGAAATACTTCCCGCCGAATTATTGCACCGCGAAAATCTTATGTCTCGCGCCGAGGCAATTAAAGAAGTCCATCATCCGAACAGTCCTGAGCATTTGGAACTGGCGCGGCGGCGATTGAAATACGAAGAAGTATTTTTCATGCAGCTTCGGCTTGCTATGGAGCGACAGCGTATGCGCATGGCCGTGAAAGGCGTTGTGAAGTACGATGTTGCAAGAATGCTTGCCGCGCTTCAAGGAAAAACTGCATCTGATCCTGTCGTTGCAGAAAAAATTCTGGCTTCCTTACCATATAAGCTGACTTCCGATCAAATAAAATCATTGCGTGAAATTCTTCACGATATGTCGAAGGAGGGTGGACGCGCGTATCCGATGAACCGGCTGCTGCAAGGCGATGTCGGCAGTGGAAAAACGATCGTTGCGCTGCTTGCGATGCTTGTGGCAATAGAAAATGGTTACCAATGCGCCTTCATGGCGCCAACGGAAGTTTTAGCCGCGCAACATTTTAATACGCTTACAAACATCCTAAAGGATACTGCCTTAAAAACGGTGTTGCTTATCGGCGGTCAGGGTAAGCGAGAACGAAAACAAATTCTCGATATGATCGCGGCGGGTGAAACGCATATTGTCGTTGGAACCCATGCACTCATTCAAAAATCTGTTCGCTTCAACCGGCTTGGATTTGTCGTGACGGATGAGCAGCACCGCTTTGGAGTCGCGCAGCGAAAGGCACTTGTGGAAAAAGGCGCGGACGCTGCAAGCTTGGATGAGATCGAGCACGAGCTGTTTCGCATGAAAATTCACACGCCGCAGCCTGTGACGCCGGATGTGCTGCTCATGACGGCCACGCCCATCCCGCGCACGCTTGCGCTCACGCTCTATGGCGATATGGAAGTCAGCACGATTCGGGAACTGCCCGGCGGACGCAAGCCGATCAGGACCATGCTTTTTTTCGAGCACGACCATCCGCAAATATACAAAGCTGCTTTGCGCCGCATCGAAGAAAAGAAGGAGCAGGTTTTTATTGTCTATCCATTGCGCGAAAAATCGCAGAAAGTAGATTCGGAAGCGGCAGAAAAAGCATTCGAACAATTACGAATGCACGAGTTCAAGCATGTTCACGTCGGATTAGTGCATGGTAAGATGTCTTCGGTCGATAAACAGGAAGCTATGCGCCGGTTCCGGGAAAAAGAGTTCGATGTGCTTATTGCAACGACGGTGATCGAAGTTGGGATAGATGTTCCGAACGCCACGGTCATGATAATTGAACATGCAGAGCGGTTCGGTCTTGCACAGTTGCATCAGCTTCGCGGGCGCGTGGGACGCGGCAGCGCCGATTCGGCGTGTGTGCTCGTTGCAAGCGAAAAATTAGATTCCGGCGAAGGGATGCTCACGAGCGACGAGATCGAGCAATCCTCGATGGCGCTGGAACGATTACACACGCTCGCTTCTACTTCCGATGGATTTGAAATTGCAAAAGCTGATCTGCAATTCCGTGGCACCGGAGAAATTTTAGGATTGAAACAATCGGGCCGCGTGATGCTAAAAATTGCGAACTTAACGACCGACGCCGACATTGTGGAACAGACGCTTCACGATGCGGAATCTATTATTAAAGCCGACCCGCAGCTTCGCACTCCGCCGAACTTAGCAACACGGGAAGAATTCCTACGGCTCTATCGAGATGAGGAATCTTATTTACATGTCGGTTGATTCGTGGAACAGCTTTGCGATTAGTTATGTACTATGATTCGTTCGTTTATCGCTTTTCCTACTGTTCGTGACCATTGATGTCCAACGTGTTCTTGATTCGTATATTACCCAACTTCGTCCGTAAGACCGCGCTCCATTGATCCACCGGAAATCGCTCGTGCGCATATTCGCTTGTATTTCGCTGACATTGCTTGCAGCGCTTTTTGTGCTGGCGTCTTCTCAGCACCGTGTTCGGCTGATCATCGGCTCGTTCGATGCGATTGATTCTTTGGCTCAACTAACGCCCAGCGAACCGGTAACGTATATGGCAACGCATGGGGTCGCCGACTCCATGAGTTTCAACGATGTGATTGCAGAACTGATCGCGTTCGAGCGCATCCATCCCTTAGTTCCCGGCGATGCGATGCCCGCGCTCGATCAACCGGATACGTGCCTTCGGCTGATCGAAGAAGGAAAAAGGATCCATTGCTACAACGCCGATATTGGCGTGTGCTCGATGCTTGCTACGCAGCATGTCATAGCACGGATGTGGGATATTACCGGCCCCTCGGAACTTGGAGGAGATGGGCACAATCTGCTTGGAGTGTTCGATGAACGATCGAAAACATGGAAGGCGCTCGATCCATATTATCATTGTTATTTTTTTCTTACATCGAACGTGGGCGATAGCACGCCGATCGATGTGCCCGTTCTTCGGTTGGCGCTGCTCGAAAACCCATCTGCTATTCGGATGGTGCGATATGTTCATCTCCCGGACGACCGACCCGATTCGATCATTCTCGCGGAACTTAGATTCCTCGCGCCCTGTGCAACGCTGCACGCTAACAACGATTTCCGCGCGCGATACGCAAACCGTTATGGCTGGATAATGCCATTAGCGCACATCATCGATAGGCTTCCGCTCCGTGTCGCGCGCGGCGTTCGGATGCTGATGCTTGGCTCGGATGATACACATTATATTATCGAAGACAGCCACAGCCCGCACTATCCGTTTCTTCTTATGAAGTGGATGTTTTGGACGTTGTTCGTATTGTTTGGGATTTTTTGTGTGCTCACAGTTATTTTGATATTCAAACAGCGAAGATCAAATCCCAGCGCCACATCCTGAATCTAGAACATAAAATCGATGGCTACCTACGATAAACGCATCGATGCGTATATCGGTAACGAATATCTAAAACCGGTATTCGATATTAGCGGTTGGAACGTAAGCCAACGAGCCGTTCGGAAGCGGGAACTGCATCAGATCACTGTGCAGCCTTAGCGGTGAATTGTGATCTCTGGCTAAGAGCGCGGCGTCGATAGCCGATAGCACATGATTCAAGATGATGCCATATAAAAAGATATTGGCAACATCCGCTTGAACGTTCGCATCCGCTCGCATCAACGAAGCTAAGTTAAAATTTGCCGAATTGTCCTCCCAGCCGCGCAGATATTGGTCGGTATATTTAGAGATCATCTCATAATATTGCTGATTATCGACGCTTGGATCGACAAGCCGGTGCGTGAAGTCATCGCCACTGGGGTCAAACGCATAGACGCTATCGAGTTTTGCTTCCGCGCGATTGATCGATGCAATGTTACTGCCCATCGCATAGCAGTTACACGACGAATCCGAAATGTGGTTGGCGCTAAGAAGTGCATTCAAACTATCGCCATACCGAGTGGTGCTCCAATGCTTGTCACTGAAGGCATAAAATGCCGGGATCGAATCATTGAATCGCTGGTTCCAGCGAATATACCCAACCCACAAGCCCGCTTCGATGCCTGTAAAGATCATTCCACGCCAAATATTATCACCAACGTAATACTCGCCAAGTCCCGGAAGAATGGCCGATAATGTAGCGGCGAGGAACACACTTTTGTGACCGGATGGAGTTGAGGTGTTGTCCGCAGCAATCCTCATTGGGATCGTATCGCGCACCGCGATAGGAATGCTCGTCAGCGCATAGCTCGCAATAAGCGGATTGAGCACGAGGTGATACGCAGGCTCGTTGGCGGGAACCAGGAATTGCGCTTTAGCCGGGTTGGAAAGTAAGAAGTAAGAAGTAAGAAGTAGGAAAGCGACGAGCACACTCACTCGCCATAAGGAAGAATATCTCATGTTTCATACTTCATACTTCATAATTGCCCCGTAAAGCTACCATACGATGCCGAGCGTAAACCGGAGCGTATTCGCCAGCGGGTTATCCTGCGCGAAGGTATCGATATAACTAAAATCGAATTGGTACGAATCGTAACGCAAGCCCGCGCCGAACGTCAGATACTGCCTTCCTCCAACATGCGAACCCTCCGAGTAAAAGCCCATGCGAAGCGCCAGCAACTGATCGTACCAATATTCTACGCCGGTCGATGACATGAACGAATGCGTCGTGCTATCGTCCCACGAAGTGATAAGCGATTTCGGCAACGGGTCGGCGGTGATGGCGCCGGTATCCTCGTGAACCAGCAGCTTACCGAGATCGGATACGATCGAAATTTCGTTATATTCGTCGCTATACAGTTTATAGGATACGCCTATCTTAATTTCCGTTGGAAGCGGATCGGCTTGCAAGGCATCGACATATTTGATCTTCGGTCCGACATTGGAGAGCATAAAGCCGACCTGAAGCGCGTTTGCAATGCCTTCTACATACGTGGAATCCGGTTTCCAGAGCGCGCTTAGATCGAACGCAACCGACTCTCCTACGCCATTGGAAGCCTCATTCGCAACATGCAGCGTAGAAAGTGTCGATTGAATATACTTCAATGCGCCGCCGAAACCCCAATCATCCGATAGCTTGGTCGCGTACGCAAGATCGATAGCATATTCAAAGGAGTTGAATGTGGTAATGGGAGTCGGCGAAGCTTCGGTGGTATAAATAAACTGACCGAGATTAAGAAATACGATGCTTGCACCGATCGTCCCTCCGAATTTATCTTCATCATTCCACTTGAAGTTCAGGTTATCGTAAAAAAGATCGCTTTGATTGAATTGCGGCAACCATTGCGAATGCGTAAGCGAAACAGAACAGCCGGTTTGAAATGCAAGGCCCGCCGGATTATAATAAATGGCACCCGCGCCTTGTGGCATACCGGTTCCGGCGTCTCCCATGCCGCTCGATATAGCATCCGGCGCGATCAAGAGGAACGGAACCGCCGTGGAAACGATGGCTAATCCGGAACTCTGCGCGTGCGTAGTGCTCGGAAGGCTCAGGGCAAACATCGCAAACGCGAGTCCTCCGATCACGATCTTCTTCATATATTCTTTATGTTTCATCCTTATGTTCTTGGTGTCAGGTCTTGTCATCAAAATAAAATTTAGTTTTTCTTTTAGCGCAATACGATACACTTACCGGTTGCGAAGGAAGAAGTTCCATCGCCAACATCCTGCGCATTTACGACAAACATATACGCTCCGTTTGCAACGTTCGTCCCACTGGCATCGCGTCCGTCCCACGGAATTTCGATCACGCTTTCGCTCGAAGAGGTGGTGAGCGTCCGCACAAGCTGGCCCGCTGTTGTGTAGATCGAAAGCGTCACATTGACGAGGCTTCCGGCTTGCCCCGGCTGCATGAAGCTGAAGGTCGTCTGCGTTTGCAGGGGGTCGGGCACGATGGATACATTGTAAAGCTGATACGGTGCGTCGCCGACGGCGATAAAGTTCACGCTGGCGAACGAGGCATTGTCATACGTGTCGAATGCTCGCACATGCAGCGTATGAGGCCCGGCAGGAAGCGCAATAGGTTGTTCGCTCGTGCCCGAAGCATAATTATTTTCTTCCGATACATAGCTATTCGATAGATCGACCGCAGAATCCTCCGCATCGTCCACCCATCCGATAAAGCTATGGCCGATGCTGGCGGTTGAAGTATTGAGGCCGAGCATGTCATTGACATCGACAATGATAGTCGAATTCATGGAAACTTCATCGCCGCTCCGAAACGCGCGGTTCCCAAGCCACAATCCGAGCGATGGGCCGGCGGTATCGTTCGAAGCAACAGAACTGGAGCTGATAAGATGAATGCTCTGGTTATTGCCAAGCGCCGTGCGAGCATCCGCGCCGGAATAGGCATACCCAGAAATTTTAGCAAAACCGGAATTGAGCTTTGCATCGCGTGGAACGATAAAGGTAACGGTAAACTGCCCGTTCGTAACCGTTGCTGTACCGCGAAACAAGATGGGGCCATCGGTCATCCATGTATCGTACCATTGGAACGAATCAGGCAGGTAGGTCGAAGTTGCAAATTGCTGCGTGGGAGTATCGAAGAGCGTAACAGTAACCGTGCCATTAAACCCGGATTCCATCTGGGAGCCTCGCGTACTGTCATCCCGGATGCTGCCGGAAATCTGAACCTTCGAAAGATCTGCAAGCTGAAGAGAATCGCTTACGAGCGCAATGCTATTTACGGAATCGAATGAGACATACAGCTTCGGCAGCAACAGTCGCTGCGCCGGGTCGCCCAAGAGATAGAAGAAGGCATAGAGGCTACCATAGAATTTACCAAGAATGAGCGCTTCGCCTACCGTCGAAGTTCCACGACCGGAATCCCCATGAAACAGCGTCTGATAAAACTCTTGTACCAATGGCTCACCACTCGTAACCGAGCGAGAAGTTCCAAGCATCCCGATAGCGCCGCCCGATGGCTGCAACAAGAATTGCACGCCGCCAGAGGGAATAGCATAATCGTCGTATTCGCTAAAATCACAGGTGGCTGTCGTTACATAAGCAAGATGCGAAAAATTGGTGAGTTGGTCAATGGATGACGGCACATTCAAAACGGATTCGTGTGTCCAAACATTTGGATTTCCATGCCCTATAAAAGAGAACAGAACCGTACCGGCGTTAAACGCATTGACAATAGCCGTATTGACTTCGGGTTTTAGTCGTTGCCCCGATGATGAATAGACCGTTGGATAACTAACCTCATAGATTTTATTAACAAGGACGCGATCCTGTAAGTGTGTTATCTCATTTTGGGTATCTTGGAAATGATTAAGCTGATCAATCCCGTTAGCCATATCACTCGTAGGGACAGTATGGTCATCGGCAAGGAATGTTGTTAAGGAACGCCACGCGCCGGTATCGCTTGCGTGCTCGTATTCCTGAACTTTCGAAACATAGACAGCAGCATCGGCCTCATTACGAGCCGAAATGCGTCCCACAGCAACATCATAGACTTGTTGGCCTTCGCCGGGAGTTAATTGTGCAAAAAAACCATCGTCCGGGTAAGGCTCGGGTCCCGTGCTGGTGCGAAAAACGCCTGGGGCGATCAAGTCCGCAGCCTGTTCATACACAGGCAACCAGTTAGGCGTGGAAGTTTGGCGGTTCTGATAATCGCAGTGACCACCCCCCAACAGCGCAAGATACATAGGCCGCGCCGCCGCATGATGAAACGTATAAGACATGAAATCGCGAATGGCGACCACATCGTTATTGCCATAACCGAATTCCTGATAAATGCTTTCAATCGTCACGACAACGGCGGACATTGCCTCGGTCGCTTGGCCTCCTTCTTGTCGTAAACTCGCAAGCTGATTGGCTTCGGCAAGAAATGCTTGCGGAGCAATGATGATCTCGTCCGCGCCGGTTAGGCACACAGAATTCCGAAGCGATGGCGCGGAGAGCGGAGCGATGGTCGGCGAAACTGCCGATTGTGCAGAAAACGCGATGAACTGCCGCATCGCGCCACGCTTGCCTTGTAAGGCAACGGAAATGTTATCGCCATTCGCGCTTGCAACAACAGTGGGCTGAAGCGCATTCGTTACATCCCATAGTTCCCCGCCGCTCGCTCCGGTGAACTGATATTGAAACGCGCCGCCGTTATCCATCAGCATGAACGGAATAGATTGCGTACCGATGCCAGTCGATCGGTGATACACTAACTCGACAAAATCGAGCCACGCACCGCCGGTCACGCTGCTGCTTGTGAATGTAATTCCCAAATTGAGCGGCGCGCTGATACTTGGGTCGAGCACGAGCGTGTGATCCCAATTTCGATCCGGCGAACCACCGACACGCGATGAAATAGTGCCAACGTTCTGATTATTTATTTGGACAGCCAAAGAGCCAGAATCATTGGAATCGATCTGGGCATCATACGCTACACGAATCACCGTAGAATCCCCGATGTAGCCTAGCGCATCTAAGCTGACCTGCATAGGGATGGTTTGCGTGAGTTCCTGATCGACCATTTCGCGGCCAACATTGCCTCCGGCTATGACTTCCTCCAGCGTGCGTTCAACCTCATGACACGTAGCCGTCAGTACCGTTGTGCTCGCGATCGGAGTTTGCGTGGGCGAATCCGCTTGTGTTGCAACGCGAAGCGCCTGACCGATAACCGTCCCGCCGATCTTTAATAAGAAATGTCCCGACGATGTATAGGGATTAAGATTATGGTATAAACCGTCGGTGCCACCGATCGCTCCATCATAGAACCATACGCTCGGGCCATTCGCATAAAAATAAAGATCGGTAACATTCTGACCATTCGTTCGAACGTCGATGGCGCACTGTATCCATTCTCCGCTCGAATCCGTCTGCGTTTCATTCAACATGGCTCCGCCGATTCCGAATAACTGCACCGACGCAGGATCGATGGTTCCCGTGATCCCGTTATTCGCAAGATCCTGCGCGGAGATATGATAAATTCCCGCGCTGCTCGTCGTTATTTGAAGCCATTGCCCACCCACGCTCGGCGCGGACATGGTGGACATGCTGCCCGGCGTTGCCTGCGATTTCAGCGCATACGTCCACTCCGCACTTGCGCCGGTATAAAAACTCGTGATGTTCCCATTGATAAAAAGGGTTCGGAAAAATTCTGCTTCTTCGGGTGAAATAGTAACGCCGCGTTGAGCAGAAGGCACGGATGCCGCTTTGGGAGCATCCTCGAACGTGATGCGTAAGGTCAAAGATTTTACCCGCGTGACGCTCTGCGACTCAGCATCGTATCCGATCGGCGAAACGACGATGCGTTCCGAAAAAGCAGTTCGGAACGAAGTGACCGCGCCCACGCTGAATAATTCAGCATTCGAAGGCGCATGATAGCGATCGTCATTGATAGCATATCGCTTAAGCAACTCGCCATTGCTCTTGTAGAGCGCGGGAACCGGAGCGAGATCAACGCCGGGAATTACTTCGAGCGATTGGTTCACGATCTCGACCTTCGCCGGCTCACGACTTGGCGTAAGGAATGAAAGTCCCAACCGCATGACTTCCGGCGCACCGACAGAGTCGGTGATGATCCCATCGGGTATCGTCATTTCCGTATAAGATCGGCCCGAGCCATCCGTCACGGCGCTCGACGTATATTTCGGCTGGATACGAACCACGACTTCCCCCGGCTTCACCGAGAGCACGGTGTAGCTCTTTGCTTGTTGCGCGCTAACCGATGATGGTTGCGCGCGAAGTGGCGCGATCGCAGAAACAAATACAAAAAGAAAGGCGAAAACGAGAAAGAAGTTATTGCTCCTGTAATTTCCAGACATGACGGTTGGACGCTCTATGAGCGCATCCGGATTAAAACAGTGTTTTATGTAGTTCCGCATCGACATTATTTCCGATAATAAGATATACACCTCTCATCGCTTTACGGTTCTCGCAGAGCAATGAGGAACGACCTGTAAAATGGCCAAGAATCTTTTTGGCCGAAGATGAATGCCCACCTTTTTCGGATGAACGCTCACCTTGCTGGTGTCTCAGAAATGGTAGAAATCGTCGATAGGTTCGCGGTTTTTATGGAATGAAGAGGAGCCACCATCCGTGCCAAAACGGTACCCGTGGCACATGAACAAACGTCAGGAATAAGAAAGAGTTTCGTTAGACACCTCAGAAAAAATGAAGAGTTGTTCACGGGAAAGGAATGGCAGCATTTAATGAAGGTGTAGCAACATAAATTCATCGAAAACAAGCTGGAATGACCGATTTCCATGCCAGCACTTGCATTCGGTCCTAAAAATACGTAAATTGTGTATTATGAGTTACCCAAAGTCGCACATTTGGAAGGCACTTTTTCTTGCGCCAACGCTCGTACTTTGCATTCTGGCTGTCTCTCCAAAACCGGCCCGAGCGCAAGTCATCGATTTCGATCGCGTGAGTTCCCCGGGCGTTTCGATGTCCGATAAAAGCTATCATCGCATCGAGCGGTTCCTGACGCATGTCTTCCCCATGCGGCAGATGCGGCGATACGCTCGCGTTCCCGGCAATGCGCCGCCAACCCAACTGCGGCGCGTGTCCTACGAGGTCGTTTCGCAGGATGGAATTAATTTTGTGCTGGCCGCGTATGCCGTTCAATGGAATGTTCCTGTGAACGTGCTTGCGATCTATCGCATGGAAGCCGGTGGCCCCAACCAGGTATGGCGCTCGTGTCCGTGGGAAGGAAGTTCGGGCGATCTTCATTTTCAGTCGGTTCCCGAACGCGACCGGAACCTTATTCTTTTTCAAGAAGGCGGCAACGATGACGCATTCGGGCTCGCAAGCATCTTCACATTCCAAAATGCGCCTGACGGACTTTTCCTCCGCGATCTCACGCCGGAACTCCCCTGGCTTCATGCCCGCGCCCATTTCCCCTTTCGTACACTCTACGGCGAACGCATTTCCATGCGCGTAGAAGCCGACGGTTCCCCAACTTTGAAAAATTCCGATAAAAACAACATCGTCCTTTCCGCAAGCGATGAGGAATACAATCTCAGCATGTCCCACCTCATTCGGCCAGGACGCTCCTGGAAGTACAATTCGTTACATAACCGTTTCGAGCGCATGAAATCCGCGCCTGCGCCAAGCGGCCCGGAAGCTACGAATCACTAACCACCCTCGTTTCCATGCTAATTTCGCCCTCTGTCTCTGTGAAATAGGTGCTTTTTGTCGGGGTGTTGGGAACATGTTCATTAACTCACATCAACTTTTCATGAATTTATACAGAGTTCCGCCAAGTTGAAGAAATTATAAATTTTCTTTCCGGTACGCATCCGGCTCAAGCAACAGACTCGTTTTCACTTTTAAGGCTTTTGCTATTTTTTCAAGAACTACAACGGTAACTGCTCTTTCCGCTCGTTCGATATAGCCCACATAAGAAATCGAGATTCCTGCTTTTGCTGCAAAGGCTTCCTGTGTCATTTTTCGCTCGTTGCGTATGAATCGAACATTGTTTGCAATTACTCTCCGAATATCCATTCGGCAATGATAGCCACTATAGTGAGAATCGAATCTTCACTATGGTGGTGGAAATTTCGTATCTTTGTATTCCGATCTTCAAGAGAATTTGAGATCGGGTACTTTTTTAACGGAAATTGGTTATCATTCTGGTAACCGTCACCATATTATAGGGGGATTGTGAAATGAAAAAATCGATACGTGTTATTACGTTCTGCTTTACGTTGATGCTGAGTACAGGCAGGCTTTGTGCGCAAACCTACACACCCGTGCCATACAATTTCGGAGGCGCGTTCGAAGTAACGGACGATTCCGTTCCCTTCGGACAAACCGCAACCGATATTACAATGGACTGCCTTGCCGCTAACGGATACGGGCAATGGACGGCTTCGTATAAAACGCAAAATGCGTTCGATTCCGGAAGCCCCGGTTTATTCCTGCTTGCGAATGCGCTTCGTATGCCCACGTATGCCTCGGCAACCGGGATTGTTTCATTCCGTCCATTTACATACACGGATAGTTCCGGTTATCCGGTCGATAGCGCTACGACTCACCGGAGCGTCGTGAAATGTGCTGCCAATCTCAAAGGAAGAGTGCGTTACGTATGGCCGTTCCCCGATCACACAGGTTTTTATGTTGAGGGATTCAATGAATGCCCACCGAACGACTCGGCGGGCCTTACCGGAATTAATCTTCAATTCGCAAGCTATCCGTATAATACATCGTATGGAGATTCGAATGCCTATCTCGGAAAAGACGTCATCAAAACTACCATTGCGGTACCCTTCAATTTAATCCCAATGGTGGGCCACACGATCGTCACTGCCGCTCACGAGTCCGATCCTCGGGATTGGTTCGACATTGCGATGGATACGACGTTCCTCTACGTGGTTTGGGAAGAATATGACTCGACCGGTCATTATAATATATGGGAATGTAACCAAACGCTTTCCACTAATGCGTGGAGCGGGCCGATAGAAGTTGCGGCGGGCGCAAGAAGGGCTACCGTCAACGCCGATCTGCGGAGATGCTTAAACCCATCCTTTCCCGGCTCTCCCTGTTTCGATGTTGCCTATATCACCGGAACCTTAGGCACTGACCACCTCACTTGGTACAATTACGAAGCTGCCAGATTTCCTCATCCCGCCGATACGCTGGAAATGAACAAAACTTGTCAGGATACAGTGAGTGGGACATGGACATACAAAAAAATTCTGCACGCACGAATGCTCGATGCTACGTGGGAAGGAATCGCATCCTCCGACACCACACCGCGAGCGATCTATGCCATTGTCACAGATCAGGGGCAGAACAATCACCTTGTTATGTTTAAGATAAAGGGTGGCGCGCAGGACGCGAACGCCTACTATTGCGATGGCGACAGTATTGTGAATCACGCGGCGGGCGTGAACGATGGAAAATTCCCTATCATCGATAAACCCATTCGCGCATTCGTAAATCCGTACGATGGGCAGAAGAACGATAACTTCGATGAGTATCATTGCATGTACCAATTACAAAGAAGTTACCCCGGCGGATCGCACCGACCGCTTATGATGATTCACGGCGCGATGGTAAGCAACACGCTCGGCCCGCGAGTGTGCCTGAACTATGCGGGAACTAACACAACGCCCGGAACCATCATTGACCGCCCCGATACGCTGCACCGCTTCTATTCAGACCCCGGATTGAACTTAGATGGCGGCGATACCGATAACTACGTCGGAGCCGTAAACCAAATGGGAATTCACTGCCACTGGAGAAACGGAACGCAGCACTATTACCTCCGCGACCGCAGAATGTTCGATGAGGACATCGAAGAAAACACACTCGCTACCGAAGACGTCTATATAGACAACGGCACAAGCCATGGTGGGAATTATACTCCCACCGTTCAGCCGGGGAAGACGATGACTTTGTGGTCAGACTACCGAATAACCTCAGGAGACACAGGTATATGTACGTTACAATTCCCAGATACAGGGGTCAACCACGCGTCGGCAGCTTTGGTAGTGGGAACTGGAAGTGACACCGGATCGAACTTTGTCAATGTGCAAGCCGCCGATATACTCGGCGATACTACTTCGCAGTTAGTGCATGTTATGCCTAACGCAACCTTGCAAGATTATGCGGTTGACACATTCAACGTCGGTCTTAAGTTACAGGGCACAGGTGTGACCATGACTGGCGGAACATATAGTTACCCTTCCTCCATAGCAAATCCGGCTAATCTTAATATACATGGCGGTAGCACCTTCTATGTGGCATCGTTTGCTTCCGATAGCAGCATTGTCACGCTTGGGTATGATGGTTCAAACCGTGCTGCATTCTATTTACCTGGCTCCGTATCGATTACGAATTCTATCCTCACTAACTTGGCACCGCCTTTTATCGGTTATACTTGGAATTCATTCGATGTTTTGGGTAATGCCAACTGGCAAAATCCCGACACCGTCTTTATTACAAATTCCCTTGTCAATGGTGGAGACTTTATAGTGGGCGATAACGGCCCACCTTACCCATCCCTTCCCGTTGTTATTACTGGAGGGAAATTCAATAATGCCCCCATTTCTGCAAGTGCCGGACCTAATTCGTTTACGATACAAAATGTTTTATTCAAAGACGATTCTACATATTTTTATCCTTTCATTGGTTACGGCGCTGCAATTTTTCTTGAAAATATAAACAGCGTCGGAACCCAATATGAAACATACAATCCCATCACCATTTCAGGATGTGATTTCGCTGCGCTCCCCGATAGCACTGATGCAATTCGAGCCCTCGGCTACGCAACCGATTCCAACGTAATGCAAAACCTCAACATTACCGGGAACACCTTTAATAATGCCGATTACCCCACCCTGCTCCCTCACGCTGCGATAGAGCTACAACAATCCGAAGGGCTCATTACCGATAATATCATCGAAAACCATTTCCAGTATGGCATTATTGTGTCAGGAGCTAATAGCTATAATAGCCACCTAACGAAATCTACAATCTGTTCCAATTCCATAACGGCTGGAAATATTGCAGGTATTTCAACCGATAACACCACAGGTTATGCAGAACTCAATGAGGTTGAAACCATAGTCGGTGTCGGACATATCAGCGGCGTCAATGATGCAGGCAAAATTATCTACTCGAATTATTCGGCAGATGGTGGCGGAATTTATGTATCAAGCTCAAGCGCTGCGCCGGATCTTACTGGTATTCATTCTACAACTCCTGATTCGATTGACGTTGCAGCATTCGATACCATCGAACTTGATGGCGGAGTTGCTCAAATAAGCCTTGTTGCAGGCTCACACATTCGTCTTGGGAATGATCCGGAACCCTGGTACTGGACGAACTGGAGCCAAAATAACATCATCACTGGTTATTCGGATGATTACTGTCCCTGTTTAGGGGGTGGCGTTGGCATCAGTTATGTGCCACTCATTGTGGAAGATACCGGTCATTCTATAAGCCCATTAGGGAATATTTCTCACAATTTTTTCGATGTTATTGGCCTTAGTGTAGTATTGCCCGAAAATCAATCTGACACAACGGGTTGCAACGATACCCTAACCCGAGGGACGCCAGCGAGTTGGATTGCAGGTGAATCAACGCCTTATGCAGCCTTAGGGTTTTGCTATAGTGCAGATTCCAATTTTACCACTTGGCAAAATAGACCCGCAGGAGCAGTAGATTGTGGTTTAACATTACCCACAGGAGACAAAACAAAAAAGAATGGCGTAAAAACTTTATCAGTGCCCCCTACTGATACGAGTTGCAGAGAAAAATTTGCGATTGGGAATAGCGATATCCTTGATGGCAATGGCTCTTCTGACCTTGTTGTGGGAGACAGTGTTTTAGAAGAATTTATCGAAACCTGTTATGACACAATAGATGCGTGGGAAGCTTTCGTTGATTTGTCTGGGGGAATTGCAAATCCCAGCCCTACCAGCTTCGCAAATTATCGCGAGTGGCTAAAGTCAGTCCTCTGGTTAAATACTATTGATCCTTTGTACTATTGTATATGTGCTCAATCAATATACGAGAGCTATGAACCGATAGATGCGGGGCGAAACATTAATGCTACCCTCTCTGTAATTCGATATTTGGATTCGTCAGGCCGCTGCCCGCAAAATAGCGCAGATAACAATACTGCATATCAACAAGAACTTGCAACGCGTCACATGGTTTGGCTTGATACGGTGAATTCGTTACATAATGGAGATACAACGGATTTCCCGGAAGATACAACAATTCCCACGATTGATGAGCTGGGGCTTAGTATTCTTCGTGGGCTACCTGCTGGTGTGCAGAATGATACTACTGCAACTACGGGAATTACTAATTTAACCGCAAGTGAAAACCCGTTCGATAAACAGACGACGATTTATTTTACTACGGGTGAGTACGCGTATATTAGTTTCCAGGTTTTCGATGTATTAGGTCGCATCGTTCAAGGAGATTACAAGGGTTCCGTGCAAGGGCCGGGCGAGTATCAGTTTACCGTCGATGGGACGAATTTACCGACTGGTTCTTACTATGCGCGCATTACAACGCCGACGGGAATTACTCGCACAATTAAATTGGTGAAAGAATGAAAACGTTAATTATCACGCTCATGCTGGCCGGAACCGTTCCGGTCGGTGGCTGGAGCCAAAACAATATCATTACCGGTTATTCGGATGATGACTGTCCCTGTTTAGGGGGTGGCGTTGGCATCAGTTATGTGCCACTCATTGTGGAAGATACCGGCCATTCTATCAGCCCGTTAGGAAATATTTCTCATAACTACTTTGATGTTATTGGTCTTGGGGTAGTTCTGCCTGAAAATCGAGATACGGGAACTGGTTGTGGAGATAGTTTAAACCGAGGAACACCCTCATGCTGGGTTACCGGCGCTTCAACTCCATACGTAGCGTTGGGTTTTTGCTACAGCGCAGATTCGAATTTTACGACTTGGCAAAACAGACCCGCCGGAGCGGTTGATTGTGGGGAAACATTACCCACAAACGACAAAACCAAATCAAAAGCGGTTAAAACTTTATCGTTTCCAACAGACACAAGTTGTAGAGAAAAATATGCGATTGGATCAAGCGAAATTGAAGATGGGAATGGAGCTTCTGACCTTGTCATCGGAGATAGCGTTCTAAAGGAATATATAGAAACCTGTTATGATACGGTCCAATCGTGGCGCGCCTTCGGTGATTTGAATGGATATGGCTTCAGTTTGAACTTAGGGAGCTCAGCAAACTACTCGAATTTCAGAGAGTGGCTGAAATCTGTGCTTTGGTTGAATACGATTGATCCATTGTATTATTGCACATGTGCAGAGTCCATATATGGAACCTATCAAGGCATTGATGCAGGGAGAAATTTGAATGCAGCTATTTCTGTAATTCGTTATTTAGATTCATCAGGCCGATGTCCGATGCTTAAATCTTATGACGATGGCCAAGACACTCAAATGCTTGCAACTCGCCACATGGTATGGCTTGATACGGTTAATTCGTTACACAATGGAGATACAACGGATTTCCCGGAAGATACAACAATTCCCACGATTGATGAGCTGGGGCTTAGTATTCTTCGTGGGCTACCTGCTGGTGTGCAGAATGATACTACTGCAACTACGGGAATTACTAATTTAACCGCAAGTGAAAACCCGTTCGATAAACAGACGACGATTTATTTTACTACGGGTGAGTACGCGTATATTAGTTTCCAGGTTTTCGATGTATTAGGTCGCATCGTTCAAGGAGATTACAAGGGTTCCGTGCAAGGGCCGGGTGAGTATCAGTTTACTGTTGATGGAACGAATTTACCTACCGGAACTTACTATGCGCGGATTACTACGCCCACTGGAATTACGCGTACAATAAAATTGGTGAAGGAATAGAATCGCAATTTTGAATACTAAACTTTTCCTCTGCCTGAGCGCCATTGCCCTATCCGGTTGCGTGATCAATTTCAAGCCGCCGGTTCCCGTGCATGGAATTATTCGCGTGGATGCGCATTATGTCTATCCCGGCAAGAACGAGTTCAGCTCCGACGAGCGGTTTTACAAAAAAGAGATCGAAACCGGGAAGTATGCCGAGACGCGCATCGATCTCGATCCCGGTCAGCAGCTTTTGATCCTGAACAAGGCGATCGTGCTGCATTTTTATCAAATGCCGGATACGTTTTATCATGTCGGGAGCGGAGCGGTTGGCACCCCGCACTTTCTGCGAATTTGGGCCGATACGTTAGATAAGACCGTCCGCTGGTTCGGCTCGACCGCCGATCTTCAGCCCACGAATTTCAACCTCCGGCAGCTCGTAGAATATGTCGATTCCATCGTAAAATCAACAGATGATTACAAAGGATTGCCAAAATCGAAGCTAACGGGCGATTAACGCGAACTTTTCCACCCATCTTAGCATTTAACGCCCTCCGCAAAAGGAGCATCACAAAAACTGCTCCTTTTGCTGAAACTCGGTACTCATCACTCGTTACCCGCTACTCAAAATGTTCGCTATTATAGAAATATCCGGAGAGCAATTCAAGATCGACGACACCATGACGACGCTTCGCGTGCCCTATATGTCGGGTGCGGCGGAAGGCCAGGAGGTTTCGCTCGATAACATCCTCTTTTCGGATGGCCGAAAAGGCGCGAAACCGCTCGCTACCGTGCGTGGACATCTGCGCGGCGATAAGATCATCGTTTTTCATAAAAAGCGCCGCAAGCGTTATCGCAAAACGAATGGCCACACCCCTCGTTACACCGAATTAGCAATCAGCTGGTAACCCTGAACCACGATTACGCGGATTGGATGGATTACGCGGATTGATTTTCAGGATTTTTATTGATTTTGAATCAGCGAGCACACAACAGAACGTAGCACTTTAGCACTCAGCACTTAAGCACTTCCGAAAATGGCACATAAAAAAGGAATGGGATCGACGCGCAATGGGCGCGATTCCAATGCACAACGATTAGGCGTTAAGAAATTCGGCGGCGAGTCCGTCCGTTCTGGAAATATCCTTATCCGTCAGCGCGGAACGAAATATCATCCGGGCGAGAACGTCATGCGCGCGAAAGACGATACCCTCTTCGCCGTTGCCGATGGCACCGTGAAGTTCGAGCGTTTTCGCTTGGGACGCACACAAGTAAGCGTGTATCCGCAGGTTGCGGCGTAAGCATTCGTTCCCATTCGGAGCGATGCCGTCTCATCGCTCCCACGCTCCCATGAACTTAATAGAAAAAATCAACGAGGATCTGAAATCCGCGATGAAAGCGGGCGAGAAAGTTCGCACGGAAACGCTGCGCAGCATTCGCGCTTCGATCATCGAATTCGAAAAGAGCGGTCAAGACCGCGCGATGACCCCGGACGATGAGATGAAAATTCTTTCCGGCGGAGCAAAAAAACGCCGCGAAGCCATTGAGTTCTACGATAAAAACAACCGCCCGGAACTTGCGCAGAAAGAACGCGAAGAGTTAGCCGTTATTCAGGACTATTTACCGAAGCAGCTCACCGAGGAAGAAATCGCTGCTCGCGTCCGGGCTATCATTGCAGAAGTTGGCGCTACGGGATTGCAGGATGCCAACAAAGTCAATCCCCTGCTCATGAAAGAGATGAAAGGCAAAGCCGATGGCAAGCTCGTGCAGGAACTTCTGAAGGCGCAGCTCGCCGCAATGTAAAAAGCATTGTAAAAAAATGGTTCTCGATCTTATCCTCGTTGTGTTGCTTGCGCTGAGCGTTATCGGCGGATGGCGTTCCGGAGCCATGACGATGCTGCTTTCTATCGTAGTGCTTTTTGTCGCAGCAATAGCCTCTTCAATGTTTGCCACAAGAGTTGGGGGAATCATTCACATTGGCCCGAACTGGACATGGCCCATTGTGGGATTTATTTTCACCTTTATCGTGCTCATGATCGCAGGAAGCTGGTTGAAACGGCTCATCAAACCAAAACGCGGCGTGTTGCGCGAGTTGGATGGTATCGCCGGAGCTTTTCTTGGTTTGATACGAGGCGTCGTTATTATCGGCTTATTTTTGGCGCTGTTTCAACTTGTTCATTTGCCGCCGGAAGCTATTGCCGTGAGATCGGTGCTCTATACGCTGCTCATCAAAGCGGCAACGATCGTGATCGCGGTGCTGAAACCGTATGTACATGCTCCGGCAGCACCTGCCACTATCGTGTGATCTGCGATGGCTACGCACGAAGACTATTCGGATTCCGATCTTGAATTTGAGGATTCGAGAGAAACGAATGCTCGTCTTGCCGAAGCATTTCTTCGCAACATAGCTCCAACATTCCGCACTGCCGCGCGGGAACTGGAGATGGATAAGATCTGCATTGCGCATCTACAGTTAGCACACACTACTCCCGGCAAGCAAGCGATCGTTCGTGAACTCCTTCCAAAATCCGACGCGCTCGCAATTGATCGTTCGCTTTCGGAGATACGCGAGATGCGATCGTATCTTATTGCCGGTGAATCTCCGCAATTTTCCGGGTTGACCGATATTGCCTCTACACTCCATAAGGTAGAGATCGAAGGCAGTACGCTTCACATCGAAGAAGGCTTTCGCATACTCGCCGCAATGAAAGCCATGCGCGCGATGCGGGAATTCTTCTCTCGCCGACACCAGGACTCTCCACTTCTTTGGAAAACAGCTATTAACCTTTTCGATGACCGTGTATTAGAACTGCACTTCGATACCGTCTTCGACCATGATGGAAACATCCGCGATTCTGCAAGTCCGGAACTTTCGCGCATTCGGCATGAGATGGTTCGCGCAGCGGAGATTCTCCGCAACCGGCTCATGGCGATCGTGCGCAGACTTTCGGAAGATGAATTCGTGCGCGATGAAATTATTACGCAGCGCGAAGGCCGCTATGTCGTGCCAATCAAAGTGGAGCACAAACGGCGCGTGCCTGGATTTATTCATTCCGTTTCGCAAACAGGCCAGACCGTTTTTATCGAACCAAGTGAAACGCTGGAACTTAATAACGAGCTGCGCTCGCTCGAATTTGCCGAGCAGCGCGAGATCGATCGCATTCTGCGCCTGCTCGCCGACCGTTTACGAAGTGCAATTCCCGATCTTCGTAGTTCACTTCACGCCGCTGCGCATCTCGATGCCGTTCATGCAAAGGCTGCGTATGCGTTGCGCATTGTTGCCGAAGACGCTTTGCTCGAACCGCAATCGAATAAACGTTCCAGCACGTTTACACTTACCAATGCGCGGCATCCCCTGCTCATTGAGAAAATAGGACGCGATAAAACAATTCCCTTAACCATCCAATTAGATGATGCTCACCAAACCCTTGTCCTGACTGGCCCAAATGCGGGCGGCAAAACGGTGTTACTTAAAACAGTTGGGATTCTTTCGCTGATGGCACATGCCGGATTGCCAATTCCTGTTGGCCCGGATTGCCATTTGCCCATGATGGATGGAATCTTTGTCGAGATCGGCGATTCGCAATCTATTGCGGACGATCTTAGCACATTCAGTTCCCATGTGCGCTCGCTGGTAGAAATCTTGAGCGATGTGACCCGATCCAGCCTTGTACTTCTCGATGAAATTGGCGGCGGCACTGCTCCCGAAGAAGGCGGCGCGCTTGCACAAAGTATTCTCGAACATCTCACGCGCATCGGATGCTTTACCATTGCCACCACGCACTACGGTCGGCTTGCCGCGTATGCGGAAACTTCTGCAAGTGTGGTGAATGGATCGATGGAATTCGACCGCGAGACGCTTGCTCCAACCTTCCGATTTCGCGCCGGAGTTCCCGGCAGTTCCCATGCTTTCGATATTGCAGAACGCTTCGGCTTGGGACATCATCTCGTTCAACATGCCCGGGAACTCACAGGCGAACAAAGTAATCGCATCGAGGACTTGACGGCCTCGCTCGAAACATTGCAACAAGAAGCCCGCAGCAGAAAAACCGAAGCGGAACGGGAACTTGGTGCAGCCCGCGCTGCACGAATGGAGTTCGAACGCAAGCGTGACGAAGCCGATGAAATTCGCCGCACCGCTAAGAAACGCGCATCCGAAGAAGCGGAAGAGATATTGAAACGCGCTAATCAATTTGTGGAACGCGCTGTCCGTGAGGCAAAAGAAGCCGTCGCAAAACCGGAAACAGCAAGCGACAATTTGCGGGCCATGCGACTCCGTCAAGAGCAGGAACGAAAGCAACTTATCTCAGAGCTATCCATCCCCGAAGTTCCCTCTGTTGCCGAGGGAGAAATTATACAGGGCGTAAACGTTCGCCTTAAATCGAATCCCGGACAAATTGGGAAGGTTCTTTCGATCAAGGGGAATGATATTGAGATCGAAATTGGCTCGTTAAAGATGCGCGCGAAACGCGATCAACTTGAATTTGTTAGCAAAACGGACGCGAAAGCAAAGAAACCTGCATCGCGCGAAGTTTCTACCGCTACAAAATATCTTGCCGAGACTGCCGAACGACGCATCGATCTGCGCGGGCAGTATGGCGACGATGGCGTGATGATGGTCGATCGTTTTCTTGCCGATGCTGTAGCGCATGGGTTCCAGCGCGTGGAGATCATTCACGGTCATGGAACGGGCGCGCTCAGTCGACGTATCACGCAGCACTTACGCGGGCATGAGTTCGTTAAGAGCTATCGTTATGGCGAGCCGCAAGAAGGCGGAGCCGGTGTAACTATTGTGGAATTAAAATAATACGTGAACTTAAAAAATATCTTTGTTGCCAATCGTGGCGAGATCGCGCGGCGAGTAATTCGTTCCGCGAACGAATGCGGATACACAACAAGCGTGGCGCATTCTCCGCATGATGCTGCGGCGCTCTTCGTCCGCGAGTCCGACATTGCGTTCCCACTTGCCGGAAACACGCCAAAGGAATCCTATCTCGACATCGAGCAAATATTGAATGCTGCAAAGAAAGCTGGCGCAAGCGCCATTCATCCCGGCTACGGATTTCTAAGTGAGAATGCACACTTTAGCCAACGTGTGACGGAAGCGGGAATGAAATTTATCGGCCCATCTCCCGAAGCGATTACACTGCTTGGCGATAAAACGAAAGCGCGAACGCTTGCGCGAAAACTCGGTATCCCAACACCAGATGGAACTACGCAGGAACTGAAATCAAATACCGAAGCGATGGAAACAGCGCGCGCTATCGGGTATCCTGTGCTTTTGAAAGCGGCAGCGGGCGGTGGCGGAAGAGGAATGCGGCTCGTCGAACGCCAATCGGAACTTCTACAAAATCTCGAACAGGCCCGGCAAGAAGCAAAAAATGCGTTCGGCGATGATCGCGTCTATCTCGAAAAATATATTGTAAAACCACGCCATATCGAGTTCCAATTGTTGGCTGACGCGCACGGGAATGTTATTCATCTTGGCGAACGCGAGTGTTCCATTCAACGCCGTCACCAAAAGCTAATCGAAGAATCCCCTTCTGTTATCCTGACGCCTGAACTCCGCCAGGAAATGGGTGAGGCTGCTATCGCACTTCTTACCCATGCAAAATATGAAGGCGCAGCAACCGTGGAATTTTTAGTCAGCCAGGAATTAAAATATTATTTTCTTGAAGTCAATACCCGTTTGCAAGTCGAGCATCCGGTAACGGAATTTGTAACAGGCCTCGATTTGGTGCGGGAACAATTCCGCATTGCGGAGGGAGAGAAACTATCACCCCCGACTTTTGAAGGCGGGGGACGGGGGGTGGTTGTTCCGCGTGGACATTCGATCGAGGTGCGTATTCAATCCGAAGATATTTGGAATGATTTTCTACCAAGTCTTGGAACGATTACGTTTGTGCGGCATCCTGGCGGTGCGTTCGTAAGAAACGATAGTGGAATGTTTGCGGGATTGCAGATCTCCGGCTATTATGATTCCCTACTCTCCAAACTCATCGTATGGGATGCAAACCGAGATGAAGCCATTTGCCGAATGACGCGCGCGCTCGAAGAAATGCGTGTGGCCGGTGTTTCTACCACCATTCCCTTTGGATTGTTCGCTATGCGGAACCCGCGTTTTCAAAGCGGTGAACTTTCGACGGCGTTCATCGAAGAAGAGTTCACGCCCGAAGTGCGCGAGCGGGAACTTGCTAAATACATAGCCAACTCCGAATCCAATTTTGCAGCCGTTCAACAAACGCTGGATAAGAAGAAGGCACAAGCAGATTTTGTAAATGCTGGGTGAATACTCAATCCAAAAACGCCCACACGACATCCAAGCGCCAGTGGAACCCATCGCGCGGGTAGAGCGCCACATTGTAATACGGCGCGCCAACAACATTCAGGAACTCCATACTGATGTGCGCGCGCCGATCAACTTCCGCCGAGATTAGAAAATCAAAAATGGGTTGATACGCTTTGAGGCGCGAATCGATGGACTGAAGCCTTGCTATCGAATCCCCAATCACCGAATAGGCGTAGCCACGATACGAATAATAATCCGACGCAGGATCGTAGGTAAGCTGCGGGTCGAGCTGATTGATAAATCGCACGCGCGGGCCAGCAATGATGCGCATATTTCCTTCCCCAAGTTCGTTCTCGAAATAGATCCCCGTATTTCCAAAGAACCTATTCGGTAAATTTCCTTCGAGCGCCGGCGTGATCGTGTACGGACTGATCGGAACGTTACTTGGGAAATACGTTACTGAAGTTCCCCAATGGAATTTGGAGAGATACGCATCGAACGCCAGTGTGTACGATTGCGAATGCAGATCGGCATTCGAAAAAACCGGCAATGTGCTGAGCGTACTATTTGGATAAGGATAGATAATTCCCTCCGGTTCGTGACGGTCGAGGAACCCGGCATGAAGCGCGAGGCTATCATGCTTCGTAAATGCAAAATGCGCGTCGAACCAACCGCCAAGATTACGAAGCTGATAGGTCTCTCCCGGATTCGGGCTAAGTGTAGCACGATCCATTGCATATTGGTAACTTGCGTGGAACGAAATTGCGTCAGTGACGCCAATGGAACCCGTTAGCCCGCCCGATGGCAGCACGGCAGAGGAGATCGGCCCGCCGCCGATGGACAAATTCGATTCCACCGTTCGCACAAAACCAAAGAGGGAAATTCTGAGCGCCGTTCTTAGTGCGAGCGAATCGCTGACGGTCGCGGAAAGCCGCGTTTCCGTGATAGGCTTCGTGTACGTGAACATGGAATCTTTTTGGATGCGCTCGGCGTCGCCGCGCACGTTGGCGCTCGTCATGAAATCGCCGATGGCAAGGCGGAGCGGCTGATCGAGCATTACGCCGATGCGGGTTCCCTGTGCAGACTGCGGAATAAAGCTTGGGAACGTACTAGCCGGTGTAATAATCGTGCGCGCTTCGTAGGATGCGTAACCCGCGATCTTCGTGCGCACTTCAGCAAGGAGCGGCAATTCCAGTTCCACAAGCGCGTCCGCGCGGGTGCGATGATCGGACGTGCTATCATCGTTGACTCCGGCATTGACCTGATCGAACTCATCGTTCGTATCTATCTCTGCAATGCCGCCATTAAGCCCACTAAACGCTGTGATATATTGCGTCCAAACAAGGAGATCGAGCGTTTTTGCTCTTGCTTCCGGCGTGGCAAGAATGGAATCTATTTTATGCGGCGTCATCGTGCTATCGGTGGGAAGGGTTCCGAGGTATTTATCGACGGTCACTTGCCCGCGCACATTCCAGGTATCCATGCGGGGGTTGAAGGATACATTGTACGGAACCGGAGTGGAACCGGCGGTATGACGATTGATCGCAAGCGTTAAATTCGTGGAGCGCGAAGTGTTGATGCTGAACAGACCATCGAAATTTGAATTATCGCGATCGAGATCCTGCGTGAAATGAATGCGCGTGAACGGCACGGGCGCGCGAAAACGCTCGATGGTGTAATCCACCGCGTCGCTCGATGCGTAATCAGTTCCCGTCATGGATGCGCCTTCTGCGGCGCTATTCATGCGAATGCTGCTATAGACATCCATTGGGAAGTAACTTGTCATCGTCATGCCATTTAGAATGCTGTTCATCGGGAGCACATCGTCCATCATCGTGGAAGCAATATCTTCGCTCGTGCGCGAGGTCATCACGAAAGATTCCCGACCGTAACCTTCGTCCGATTGCACGAGCGGAAACGGCCCGCCCGATTCCTCGAATAATTCCGGCAGCGTGTTCTGCGAGCCGTAATACCGCAAGGCTTCGCCCGAATAAAAAAGATTCCCACCATCGCGCTCCACTTGCGGGCGTCGCCACAATCCATTCTCCGGTTTTGGCGTATAGGGCAGCGTCGAATCACCGCCCTGCCGTTGCGGGCGTACTTTCATGGTATCCATACCAGAGACGGCATGGCTCGTATCCGAGCCGATCGGAGTTTGTGCGCGAACACCCACAGCATAGCTGCCCGCAGCCAAAAGGCAGGTGATGAAAAAAAGAAATGGCGTGATGCGCAATGTGTGGAGGCGGTTGCTTTCTAAGTCCTACTCTAACGAAGGCAGGGGGAGATTGTTTTCGAATTCTTGAAAACGACTTTACCCTCACTAAGTGTTCACGATCCAATGAACAACCAACGGCAAATGCCCATACGGCTCACCAAGCACGCCCATGAGCAATGCCACGAACGGGGCACAACTGAAATCGAGATTATCGAGGCCATTCGGGATGGTGAGTGGGAAGAGGCAAAAAAACAGCAGATTTATGGCAAGGCTGAACCTTCAATATGGCCGCTCATGGGCGGGAAATATTTATCCAATTAAACAGGTCGCCCCGGTGTTTGTAGTGGAGGAATTAGAAATTGTCGTAGTTACCGTTTACACTTTTTATTTTTGAGCAATGAAGATCAGCTATGATGGCGAAGTCGATGCACTGTACATAAGGCTGCTCGAAGGCGAACAGGAAGTTCACACGCTCCGGCTATCAGAGGAGGTTGCGCTGAACATCGGACGCGGCGAGCAGCTCGTCGGCGTGGAAATTTTAGACGCAAAAAAGATCCTCGGCAAAGGCGAGCTGCCTAAGCTCCTGATCGAGAATGTAAATTTCGCGGTCGCGCCGTAGCAGTGCCGGATGACTCTGGGTTCGAACCCTGAAAACGACTTTACCCATACTAAGTGTTCACTAAGAACAAATCCTGCGTGTACACCGGGTTTCGACCCTGAATCATAACCCAAACCATAACCATCCCCCACCCATGACGCTTTTTGAAAAACTGAAACAGTGCAAAAGCGAGGAGGATGTGAAGAATGTCTATATCAAGGCGCTGGGACTGAAGGGATATTCCTTAAACCTGATCGACATTCAGACCAAAGAAATTTGGTTTGAAACGAAGGATGGCTACAAGCATTCCTCGTACGCGATGTTCACCCAACTGCTGCACTATGTGTATCGGGCATGGGATAAGGGAGAATATCTACCGCCATTTCTCGCTGTCGCTGATACGCAGAAAGCGGCGATCATGGATACGAAGGATGTAATCCCCTTACTCGCGAAAAAAAATATCAAGTGGGGTAAAAGAGCAAGCGATGTTACGCCAGAGGCATTGGAGGTTGTCTCGCAGCATATCGGTACGCACCTCGTTTCCTTCAAGATCGAAACGCAGGAAGATGAGTTTATCCGCACCTTCAAGGATGCGATACAAAAGGGCGAGATCATTCGCATTCAGCTTTGTGTAACTACTTAGATTCCAATGCAGTTATGATCATTATGTCAAGCATTAAAAACGCGGTACAGGATGAAATCCGAACCCTAATGGAAAGGGTAATGACCAATGTGTTGGTAAATGATCCGTTCATTCCTTGAGGAACATCACGCGAAGAAGCCTATATATGCGGCTCTTGTGCCTGATGAAATTTTCAAAGGATCGCACTTTAAACGCCGATTCACGACTCCGTCGGAAGTGTTTGGGAAAAGCTTGCTATGGCAGCAGCAAACGCACAAGGTAAAATCGCTAAGCCAGGGCTATTCCATTGAAGGCTTCGTGAGAGAAGAAAGGCTCAGGACGAATTCCGGAGGTTCTCAACCGTTTGGAGCACAGTCCGAAAGGAACGGCAAAAACCCATTCCCGAATTGGTCAGAAGAACTTAAGTACATTCTCGAAGGCGGAGGAGAAAAAATTCCGGTCTCTGTGACCGTGGATGTTTTTGTTGAGGACACGAAGAAGAGCGAAAAACTTGCGTTTGAAATCAACTCCACTTCCAAATAGCGATCAGACAAAAGTGAGTAAGGAGAAGATGTTCAAACTATACTCGATGGAGCCAACGCAAGTTACACGGGTGCTTTTTACGCGCTACCATATAACCCTTATGGTCGGAGAGAGAATTACGCTTGGTCGTTCCCAGCGCGCTGGTTCGATATGCGGAACGACGAAGTAGTACTTATTGGAGAGGAATTCTGGGACAAATTGGGTGGGCCTGGACACCTATTCGAGCGTTCATTGATGCTGTGAACGAAATGGGTGAGGAATATCGGAATAGAATTACCGAGAATTTCTAATGATTGAACCACCTAACGTTAACGAGCCTTTAGTACTGAAGTGAGCTATCTTTTTCCATATTAGGATGCTCTAGTAAAACGGAGTTTGGCGTTGTCAGTACGTCTATTTACATGCCTTTCCACTCTACCCACCTCTTCAAAACCAACGGCTTTAGGGTCGTAGAGTTTAAATTTATCATTCACTATAATAATCATCTTCCCTTTTTTCGTCATTGATTTCCGAGTGTGAGCTAACACAGCGTTAATGCCTTCAATATACAGCTTTCGTGCTGCTTCAGACTGCCCGCCTTTTGCGGGACCGATCTCGTTCGATTGATGCATGGGGATGCCCAGCAACTCGTAGGCGTACCTGTGCTGCTCGTGATAATCAATGAGACCAATGTAAGGAGGTGAGGTAAATACAAGGTCGATGCCGGAGGGTAGCTCAATGGCCCTTAAATCTCCGTGTATCAGCTTGACATTTGCTTTAGTTCGAATTTTTGAGAACGCCATTATCCTTCCGAGGGTGTCAATCGAATATCTGTCCAGGAACTTAAATGCTTCCTGCGTAGGTTGACAAATTCGACTGTGCTTATAGCAATCATATGGTTCCATCTGCGGCTTCTTGGGAAAGTCGAGATCAAAGTGCTTCACAAGCCTTGCTGAGCGGGCTGAGCGAGATAGGATCAATTTCAAAACGTCTTGATAGCGATAATTTTTTATTTGGTCAAGATAAAACAGAAGATCACTCCTTGCCTGGGTGCCAAACCACGAATTGATGTACTCGTTTTCAGTCACATAGAGCGGACCACTTTCGAAAAGTTTGAACCCATCGTCATCGGCGACAATGGTATTTTTACGATAATTCCTAAGTTTGGCAATAATATCACGCACTTCCTTCGTAAGTTCACTTCCATCGTATGAATCGGTCTTTACTTTCGAAATTAGGATGTTGAATGCTGAAACATCCGTGCCGATTGAGCTAATACCAAGAGTGTTTGCTTCTACGACAGTTGTTCCTGAACCAGAGAATGGGTCATAAACCAGCTTGGGTTTGAATTTCCTCAAAAATATCTCTACAAGCTGAGGTATGAATTTTCCGAGGTAAGGATGAAGGCGATGCACATGCTTCGTGCGACTGAATTCAGGCAGATCCTTCTCACTCCAATTGAGATTGAGCGAAGAAAGGTCAGTTTTCGCATTGACGCTTCCGAAGTTAGTTAATGGTAACTCTGGATAGAGCGTAGCAATTTTTGTAGCAATGGTGTTATCGTACATAGAAATATACTAATGCTAAACTCATGTTATTAAGTGCCCTTCCCTCGACTTGAAAAGAACGACTGTTTGGTCTGGATGCTTTTCAATGGCAGCAATCTCACCGCCAGCGCCAACGATTTAGAATGGAACGGAAAAGCGTGGAGCATCGTCAATCATTTCATTCCCTTCACGGAAGAAGAAGTCGGCGCGCCGGATCGGTTCGAGAGCGATTTTATGGTGCAATATATGCGCGGTAAATCCGCCGCGGCGGACTCGAAAGAGGCCAACGCGGTTCTCGCAAGCCGGCAAAGCATTGTGGCAGGCATATTTTAAGATGAAGGATGTCCACACCGTTTGCGAAGAACTAAAACTAAACCGCGCGGATGTAGGCTGGTATCAAATCCGCAAAGCCCTGCAAGCCCGCAACGAGAGCGGGGATTTTGCGCCGGTCAGCTTCAAAGCCGTTCGAATCGGCCTACAAAGCGTTGACGGAAAAGTTACAGCCGATGGTGTATGAGTTGGGATTTTTGAAGGCGTAAGGGCGATCACTCTACCCAAACAGATCATCCTGAGTTATCGGTTTGGGGTAAAAAACTCCGATAATGATGAATGGGTTAGGAGCTCGAAAGTGGAACGCCTTAGTTGTGCCAAGAAAAAGATAGACATCTTTTGTTTTTGCAAAATCATCAAAATATTTTTTTCTAACATCGGAGCAAGCCATCCCTTCATCGCCTTCGTGTCGCTTAAGACAGTTTCGATATAGCTCCCCAATCTCCCAATCTTCGATCATCATTGTGCTTTGTTTTCCACTATCGTCCTCAATTTTATAAGAGAACTTAAATGGAATCTTTTCGGCGAGTTCGATCATCTCGTCGTGCGATTGAAAAAGATTGCCTTGCCTTATCGCTTCAAGTTTCGTAGGATCCCATGTTGCAGTAGTTCCCTCGATAATAAAATCAATGATGCGAGCAGGTTTGAAGGTTGCGAGGGATGTACCGATTTGGCGATTCTTGGCTTCGGCGATTAAATCGGAAAGATTGGTATGTACATGTTGCAGTACAATGCGTCGCCGCTCTACCCAAGCACCTCCGTCGGGTTGAATAACTTCTTGGGTGACAATTTGAGGAGGAAGGCTTCGAGGGCGATACGTTTCTGGTCTGGGATCATCGAGATTTCTGACGGCCTCGACTTCAATCCACTGATACTTAGAGTATTTTTGATCTTCCTTGAGATTTCGAAAGGGAATAGGATACAATCGGATCCAAGTTCCGTCCTCTAAAAGCCCCGCTGTGCAGACAAGCTCCTGATACTTTGTCGAAAGTACAGGATAAGTCTTTACCAGAATGAGTATCCGCATTTTTATTCACTTTAAATATGCACCACGTCCGGAATGGTACCGGCATATTGTTGTAACGCGCTCACTAATGTATGCCGGTGACACGACCCCGGCTCGCGTTCAAAACA
The DNA here is from genome assembly GCA_963794025.1 of Ignavibacteriota bacterium. Classification (GTDB taxonomy): domain Bacteria; phylum Bacteroidota; class Ignavibacteria; order Palsa-1295; family Palsa-1295; genus PALSA-1295. The sequence continues at coordinate 100,319 of CAWCCK010000008.1, forward strand.
GGTAAGAGCGACTCGATGATACTTATTAATAATTTTAAGCAGCTCGTCTAGTGCATCGGTCTTTCCAAGTACCTCTTTTTCGTACTCAGCGAATAGGCGGTCGAATTCGATCTTTGTCGATAAGGACTTTCGTTTTTCGGATGCAATCCCTAATGCCGGAATGTGCGCATAATGAATTCCAACATCCTCGCAATGAGTCTTTAATGTTTTAGCAGAGAAGCCATATTTCATACTCACTGCATTTCGTCGAACGTCACAAAGTACATTTACCTGGCGTCTCAAAAGCTCATTCAAAAATCCTTCAGGACTTCTGCCTTCATAACCAATTGTAAAGAGCGATGGCGTCTCATTCTCAGATAATGCCTCCATAACCAATTGGTACTCCTCTTTTGAAAGCCTTTCTGAAGCTATCTCACTTTTCGTGGCATAATAAGGAAATGTAAGATAGACGTAACGAATGAGATCGTTTCCTTTGAGAGCACCGAATTTTTCTATCAAAACTCGAATTGCATTTTTATCTGACTCAGAAACTTGTTGCAGATGCCCTGTTTTTTTTGTTAGTTCCCATTTTTCGCTTCCACTTAATATTCCCGATGCCGCCATAACCCTCCTATCAACATAGGAAGAGAAGGAAAAGCATCCGAAACGGTACGGAACGAACTCAAAGGAAGGTTGCTCCTGAATCTGAGAAAGAAGAAAAAGGTACTTCTGAAAGTCCGTGGGTGGAACTTCTCCGCCCAAGGCTTCGAGGAGCGCTAATATCACCTTACGTCTATAAAGCATAAAAAGTTAACATGCCTCAGGTCATATTCGTCCCCGGGATTTTCCGGCGCTTTTTTCTGTCGTCCCTCCGGGACTCTGGCTCTTAAAAAAATCCCGCGAACCCCGCGCTTACCCGCCACAGCGGGCAGGCGCACGGGGCTACGAATATGCCGTGCCTATGGCACTGGAACCGTAGGGACGTGCTGCGCACGTCCGCCCCGGCATGTCATGGATATTGCGATTATCCGAAATCTCCGTTTATCGCTTCGGCAAAACGGACGTGCGCAGCACGTCCCTACGGTTACCGGGTTTTCAAAAATAATTTCAGATTTTCTTGCTTTTGGGTTTTGGATGTGGTATATTGGTGGTGAGATGATAGGCACCTGTCGGGTAAATTATGAAGCATTAGAATTATGAATCGCTCATAGAGGACATTCTTGCTCTGAGAAAAGGTGCTCAACGTTAAAGTAAATTCTAGTTCATGAACAGCCAATGCAAAAAAAAATCTGAAAAAGTGACGAATACGTTCAAATTTTGAATGCTGGGATGATAATAGTTCCCGAATCGCCGCTCCGAAGGCACCTGTTTCTTGGGGAAACGATGAGGGATGATATGGAGGAGCAAACAAACGAGTACACTATGAATTGGTGTTAGTTCAATTCTATGATTTCACAAAAACCAGATACTCCGCTTCGTATCGCTCTTTTTGGCTCGACCGGCTCCATTGGCGTGAACACGCTCGATGTGGTGCGGCGGCATCCGGAGCGGTTTGCTGTCACCGCGCTTGCGGCACATCGGAATATCGAGGTGCTTGCCGCGCAGATCGCGGAGTTTCATCCGAAAGCGGTTGCCGTGAGCGATGTTGGAGCAGCGTCGGAACTTCGATCGCGGCAGCCGGGGTGTGAAGTCCTTGCCGGTGAAGAGGGATTGCAGGAACTTGCGAAGCGTGGCGAGTATGATACATTCGTTGGTGCGCTGGTCGGTTTTGCGGGGCTTGCTCCAACCGTCGAAGCGATAAAGCATGGCAAACGCATTGCGCTGGCAAATAAAGAGACGCTCGTGGTGGCAGGAGAGTTGCTTACACGCATGGCTGGAGTTTCCGGCAGCGAAATCCTTCCCATCGATTCCGAGCATTCTGCCATCTATCAATGCCTTGTCGGGGAACCGCGCGAAAGCATTCGAAGAATTATTTTGACGGCAAGCGGCGGACCGTTTCGAACGCTGCCGAAGGAATTGTTCCCGAAGATACTTCCCGAAGCCGCGCTTCGTCATCCGAAATGGGTGATGGGTAAAAAAATTACGATCGACTCTGCTACGCTGATGAACAAAGGGCTTGAGATCATCGAGGCAAAATGGCTTTTTGGAATGCCGCTTTCTAAAATAGATGTAATTGTTCATCCGCAGTCCATTGTGCATTCTTTTGTGGAATTTGTAGATGGCAGCATCAAGGCACAGCTTGCAATGCCGGACATGCGTCAGCCGATCCAGTATGCGCTTGCTGCGCCGGAGCGATTGAACGAGTCGTATAGCTTGCTCGATCTTGCGGCAAGCAGTCCTCTGGAATTTTTTGCACCGGAGTACGATAAATTCCCATGCCTGACGCTCGCACGAACAGCGGGGGAACGCGGCGGTCTTTATCCCTGCATTCTAAACGCAGCGAATGAAATAGCGGTCGAAGCATTTTTGGAAAAACGTATTCCGTTTACTACGATTCCCGCGCTTATCGAATCGGCAATGGAAACCGCGCCGGAAGTTCCATCCATCATCGATGCAGATGCGAATGCGGCTTTGGAACAGATCGTTGCGTGCGACACAGAAACACGTCGTAAAACACAAAAGCAGCTATGACTTATCTATCGATCGATCTTAAGCTGTTGGTTCAGGAAGTATTTTATATTCCAGCCTTGATTCATTCGAGCATAATAGCCAAGTTCCGGCGACCACCAGTACGTCGTACCTTGCAGCCAGTTCTTATCCTCATATTCGAGAATATCGACGATTTGAAGTTTGATGCAATCATAGACTTTTCCCCCAACGGAAACCGTATCATGACCCAATACTTCAAAGGTGCGATGATGAGGCATATTGAAATCTTTGCCGAAATAGCTCCCGCTATCGTTGGGAAGGATCTGCACGGTCTTTTTTCCCGGCGCCATCCCGACGGGAAGTTTGTTCCAAATCGTGTCCTTACCCAGCACGCGCAAATAGACATCACCGTTCGTCGCATAGGAGATGAGCGTTGTATCGGGGTGAGACGTTGCGACGAGCATTGCGCAATTCGCACGGCCAAGCAGCTTCAACCCCGACCGAACGAAGATCAGCGTATCGTCCGTCATGCCGGGATCCACGACCGAGGTTGGCACCGACGCACCGGAGGAATCCGTTACGAAATAGGTATTGACGATCATCGTGCCCGCTTTGGGCATCACGATGGAATTGTTGCTCTTACGATTCGGCTGCTGCGCAAACAGCGATCCGGGAATCAGAAGCAGGAGAACGAGGTAGCGATGAATCATGAAGCCTTTCTATCTATAGAGGAAACGTGCAGAATGGACGATAGTTCTGTTCGAAAGTTTCGTCTGGCGAAGCTTAGTTCGTTAGCATCCAAACCTCGCAGGGATATGGCCCACGCGAAAAACGGGCTACGAGGGAATCTTGTTTTGAAAGAAGCGGCTCGTGACCATCCACGCCATGAAACAGGTCGAAATCCAATTTCGATTGAAGCAAAATATAAGAATGCGGCCGTTCACGCATTCCGTTCAGAACCCGAGGCAGAAGCACCGAATCGTCGAGAAATGTTCTCGGAATGTCCTTCCGGCCAAACACGGCGAGGGCGTCAAAAACGAAACCTCCGGCAAAGGTAGGCTGCTCGGCAAGCTTGGTTTCATCGTCTTTCGATGTAATGGCGCCCGGGCCATCGATGCCATAAAGGCTATATTCAGTAACGGCCAGCAGCGAGCCGCGTGGAAGATTTTCAGCGCTCCATTGAACGGCATCGTTGGCATTCTGCCGGACATCGCGTACTTCGCGCAGAAGCCGCTCTTCACGAAATAATCTCGGTGATATTGCAACAACAATTATTACGGCAATCAATGAAATACTGGACACTGCGACCAATCGAAATGCTTTTTTCGCTCGGTAAGGTTGAATCGCTCGGCTGAAATCTTCACTCCAAACGCACCAACCCCAGGATGATAATATCGCCGTGAGCAACGCCGCTTCCGTAAGCTGGGTTTTTACTAATTGAATGGTCAATAGCAGCGCGCCGATCGCAATAACGAGACACGCAACGAATGGCAATAAACGCCGGGCACTCCCCTGTTCAGCATTTGGGATCGTTGCGATCATAATAAATATAAAGGTTACCAGCGGAACCGAAACCAGAATATTCTGGAAACATAAAGCGGAACTCACAATCGCAAGAAGCGATACGAACAGAAATTGCGCTGATGTGAACTTTTTCATCCTGCGCTCGAATAGCGTTCGAAGGAACGTATAAACTATCGGCAAAAAAAGCAACATGCGCGCTGTGATCGAAAGATAGATCGTGCTGTAATAATCGATGCGTTCTCGAACGAAATGCTGTACGCCCGGCGAAGTAAGCGAAAAGAAACGATTTCCTTTCGTCGGCGAGACAAACGCCACCCACGCGGTTATGCAAAGCAAAATCGCATAAGCCACAATCACAAAATAGCGGCTTGACTTTGATTTCCCCATCCATGCAACAGCGATGCGATGCCGCTCCAACAAAAACGATCCCAATAGCACCAGATGTACCAGCACTAACGCGGGTTCCTTCGAAAGCACAGCAAAGGAACCTAGCAGCATTGCTAAAAACCAATATCTTATATTTGCTTCATAAAGTCCGCGCAAACCGAAATACCACGCCGATGCCGTAAAAGCTATTTCAAGACCAAACGTAAGATCGCTATACCAAAAAAAGATATTGAGAATCGGTAAAAATGCAAGCCAATAAAGAAGAATGGAAATTTCCAGCGCATACCAACGCCGTATGAGGTAACGCGCCGTTAATCCTGTGAATGTAATTCCAGTTAGCAAGGAAAGATCGAGCGTCAGATGCCACCAGAACGGATGGTTCCAACCAGCAAATCGCGAAAGCAGAAAAGCAGTCAGCGTAAAAATCGGACGAAAACTATTCACCATCTGACCGCTCACCGGATCGATAATATCGCGGAACGAATGCGTCTTTGCCCACAGCATGAGCAGGACATCATCGAGCCGGAACGGCATACGGTAGCGCATAGTGAACAGCGCAAGAATGCTAATTCCGGCAAGGACGAAGAATAAGTCTAATTTGCGTTTCAGAGACGTATTGTTGAATGAATTCCTTCGTAGGAACACTACGCTCGATATTTCGTTTAACTTTTCTGTAGGTTGCAATTTTGGAGTGCGATTTTCATACTTCATAATTCATACTTGCCAAATGGGGATGCATTGGCTTCGACGGGATTTACTCAGTCGTCGTGGTGCGCACCGAGTGGGGCTTCGAACGCTCGTGAATCCTGTAAGTAATTACTTGATTCTGACTCAAACTCGCGGCAAAACATAATTGCGAACACTTATAGCTACGCAATGGCTGCCTAAGCTCCTTTAGAGGGGACGAGCAATCGTCCATCTGAAGTCGATGCTGCTATCTCGCCTAACAGCGGGAGGGTGCCCATCTCCGTGTGCCTTTAGATCAGGCGGGTACACTATGGAGGTGTCGCGGATGAGCGATCATCCATGCCAGGTCTCTTTCGGCCAGAGCGCTTTTCGCTGACCGGGAGTATGCAGGAAGAGCGGTGCTTTGCGATCGGTCGTTTTCTGCTATGGTCATGAAGCATCTATTACATCAGAAAACTATGTGCGTAGTACCCTTCGGTGGTATTTTTCGGACGGGGGTTCGATCCCCCCCATCTCCACAAAAACCCCGGCTTATTGCCGGGGTTTTTGCTATCACATTGCAAAAAAACTCTGTCAAATCGCGGGGCACTCCCCTTCTTATGCTTATTTTTGTAGCATCGATGAATGACCGCGCCAAAAAAACAGCCTCTCACGTATCCTTTTTTCTGATCTGCTTTCTCGTAGTAGGCGCAGCGCGATCTGTGGCCCAAACTTCCGATGACGACGTTCACGCGACCGGCTCGAACCTGTTCCGCTACGGTACCGGCAGCTCGACGGACGCCTTCGGCAACCCGATCGATAAAAACTATTTCGAAGAGATCGCCGATGCGCGTATCTTTTTTCAGAATTTCCAGCTTGGTCTGCGCTATGAAATGGATGACCCCAGCGAGGTCGGACGATCGTGGCAGGGTCCGGATTTTCGCCGCAAATGGCTTGCGTATAAGAAGGACGATGTCGATCTTCAAGCCGGCGATGTGAGTGCGCTCTTTGGCCGAGGGCTTGCGATCAATCTTTTCGAGTCGCGCCCGCTGAATTACGATTCATGGCTTCAAGGCGTGCTCGGAAAAGGCGAATATAAAATTCCGAAGGAGTTCCTCGATCTCGATGCGTCCGTCAAAGTGCAGGCCGTCGGAGGAATCGAAAGTTTCTATCCCGTTCCTCCCTCGACGACGACGGCCTTTACGCAAGCCGATACGCTGCCGATGCAGATCTCCGCGCAAGCAGCAAACACGGAATTCGGATTCTTTAAAAAGAAATTACAGATCGGCGCGACCTTCCTGCAAGCCACCACGAGCACCTCGCAGTCCGGATTGCATGGGCCGGAAGCAACAGACCGCACCGTGAACGAGCCGGATTTTTACACCGATATTAATTCCGGTCCCTTCGAAGCATTTTTAGAATGGACGGAAGACCGGACGCAAGTCAATGAATTGCTGGGAACTCCTGTCGATACGAGTCACACCGGTCATGCAACGTATGGTTCGTTCAGTTATTCGAATTCGGTCGTTGGCCTTACGTTCGATTACAAGAATTACGCGTATTTCCTTCACGATCCCGGCGATATTTATACCAATGTGTTCAGCAAACTTCCCATTTCAAGTCCGCCGGAAGTATATAAAGATTTCACCTTCACCGAGATCACGCGCACAACCCACGCTGTGAATTTCGATGATGAACTCGGCTACCAACTCGAAGCGAACATCACGGCGATCCCGCAACTTGTCATTGATTTGGATGGCGCAGCTTCCAGTTCCCACGATAAATACGACGCAAATGGAAATATCGTTGGCAGCACCAGCACGCTTCCAAAATTCGGAGATGTGGGATATTATCCTTTCTGGGAAGCGTATGCCGAAGGCGAATGGGATTTCGATCAATCAAACGAGCTGAATTTCGTGAAGGTCGCTATTCACCGCCGAAGTGACGTTATTGCGTATAATGCCGTCGATCCCAGCGCGACCGATGTACGCTGGGCAACGACCCTCGCCGCAAAGTTCCAATATGAAACGACGCCCAACCAGAGCCTGCTTGCAATTTGGGAGCATCAATGGGCGTTCGATCCATCCTCGTATGTCGGATCGGAAAACCGGCGATTGAATGAACTCATCACCTTGCAATATTCTTTCAACCCGACGATTTCCTTCGGCGGCGTTTTCGATTATGCGCTCTTTTATGCAGACGGCCCGATCGCAGTCGATAATACCACATTCGGTGGATGGAATTTACCGCTTTGGGGTAACGCCGCCCTCGACCATTTGCCGGAAGTATTCGTGGGGCTGCGGCTGGGGCAATCGCATAACATGCTTCTGTCTTATGGCGCCGAGCGTGGCGGACTTAATTGCACAGGTGGAATTTGCCGCGTTGTTCCGCCGTTTAAAGGAATTCGCTTCACACTAACGAGCCAAATCTAACATTTCCTTCCAGCCTCGGTTAAAATTCCTATAGCCTCTATGAAAACTGTTTTTTTACTCTTACTTTTAATTGCAACGGTGGCCGCTACTCCTGTAGAAGCGCAGCATGTGCAGCCACAACACCTTGCCGAGCTTTTCTGTAGCTTTGGTTGCTCGAATTGTCCCGGCCCTGATAGTAACTATTACCATTTCGCAGATACGTCAGGTATAGGGAGCACGGTCGAAATTATTAACTATCACAATAGCATTGCCGATCTGACGGATAAATTTTATCTCGAAAGCAAAGCGGATGTCGATGCGCGCGATGGAAGCAGCTTCTACAATGTGTCCGCCAACCCCGCAGCATTTATCGATGGCTTTGTGTCCCAAAGTACGCCTTATGAATGGGTGTCCGATACAAAGGCCGATATTAATTTCCCGCTTGCACCGATCATGCCTATAGCATTCTTTGGCTCGGATGGACTCATCCACATCACGTTTACAGCAACTGGCCCATCAAGCGGATCGGGCACGGTGAATGTCGCGCTTAAAGAATCCAACATTTATTACCCGAACCCGGAAACAAGCGGTTATGGCAACCCTCCCGGCGATATTTGGAACGACATTTTCCGCGCCATGCTCTCAAATTTATCCGATACGATGCAGATCGGAGCTAACCAAACGAAATCGTTCGATCTCGTTTATGATCCGACAAATCAGTACCCTATATACGGCAGCCAGTGGGTCACTCAAAATATGGAGGCCGTAGTCTTCGTGCAGGATAATGCCGATGATGGAGCGGGTAATTTCGTTGTGGAATCCATCGGCGATGTTTCGCTTGCAAACCTGAGCGGCGTAGCTTCAACACCAAGCCTGCCTGCCGCTTCGATTCGCACAGCAGGCACCCCATCGAATTCTGATCTCGTCGTTTCGCTTCCCTCCTCTGCCAGGGCCAGCATCGTAATTTCCGATATGTTAGGTCGCAATGTTAGCACCATTCCCGAAACGATGATGCCTGCTGGACAAACTTCCATCGATCTGAGCGGGAACGCGCTTTCGCCGGGATGTTATTTTGCGCGGTTAACCGTTAATGGCGAGGATAGTGGCAATACAAAGTTTATCATAGCGCCATAAGTGTCTATATGTTGAAGGTAATGTGGATTGTAACCGCTTCGTAATAGTTACGAAACTTCGGATAGGCTAATCGCAACTCGTAATAATTGTAGCGGCTGGGTTCCCAGCCTACCATTTTGACGAAAACGAAAAGGTATCTTTATAATCGAAGGGAAGGCGCGGAAACCGCGCCGCTACAAGAATTCAAATTTGAACCACTATCCTTTCTAAAGGAAGAGTATATTACCGTCGTATTTTTGTAGGAATGCTCATATCCGAATTTCTTCATGCGTTAGAAACAGTCGTGCCGCTCACAGCGGTCGGGTATGCGCGTGATGCCGTCGGCTTGCAGGTAGGTTTGCCCGATGGAACTCCGTTAACCGCTGCCCTTTTCGCGTATGAGGTAACGGACGAAGTGATCGCTGAAGCTCGGAAACGCAAGGCGAATCTCATCGTCGCATTCCATCCGCTTATTTTTCCGAATGTCGATGCCATTACAGATCGGACGCGAACCGGGCATCTCATCCAGCAGCTTATCAAGAACGATATTGCGCTTTATGTGCAGCACACGGCTTTCGATACACAGCCTGCATTCGGCACCAGCATTCTCATGGCCGAAGCATTGGGACTCGAAAATATCACGACTCTAACGCGAATTAATGAGATACTTCAGCCAAAATACAACGGGTTAAATTTCGGCATGGGAGCGATCGGAACATGGCCGAAAGCGAAAGAACGAGATGATCTCCTAACAATCGTCGCTGAAACGTTTCGCTCTTCTTGCGTAAGGTATAATACTATAGGGCCGGAAAAAATAAAGACGGTTGCGATGGTGGGCGGAGCTGGGATGGATTTTTACGATACGGCGCGAACGCTCGGCGCTGACGCATTCATCACTGCCGACGTCCGGTACCACGACTTCCATCGCGCAGACCACGACAAACTGCTTCTGATCGATGCCGGACACGCAGAGACAGAAAGTTTTGTTACTCGTGGAATGCTGCATGCGGCACGGAAATCGCTGGATTCAAGCGAAGCCCTCCAAAAAGCCGTAAATTTGCATGACTCTGATGCAAAGCAGTGGATGCTACTCGCCACATCGGAGCCAAATGCCGTGCGATATTATTGCCTTAGGGAAAATAATTCCTAAAAATAATTGCCGGTTATAGAACGAAAATTTAAAAAATACTACGTGAACGAATCATTACTACACCTCTACGAACTCCAGAAAGTGGATCGCCAGCTCGATGAATTAGTCGAAAGCCGTGGCGAATTGCCCGATCGTGTGAACGAAATGCGCCATCAGGCCGAAGAACAGCGCGAGCAAGTCGCGCAGGTGCGCCGCGACCGGCACGAACTCGATACGCGATCGAAAGAGCTTTCCGCCGAGCTTGTCGATCTGCGCGAAAAAGTGGATCGCTATAAAGCGCAGCAGTTCGATGTAAAAACCACGCGCGAGTACGATGCGATAACCTTTCAACTTGAAGACGCGCAGCGCCGTTTGCATACCAACACCGAAGCCGTTGCGCGCATGGGCGTTGAACTCGAACAGCTCAAAATGGACGATGAGCAAATGGGGCTGGATCTGACCGAAATGGAGCGGGAACTCGAAGAAGCCGAAGCGGCTCTGACCGAAGTGCTTGCGGGAACCGAAGAAGAAGAAAAACAACTCCTCACCCGCCGCGAAGAACTTGTCAAGCAAGTGCAGCCATTCTATTTGACGATCTACAACCGCGTTCGCCCCGCGAAAGATGGCATTGCAGTGGTAGCGATCAAGAATGGCGTGTGCGGTGGCTGTTACAATGCAGTTCCCAGACAGCTTGCATTAGAACTTCGCAAAGGCGAAAAGCACGCCGTCTGCGAATACTGCGGACGCATCATCGTTGGCGAACCGATTGCGATTGCTGTCGATGGCGAACCGCAAGCCGTCACGTATGAAGTAGAGCAAGAAGAAGAGACAGAAGATTAGTTTTTAGATTTTTTCTGCCATCGGGCAACCGCTTTGGATTTATCCGGAGAGGAAAGTCCGAACTCCACAGGGCAGCGTACCGACCGAGATTTTTAAGAGCATCGACGACGATGCGTTAAATCAAGTTTGGGAAACAGTGCATAAGGTTTACGCCGAAAAACTGTTTACAGCGCAGTGTCACAGAAAATATACCGCCCATTTTATCAGCAATGATAAATCCATCAGCAATGATTTATGGGTAAGGGTGAAATGGCGGTGTAAGAGACCACCGCCCGAAGAGCAATCTTCGGGGTCACGATAAACCTCACGCGGAGCAAGACCATGTATGGAACCCGCTATGAGCAATCATAGCAGTTGCGGCTCGCAATAATGGTTCCGGGTAGGTCGCATCAGAGGAATGGTTGCCTCCTTGCGAGTAATCGTAAGAAGACAGAATTCGGCTTATAGATGGCAGAGATTTTTTTTATTGACTCAAAACTAAACATGAAACCAAGAATCACAGTGCTAACACTGGGAGTGGACGATCTGAGCAAATCACTCGAATTTTATCGAGAGGGTCTCGGCCTTCCTACGAAGGGAATTGTGGGCGAAGAATTCGAAAATGGTGCTGTAATATTCATCGATTTAGCAAGTAATCTCAAGTTAGCATTGTGGCCACGGTCGAGCCTCTGTCTCGATGCGGGAATATCACAAGGCCCCGCCAGCTCAACGGAGTTTAGCATTGGGCATAATGTGAACAGCAGGGATGAGGTTGATGTTGTAATGAGCCAAGCAAAGCAGGCCGGGGCCATGATTGTAAAATCAGCTCAGAACACATTCTGGGGTGGTTATGCTGGATATTTTCAGGATCCAGATGGACATCTATGGGAGATTGCATGGAATCCTGCATGGAAGTTTTCCGACTAATTTTGCACACTCCGTGAGCCGTTTAGATAAACTCCAGGATCTCCTCGCACTCGATCCGACCGATAGCTTCACCCGCTATGCGATCGGATTGGAATTCGCCAAAGCCGAAAAATATCCGGAGGCTATTCGCACACTCGAAGAGTTGCGCGAGCGCGACCCCGGATATGTTCCCAACTACTACATGCTCGCCGGATATTATCATCACACCGGTGATAACGCGAGTGCAAAGCTTATGTATCAAGAAGGAATTTCCGTAGCCAAAAACGCTGGCGACCGCCATGCGATGAGTGAACTCCAATCGGCCTTAGCTGCATTAGACGACGAACTATGACACACAAGCCGTAGGGACGCACTGCACACATCCGCCCCTTGAACCGTAGGGACGTGCTGCGCACGTCCTTCCCCCTTCGAATCAAATACGAATCAGCATGACCTTAGAACAACACGCAATCGAATTCTTCCTACGCGAACAAGTCCTGAAATTCGGCGACTTCACCCTAAAGAGCGGACGCAAATCTCCCTATTTTTTCAATACCGGTTCCCTTTGCACTGCCGCGCAGCTTGCAAAAATGGGTGAACTTTATGCTGCAAAACTCCAAGCTGAAAAAGTTTTTGACAAGGCCGATGTCGTGTTCGGCTCGGCATATAAAGGCATTCCGATCGCTGTCGCTACTGCTATCGCGCTCGGCGAATCTCGTCCCAATGTCCGCGCTGTTAGCGACCGCAAGGAAGCAAAAACGCACGGCGATAAGGGTAACTTTCTGGGAATTTTGAATGCGGGGGATAATGTCGTAATTGTTGACGATGTTATCGCAACTGGCGGCACCAAGCTCGAAGCGGTTGAAAAATTACGCGAAGCCGGGGCAAATCCCATAGGCCTCATCATCGCATTCGACCGTGCGGAGCCAGCCGAAGGTTCCAAACTCACCGCAAAAGAAAATTTCGAAAAAGAAACGGGCCTTCCCGTTTTCGCGCTGGCGAATATCCATGATGTTGCGCGTATTAGGCCGGACGTTCAGGATGCGATGACGAAATACTTCGCCTCTTTCGCAAATTCTTAAGGAAGTTATTATTACTGTCATTGCGAGGAGAACGAATCGACCGAAGGGAGATTCGTTCGACGAAGCAATCCGTTGAGATTCAGTACAATCGCAACGGATTGCTTCGTCGAGAATCAATCGGCTATCGGCGCTTGATTCTCTCCTCGCAATGACAGCAATATAAATTTCCCAATTCTTACTTCTTAATTTTTACTTCTTAATTAGAAGCAGGTTCCCACGCCTCGCCGCCACAGGGAGTGTAATCTATTCGCACATGCTCATCTAATTTCGCGCACAGCGCCTCGCTTGGGCGATAGTGTGTGCAGGTAGCGCACAAGCCATTCCTGTTCGCATTACGGATTTCATCAGAATGCTTCCGCCACGCAAGCTGCGCCGGATAAAGAACGATGACCGAGACGGCAATAAAGAACATCGTCCACCAATCGGTGTAATTTGGCACATAGCTATAGAGCATCCACGCGCCCACCAAAACGAGCGCGAAACGAATGAGGCCCCAGTAAATTATTTCTCCCACGAATGAACTAATCCTCTTCGAATGGAAATGATTCAGTTGTGAGACAGGTATCATACATCAATGCTGTTCCGAGAATCGTCGCGGCGATCGTGCTGATCGTCGTTTCAATCGTTACGTATATTCAGCGCAAGCGGAAAAAGAAATAGGAATCTAGTATGGAATCGCTCCCCGCTCACGTGTGTTGGTTTCTTTGCTTCTGAATAATTACAAGGTCTTTATGAAAAGAATTCTCGGAATTAGTATTCTCATTGGGTGGGGTTTATTTACGATCCTATCGAATAGCTCGTGCGAATCGAACCCATCCACTGCTCCCGATACCATTAAATTATCCACGGAAGTATTTCTGGCTCCCGGCGTCAGCGATACCAACGGACTTCGGCTTACGTGTGGGTGCGAATTCACCTTGAATCTGAATAATAGCGGCGGCGATACATCGGCATTTCAGGTGATCGATATTGACACGATGACCAAAGTAAAAACCCCGCATCATCTCGTGATGTCCGTAAAACCGGGAACTCCGAGCGGATTGTATAATGCGTGGTATGCCTACTCCGCCGTCGATCATAATGGCGGCACCGATTACGATACGCTGCAACTCACAACAAATTTTTAACGGGCAATATTTCTCCGCTGATTAAAGGAATCCTATCGTTAAGTTAGCATGTCATTCTGACCGAAGCAGATCTCCGCGATAGCGGAGATCTGCGAAGTCGAAGAATCTCATGTAGTTTAGCTCAATGGTAAATGTCCGGAGATCCTTCGACTCCGCACATTCGCGCTTCGCACGAATGTGCTCCGCTCAGGATGACATTGAAAACTTACTTTGTAATAACTCAATTTCTCACGCCCGCGACTGAAATTGCTTCCGAAAACGATCCGCCGACCACAAACAAACTTCCCACAGATCGGCAACCGGCTCTCCGCTTGCAGGATGCGTTGGCATATACGTCGGCGGACCGAATTCGGGAACGAAGGTAAGCGTCTTTTCTTTGCGTAACAGGTGCGCCGCGATAATTTTATCCCACCACGATTCGTGCTTACGCACACGGTTCTCCCATTCGGGAACCCGTGGATCGGGAACCTGCGGGCCGTTCTCATACCCGACGCGCCCATGCAGATGAATGGCGCGGCGCGCGGCAATGGCAAGCGCTTCCTCGTGATCTTCGAGCATGGATTCCGTTACCACGCACCAATGGCTGAAATCGGCATTGATATGAAGATCGGGAAGCTCGCGCAAGAGCACTAAGGTGGTCATTGGCGAATAGAGCGGACGCCGACGGTGCGTTTCATGCGCGATCGGAATACCAAGCTCTTCCTCGATGCGTAAGGCTTGCTCGAAAAAGCGGATGGTCTTTCCAAAACTCATATTATCGCGTCCGGCATGAGCGACAATTTTGCTCGGCCCATATTTCATTGCCTCGCTTGCATGTTTGCGAAGTTCCTCCGCGTGCTCCTGACCCTCCGTATAAACGAGCGCGATGTATCCTAATCCAAAGTCCTTCAGCAGCTTTTGGAATTTTTCCGGCTTCATCGCTTTATCGGCGATTCCAATTTCCTGCGCGGCATTTTCCACGCCATCGTACCCGGCGGCACGAATGCGTTCGAATTGTTCCTCCGTTGGGCCGGTCATGCCCCACAGCGATTTATAGACTTTTAGCTCCATGGTCGTAACTTTAATTATTATGGAAACTCTGATTCTGTCCCGAACCTGGATTCCCGCATTCGCGGGAATGACAGGATGCGTACTTTCTTTGCGCTTCGCGCACTGAGTTAGTAACCTTGTCATCCCCGCGAATGTGGGGATCCATGACTTAAATTGACGGATTCCCAAAGATAATCAGAATTACGGCTAAATCCATTCCCTGAATTAATCATAATCTATTTGAGGGCTGAAGTATTGTCGTATTTTTGTATGGTCTTAATCAGTATAGTGCAAGCAGAAAAAATAAATGGAAAAAAAACTTGACCTTATTGGAATCGGCGAATGCCTCGTCGAATTCAGCGATATAGGCAGCGGGCAATACCAAATTGGCTATTCGGGCGATGTGCTGAACGCGCTTTCGGCAGCGGGTCGGCTTGGGCTTTCTACCGGATTACTCTCGGCCATCGGCGATGATCCGTTCACGGAGGGTCTGCGCCACATTTTGAATGTGGAGCACATCGATCTTTCCCACACACCCGTTCTTGAAGGCAAACCAAACGGTGTGTATTTTCTTTCGATCGATGCGATGAGCCTTCCAACCTTTCATTTTCTTCGCCAAAATTCTGCTGCGCGGGAAATGTTTAGCGCGCAACCGATTTCTTCGCTTATCGAATACGTTCGTTCGGCTCGCGCATTGCTTTTCTCCTCAATTCCGCTTGCTGTCATTAAAGATCGCGATAAACTTTTTGAATTACTTCGCGCAGTAAAAGGCGAAACCATTCTCGCATTCGATCTCAACATTCGCAAAGCGTTGTGGAATGATCTGGATGAACTTGTCACGCTGCTTCGTCAGCTTGCTCCACTTATCGACATCCTTTTCATTACGAATGAAGACGATACCATTCTGTTCGGTCCACGCCAAGCGAGCGATGCGCTTAACGATTATGTGCGACGTGGATTTCAGCAAGTCGTTATCCGGCGTGGCGGATTGCCAACGCTCGTGAGTTCCGATGGCGAGCAGTTCGAAGTTCCCGTTCCCCACGTTGCGAATATCATTGACACCACCGGTGCCGGCGATGCATTCGACGCGGGTTATATCGCGGCGATGCTGCGGAACCATTTATCCTATGAATGCGCGGCAATGGGCAACGCAACAGCAGCCGTGAGCCTGGAATCGCGTGGAGGCCGCGCCGTTGGATTGACTGTTGATCGTGTCGAAAAACTCTACCGTCCGCTTGTAAAATGGGGCACATTCCATGTTCCAACTCGTCGGTAACGCGCATTTAGATCCCGCATGGATGTGGCGTATGCCGGAGGGCCATGAAGCCTTCGCCGCAACCTGCCGCTCCGCGCTTGATCGTATTGATGAATACCCGGGATTCATCTTTACGGCTTCCAGTGCAGCGCATTATGCGTTCGTCGAGGAAACCGATCCAAAATTATTTGCAAGAATTCAGGAAGCCGTTAAAAAAGAGCGTTGGGCTATCGTTGGTGGATGGTGGGTCGAGCCAGATTGCAATTTGCCAAGCGGCGAAAGTTTTATTCGGCAAGCACTGCTCGGCCAACGTTATTTTCAGTCACGATTTGGTAAAATTGCAACCGTCGGATATAATATAGATAGCTTTGGCCACAATGCCAACCTTCCGCAACTACTAAGTAAGGCTGGACTCACCTCTTACGTTTTCATGCGCCCCAGACAAGAAGAAAAGCCTCTCGAAGCTGCATTGTTTGAATGGGAATCCCCGAGCGGCGACCGCGTAGCAGCGTACCGGCTGCCGCTTCACTATTCGAACTGGCAGCATTCGGTGCGCGAGAAAATTACGTTGCTTCCATCGTGTGAACGTTACACGCCAACGCAGCCGTGGATGATTTTCTTCGGCGTTGGGAACCACGGCGGAGGGCCAACCATTGCACAGTTAAATGAGATCGAATCGCTAAAAAGCGAAGGTGCGGAGATTGCATACAGCGATCCCAATCGCTTTTTTGCGAGCGTCGATAGAAATACAATTCCCATTATTCACAATGAAATGCAGCCTCATGCCATTGGCTGTTATAGCGCGCATAGCGAGATCAAGCAACTAAACAGGCGCTCGGAACGTGCTCTTGGGCAAGCGGAAGCAGCTACCGTATTGCTCGGTCTTACATTGAAGGAAAAAACACCGAACGATATTTTCCAACAAGCCTGGAAAAATGTGTGCTTCAATCAATTTCACGATCTGCTTGGTGGTGTAGCCATAAAAGAAGCATGTGACGATGCGATCTCCATGTACCGCGAAGCGATCTCCATTTCCGAACACGTGCGGCGCACATCGTTACAGCGCATTGCATCGCAAATGGATACAAGCGATCACATCGAAAATCTTATCATCTTCAATCTCAGCGCCCACGAGCGAGAAGAAACGATTGAATTCGAGTTGTGGCATCCGGAAGCAAGCGAGCGCGGTAACGTTTTAGGTTCCGTTAACCTTATTTCGAGTGATGGCGGGAAGATTCCCACGCAACAGATCGAATCCTCCGGGAAGATCGGTGATGACCGCGTGAGATTTCTCGCAACGATTAGCGTTCCCGCGTTTGGATGGAGCGTATATGGTCTTGAGCGATCTTCGAAGGTTATTCCTGAATCTGATGAAGAACTAAAATTACCGTTCGAATATACCCCCTCTATTATTCTTCGAGATAACTCCGATACATGGTCGCATGGCCTGCATTCCTTCACAGATTTTGAGCAACCGTTCCATATTGATTCTACAGAAGTAATAGAGCGCGGCCCAATTCGTTCGGGCATTCGCATTAAGACGAGCGGCGGCGCATCGAGAATGGAAGAAGAATTTTTTATAGAAAAGAATAGTAATATCGTCGAAGTTCGCGTTTTTCTCGATTGGCATGAAAAGCATCGGATGTTAAAGTTGCGGTTCCCACATGGATGCGCCGATCCTGTCGCACATTATGAAATTCCGAATGCGTGGATCGAACGCCCCATTGGCCCGAATGAATATCCCGGTCAATCGTGGCTCAATGTTTCGGAGCGCGATCACTCGCATGGTTTTGCCATCGTTACAGATTCGAAATATAGCTATTCGGTCGATGAAGAATATATTTATATCGTTGCGGCGCGAAGCCCGCTTTATGCTCACCATGTTCCGCCGCACGTTATGAAAGAGGGCGAGCGAGAACGCTATCAAGATCAGGGTGAGCAGGAATTTCGTCTATTATTAATTCCCCATGATGGCGAGTGGAGCGGTCGGCATATTTCGCGTTTGCAAAACCCGCTCGTTGTTCATTCCGAATCAAGGCATGAGGGAATGCTTCCCAAAACATTCGCCGGATTGGAGAGAAAAAGCAACGCTATTCACATTGGAGCAATAAAAATGGCCGAAGATGGCACGGGCATTATTCTTCGCGCAGTGGAGCAAGCGGGCAAGACGAGCCAAGCTGAATTCACATTTCCTACGCTCGGCGCGCGTTGGCACACTTCTTTCACACCCTATGAAATTAAGACATTTCTCGTTCAAAAAGAGCATGTCACGGAAGTGGATTTTTTGGAACGACCATTGTGAAAGCAGTTATTGGCATAGATATTGGTTCCTCTGCGATCAAAGCAGTGCTGTTCGATCTGGATGGAATGAGCGTGCTCCATGCCGAGCGCCGCAACCTAAATTCCCGAATTTTAGAATCTGCCCCCGGTCATTTCGAAGAAGATCCGAATGCCATTCGCGCACAGGTATTTGATATTCTTCGTGCGATTGCTGATGTTGCCCGGAAAGAAGCCACAACTATCGAAGCGATTGCATTCACGGGACAAATGCACGGCGGCTTGCTCGTCGATGTGAATCTGAAACCGCTCACGAATTTCATCACCTGGCAGGATAAGCGCGGAGACGAGATAATTTCGAACGAAAGCAGCTACGTGGATGAACTGCGAGCCTTTGCGCCGCCAGATATTACCGGCGTTGGCATACATACGGGATTTCTTATTTCGACGCTGTTCTGGCTTCAGCGGCATCGTAAAATTCCCACCCATGCGGCGTATGTACTCGGAATCTACGATTGGCTGACAAGCCTGCTTGTTGGAAAGCCGGTCACCGATATTTCGAGCGCCGCAGCGTGGGGCATGTCCGATCCGATCATCAGAGCATGGCGAACGGATATCCTGCATTTCGCAAAAATTCCCGTGCGCCTGTTGCCGGACGTAGTCGAACCGGGTGAGCATCTTGGAACCATCGCCCCCGATATTGCAGATGAGATCCAGCTTGCACGCGGAATTCGCATTCATGCTTCCATCGGCGATACGCAGGCTGCGTATCTCGGCTCGGAATGCGCGCCAAATGAAATCCTCTTGAACTTCGGCACCGGCTCGCAAAGCATGTGGGAAACGTCTCGGCTCGATGCAACTCCGGGAACCGACATTCGCTATCTTGGAAAAAGCAAGTATCTCGCCTGTGCTTCCACGCTTGCGGGAGGCGAGGCGTATCTTATCGTGGCAAATTTCTTTCGGGAAGTAGTGAAGGAATTTACCGAACGAGAAATTTCGATGCCGGAAACATTCGCTGTAATGGATTGGCTGGCTTTGGAATCGAACACCAACGGATTGACGATCGACCCGATTTTTCGTGGTAGCAAATATCGCGCGGATTCTGAACGAGGCTCCATTGCCGGAGTTCATTCCGAGAATTTTCATCCCGGCTCTTTGATGCGCGCGCTCGTCGAAGGCATGATCGAGGAAGTGGCTGAACCCTATTTTATTCGCACAGAAAACAGGCTGCCTGCCGGGGTTGTCGGTGCGGGCAACGCTCTAATGCGAAATACTGCATTAAAAGCAGTTGCCGAAGCACGGTTTGGCCATACGCTACGCTTTGGAAGATTTGAAGAAGCTGCTGCCGTTGGCGCTGCGATACTTTGTTCCTAAGACTAAATACTAAAAATACCGAAATTTAATACAAGGACGCGATTTCTTCGTATTTTTGTACTTCCACATTGTCCATAAACCGAAAAAACAGAATGAGCGCCGAACTGTGCGCGACTTTTTAGCACGTTAGGTGTTATAAGTTTAGACCTTGTGGGTTATCCTTACGCAGCTTGGTATGAGAAGCTTTAATGCTAAGGCACTGCAATTTTTTAATACACGATAGAACCATTTGGGCACACGTATGAAACGATTTCATTTACCATTCTCGCTTTTCGCGGTGTTTTTTGCTGCGGCAATGCTCGTTAGCGGCTGCAAGGCCCCTTCGGTCGGGTATCAGATCTCTCAGTTCTCCACGATCCGCTTCATGGATTTTGCGCCCTACTATGGCGAGAATTGCTCACCCACATCCCCGATGGACGCATATTTAACTCCCGTCGGGCAGACCCGGTCATCGCTGGCTAATGCCTACGGCATCTCGTATGGTCAGGCTAGCGTCTATACGAATTTACTTCCGGCAGGAAATTATAACGTTCTCCTCACGGAGCATCTTGTGCCCGATTCCACCGACCTGAAAGCGGCTATTTCCCTTGCGGCAAACCAAAAATATACGTTCCTTGTCACACGATCGAGCACTGGCCAATTTGGCAGCACTCTTATTCAAGACGGCGTACCGAACCCAGCCTCAAATCTGGCGTATGTCCGCTTTATAAATTTACAGCCTACTGCCGGGTCGCTTACCGTTCACGTTAACGATCCTGTAACCGGGGATCTCGTTAATACGACGCCGGAGGGCTTCAATCAAGTCGGTCCATACGTTACTCTTAAAACAGATCTGGATACGAGTTATGCGTTCTTTGTAACGAATTCAGCGGGGCAGGTCATTTCAAGACTTACGTATCAGACGTTTACCGGTGGAAGTTGCTATACCCTCGTGTATGCCGGCGATCTCTGTGAGACACGGGTTGCCAGTATCGCAGATAGCTCTGAAAGCGCTTTGGATACACTTCGCCTTCGCGCGTTCGACGATAATAACTTAGGGAATGACCTTACCGATCCTATTCAACAATCCTTCCGATTTAATATCGTAAACGATATTATTCCCATAGGCAATAATATTTATTCCTCAAACTATCCCACGAACACCTCGATCGGATATACCGTGAATGGGCAAAGCTTCCCAGAATTTTATAATTTTACGATTCCTCCTATCCCCACGTATGAAGGCGGCGGAGAAAATGTCGCTGCGTATGAGTCCGACGGAATAACACTCGATGTGAATTACCAAAGCTTGGTCACCCCGACTCAGTTAGTCGTCGCAGGTTCCTCGACCAATGCTGCCGGCACAAACCAGCAGGCATTATTCACTGCCGGAATCATAGGAAAATTAGGTGAGACTATCATACAAGCCAATCCCAACAAGCCGTTTACCTTTATGTTTTACGATACCGTACCCTCTTCAGCTCATCCGACTCTGTTAGACTCCACGTTGAGCGGCACGACCCATTATGCAATACTCCAGGTACCGGATACTTCCGCAGCGGATACAGCTACGATCCTATTTATCGGAGGCATCGTTGCCTACGAAAAGCCAAATAATACAGCCGCAAATAATGCCAGCGTATTCTATGTGTCGAATCCCACGGGAGGAGCACCATACGCTCCCCTGCAAGGCACTGGGATAGTGCCGGGCGCTTACAAGATTCTCCAGATCCCTCTTCCGAATGGCTCTGCATCGCTCACCGTTACGGATTCTATTGGCAAAGCCGGCTCGGCTAGTACCAGTACCAGGATTTTTGGGAATACCTCAACCTTTACCGCGCAGCCCGGCGGCATTTATGAAATTATTTCCGAAGGCATAAAAACCAATCCCCACCTTCTTATTATGCATGTGAACTCCAACCAGCCGTAACCCAAGCGTTTCGATATTCTATAAAGCCGGGATATACACTCCCGGCTTTTTATTTTTCGATACTTTAGGTGCCATCCATGTTATGTTCCCATGCCTTATGAAAATTTTGCGTTGATCCTGCTGGGAGGTTCCCTGAGCGATGAAATTTCTGCTATCGAAACTGCCGATGGCGCAACGCTCACTCTCTGCGCCGATAGCGGAGCAGAACATGCCCGAAAACTCGGTATCAGCGTAGATGCCATCATCGGCGATCTCGATTCCATCTCTCCTGAAACCCTCCACCATTTTCATGAACAAAAAGATCTCCCATGTCAAATTATTAAAATCTCCGATCAAGAGCATAACGATTTCGAAAAAGTTCTCATATATCTCTCCGAACGATGGAACGGACCCGTTCGCATGCTCGGCATGACCGGCGAACGCACCGATCACACGCTCTCCAATTTTAGCGCCATGCTTCGTTACACCGATAACTTTTCGAGCATCGAAGCCTTCGATGGCGAGTTCGTTCATTCGTTCCTGACGACAAAGCATAATAATCGTTCCATCGAATGCCCCATCGGCACCACCATCTCGCTCCTGCCTTTCGGCGAAGCGATCAGTGTAACCACGAAAAATCTCCAATACCCGCTCTCGCACGAAACCCTCCGCCTCGGTCAACGTGAAGGCATTAGCAATATCTCCACAGCCTCGCCCGTCTCCATCTCGATAGAAAGCGGAGCCTTATTAATTAGCATCCAAAACTCCCCAAAAGCCTGATGGCACATTCGCCCCTCCATCTACGTTTCCCCATCCTATTTTAATCCTGTTCATCCTGTAAATCGTGGTCAATCCTCTAAATCCTGGTCATGTTTGAAAATTTATCCTCCCGTTTCGAGGACGTTTATAAAAAAATTCGCGGCCAAGCACGCCTGACCGAAAGCAACGTCGCCGATATTTCCCGCGATCTTCGCCGCACCCTGCTCGATGCCGACGTCAATTACAAGGTCGCGAAAAAATTCGTTGACGATGTACAGGCAAAGGCGCTCGGCGCCGATGTCCTGCGTTCCATAAATCCTGAGCAGCAGTTCATCAAGATCCTCTATGACGAACTCGTCCTCATCATGGGCGAGACTTCGAAGGATATTGGCTTTGCTGCACAACCGCCGACGATCATCATGGTCTGCGGATTGCAAGGTTCCGGTAAAACCACATTTTCCGCAAAACTTGCAAATCTTCTGAAAGCGAAGAATCGCAAACCGCTGCTGATCGCTGCCGATATTTACCGACCAGCCGCTATCGAGCAATTGAAACTGCTCGGTCAGCAGATCGAAGTTCCCGTTTTTTCCATCGATGGCGAAAAGAATGCTGTAAAAATTGTTGAAGAAGGTCTCCGTTTCGCCCGCGAACATGCGAACGAAACCATCATCATCGACACCGCCGGTCGCCTCACCGTCGATGAGGTGATGATGCAGGAAGTCGCCGATATTAAATCCCGCGTCAAGCCGCACGAAATTCTTTTCGTTTGCGATGCCATGATCGGACAGGATGCCGTCACGACCGCAAAAGCGTTCCACGACAAGCTGAAATTCGATGGCGTCGTCCTCACCAAAATGGATGGCGATGCTCGCGGCGGCGCTGCGCTATCGGTGCGTTCCATTGTCAATGAGCCGATCAAATATATTTCGACCGGCGAAAAACTTGACGCCATCGAGCTGTTCCATCCCGACCGCATGGCCTCCCGCATTTTGGGCATGGGCGATGTCGTGTCACTCGTCGAAAAGGTCGAAGCCCAAATTTCGGAAGAAGAAGCGAAGAAAGTCGAAGAAAAACTTCGCAAAGCGGAGTTCACATTCGATGATTTCCTCACCCAGCTTGGCCATATCAAAAAGATGGGTTCCATGCGCGATCTGCTTTCCATGATCCCCGGCGTCAATTCCTCGATGCTCGGCGATAACAGCTTCGACGAAAAATCCATGGCCCGCGTCGAAGCCATCGTCCACTCGATGACAAAGGACGAACGCCGGTTCCCAAGCATTCTCAGCGGCCCACGCCGCGCCCGTATCGCCCTCGGCTCCGGCACCAGCGTCCAGGAGGTGAACCGCTTAGTCAAGCAATTCACCGAAATGCAGAAGATGATCAAAAAAATGTCCCGAGGCAAAATGTCTAATCAGGTCAAGGATCTGATGAAAGCCAAAGTGCCGGTTGGCACATAATTAGCATTATCATTCATTAAGAAATTGGTGCCCATCTACGCAATTGAATTGTCATTTCATGAACTGTCGTGATTCCAAGCCGTTTTCGCCAGTTGTCTTTCAGCAAAAGGTGCCAATTACGCGCAAACGCATTTGTTTTTCATGAACGTATGCACTTCTCCATCAACTTTTCATTAATTTCTTTATGAAACCTACGCTCGGTTATCAATGAACGAACGCAGCCCCCATTCTTAATTCTCAATTCTTAATTGAAAATTGATATGGGTGCCCATCAAAGCAAATGCTAATATACGCACTAAAATAGGCCGAAGTCAAGTAAATCTGAAATTATTTTTCAAGCGTTTGTATGATGCGGTAATAGACACAACAAAGGCTGTTGGATTGACATAACCACAAAGTCCTCTGAGCCGGTGACAGAAACCACCGACTACCATCTCAGCCAAGTCGCGAGGGCCGAACGTTCGGCGAATCAGTTCACCGTATCGCCCCTTCAGCCTTCGACGATGTAATTCTCCGCGCTGCAACAGACCATAGCGTCCGCAGCAATGCCGATGGCACGTCCGCGCGAAGCATTCGTCTTGATCTGGGCACTTTTCGCCGCTTCTTCCGCCGATGCGAATGACTGCCCAACCACGATCTCGTATGATGGTTTCATCCACCAGAATATCCACTTCCAAAATCCGCGATATTCTTTGAGGACGTACACGTCATACTCTTTACTTCCGGTTATCATGTTCTGTTTCTCCTTCGATTGAATAATACATTAATTGTGCGCACAATGCGAACAACACTGCACAAAGTTAAGGATAAAATCCACCCCATCCCATAAATCCCCCTTCTTTCTTTCCCATCCCTCCCCAATCCTGTGGATCGTGGTCCATCGTTGACCCCATAGCCGAAGGCCCGCCATGGCGGGTTCAGACTTTCCTTACACAAAAAGTGCATGCCGCGATGGGAGAGTGGAACTGTGGAGGCCTGGATTTCGGCGATAGATCACTTATGTCTTACAGTAGGCATTATCGCTGACCAATCGTAATTGCCCCATCCGGCATTAAATCCTTCGTTATCAAATGATGCTTCGCCAATTTTAAATTTTGCGCCTGGGAGATCAATCCCGTTCCAAAGGTTAGGAGGAAATCCTAAATATACATCTGCAAGGTGGTGTTGACGATGTACAGGTTTTGAAGAATGAAATTTACATTGCAAAAAAATAGATGATCCTGAAAGATCATTATAACCACTAATGTGACCATAAGACATTTCGTCAAATGCAGAGTCAGCCTGATAAATTATATTTAGCATACCATTTTTATATTCGATTTGTACCAGTCTCACGCGGTGGAACCCCAACTGCACATTATAGCCAATACTTCGCTCAAAAGAACCATTTGAAAACGACAAAGAGAAACCTGGTGATTTTAGGTACGCATTTGCCTCATCATTGTCGAAGGGTTCGAAGCGAGGGTCACCAATCTCCAAATTTTTGTTCCATAGAATTTCTCCGTCTCTCGCTTTTCGCGACCATAGCAACTTACCATTTGCATCTACTCCAATTATAGATGGAATAGAGTCTGGAGAGATTGATAATGTAATTGACAGGAATGGAAGTTGAAATGGATAAATAATTCGATCGACTGATCGGCTTATTGAGTCGACAAAAGTCAGTTGTTGTGCAAGCATCCGACTTGAAGCGGATTGATCTTCTAATAATTTTTCAACTCGACCTGTCATTCTGCTTTCACTATCTACCAACGCAATCGAAAGATGAACGGTAGAATCAAGCTTTTGGGTCGTTTGACTCGTTTGTAGTGCGGTTTTTGCGTTTTGATTATTTTTAAGAATTCCGTCGATTGCTTCAGTTCCAGAACTTAACAATGCAGCGACAATTAATAATACGATAACTCGTTTTTCGGCTGGGGTGAAGGTTGCTTGTTGAAGGCCAGCACGTTCCTTCTTTAATTGCCAATAACTAGCTGTTACGGCAATTATAGGAATTGCTATTCGCGATAATACTAATAGATACTCTAAGTTCATAATTAAGCTGGGTCAGTTGCACCCGCCGTCCGTATGGCCCTTACAATTTCATCCTGTAACTCGGAATTTGCCAATTGAATGATTTCGTCAACCATTGCTCGAATCTTATCGGTTTGTGCTCGTCCAGAAAACTGAAGATTGATAGGTGGAAGACTTTTAGCATTCTCGAGATCTTTGAGTAAATGAGCGTTAAAAGCTATTATCTTCTGTAGAGTGTTTCTGCCAAGAATTCCTTTGTAATCTCCTAAGCTTGCGACTACATTTACGTATTCTTGAAGAGATGCAGCGGACTTATAAGCACGTAAAGTATATTGGTTTTGACCACTATCCATAGGTTCGGCCGTTACCCACGGTTGAAGCTTTCCAGATAAGCCTAACACGATTTCCGTTTTATGGTCGAAAATTAACTTGAGGTTTTCAATTACTCCGCGTACTCGTAGTGTTTCCATTTCAAACCGCGCATTCATTTGGGTTATATTTGTCTGATGTTCGGTTTGCATTCGAGCTATACGCTCCTGGCTTTCATTCTGTGACTGAGTAATTCTATCCTGTAGCATTGCCTGAGTGCTTGCATTAGTCGCTTGAAATTCAGCTTGTTGGCGATTTAATCTTTTGCTTGAGAAATAATTCAAACCAACTGAAAAGAGGACCGCCATGATTGCTCCAACGGCAGTAACCCAAGGGTGATCATACCATTCAGTTTGCTCACGTTTAGAATCAATCAATATTGTGTCTTTTCTTCCTTGCATTCGTAACAAAGCAGCAAGCTTTTCAAGACTCAGTGAGTCGTTAACGACGATGAGAGGTTTCTGTATTCGAGGCATTTTCCGGGCAATCCCTTGTTCTGAAAAAGATAATGCGCCAATAAGGAACAACCCTATAGCTAAAAAAACTAATTTCATAATCATTGTGCTTTTCATATTAAAAATAATCTCACAACCCCACCCGCTCAAAAATCCTATCGACATGCTTGGTGGCTTGCGCGGGGTCGAAGGCTTTGTCGAGATCGGCTGTGGAGAGGCGTCCGGCTACGTCGGCGTCTTGTTCGATGAGTTTGCGGAATGTTATTTCGGGTTGCGCGCCGCTGGCGGCGAGTTCCCACACTTTCATCGCGTTGCGCTGGACTATTTTGTAGGATTCCTCGCGTGAAAGTCCTGATTTTGCGAGCAGCAGCAGCAGCGGCTGGCTGAATACGAGTCCGCGCGTGAGGTCTAAGTTCCTTCGCATCGCTTCGGGATAGACGAACATCGTTTGCACCGAACGCGCCATCAAATCCAGCATATAATCGAGCGCGATCGTTGCGTCCGGCCCGATGACGCGCTCGGTGGAGGAATGCGAGATGTCGCGCTCGTGCCACAGCGCCACGTTCTCCATTGCGGTCATGGCATAACCGCGCAGCAGCCGCGCCAGCCCGGTCACGCGTTCCCATGTGATCGGATTGCGTTTGTGCGGCATCGCGCTGGAGCCTTTTTGTCCTTTAGCAAAAAATTCCTCCACTTCGCGGACTTCCGTGCGCTGCAAATGCCGTAGTTCCGTCGCAATTTTTTCGAGACTCGCGCCAACGAGCGCTATTGCGGTGAAAAATTCCGCATGACGATCCCTCTGCACAATTTGCGTGGAAACCGGCGCAGCTTCCAGACCTAATTTCGCGCACACATATTCCTCCACGCTGGGATCCAAATGCTCGAACGTGCCAACCGCTCCGGAAATCTTCCCAACAGAGATTGTTTTTACAGCATGTTCCATGCGCTCCTTCGCGCGCTTCATTTCTGCATAGAGCACAGCGAGCTTTATTCCGAATGTCGTCGGCTCGGCATGAATGCCATGCGTGCGCCCGATCATCGGCGTGTGCTTAAATTCCCGCGCTCTTGCGCCCAGCGCATCGATCAGCTTTTGAATTCCAATCAGCAATAATTCCCCGGCCTGTTTGCACTGCACGGAGAATGCGGTATCCACCACATCGCTCGAAGTCATGCCGAGATGGATAAATCTCGAATCCGGCCCCACGGACTCTGCCACATTGGTGAGAAAAGCGATGACATCGTGCTTCGTCTCGCGCTCGATCTCGTCGATGCGCGCAGCTTGAAATGTTGCGATCGGGCGAATTTTTTTCGCCGTCCCGCTCGGCACGATTCCTAATAGTTCCTGCTTTTCCATTGCAAGCAGTTCTATTTCGAGCCAAATTTTATACTTGTTATCTTCGGTCCAGATGGCCCCCATTTCGGGGCGTGTATAGCGAGGGATCATATCGTTGGTTTATTTTTTGTTTGAATTTCCCGTTAACATAAATCGGCTTTGCTTAGTGGCAGTGCCATAAGATGTCGTAATTTTGCAGAAATGAAAGATACACCATTGGCCTGGATCGTCGGCGGCTCGCGCGGAATCGGCTTTGCGTGCGCGGAATCGCTCGGCGCGGAGGGTTTTGCCCTCGCGATTTCGAGCAAAACGAAAGCAGCCCTCGTTACCGCTGCTGAAAAACTTCGCAGTTCAGGATTCCAAGCCGCGCCATTCGTTTGCGATATTACGAATGAGGAAAATATAGCTTCCACATACCAAGAAATAAAGCGCACATTCGGCAAAGCGCCGGATGTGCTCATCAATAGCGCGGGAATTTCTCCGTGGAGCACCTTTACCGAAACCAGCACTACAGAATTCGATGAAGTGCTTGCGATCAATACAAAGGGAATGTTTCTCACTTCGCGCGAAGTGCTTGCGGATATGTATGCGCGAAGATCGGGAGCTATTGTGCAGATGCTTTCGGTTGCTTCGATAAAAGGATATAAGAATGGCGCTGCGTATGTGGCAAGTAAATTTGCGTCGCTCGGATTTACGAATGCGCTGCGCGAAGAAGCACGTCAGCACGGAGTGCGGGTCATCGCTGTTTTTCCGGGCGCAACGGAAACGGAACTCTGGAGCGAACATCAGCGCGAGAAATATCATAAACGCATGATGCAACCTGCGGATATTGCACAGGAAATTCTCACCGCATTAAAAGCTCCCAGCCGCGCATTAGTGGAAGAAATTGTTATCAGACCTATTCACGGCGATCTTTAAAGAATGGATAAGAAATCACAAATAACCAATAAGACAAAAACGACGAAAAATGCAGCAAATTTCATTGAGACTATTCGTCCCACTCGTCCTTTGGGTCATTTTCCGATTCATGCAACGCATGGCAAAATAATATCCTGCAAGGGCTGGCAGCAGGAAGCCGCGCTTCGGATGCTGATGAACAACCTCGATCCCGATGTGGCCGAGCGTCCGGAAGAACTTATCGTCTATGGCGGCTCCGGTAAAGCTGCGCGAAATTGGGAATGTTACGATGCCATCGTTCGGGAACTGCAAATGCTTGGGAACGACGAAACGCTGCTCGTGCAATCCGGCAAGCCCGTTGGCGTGTTAAAAACGTACCCCGATGCGCCGCGCGTGGTCATAAGTAATTCCCAGCTTGTTCCCCATTGGGCAACGTGGGATGAATTTCGCCGACTCGAACATCTTGGCCTCACCATGTTCGGACAAATGACGGCCGGAAGCTGGATCTATATTGGCAGTCAGGGTATCGTACAAGGAACCTTCGAAACGCTGATGGCCTGCGCGAAAAAACATTTCAACGGCTCGTTAAAAGGAAAAATCGTTTTGACTGCCGGACTCGGCGGCATGGGCGGCGCGCAGCCGCTCGCCGCGACAATGGCCGGTGCGGCGTTTTTCGGCATCGAAATAGATGAAGCTCGCATCCAAAAACGCATCACGTCAGGCTATTGCGATAGAATGACGAACGATCTCGATGAAGCCATCACAATAGTTACCAATGCCAAAGAGCGCGGCGAAGCGATCTCCGTTGCGCTGGTTGGGAACGCTGCGGAGATATATCCAATACTTATTCAGCGCGGTTTCATACCGGATATAGTTACCGACCAAACGAGCGCGCATGATGTGTTGAATGGATATTATCCTGCCGGATTTACAAAATTGAAAGCAGACGCGCTTCGCGGAAGCGATCCGGAACTCTACATGGTTGAAGCGCGGAAGTCCATCGTAATCCATGTTCAAGCAATGCTTGAAATGCAAAAACGCGGCGCGATCGCATTCGATTATGGCAATAATATCCGTGGCGAAGCAAAGGCGAGCGGACTTACCAATGCGTTCGATATTCCGGGATTCGTTCCTGAATATATCCGCCCACTTTTTTGTGAAGGCAAAGGCCCGTTCCGCTGGGTTGCGCTTTCCGGCGATGCCGAAGATATTTTTACCACCGACCGGGAACTTCTGAAATTATTCCTGGATGATGAAACGCTTCATCGTTGGATTCCACTCGCGCAAAAACATGTTCATTTTCAGGGATTGCCTGCGCGGATTTGCTGGCTCGGCATGGGTGCGCGAGCAAAAGCAGGACTGCTGTTCAACCAACTTGTGCGCGAAGGCAAAGTAAAAGCTCCCATCGTCATTGGCCGCGATCATCTCGATACCGGAAGCGTCGCCAGCCCGAACCGCGAGACCGAGGGAATGAAAGATGGCAGTGACGCCATTGCCGATTGGCCCATCCTTAATTTTGCGATGAATGCCATCGGCGGGGCAACGTGGGTTTCGCTGCATCATGGCGGCGGCGTGGGGATCGGCAATTCAATTCACGCCGGAATGGTTATAGTGTGCGATGGCACGCGTGAGACCGATGTCCGGCTCGAACGTGTTCTCAATTACGATCCCGCGCTTGGGCTTTTGCGACACGCCGATGCCGGATATGAAACGGCAATCGCGGAAGCAAAAGAACACAATATACATGTTCCAATGATGTCCAATGATGAATGATAATATTTGTCACGCTCGTCAAAGGAAAGCGAAGAGCATCATAATTTCATCATTCAACATTCCTCATTTCCATGGATGAATCCACCGGACTGAACGAACGCCGCGCGAGAACTATTGTCGTCTGCGTGCTTATCGCGGAGACCGTGTGGGTCTTTCTTGCGCGGTATCTTCCGCTCGATGCAGGGCTATGGGCGCTGCAAGCGGAACTTGTTCGCCACCATCTTGCCGGCCACGCACATGACGGATGGCATCTCATTCCCTACCCTGCTTCGAATATCGGCGCGCCTCTGATTGCAGCGCTGCTCACCTCGCTTTTCCCTGGCGAAGTCGCGGTACGATTGATGCTCACGTTGGGAGCTATTTTTCTGCGTGGTATGGGAATGCTCACGCTCTTTCGCATCTTGCGCGTGCGCGATGCCGCTATTTATTTTCTCATTCCTGTGCTTGCCATGACAGGACTTTGGTTTACCGGCGCGCTACCCTATTTGATGGCAGAGACACTCGCGCTGTGGGTGCTCGTGTATTTTCTTTCGCAAGATCATCCACGTTCTTCGGCGTATTGGACGCTCAGTATCGGTCTGCTATTGGTTTCGCTATTAAGTGGACTTGTCTTTCTTTTTATGATGGTCGTGGTCATTATGATCATGCTGGAACAGCGGCGGAACGTTCATCTTTCGCAAGGATGGTTGAACGAACCGCGCTCGGTTTTGAGTTTGCTGACACTCGGTGCGATCGTCGTGGCGTTGGGATTTTTAGCGGGCGAGCCTATCCTTCGGTTATCCTCATCAGGATTCCTTCCCACGGGACTATCGAGAATGCTGTTGCTGCTCACGCCCGCGCCCCGTGTGCTCGAGGCGACGTTCCGCTATGGCGATATTCTTCATTCACTCGTAACGCTATTATTTTTGCTCGTGCTGCTTGGGTGTTTTGCACGGGCGTATCTGCTGGCCATCGAGGAAGTAACCTGGCAATCACGCGCAGTACGCAGCGCGGGATATGTGCTGCTTCTGCTCGCGCTTTTGGGGCCGCTTCTGTCGGGTATCGGCATAGAAAGTTCCTCCGGCGCGATCCTTGCTGTCACCTTTATTTTAGCGGGTTCCTATTCGCGCGGTCCGGCGGCACGAAGAAATCCCATCGATCGACTGCTCTATACCTGCACCGTAATAGTCGTGGTTGCTTCTATTGGAATGAATGCGTTTTCGATCGCGAAAGGCAGCGCTGCCGCGCTGGATGTGATCCACTCCGCGCGGTCGCTTGTTTCCGGCGAACGAGAAACAACCCGCCAGGACGAACACCTCAATCATATCGGCGTTCGCTTTGTGATGGATTCCTCGCTCGGCGCGCAAGCCACGTATGTGGGAACGATGTCCTATTCTGCAACCGCACCGCTCTATCTCTTTACCGAAGGCGATGTGCTGGATGATCCTGCTGCCTTTCAGGTTCCCGGCGGCGTAGTGAAAACCTCCAAAGTGCTCCCTCTCCCTCTGGGAGAGGGTTGGGGTGAGGGAATCAGTCCAACGGTTCCCATCCTGCTTGGTTCCGAAGATAAATATATGGATTCAACCATCCGTATCCTTACATCGCTGCCGATGGGAACGCATGTTTCAAATTCCTTCGGTCCGTTCGAAATGTTTCTTGCCGAAGATGCCGGTCTTACTATTGACAAAGGTGAAGCAACCTACCATCTCGCGATCGGGAAACTGCGCGCGGGCCATCCCGTAGAAATGGCGCAGGTCAAAAATTAATTACGATATTGTAGAATCAATGACACCTCAGAACATTAATATAAAAATCGGCGATCTCACCGTTCATCGCATCGGTCTTGGCACGAACAGAATAACCGATACTGAAGCAGCGCGCGCCGTGCTTCGACGGGTTGTCGAGTTGGGAATTAATTTTATCGACACCGCCGATGTGTATCAGAAAGGACAAAGCGAAGAAACCATCGCAAAAACGCTCGCGCCTTATCCCGCTGGACTTCTTATCGCAACAAAAGGAGGAATGTCGTGGGCGGACGGGAGCGGAATTAACGATCCAAAGTATTTGCACGATGCATTGGACGCAAGCCTCAAACGCCTTAAACGAGAGTATGTCGATCTCTATCAATTACACCGCGTTGAGCAGAACGTTCCCATCGAAGGAACGGCGAGGGTTCTTAAAGAGATGATGGATAGCGGCAAGATACGGCGCATCGGGCTTTCCGAAGTGACGGTGGAGCAGATCGAACGGGTTCGCGGCATCGTAGAGATCGTCTCCGTGCAAAATCAATATAATCTCATCGAACGAAAATACGAATCGGTACTGCAGTATTGCGAAGCGAACGGCATCGTATTCATTCCCTGGTTCCCAATCGCAAAAGGCAAGCTTGCGCTTGATGTCATAGATCGGATCGCCAGCGCACACCAAGCGTCGCCTTCTCAAATTGCGATTGCGTGGCTGCTTCAGCGTTCGCCCGTCATGCTGCCGATTCCGGGAACGTTATCGGTCGCGCATCTCGAATCGAATCTTGCGGCAGCGCAGATCACGTTGAGCGAAGAAGAAATAACTGCGCTCAATGCGCTCTAAAGCAAAAAAATACATTTTGCGGAGTCACAGTATGTAATATGCTGTTCATAACCGATAATGGATTCATTACCCGAAAGCGAACCGTCAGTATCCACTGCGAAAGACTCCACCACCATCGCTCAAGAAACCCCACCCGAACCTCATGATGAACAAAGCTCGGATGAGGGTAACTATCTTCTTGGCGTAAGCCGGCGATTTCATTTCATGCGCGCGGCAGCGGTTGGCTTGCTCGCCGGAGGTGTTGCCGTTGCCTTTCAACTCTCCTTAGATGCAGCCGAAAACGGACGGATCGCCCTGCTTTCTGCCATGCGGCATTTCCCAGCGTGGGGATGGAGCATCTTGCCCGTCCTCTGCGCACTCTGCGGCGCGGCCGCCGGGTACCTTACAGAACACTATGCTCCGGCAGCAGCCGGAAGTGGTATTCCGCACATCCGCGCTGTGCTTGCGGGCAAACGTACACTCGATTGGCGCAGAATTTTTCCCGTCAAATTTATTGGAGGCGTGCTTGCACTTGGTTCCGGGTTTTCTATGGGACGCGAGGGGCCGACCGTCCAACTTGGCGCGAGCGCAGGAGCCGCGCTTTCCGACACCTTGAAGCTCGATCCGCATTCGAAAAGAAATCTCATTGCATCTGCCGCCGGCGCAGGACTTGGAGCCGCGTTTAACGCGCCGCTTGCGGGATTTATTTTTGTGATCGAAGAATTACAGCGCGAAATTTCTTCGCTCACGCTCGTGAGCGCGCTCATCGCGTCGGTGATCTCCGTAGCCGTCAGCCGGATTTTTACCGGACAGCTTCCCTCGTTTCATATTCGTGATTATTCGCTGCCTCCACTAACCGCATTGCCGCTTTTCGCCGTCATGGGACTTGTCGCGGGATATGCGGGCGTTATTTTCAACCGCACCTTAATATGGGGAGTCAAAGCTTCGCAGCGCACAAAACTTCCCGTATGGAAAAAAGGCATGATCGTTGGCGCCATCACCGGACTCGCGGGATGGTGGCTGCCGGATGCGCTTGGCGGCGGGCATCGCATCGCCGAAAGCATTCTTCGCGGTGATTTTACATCCGGGAGCTTTACGCTATTTCTTTTTATTCTGCTCTTTGGGAAATTTATCTTGACGATGCTCGGATATTCCTCCGGCTTGCCGGGAGGGATCTTCGCGCCGCTGTTAGTGCTGGGAGCGATTATCGGTCAGCTCTTCGGGCATGTCAGCGCGGCCATGTTCCCTTCAGTGGGGACCACCCCTGCAGCGTATGCCGTCGTCTGCATGGCGGCGATGTTTACCTCGATCGTGCGCGCGCCGCTAACAGGCATTGTGCTGATTCTGGAGATGACCGGCAATCAAGAGCAGTTATTTGCGCTGTGCCTTACGTGCTTAGTAGCGTATCTCGTCGCCGAACACGCGCGTTGCGAACCGATCTACGATTCGCTGCTGGAACTCGATTTGGAACGAGATAAAAGCGAAAATTCGTAACGCTTATTTCTCCGCCAACAGCGGCTTGAACATTGCCTCGACGACGCTATCGGAGTTCAGGCCGGTGAAGCTCGAGCGAATCATACCCTTGCGATCGATCACGAACGTGACCGGGATCGAAGACATTTCGCCATAAGAATTGGCTACTTTAGCATCGGGGATCAGGATGGGATAGCTGACAGGATGGTTGGCAAGCCAGGGTTTGACTTTTGCAAGACCTTCGTCATCCAGCGCGATCCCGATGAATTGAATTCCCTGATCGCCGAATTTTTTCTGGAGATCCGCAAATTCCGGGATCTCCTTGCGGCAGGGCGGGCACCACGTAGCCCAGAAATTGAGCATCACTACTTTTCCCCGATAATCCGAAAGATGGTGAACCGTGCCATCGACATCCTGGAGTGCAAAATCTGGCGCAGCTTTCGGAACCATGACGGAATCCGCCGAGCGTGCCATCGCCGCCTGCGCTGCATCCGGCGCTAACCCCTGCGCTGACGTAAGCTGATAGATCGCGATCGCTCCGATCACAACGAGAATGGTTAGGACGGGAATGAAAAGTTTGGAATTACGAGATTTCATGCACTATGCTATAAAAAGTGAACGGTTTTCGCATGATGAGCATCGCCGACGATGCGAATCATGCTTACTATACTCCGAACCATTCAAAACGTTTCGGCACACAGAAAGTGCCACTTATGCAGAGATGAATTCCGACATACCCTTTTTCGTGGCTTCGGCAACCCTCTTGGCGCAATTCATGTTCGGCGGCGTCAACAAATCAATGTTTATGCCACGTTTTCTATATCTTGCAATCGCGCTCGTTTTTCTATCAGCTTGCGCCACCACGCAACCACCCTATCACGGCTTTTCAGATCAAGCCTCGCTGGATAGGCAGGATGCCATCATCATGCAGCAATCCGCGATCGGCGGAAAGCTCGACCCTATGAATCTCGCTCAGGACGATCAGCGATATTTGCATAATAATATTGCCTACGACCGTATCGAGGAAGGATATTACCAGTGGGGACAGAAGCTCTACGCCATGGGATACCGCGATGAATTTTACGCCCGCGATCTCGCGCCAAAAGCATTTCAGCACCCGCTTCTCGATACCTACGATCATGCGATCGCGCAAGGTTTCGAAGATGCAGCAGGTAAACGATAATGCGGCAATTCCTTCCCTCATTGCGTTCATCAAAGTTTTTTTATTCTATCAACATTAAATCCCTCCCGAAATGAGTGAAATCCCATCCAAAACCGCTTCTGGTAACGAAAGCCCGGAACGTATGTTCGAGACCATCCTCTCTAACGCTTCAAAAAGTTCCAATATCGGTGCGTTCGTGGATCTTTCCAAAGACGATGCCGGGAAATTCGGTTTTTCTCTTACGACCGAAGGAGCAGCGCTCGATCAGCTTTATAAACAAGCTTCCCAGATCGCGGATGAAAAAGGGATGGACGATCGCGATGTGGTCGAACGCCTGAACGAACTCGAATCGAAATGGCCCTCGCATCCCGGCGTGGTTGAGAATGCGATCAATGAGATGATCGAGTCCGCCGAATCAGCGCGCGCTGTGGAACGATGCGAACAAGCGCTTGCCGATTGGGCTGCACCGATCGCGAAAGCAAAAGTTACCGATCTTCAAAAGCTTTCTGCGGCAACCGGCGCGGGGAAGCTTTTCATTCAACTACTTGCCAATTACGAATTTGCGCTGGAACGCGCTGACCGTCTCGGAGACGCGCTTGTCGTCGCACAGCTTTCGAATGCGCTCGATCCATCCGATCCGGAAAACCTGTTGAGTTCCATTGTCAGCTTGTATATTCGCATTGGCAATCCCATGTCTGCGCTGCGGCAGCTTGAACCGCTTGCCGAATCGCTTGCGCCGTATGTGCTGTATGGCCGTGCGCTGGCGTATTATGCGCTGTCGCAGCAGGAGAATGCACAGTTCGCCATTCAGATCGCAATCAGGCGCTGGCCGGACGTTGCGCAAGCCCTTACACGCGAGTGGAAAGGCGGAACGCCGATGCCAAAACCCGGCGAAGCCGTCAGCGAACTCCAAGTGCTCTTCGGATACTATGAAGTATTTGGCACAGCCTGGAAATCCGTCGAAGGCGCAATAGCATGGCTCCGCGAAGCAGCCAAAAACGTGGCCCGCTTGGGAACCAAGCGGGAACGATACACTGGCCTCACCCGCTCCGGCGAAACAGCCGGAGCGCCCGAAACCGCCGAAGCCGTTCAAAAAGAACAATCGGAACTTATTCGCAAAGCGCAAGTCATTGGCGAAGATGAATTCGTGCGGTTCCTGGAAGTCCGCCCGAACGTCTATGTCTATGATCTCACCGAGCGCGGCAAAGCGCTCGAAGAAGAGCATACCGCGCTCTACCGCAAAGATATGAAAGTCGCGGCGCGCATTGCGACCATCGAGGAACTTCTTAAAGCGTGGCCCGGACATGCAAATGCCGCGATCGCGCTGGCCCGGTTCCACGCGCAAAAAGAGCATTTCACCGATGCCATCGAGATTCTCGAACCTGCTATTTTCGATCTACAAAAATTCTGGCCCGACGATCTCGTTGGCATGGGTGGAGTTCCCGCCGATTGGCCCGGCAACAAACCCCTGCACAATGCCTACGCCTACATGGTCATCGACTTAGCAGAATCAGGCGACCGACTTAGCGCAAAAGCGTATGCGAAGGATTTCCTCACCTTTAATCCGCTCGATAACAGCGGCGTCCGCCAAAAAGCGATCGAGTATGCCATAGCCGATGGCGAATATCAGGATGCGCTCCGATTAATTAACGAAGCGCCCGACCCGAATTCTGCCTACAACCTGTTTGGCCGCGCCTTGCTCGGCTATGTACTGAAAACTTCGGACGCCGAAGTCGCTCTGAAAAACGCAGTTCAAAGCCGCCCGCTCATCTGGCGCGAGTTCGCCTCCGATAAGCACCGAATGCCCCACCACTATAACCCAGGATGGGTTCGCTATTTCTCGCCAGAGGAAGCCTACAATTACTACGAAATGTGGTCGAGCCTGTGGCTTCACAAGCACGGCGCGCTGCTCTGGCTGAAAAAAGAAGGAAGGAAATACGCGGTCTGAACCGCGATCACAGTACTTCGTCATCCGTAATTTCTTCAGGCGCCTGCGCTGCTACCTGCGCTTGCTGTGGGATTGCGATGATCCCCGTCTTCAGCGGACTCATGAATACCACATGACCGCAGCCATTGCACGTCATCGCTAATACCGGCTTGACCGAACCTTCTACAGCTACGCCGCCGCCTGTAAACTCGCGGAGTTCGAAGATTGCATCTTCCACCTGCCAGTTGCCTGTACCGCAGACCGAGCATGGCTGACGAAGCGTGGTTTGTAAATGTTGCTGAAAGCGGGCGCGACCTTCTGGATTGAGTACCATAATTTCTGTTTTTTTAGATTGGTTAGAAAAACTTGCTTAATTAACGCGCACACGGACGCAAAAACAAGCGCAATAGTTTCCCGTGAATTCAGTTTTTTACAGATGGGATGATCCCGAATCGCCTAGAAAGAATTCAACATCGAGTAATATGATCGAAACTTACCGCTCCGGTGTTCGAATAAAACAGTGAGCGTTAGGTAGCTCACAAACCTTCAACCGAATACAAACGTATGAAAAAACACTTCCATCAGTTCCATCGTATTG
Source organism: Ignavibacteriota bacterium (assembly GCA_963794025.1). Lineage (GTDB taxonomy): Bacteria > Bacteroidota > Ignavibacteria > Palsa-1295 > Palsa-1295 > PALSA-1295. The sequence goes on from CAWCCK010000008.1 coordinate 138,634, forward strand.
CAGCCGTTCCCCTTCTTGCATTGCTCGCGTTTTGCGTGAGTTCCTGCGTGCCTCCGCCCGAGGGCGGTGAGCCGAATGCCGTCGTACAAACGTATGTGCCGCCACCGTGGGCGCCGCCGTACGATAATGTCAGCGGCGTCCGCTATTATTACCTTCCCGATTACGATTGCTATTACGACGTATGGGATGGCGCGTGGTGGTACAGCGGCCCCGGCGGATGGGCATCGAGCATTGGCCCGCCTCCGCAATGTGCGGGCGCCGACCTGAATAGTTCCTTCATCGTGCTCATCGATAAGAACATCGACCGCCCGTGGCTGAACCACGACTATTACCGTCAGAATTATCCGGCTCACGGCTACGATCAATATAAGGACATCGTGGTCCATAACCGGGTTATCACGAACACAGAGCCGGGCCACGAATTGGTTCCACGCGCGTTCAACGAAAATACCAACCGAGTGACGTTCATGCAGCGCCCCGCCGTGCCGCATATCCCGCCACCACCTCCGCCCCCAAATGGAGGTATGGCGCCAGATCGTCATAATATGCCGATGCCGCCTACGCCGTATCATCGCGTGGTGCATGAAGTTCCGATGACGAAGATCACGCCTTCGATGCCACCAGAGAGCCAGAGCCATAATTACGGCGCGGGCTATTCGAAAGATCGCGCGCCGCAAGGTCATCCGCAAGGCGGCGATCAGAAGCGATAATAGTAGAAACATTCCCAGCGAGCATTAGTGACATGAAATACGCTGAGTCGATCTTAGAATTTATCGGCCACACTCCGCTCTTGAAACTCGCGCGTGTGGTTCCGAAAAATCTGAACAGCACGATTCTCGTCAAGCTCGAGGGAATGAATCCCGGTGGCTCCGTGAAAGATCGCATCGGCGTTCGCATGATCGAGGACGCCGAGCGCGATGGGCGGTTGAAACCGGGTGGTACGCTCGTCGAGCCGACGAGCGGCAATACCGGCATCGGCATCATGCTCGCCGCGTCGCAAAAAGGTTACAAGTGCGTATTTGTGATGACGGACAAAGCATCCATTGAGCGCGTGCGTTATTTGAAGGCGATGGGCGCGGAGATCGTCATCGTTTCGAGCGCAACAAAGCCGAGTTCCCCGGATTATTATTATAATACCGCCGTTCGGCTCTCGAAAGAAATTCCCGGCGCCGTGATGCTGAATCAGTACGATAATCCGGTCAATCCCGATACACATTACCGCACGACCGGCCCGGAGATATGGAACGATACCGATGGAACGATCACGCATTTCGTCGCCGGAATGGGAACCGGAGGGACGATCAGTGGCAACGCAAGATTCTTAAAAGAAAAAAATAAGAATATCCGCGTGATCGGTGCGGATCCGGTTGGCTCGTCCATCAAAACCTTTTTCGATACCGATCGTTTGGTCGAGGCACTCCCCTATCTTGTCGAAGGCGTCGGGCAGGAGCGCATTCCGAACAATCTGCATCTGAAATATGTGGATGAAGTGCTGAACGTGCAGGATCGCGATTCGTTCATGATGGCGCGTCGGCTTGCGCGCGAAGAGGGAATTTTGTGCGGCGGCTCGTCGGGAATGAATGTGTGGGCTGCGATTCGCGTGGCGGAACAAGCACCCGAAGGCAGCGTGATCGTCACACTGATCTGCGATACCGGCGAGCGTTATCTCACCAAGCACCATTCGGACGAATGGTTGAAAGAAAAACGCCTGCTCACCACCGAGCGCCTCACTATCGGCGTGATCGCCGATCTGAAAAATGCGAAGATACAAAAATTAGTCTCCATCGCGCCGCACGATTCCGTCCGCGAAGCCATCCGCGTGATGGACGAATCCGGTATTTCGCAGCTTCCGGTGATCGATTCCGAAGGCAAATCCGTCGGCGCGGTCAGAGAATCAAGGCTGATGTCCAAAGCCTTAGAAGACCGCGACATCCTCGAATCGCCGATCATCGACGTGATGGAGGAATCATTCCCGGTCGTCGAAGACTCCGCCAATACGAAGAGCGTCGTTGCGCTGCTAAAATCTTCCCCCGCCGTGCTCATCGAAGAATTTGGCCGCGTAAAAGCTATCGTCACCCGACACGATGTGCTGGAGTATTTGTAAACCTTTCTCTCAAATCGTTCCATCACAGCAATAACGCATGTTTGACAAAATTCGAGGCTGCTTTACAAGAAAAGCCGTACTCTTTTTGAAACATGCCGCAAAAGAAATGGAGCACGAACCGTTCGGAGAGATATGGACTCAGGATATTTACGATGTTATTTTATCCGGAGAATGCATTCGAGAATATCATGATGATAAACCGCTGCCATCGTGCCTTATCCTTGGAATGACACGCAACCAAAGGCCGATTCATGCCGTTTGTGGATACGATGAGGATCAGGATCGAGCGGTTGTAATAACCGTGTATGAACCGAATCCGACCTTGTGGATAAATTTTCGTGAAAGGATCTGAACGATGAAATGCGTCGTATGCCATGGCGAGGATATTCAGGAGCAGCGCGTCGAAGAAGAGATGCGCAGCGGGAAGGATATTGTCCTTGCTCCCATTTCGTGCCTTGTTTGCCAGTCGTGCGGTGAACGCTATTTCGACACGGCAACCATGCATCGTCTTGAAACGCTTCGCGTAGAATTGCGTTCTGGAACGATTCCATTGAAACAGGTCGGGAAAGTCCTTGCCATCGACCCTGTTTTTGCAAAAGCAGCCTAAATCATTGTAGGCACTCCGAATTACCCTACCCCCACGGGCACTTTTAACTTCCCGCGCCGCTTTGAATAAGAGCACACCACCATCATGCTCTCGAAACGAATGCTTGCGCTTACCCTCCTGGCCGCCGCGCTCGCGGTGATGCCTACGTGTGTGTTGCGCGCGCAGTGGATACAAACGAATGGACTTCCAGGCGAATATGTCGAGTCTCTTGTTGCAGACGGCTCTAACCTTTTAGCTGGATCGTATAGCGATGGATTATTTTTTTCATCGGATTTGGGGTCAAGCTGGAGCGCTGATACTTTAGGCTTAGGAAATCCTTGTATTTATTCTCTTTTGAATTATAAGTCCACAGTCTTTTGTGTTACTCCAGCCGTCGGTGGTAGTGAATGGGGAGTATTTCGATCTAATGATGCCAAAACGTGGGTGAATCTTGATTCTGGGCTATTACAAGTCAACCCTTATGGTCTTGGCGCAAAAGATTCGAACTTGTTCGTCGGGAATTATCTTGGGATTTGGCGATCCACAAACAACGGACAATATTGGGAACCATCGAGTAGTGGGTTAATGCTCAGTTCTACAAGTTATGTTTCATCATTCTGCACGATAGATTCGATCCTATACGCCGGAACGGGTGGTGGTGGATACTCAGGCATGACTGGTAGTGGCGTCTTCCGTTCTTTGGACAATGGTGATAATTGGGTTCCCTTTAATAATGGCTTACCAGACGGCACAAGAATCACAGTTCTCGTTTCATCTAATAAGACCCTTTTTGCCGCAACTTACGATGATGGGATATATGCACTGACCGATAATGACTCAAATTGGAAAGCATGCGATACAGGACTCACGAACTTAGCAATGCCATCACTAATAGAGTGGAAAAACAACCTTTTTGCTGCGACTGCCGATGGTATTTTTCTGTCGATAAATAGTGGAAGAACTTGGTCGAATGTGAGCTTGGGGCTAAGTAATCAGGCCCAAACCTATGTTTATTCACTTGCTGTAGTGGATACCTTTATTTTTGTAGGCACATGGGGGTATGGCGTCTGGCGCCGCCCTCTTTCCGATTTCGGAATTAGTTCCGTCGCGCAAACTCCCAATACGCCCTCGCCGCAAATTCAAATCTTCCCCAACCCCTTTTCTCAATTCGCCCAAATCACCTTCACCTCGCCATCGGCGGGATATGCGGATGTATCTATCGCAAATATGCTTGGCGCGCAGGTTGCGCAATTGTTTTCGGGTGAGTTGGATGAGGGTGAGCATTCCTTCCTATGGAGCAATCCCACCGGATTGCCCGATGGAACGTATGAATGCCTCGTCCGCATGAATGGGCAAGTGCAAACGCTGCCGGTGGTGTTGCTCCATTAAATGCACAAAAAATAAATTTGTGGCACATCGAACAACTCCCCCAATTATTAATTCTCAATTCTTAATTGAAAAGAGCCACCCACCGGACTTGAACCGGTGACCTGCTGATTACGAATCAGCTGCTCTACCAACTGAGCTAGGGTGGCATAGATGAAGCGGGCGTGTAACGCACGTAGCGCGAAACTCAGTTCCTAAGATTCGTACCCTTTATGTCATTCCCGCGAAAGCGGGAATCCAGACCCCGGAGCTACGATAACCCACTGGATTCCCGCCTTCGCGGGAATGACAACATACTCCCTCTGAGTTTTAATCGAAATGCCGCTACTTTCCAATAAAAACCGCAACGTCAGCTTCGCTTCGCTCGAAGCGGAAGCGCGTTCGCGCGCGGCGAGTGGCGATGGCGAAAGCTGGGTTTTTATCGTGCCGAACCGCATTGCACAGCGCAGAATGGAGCGCGATATGCTCGAAGCGGCGCGCGGGCGTTCGCTGCCCGAGCTTAATATCCTGACACTTTCCGATCTGGCGGCTAAACTTGCGATCAGCGCCTATCCGGGATTCCGCCTTATTGGCGATGGCGAAAGTGCGGTGCTCATCGAACTATCTATCCGCGATTTGTTGAAATCGCATCAGCTTTCCTTTTTTGAAGGCACGGTAGAAAGCAGAAACGAGCGCAGCGACGAGCAAGCCTTCCCTATTCGTCGCGGAACGTTTGAGCTGGTCGTGAATACCATTCGCCAGCTAAAAGAAAGCGGCGTTGCGCCGCCGGACATCCAGCGCGATCTCGAAAAATCGCAATCGAAAGGTGAAACAACCGAAGTTCGCCGCGCGCGGGATATTCTCGCAATTTACGAAGCGTACCAAGCGCGGGTTCAGCAACATAACTTGATGGATACACACGGCCAAATGCTGCTTGTGAATGTTCGGTACGATGCTGCTTCGCCGAAAGAGAAAACAAGTTTGATCGAACAGGATTTTCATGCCGCGTTTCCGAAGGCGAAGGATATTTTTATTTCCGGCTTCTATTATTTGGAACCGCCGTCGGTTAAGCTCATTGCGCGGTTAGCAGCGATAGAAAATACTTCAGTCACTATTGAATTAGAAGAAGATAAAAAAAATCCCGATCTTTTTGCAGGATTGATCGATCTGGATGAACGGCTTCGAGAGAATGGGTTCCTTGCAATTCATCGAGCACAAAAGGAAAGCCATCCGCTTGGCGATTTTGTTGGAAGGCATTTATTTCGTTCCAATGATACCTCTGCCGAAGAGCGAGAAATTCTAACGGACGTCACTCCGTCTAACATTCAATACTTCGCTGCAACGGACGCCGCAAATGAAGTCGAAGAAATTGCGCGCCGCATAAAACGTATCTATCATTCCGATCTGGATATTCGAGAGGACTTATCACGTATCGTCGTGGCAACGCCATCCTCCGAAGCGTACACGCCGCTCTTCGAAGAAATTTTCCGGCGGCATGACATTCCGGTGCAAATTGCCGACCGCTATCATCTCGACCGCTCGCCGCTTGTATTAGCGCTGCTCGCGCTTTTAGATGCCGCGCGAACGAATTTGCGAAAACGGGAACTTGTTAGAATGCTCGCCAGCCCTTATTTTGCGTTCGAACGAGTATGTGGAAACGAGTTCGACGCCAGCAATCTGCTTAACATTCTCTCACGCTATAAGCAAAGCGGCGATGCTTCCGCAATGGCGCGGTCACTTACCGCGCATCTCGACCAGCTTCAATCCGATAAAGAAGAATCCCAAGACACCGCCGAGTTTGCGCGGGCTGAAGCCGAAGCAAATCGCATTCAACGTGCCTTGCGCGATATGGAGCGCATTCGAACGATGCTTCGCCCGCTTTCAGGAACGCTTACGCCGTCGGAATTCTGCCAAGCGGTTCGCACATTGCTTTCGGAACTTCATATTACGGATCGAATTCTTGCATCGAGCCGCGTAACCATCGCTGCCGGAACGCTGGAAAACGATACGCAAGCATATCGCGCGTTGATGAAATTGCTCGAAGAACTCGAATCGCTGTTTCATCTCTTAGGCAACACCGATGAAAAACGAAATAGTAACTATTTCGAGCAGCGATTGAAAGCCGCGCTCATTGTCACGCGGTATAGTCCGCGTGGGCACAGCCGCGCCGTGCATCTTACATCGCTTGCACAATCTATTTCGCAGCCGGCGAAGTATTTATTTCTGGCCGGACTTACCGAAGGCGCATTCCCCGCTCCCTATCAGCCGCAAGTATTTTTGACGAGCGGCTTACAAAAAGGGGAACGAAAACAACTGCTCGAAGACCGCGTCCTGTTTTATCAGGCCATCACAAATTTCGAAGAACGGCTGCATCTCAGCCATCCAAGCAAGAGCGGCGGCGCGAACGTGAACCGGTCGGGCTTTCTCGATGCGCTTGGTGAAATAATAAAAATAGAAACTGCACTAACCTCGGATGGGATCTTTTCCTGTAACGATCTGTATCGCATTGCCGATAGATTGGATTCTTCGACAATCGCTTCTCTCGAAACCGATTACCCTAACGCGCTCTGGCTTCGCACGCTGAAAGAACAAGTTCCGCGCTCGTTCGAAGCTATTCGTGCGAGAATGCAACCGGAGGATTCCGTCTATCGCGGGAACGTCGATCCCTCTATGCTAACGCCGGAAGAACAGGCTGCGCTGGAAAAAAGCCGCGTCTGGTCCGTTACGCAGCTCGAGTTGTATGCAACATGCCCGTTCCGATTTTTCGCGCGCGATGTGCTTTCGCTTGGCGAGGAGCAGGAATTGGAAGAAGGTCTCGATGCGCGCGATCGCGGTTCGGCGCTGCATGAGGTATTGCGTCAATTTCTCATTTCGCGCAGGGAACAAAATCTTCCGTCCATTCAGGATGCTCCGGAATCGGAACTTAACACAGTCTATGCCGATGCGCGCCGGTTAGCGCAGGATCATTTCAAGACCATTGCAAGCGAGCACCCGTTCTGGCGGTTGGATTCGGAACTTTTACTTTCGGAAGATAAACCCGGCGGCAGCATTCTGCGGAAATTTATCAACCGCGAGCGCGAGCTTGCACCGTATGAATTGCGTCCGCGTTTTTTCGAAGTAAGCTTCGGCGGCGCTGGACGTGCACCCAAAACGCCGATCGATGCCACGCTTTCTCGCGATGCTCCGATGGATCTCGGCGGTTTTGCGCTTCGCGGAAAAATTGACCGCATCGATATTCCCAAAGAGCGTGAGAATGGAACCCTCGATGGCGACGCCTTCGCGATCATTGATTATAAATCCGGGAAGGAAACTCCGCGATGGACGGACATCGAGCGCGGGCTTTCGCTGCAACTTCCGCTCTATCTTCGTGTTGCCGAAGACCTCCTTCGCAGCCATTTTCCGCAATTAAAAGGAGTCGCTGCGCTCTATCACAAATTGCTCGACCCAGATTCGAAACGCAAACTTGGGCTTGCCGTGCAGTCTTATACGAAAAAAGCGTTTGAGGAATTAGGCAAAAAAAATTCCGGAGGACTGTTAGAATCCGAAGATCAGCTTGCCGAGATCATCGAGCAATCGGTGCAGAAAGCAAAAACGTATGTCGAGGGTGTCGCCGCAGGACAGTTCCCTCTCATCGAAGCCGACCTCATAAAAAATTGCGCGTACTGCCCGTATGGATCGGTGTGCAGGGTGAATGAAGCAGAAGAAGCAGGAGTCCTCAGAAGTTGAACCCATAGACAACCGAAATAAACAACCCGCTAAAGTTCGTCAACGATTCGGTGGAAGTGCTTTCGAGAGAACCGGGATAGGGAATGATAAAATAGCGAATGCTCGCTCCGAAATTACTTTTCGGGTCGGTCCCAAAATTCGCTCCTACGCCCACAAATCCTCCGGGAACCACTTTCGAATACCCATTGCCGAACGCAGAGAAAAAGCCTTCGTTATACGGAGTAGTCATAGCGACGACCGGCCCTGCGCCACCGGTGACATACGGCCGCAAATTATCACTTAGTTCCGTTCGAAATACCCGGTATTGAAGGCTCAGCATAACAGGCAGTACAAAAACCCGGTTGACCTGATTATCTTCGAGAAAATCTACTTCTTGCGAGCCTTCCGCTGTTCCAAAATCGAAGGAAAACAAACCCATCAGATCCTGAGCAAATTGGCGACCGAGATACATCCCTCCGGCAAAACCATAATCGCTGAACGAGACCGAAAAACCCCACGTATTAGGGTATTCCCGCTCAAGCTCCTGCGTGGTTGCTATGAGCGGCTTTGTCGGCTGAAAGATCATTGCCGTATCCGCGCTGGGCTTTGATGTGCCTGTGCCCATAGGTGTCTGTGCGCTCACAGGCGTACAAAACGCCAGCATCGCGCAGATGGCGAATCCCAGACCTATTGTAATATTACGTTTCTTAACCATTTGTGTCTCGTTCATAGAACACCCGAATGCCCGATTGGTAACAAACCGGCAAAAAAGATGAATCTATATTATCTAATTATCTACGCCATACCGTATCCATTCGTTCCGCCGAGTAATTGCTTTTAACTCTGTCAAATTTTATGCCTTCCCTACTCGGAGGATAAAGCATTTCAAATATGCTGTTTCTGGCATAGCCAAAAGCACAGGATGATCGATGCCTGCGCCACGCTCTTCGAGTATGGTAACTGCGCGGCCCGCGCGCTGCGCTGATTCCCGAATAATATCCAGAAACCGCTCGCGGTCGATGTGATGCGAGCAGGAGCACGTAACGAGGATTCCATCCCCCGAAATCCGACGCATCGCATTCGTGTTCAGCGAAACATAACCCCTTTGCGCCTGAGCTATATCTTTTTTCGACTTGGCAAGCGCAGGAGGGTCGAGCACAATGGCGTCGAATTCATCTTTCGATTCACGCAGAAAATCAAAACAATCGGCTTTCGTTGTAGAAATATTCGATACCGAATTTAGCTCTGCATTTTTCTGAAGCCGCTCTAACGCTGAGGCAGATTCATCCACCGCAATAACCGATTTCGCGCCTGCAAGCGCGGCATTGATCGCAAATCCGCCATCGTTTGCAAAGAGATCGAGCACCCGCGCTCCGGGAGAGATAAAATCCCGAAGTCTTGTGCGATTCTCCATTTGATCGAGATAGAACCCAGTTTTTTGTCCCGCAAGCACATCTATCTGATAGCGCGTTCCGGCAGCATCGTGTATTTCAGTGTTCGCATCCGTGCCAAAAGCAAGCGTGTCGCCAACCGTCAGTCCTTCCAATGTGCGCAGATGAGAATTATTTTTTTCAACGATCGCCGATGGCGTAAAAAGCTTCTGAAGAATCTCAAATATCATTTCCTTCCGCGCATCGAAGCCAGCGGAAAGCATTTGACACGCCAGCACATCGCCAAAACGATCTACGATGAGGCCGGGCAACAAATCGCTTTCGCCGTGGATGATTCGGTAAGCATTTCGGCGTAAACTAAGAAGCTCACGCCGCGAAGCTGCTTCTGTAATGCGGCTTTCGAGAAAATCAGAATCGATGGCTTCCTCTGCGTTCCGCGTCAGAAGCCGAAAAGAAATAAGCGAGTTCGGATGATAAAATCCACTCCCGATCGGCGCGCCATCCCGCTCGCGCACGAGCGTGACGATAGAACCCGGCACAATATCTTTCGGAAGATCGAGGAGTTCGTTGCTGAACGCCCAAAGATGCCCGCGCTGAAGGCGGAGTTCTTCCTTATTACGAATGCGAATTTTTGGATACATCATTTTAAAAAGCCCCCTCTCCCAGCAGGGAGAGGGGGTTGGGGGGAGAGGCGGAAAATCGTTTGAATGACAACATCGCGGAACCGCTATTCGTTAACTCTCCGTTCTTGATGCGTGAACCGCATATTACCCATTTTTGTATTGCCATTACTGCTCGTGCTATGTTCGTGCGGCACGGATTACCCTCCCATCGACCCCTATTTCAGTTTTAATATCCCCCATTCCGTCGATTTTACGATCTCAAATACTGCAAGCACTGGTAAAGACACCACGCTTATTGCAAGCGGAAAAATCGACACCGGCAATTATGTGACCAACGGAAGCTCCGCGTATCTCCTTCATACTTCGGAAGTGTGGCAGCTTTCGCTGCAATCGAATGACCCCAGCTTTACGCTCGATCAGCTTGGTTACGCCCGCATACTCATCGGCGCGGACACGGTTGCCTTCGATACGCTTCCGCCGCAGTCCACGCTCGATACTACACTCGTGCTGACAAAAACCGATATTACGCAATACATGAAAGATACTTCCTTCACGGCGACGCTCGGATGTAAACTTAAAAGCGTGGGTGAAAATCCCGTTACAATTAGTTGCTCGATGACGGTCATTCACACGGCTGTATCCCCATAATCTATGATAATTGAAGACGTCCGAGAAGTTAATCGGCAAAGCCTGACTTACGAAAAGGCCGGCGTCAACATCGATGCCGGTGAGGAGTTGGTGCGCACTATCAAGCCGATCGTGCGGAGAACGTTCAACCCGCGCGTGCTCACCGATATTGGCGGGTTTGGCGGCTTGTTCGATGCGCGGTTCCCGGATATGAAGTTCCCCGTGCTCGTTTCGAGCACCGATGGCGTTGGCACAAAAATAAAGATCGCAGTTGAAGCGCACCGGCACGATACCATCGGGCAGGATCTCGTAAACCATTGCGTAAACGATATTCTTGTCTGCGGCGCGCGCCCGCTTTTTTTTCTCGATTATTTCGCAACCGGTAAATTGCAAGTGTATGTGGCGCAATCAGTCATTGGAGGGCTGGCTAAAGCATGTGAAGAAAATGGCTGCGCCCTCATTGGCGGCGAAACGGCAGAAATGCCGGGAATTTATATGGGCGAAGATTACGACCTCGCGGGAACTATCGTTGGCGTAGCAGACCGCGACCGAATGTTTAACCGCGAGAACGTGCGTGATGGCGATGTGCTTATCGGCTTGCCGAGCACGGGATTGCATACGAATGGTTACAGTCTTGCGCGAAAGGCGCTGCTCTCAAAGTTCCTACTCGATAATCCCCTGCCGAATGGCGGAACGCTTGCGGACGCGCTGCTCCAAGTGCATCGTTCCTATCTCAAGCCCGTGCAATACCTTCTCGAAAAGTTTAGCCCAACGACAGACATTCACGCGCTAAGCCATATTACCGGCGGCGGAATTATTGGAAATACCTCGCGCGTGCTGGGTTCGGGATTGTCGCTCGAAATAAATTGGAATGCGTGGAAACGCCCGCCGATTTTTCAGCTTATTCAGGAAACCGGGAACATTTCTGAGGAGCAAATGCGGCGCGCGTTCAATCTTGGTATTGGGCTTATCATGATCGTTGCAGCAGATAGGGCAGAAACTATTGAAAAAGCTCTCAAAGATTTCGGCGAAGCTCCGGTGAGGATTGGGAATGTTATCCGTGCTTGAAGATTCGGTAGTTGCGTCCGATTCGCTCGACCGCACGCTTGCCACGCGCTTCCATTTGGATGGCTTTCGCACAATGCAGCGCGAAGCAATCGAAGCTGTTCTCGCAGGCCGCGATGCACTTGTAGTAATGCCAACAGGCGGCGGGAAATCGCTGTGCTATCAGCTTCCTGCGCTGCTCTTGCCGGGAATTACGCTCGTCATTTCTCCACTGATCGCGCTCATGAAAGATCAGGTGGATCGGCTTCGTAAGTTAGGTATCAGTGCCGTTGCGCTGAATAGTTCTCTTACATACGCGGAAACGCGCGCGCTCGTTCGCCGCGCTCGAACAGGCGAGATAAACTTAGTATTTGCCGCGCCGGAACGATTAGAATCCACGATTTTTCGAGAGGAACTTTCCAGCCTACCCATCTCGCTTCTCGCGATTGACGAAGCGCATTGCATCAGTCAATGGGGCCACGATTTTCGTACTTCCTATCGCCGCATCCCGGATGTCTATGCGTTGCTTGGCGACGGCAAACGTCCGCCCATCATTGCGCTCACAGCAACGGCCACACCCGAAGTTCGCGCCGATATTGCATTGCTGCTCCAGCTTGAAAATCCGCTCGAAATTGTCACCGGCTTCGAGCGGCCCAACATTGCGTATGGCGTGCTTCGAGAATGTGACAAAGATGCTCGCTTGCGAGATATTCTTTCCACTGTTCAAACGGGAACTGCAATCGTGTATGCTGCAACTCGCAAATCCGTCGATAAACTTACGATGAATCTTCAAGGGCGTGGATTTTCGGCGGAGTCGTATCATGCAGGTATTCCGCTCCTTGCGCGTCGGCAAGTGCAGGAACGGTTCCATTCTGCCGCAACGCGTATTATCGTTGCAACGAGCGCGTTTGGCATGGGAATCGATAAAGCCGATGTTCGCGCTGTCATCCATTACGATGTTCCGGGTTCCCTCGAAGCGTATTATCAGGAATCGGGACGCGCAGGAAGGGATGGCGAACGCGCTCATGCGGTTTTATTTTACAACGAAGGCGATCGGAACATGCAGGAATCTATGCTTCGGTCAAGTTCGCCAACTGAGGAGGAAGTAAAATCAGCTTATACTGCGCTGCACGAAATTGCAGGTACGCCGGTCGGCGCGCTTTATCAGGGAACCCTCGTTGTCCAAAGCGGGCAAATTCAGGAGCGCATGGCGCGTATCTCCAACATAGGTCGCGCTTCCATCGAATCGATCATGGAAGCATTGGTTCGCGCAGGCCATATTGAATGGCATCGCGGCATGGCGAGCGACGCACGCGCTCGCATTCGTTTCACCGCAACCCGCGCGCGCATGGATGAGATTAGCTTCAAAACTGCTAACAAAAGGGTGAAGCGCACCATCGCTGCCCTGCTTCGAACCCCTGGAAGTTCCGAAGCCTTCGAGCGGGAAGTATTGCTCGATACCGATGCACTTATAGAAAGCCACGACCTTGATAGAGATGAGTTTAAACAAGACATCCGAACCATCGAAGGATTGGGACTTGTACATTACGTTCCCGCAATGAAATCACAAAAGATGAACGAAGTATTTCATCTTTCGCTCATTACAGAACGGTCGGCCGTTCAGCATCTCGATGTGGGAGGGAAAGCTCTGGAAGCGCGGTATCAGGGCAATCGCGCGAAGCTCGATTCCATGATCGCGTATGCGGTTGAATGGAATTGCCGCCAAAATACGATCTTGAATTATTTCGGCGAACGGCGTTCCAAAACACGCTGCGGCATTTGTGATGTCTGCACCGCAAGTGAGCGCGACCGAATATAGCTTCCTATTTCTTCGCTACTGAGTCTTTTTTCGAGATCGAATCGTTGATCGCACCGAAAATAGCTTCGGCTTTCTTGGGATCGTCCGTCATAGTTAGCGTTTGTGCTTTATAGTTCGCTGCTGATGTGTGATGCCTGCGATAAACCGAATCGAGCGAGAGTTTGATCTGCATAGAATCTTCTGTGGGAATGAAATTTGCGCGTGTTTTCAGGAGATCGAGCGTGGTTTCGATGTAGGCGGTATCGTCATCGTTCAACGCAGATTTTCCACTGCAAGCAGCGACGGAAAGGACAAAAAAGATGCAAATAAAATATTTCATATTGCAGAAAGCCCGCGCTCAATATCCTCTAATAGATCCATGGAGTCTTCAATGCCAACACTTAGTCTCACAAGCCCAGCCGTAATTCCCAACTCATTCCTCCGTTCTTCCGGAACCGAAGCATGCGTCATCGTTAGCGGATGGCAAACCAAAGATTCCACAGCGCCTAAACTCTCGCCAAGCGTGAAATATTTCATCGCGCCCGTAAATTTCCGCGCGTTCTCTAAACTTCCCGTTTCGACCGAAACCATTCCGCCAAATCCTTTCATTTGTTTGGTGGCAAGTTCATGATGAGGATGTGAAGGCAGGCCTGGGTAATACACTTTCTTCACGCGTGTATCGGCATGAAGCCTCTCGGCTATGATCTGTGCATTCTCGCAATGTGCCCGCATTCGGAGAGCGAGTGTTTTAACGCTTCTCAGCAAAAGCCAACAATCGAACGGACTGGGAACTGCACCATACGCATTCTGATAAAATTTGATCTGCTCTGCAATTTCTGCATTCGATGTAACTAATGCGCCGCCAATAACATCCGAATGGCCGCCGATATATTTTGTGGCGGAATGCAGAACCACATCAATCCCAAAATCCAATGGATTTTGCAGATACGGCGACATGAAGGTGTTATCTACCACGGTCATTATTTTCCGTTCCCGTGCAAGTGTACCTAACGCCGTGAGATCGGTCAGATTCATCATGGGATTAGTAGGCGTTTCCGCATAGATCAGTCGCGTATTTTTTTTGATGGCCTTCCCGATTGATTCCATATTATCCATCGGAACAAAAGAGAATTCTATTCCTGTAGTCTCGAGAATTTTCGAGAAATAACGATACGTCCCGCCATACATATCGCTGCCTGCGATCACATGCTGACCCGGCTTGACGAGCGAAAGCGCAGCCGCAATGGTGGACATTCCCGACGCAAACGCAAACCCAAACTTCCCACGTTCGAGCGCAGCAATATTTGTTTCCCACGCTTCACGCGTGGGGTTGATGGTGCGTCCGTAATCGTATTTCACATGCTCGCCAAGCGTGTGCTGGGCGTAGGTCGTCGTCTGAAAAATGGGAACCACAACTGCGCCGGTGCGCGCTTCGGGTTCCTGTCCTACATGAATGGCGGTGGTGCTAAAGCCTGGCATAGTGTCTGAAATTGGGTGAACTACTTTTCAATTTCACTCCAAAAACGGTATTGGCCGTAGTTCGTTTCATTTTAGCGACATCATTATGTGATAGCCATCCGACGTTCTTCGAATGTTTCGCACGCGCACGCTGTTCGTGGATTTTGGATGGATGTTCTCGTCACAACACTACGGGTACTGCTTCCCGTTGTTTATGCGGGGTTGGTGCTGTATTTTGCCCGCACGTTTTTCCGCTCGGTCGGTCAGGCTGAGCGGCTAAAATATGCCGTGCCTGCCACGTACGTCACACTCGCGCTGCACGCGATCTATATCGGCGCGTACACAACCGAGTATCATCACGACCTCGTCGCGACGGTCTTCGAACTTTTTTCACTTATTGCATTTACGCTGCTCGCGGTTTATGTGTTTGCGGAATTGCGTACGTCAAAGGAAACTTCGGGAACCGGATTTTTCGTAACCGCCGTTTGTTTCTTGCTGCAAGTAGTGTCTTCCCTCACAAATTCCGGCGAAGCAATACCGGAAACGAAAGCCATCTTAGGCGACCCCATTTTTAACCTTCACGTCACCACTTCCGTGTTCGGCTATGCGGCGCTCATGCTCGCGGCTATCTACGGGGGATTGTATTTATTGCTCTTCCGCGCAATTCGCTGGAATCAATTTGGCGCGATCTTCGAGCATATTCCCAGCTTAGAACGATTGGAACGATTCGGTCTTCGCGCAACCGCGTTCGGATTTATCTTTCTTACGCTTTCGATCGTGCTCGGAGCAATGCTGTATTCCAGGATTCCACTGCATGTCACAACATCTGAGTTCCTGCTCGATCCGAAAGTGCTGACGACGCTGCTCGTCTGGCTCGTCTTTGGCACAACACTGCTCGCGCGCACAATAATGCATATCGAAGGCCGTCGTCTCGTGCTATTTTGGATGTCAGGTTTTGCGCTCACGCTGCTATCCATGACGATTGTAAATTGGGTGTTCACCGCATTTCATAGTTTCTTGTGATCGGAGTGCAGGAACGATTCATAGCTGTCAGTATCTCGCATCATCGCGCGCCCGTAGAGGTGCGCGAACAGTTGCAGCTTTCTGATAATGAAGCTCGCACGCTGCTCCACACTCTTCATACAAGCGCGGAAGCATTCGTTCTTTCGACCTGCAATCGAACAGAAGTTTATGTAATGCCATCGGAGGAATCTCTGGTAGAGAGTAATAATCTTATTGAGTCCATACTTCATGTAAAGGCTCTTCAAAATCAGACCCATGTAACCTATTTTGAAACGCTTCAGTCAAACGAGGCCATCGAACACCTTTTCAGAGTCATTGCTGGGATTGATTCCCAGATCATCGGCGATCAGCAGATATTTTCGCAAGTCAAGGAAGCGTTCCGCGTAAGCGAAGAGGCTGGTTCAAGCGGCGGTTTTTTCAGCAAACTCTCGCAGGCAGCGTTTCGCGTGGCAAAACGAGTCATCACCGAAACGACGCTCACCGAAGGCGCGGCCACGATCTCCTATGCCGCCGTCGAATTTGCTCGCAAAATTTACGACGATCTGAAATCGCGCCACATCCTTATAATAGGTGCAGGCGAAACTGGGGAACTTGCGGCAAAACATTTTGTCGAGCGAAACGCGGGCCGCATTACAATAGCCAACCGCAGCAGGGAACGCGCGCGCGAAATGCTCGAACGCATTCAAGTAGAATCCAGATCTACCACATTTGAGATCATCGCGCTTGACGCATTGGAAGATGTGCTATCCAAAGTGGATATTATTATTAGCGCAACCTCGGCGCCGGATTATGTGCTGACGGAACCAACGATGAGATCGGCAATGGAATCGCGTAAATCGTCTTCACCTCTCGTGATGATCGATATTGCTGTCCCGCGCGACATTGATCCAGCCATCGCCTCGCTTTCCAATGTATTTTTGAAAGACATCGACGATCTCCGCACCATTGTCGATCGAAATACGGAGCGGCGGAGACAGGAAATTCCCAAAGCCGAAGCGATCATTGAAGAAGAACTGGAACGATTTCTCGAAACGCTTTCGCGTCTTGAAGCCGGGCCGACCATTAAATTGCTTCGCGATAAATTCGAAGAAGTTCGTACCGAAGAACTCGAACGCAATCGCGGGAAGCTCGATGACCGCGCCTTTGCCGCCATCGACGAAATGTCCCGCCGAATGATGAACCGGCTGTTGCATGAGCCTGTCACTTCAATGAAGGAACCCGGCGATGGAACAAATATGCTCACGCGTATGGAACTTATACGAACCTTATTCGGACTGGATAAAGATTAGAGTGACCGTTCCGTTTTCATTTTTTGTAGCAGTATGAAATTTTTTTGTTACTATTGTTGTCACATATAAGCATTTTTATTTGCTCAAACTTCTGAATGCTGACCGCACAACAACTCTTTAATCTTGGCCTTGCAAATGAGCAGAAAGGCGCGATCGATAAGGCGCTTCATTTTTACTCGAGTATTATTGCGTCGTGGCCGAAGGAGATCGCGCCGTACCACCGGCTTTCGGTGATCGCGCTTCAGCGTGGCGATCCGGGGCAGGCGCTCGCATGGATGGATAAGGCCATTGCCGTCAACGATGGGATTGTCGAACTATGGAACAATCGCGCACTTGCGCTTGCGGAGCTAAAGCGATACGACGAGGCGCAGGAATCGTTCGATCGGGCGGTAACGATTCGCGCAGATAACTGGGAAGCATATTACAATTTGGGCAGGATGCTGCTCATCCAGAAAAAGTTCTCAGAAGCAGAACCGATCCTACGCCGTGCCTCGGAACTCGATCCTCACTCTTCCCAGACATTCAATAATCTCGGTTTGGTGCTGCACGAACTCTATCGTTACGACGAAGCGATCGCAGCCTACGACCGCGCGCTAGAACTCGTACCTGATTATCTCGAAGCTCTTTCGAACAAAGCCGCAGCGCTACATTGGGCCTGCCGATTAGATGAGGCGGCAGCCGAATTTCGCCGCACGTTGGAGCTTGCTCCGGAACGCGCGGGCATTCATTATGCGCTCGGCGCAGTCCTGATGGCACAGGGGAACCTGACCGAAGGGTCGAAAGAATTTGAATGGCGATGGAAACTTCCAACCTACATAAAACTTCGGAACTATCCAACCCAGCCCGTGTGGAACGGCGAACCGTTAAGCGGCGAAACGCTCCTTGTATGGAATGAACAAGGCATCGGCGACACCATTCAGTTCATCCGGTTCATTCACGATCTCGCAAAACAGAACTGTGAACTTATTGTGGAAGTCCAGAGCGAATTGTATCGGCTGCTTATGGCGTCGATCAGTCTGCCGAACGTGCGCTTAGCGCATACGGGCGCCAAGCATGGTTCCTTCGATCTCCATGTGCCGATGATGAGCCTTCCCCGCGTACTCGATGTTCGATATGAAACACTTCGACCATTCAAACCCTATCTGCGTCCACGCGGCGGGGAACTCGATGAATGGCGGCGAAAATTAAAATCCGTCACGCCCGTTGAAAACCGCAAGAAAAAACGGATCGGGCTTGTCTGGGCTGGGAACCCGGCGCATCCCTTCGACCGGAACCGTTCCATATCGTGGGAAACGATCTCTCCTATTGTTGCAATGCACAAAAAGAAATTCCAATTTTTTAGCCTACAAAAAGATCAGCTTGCCAATCATCCAGACGTCATCGATCTTGGAGACTCCTTGCGGGATTTTTCTGTAACCGCGGCGATCATTGCTAATCTCGATCTTGTTATCTCAGTCGATACTTCCATTGTACATCTGGCTGGAGCGTTAGGCAGACGTGTATGGACGATGCTGTTTCATTTACCGGATTGGCGCTGGATGACCGGTCAACAGAATACTCTGTGGTATCCAAGTATGGCGCTTTTTTCACAAAAGACTCCCGGCGTTTGGGATGACGTGATCTCAGATATTAACGCAATGCTCGCTTTCGAATAATTCAAGTGTGTGGAATCGCCGGCCTTTTGTCCTTAGATCGTTCTCCGCTTTCGGAGAGCGAAATTCGCGCGCTCCGAATTGCGAATGATGCCATGCGCCATCGCGGGCCAGATGATGAAGGGTTACATATCACGGGTTCCCTCATGGCAGCATTCGCGCATCGACGGCTTTCTATTATCGATCCCACCCCAGAAGCGCATCAGCCGATGGTTGGCGCGCGAGGCAGCGTTCTTGTCTTTAATGGCGAGATCTATAATTTCAGAGAACTTATTTCGGAGTATAAATTAAACGTTCCGCAATCGGACACCGCCGTTCTTTTAGCTCTTTTAGAATTGCATGGGATCTCCATTCTTCCAAAATTGCGTGGATTTTTCTCTTTCGCGTGGTGGAACGATAATAAAAAAGAACTGATTCTTGCGCGCGATAGCATTGGTAAAAAACCGCTTTATTATGGAATCTTTAAGGAACGAATCGTTTTTGCTTCCGAAATGCGTGCGCTCGTTGCTAGCGGATTAGTAGATGTTGAACTTTCGCCTGATGCTATTGCTGGCTATCTTCGATTTTACTGCATACCCCATCCTAATTCTATTCTGAATGGAATTCAGATGTTGCCGCCGGGCAGCACACTTCGAATTTCGCAACATAGCAAACCCATCATTGATCGTTGGTATCGATTGCTGGAGCATCACCCGGTTCCCGTTGATTATGGAGAAGCGAGGAGCGAAACAAGGCGCATTCTCGAACGATCCGTGCACGACCGATTGGTGAGCGATGTACCTGTTGGCGCATTTCTTTCTGGAGGGCTTGATTCCAATGCTATTGTTGGGCTTGCGATGCGAGAGTCATCTATCCCGATCGAAACATTCTCACTTGGCTTCTCTTCATCAACGAACATCGAAGATGAAACGAGTTTGGCAAAAATCGGTGCAAACACTTATGGAACGATACATCACGAATGGAAAATATCCGATGATGAAATTGCAGAATTATTACCGGAATTCTTTCTTGCAATGGACTCGCCGACTGGCGATGGATTGAACAGCTTTCTCGTCTCAAAAGCTACGCGAAAAGCAAGTGCAAATCTAAAAGTAGTCTTGAGCGGAGTCGGTGGAGATGAAGCTTTTCTCGGATACAACAAATACCGGTGGCTTGCACAAAGGGAGTTCCTACTGAAATCACTATGGTCCTTGCCGAATGGGCTTCGTGCATCTATTTCAGAATTGTTGATGGGCTTCCCGCATTCTCGCTGTGGTTCTGCTTTTCGTTCGGCCATCATGCCGGAACATTCGAGAAATCTTTTTAGCAAAAACGAAATTCAACGCTTAACGACTTCAACATTCCTACATAATAATTCCAAAGCTATCGAAAGCAACGCCCTTTATACACTGCTCCGCTCCGAAATGGAACACTATCTGCCTGACATGCTCTTGCGCGATCTGGATGCGATGACGATGTCCCAAAGCCTCGAAGCGCGCGCGCCACTTTTAGATCGGGAACTACTTGAATTCACATGGCAGCTCCCGCTTTCCATTAAAGCTCGCGGAACAACGAAGCAATTACTTTCGGATTCTGTGAGCGATATTCTCCCAAAACAGATATTACAAAAACCAAAAACTGGTTTTGAACTCCCGATGCACGAATGGCTGATGAGTGGTACGCTTCGTCCATACCTGCATGAACTCACTTCCGATAACCTTCGTATCGTTCAAGAAGGATGGATCGAGAAAACTGCGATCATGAAGATCTATCACGATTTCCTCCAAGGAAAATCGCATTATTTAAAACCGTGGAGCATTATTGTTTTGGAACAGTGGTATCGCTCCATTAAAAACATTCCCGCCACTATAAAATGAAGATTGGCATTGCAGCGATCGGGCAGCTTTCCGAAGATACGGGCGGGAAGAACTATATTATTCATTTCATTCGAGGTATCGAGCAGTTACGCCCGAAGCATTCCTTCGTTTTGTTTGTAAGCGAAGGGGAAGCGGAGAAATTGGATATTAAGGAAAGCGATCTTCTCCGCATTGTAACTATTCAGAATTCAAAACGAACGCCGCTTCACAAAGTATTTGCAGAGCAATGGAAGCTGCCGCGTCATATTGACCATGAAAAAATCGATGTGATGTATTATCCTGGAAATTTCGTATCGCTGCGTTCGGACGTGCCTTCCATTGTAAATATTCGTTCCATGGCTCATACGTATTCGGGTTATGGAGTGAGCGGAATGCGGCGTTTCATCCGGTCGCTTCTCATGCCGCCATCTGCGCGGAAAGCTAAAGCAATTATTACTCCAAGCGAAGATATTAAGCGTGATGTCATTCGTTTCGCAAAAGTCGATGATTCAAAAATTCATGTTATTCCGCATGGCGTCGATCTCTCACTGTTCGATGGTGAGTTGAATCGGAAATCTGCTGACGGTGA
The DNA here is from genome assembly GCA_963794025.1 of Ignavibacteriota bacterium. Classification (GTDB taxonomy): domain Bacteria; phylum Bacteroidota; class Ignavibacteria; order Palsa-1295; family Palsa-1295; genus PALSA-1295. Next base: position 159,723 of record CAWCCK010000008.1, read on the forward strand.
ATCCATTCTTCATCGTTATCATCTCACACCCGGTAATTATCTGCTGTATGTTTCTGCGCTTTGGCGGTATAAGCGGCAGGATCAGCTTATTCGCGCACATGCAGTGCTTGTTAATAATGGGTTCCCTGATTTAAGACTGGTGATCGCTGGTAAAGGAACCGGCACGGATAAAAAATATCTCGATGAAATTTATGCACTGCCGAAATCTTTAGGCACCGAAAATCTTGTGAGCTTCACCGGAGGCTTGCCGCAATCCGATCTGCGATATTTATATGCTAATGCTCGCGCTTTCATATTTCCATCGAGCTATGAAAGCTTTGGGAATCCTATTTTCGAAGCATGGGCAAGTGGTATTCCCATCGCTGTTTCGGATGTGCATTCTTTTCCTGAAGTAGCTGGCGATGCTGCATTATTTTTTGATTCCAATGATGTAAAGGACATAAGGGACAAAATTTTGCTTTTGCTTTCTGAGCCTGTGCTTGCAAATATGCTTGTTGAGCGCGGAGCAGAACGCGTAAAATCGTTTACCTGGGAGACTGCAATTACGCGAACGCTCTCGCTCATCGAAAATGTTAGTCCCACTTGATACCCAACCTTCATATACGCCCCCATGACTAAAGCTGATATCGTCACCCGCATTGCGACCGCAACCGGAATTACCAAGTTAGAAACCGAGATCCTCGTCGATGGTTTTTTTAAGACCATGACGGATGCGCTTGCGAACGGCGATCATATCGAAATTCGCGGCTTTGGCACGTTCCGAACGAAGAAGCGATTGCCGCGCATGGCGCGTAATCCGCGCACGGGCGAGGCGGTTCCGCTGGGCGAGCATTTCGTTCCAACATTCAAGGCGTCGCGCGAACTGCGGCAGATCATTGACGATCGTCAGAAGAAAAATTCCAAAGGCTGATTGCCGTATTCATATATTCATTTACAATTCCTACTCCTCTCTTTTGAACGAAACTCCGAACGAAAAACCTACCGCTCCGATCTACTGCCCAAGCTGCGCGGCAAGCGTAGCCGATTCAGCTGTTCCCGGCACGATCTTGCGCTGCCCTGTCTGCGGAACTGAATTTAAATACGAGCCGGAAAAAACAGCCGAAAGTTCCGTTGCTGAAAGCGACAATCTCTCGACCGGCGCAACTGAGCGCCGACTTTCCACCGAGGAAATTCTTCTCAACCGATTGAAGAACGCGCCTCCGGAAAAAAAGCCGCTGCCGCTGCAAACCATTGCCATCATTTTTGCCATAGTGCTTGCCATTGCATTCGGTGTTTTTCAATTTACATCGAGGCCGGATAAATTCGCGCCCGGACATGAAATCGATACCACAGCCGTGCTTCAAAAGAAATTGTTTTTTCAGCACATTATCGATTCGCTGCAAATGCAGATCGTGCAAAATCCATCGAACATCAATAATCATCTCGCGCTGGCCGATGCGATGTACGATGCCGGCGAGTGGAGCGAAAGCAAGAAAGAATTCGTGACCTACCTTACCGTCAAGCCGGATGACGCCGATGCTCGCGTCGATTATTCCTACGCCATCGCTCAGGATAATGGCGATCTGAATGCTGCTATCGCTGAAATAGATACGGCGCTGAAATATCATCCCGATCATTTGAATGCGCTCATCAATGCAGGAATTATGTCAGCGCAGATGGTCACCGATACGAATCACGCAACCGCACTTGCCCGCTCCAAGAATTACTTCGAACGCGCCAGAGCTGTCGCTGAAAAGACGAATCCTAATATAGCCCGCCGTATCGATACCCTCATTATGGAAATCGATAGCACGGGACTAAAAATGCGTAAAAAATAGAGGCCGCCCCTCCCCCTGCTGGTAGCGGGGAGTAGGTGCCTCACCCCGTTGGTAGAGTGCAAAATAAATTCTAGAATCCCCCTTCTACCAGTAGGGAGAAGGAGTCAGGGGGAAGAGGAGCGGAAACTCTCTTGCCAAGATGCTGTTTTAGGGCCGCAATTCATAATTCACTCTTTATAATTACTTCATAATGCCAAGCGGAAAAAAGCGTAAGCGCCATAAAATGGCCACTCATAAACGGAAGAAACGTCTGCGTAAGAATCGTCATAAGAAGCGCGTTCGTTAGTTTTTAACGTCCTTTCAAATACATAGAGACGCGCCACTGGCGCGTCTCTTTTTTTGCCTTTTTTAGATTTTTAGTTGTAGAAACCAGAGACGCGCCCGTGTCGCGTCCCTGCAATCGTTCAATTTAGCAATGCTTGAAGCCGGTAAAAGGCATCTTTCGCTAAAGAATAATTCGGTTCGAGATCGAGCGAGGTTTTGTACTCGCCTAACGCTTCGAACCACAAGCCGCGCCGTTCCAAAATGCGGCCATAATTATAGTGCGGAAAATGCGGCGTCGCATAGCGCTTGGCTTCCATCGCCTGCTCTAAATAGGGAATCGCCTCATCGAGATCGCCCTGCTGAATGAGGTACGCTCCAATGTCGTTGTACGGGTTCCCGAAATCCGGATCGAGTTCGATCGCATTGCGGCATTCTTCGATCGCGGAATCGTAATCGCCTAAAAAGCTGTACGCCCAGCCGAGAAAGGTATGCGCTTCCGCTGTCGGAAGCACTTCGATCGACTTCTTATAGTTCTCGATCGCCTCCTGCAAATGACCCGACATCTGCAGCCGGTACGCACGCTGTAAAAATTCCTGCGCCCGCTCCTTGAGCGAGTTGGAATCGTCCGATAGTGAACCGCTAAATCCTAAGTTATTATCTTGTTTCATGGTTGGCTCCTTTCTGGAGTTATGCTCCTTAGAGTATTCGCAAAAATCGCTAAATTTGTTTCAACAGCCTTCGCGCAGCCTCCTTCTACACTGTTTCTTATTGCAATGACCATGCCAGTTCCCTCTACCAGCAGCCCTCTATTAATAAGACACCTGAAACGCCAAAAAGTAACAGGTTTATCATAAGAAATATGAATACCGGGGAGTTACATGACTTAAAACTAATGTTAGGAAGCGAAGCCCGGATTAAGTGTCGTTGTCATTCTGAGCGTAGCACATCTTAGCGATCGCTAAGATGTGCGAAGTCGAAGAATCTCATGCACTACCAGAGATACTTCGACTCCGTTCGATCCGATACGCATCGCAAGCGATGCGTATCGGATCGAACTCCGCTCAGGATGACAATTGTATGTAATCAGTGCTACCATAAAATCCTAAAAATCCATCCAATCCGCGTAATCCGTCTATCCGTTATGCCACAATTTTCATTCGATGTCGTTTCCGAAGTTGATATGCAGGAGGTCGATAATGCCCTTAATCAAACTCGAAAAGAGATCGATCAGCGATACGATTTCAAAGGATCGAACACCACGATCGATTGGGATCAGAAGGAAAAAACGATCACCCTTCACACTTCGGACGACATGAAACTCCGCGCCCTCACTGAAACGCTGAACCAGAAAATGATCAAGCGCGGTATCTCGATGAGATCGCTCGATTATCAAAAGGTAGAGCCGGCAACGAATTCCAGCCTTCGCCAAGCCGTAAAGATCAAAACCGGACTGGAAGGCGAGCAAGCCAAAGTCATCACCAAGCTCGTGAAGGAGCAAAAGATGAAGGTGCAAGCGCAGATACAAGGCGATGCCGTCCGCATCACCGGCAAAAGCAAGGACGATCTCCAAACTGCCATCCAAATCCTGAAAGCGCAAAGCCTCGACTTCCCTATTCAGTTTACGAATTACCGTTGATTCCTTCACATCCTTTTCCCCATCCTGATAATCCCTGCAAATCGTGGTCAATTTTGCCAGTTGTCTTCCAGCAATAGGTGCCAATTTAGCGCAAACACGTTTGTTTTTCATGAACGTATGCACTTATCCATCACATTTTCATTAATTTTACATAGAAACTCATTGCTCCGATTTTCAATGAACCATCCAACCCCCATTCTTAATGCTCAATTCTTAATTGATAATTGATATGGGTGCCCATCAGAACACATACCAATATACGCACTTTTTTTCCGAATGTCAAGCGATTCCTGAAAATAATTCGAAATTTTCCCCATCCTTCCCTAATCCTGAAAATCCTGTGAATCGTGGTCCATCTTTACCCCGGAGATGGGGGGACGACACAATCCGCCCGGGCGGGAAGCAGCCCCCAAGTGGCGGAGCCTCGAAGTACCCGCAGCCCAGGGTGGAGCGAGGCGCAACCCTGGGTCACGGATCATTTTTTCCTTTCTCCCCTCCCGCACGCGGGAGGGGAACAAGGCCGTCCTTTCAGGATTATGGGAACCTAAAACCAACGCGAACCCACCCGCCGCGGCGGGCGCTTCGCTCCATGCTGGGCTGCGAGTACTCCGCGCTCCGCGACTATTTTCTGAGCCGCAGAGCGGCTACATATTTGTAGCCCCGTGCGTAAGCGCGGGGTTAGCAGTTTTTTTAAGAGCCAGAGTCCCGGAGGGACGACATGTCATTCTACAATCAATGCAAAGAAAAGTTTTTGGTAAAAAATTATCATCCAAACCATTTTTTGTGGACCAGCAAAATCAATTGCTAATTCTTCCGGCATAAGATCACAATAGAAGCATTTTTCTCGTTCCGTATCTAAAAGATTTAGAAATTCATCCGGAAGCGTGGCAACTGGCAAGATGATTATTTTCTTTTCTTTTCCTAATGGCTCACGAAAGAATTTATAATGATAGCCTCTAACAATTCTTTCAAGCCAGCGATTTGCGATGTCGTCATTGAATCGAATTCCAACTCTCTTCCGACCTTCGTCGTCATTGGCTTCAAAAATATTCATGTGTCCAAATTTAGTGATAGCCTTTTGCATTGATCGCAGCGCTGTATCACGAACATTTTGGGGATAGTATTCCGATGAGAATGCTAAACGGTTTCTCATAATTTCATCGACTTCACTAAAGCCTCCATTACATTGTATGCAACAGGGAACAGTAATCTGTGGGGTCCCAGAAGGAAAAATATTATCTGGAGGTATGTGATCTTTAGATCGATTATGCCTCCTCTTCAGTGGCTCACCACAAAGGAAACACAAAACTGGCAATTTCTGGAATTGATTTGACATATTCCGCTCCTACGGAGCTTTTAAAATTCGTTTCGTTCATTAACCCCGCGCTTACGCACGAGGCTACAAAGATTCTGCTCCTAACCGAGCTTAAGAATATTTCCCTACATCAACTTCTTCCGCAATCGCGCGACGGGAATGTTCATTTGCTCGCGGTATTTGGCGATGGTTCGTCTGGCGACATCGAAGCCTTCGGCATTGATGAGCTGTAGGATTTTTTCATCCGAAAGCGGTTCCCCGCCCGGCTCTGCATCGATGATCTCTTTGATGCGGGTCTTCACTACTTTGTTCGCAACGGCTTCGCCCGTGCTGTTTTCTCCATCGCCTAAATGCGTGGTGATCGCTTCCGAAAAAAAGTATTTCAGTTCGAACACGCCGAAATCGGATTGGCAATATTTCCCATTGACCACGCGACAGATCGTCGAAATATCCATCCCAATATCTTCGGCGACCGTTTTATAAATGAGCGGTCTCAGGAATTTTTCACCCTGCTCGAAAAACGCCCGCTGCTGCTTGACAATCGAGTGCATCACCCGCATCATCGTATCGCGCCGCTGATAGATCGCCATAATAAAAAACTTCGCCGACTCGAATTTCTTCTTAATAAAATCTTTCGCTTCCGGCGTCAGCGATTTGCCATGCTCCGGCGCTTGTTTTCGAATGAGATCTTTGTACGCAGAATTCACGCGGAGCGTGGGCACACCGCGTTCGTTCAGCGTGATGGTAAAATCCTTCCCATCGGGCGTTTTCTCAATATAAAAATCGGCGGTGATGTAATGCGTGCTGTTTTCCGAATCGCCGGCAGCCGCACCGGGTTTGGGATTCAGGCGTTGGATAAGGTCGATCGCCGGTTTCATGTCATGCACTTCCATCGCCAAATGGCGCGCAAGCGCGGTGAAACGCTTATTGACAAAATCATCGAAACGCTCGCGGATAATGCGCCGCGCAACCTCCCGCGTCGGGTTGTGATTGGGCATCACATCGAGCTGGATGGAAAGGCATTCGCGCAGATCGCGCGCGGCGACGCCAATGGGATCGAGCTTCTGGATTTTTTTCAGCACCGCCTCGGCTTCTGCAGTCGTGTATTCCTCACCGAAAGAAATGCCGGTATCGCGGGCAATCTGTTCCAGCGGAACGCGCAGGTACCCATCTGCATCGATGGAACCAACTATTTCTTCTGCAAGCGCCCGGTAACGATCCGGCAAGTTCAGCATCGCAACCTGCGTATAGAGCGATTCCAGGAATGATTCCGCAGCCGCGCGCGGCATTTCTTCGCGCTCATCATCCGACCCATTCGATGTTGGGGTTTTGAATCCCTCCGTATCGTCATTCATGTAATCTTCGAGCGTGTATTCGTTCGAAGGCTCGGTTCGCTCCTCACGAAGCCGCTCTTCTTTTTCGAGGTTTTGCTGCTGCAACCGTTCGCTTGTCAGATCCGGCGCGGATAGTTCCGATACGCTGTCGATAGGTGCGGATGGCAGTTCAAACTCTGCATTCACATCGATCTCCACGGCCTCACCGGATGAATTTTCTGAAGCCTGGTCTTCACGCTCTTCCTCTTCCGAGCTTTCTTCGAGCATCGGGTTCTCTTCTAACTCCGATTTTATCCGTTGTTCGAGCGCAAGAATGGGCAATTGCAGCAGCTTCAGATATTGAACCTGCTGTGGCGTGAGGCGCTGTTGTAGCGATTGGCTTTGGCGAAGCTGTAGCATGGCACTCTATTAAAGGCAACAAAATCCAATAGAATTCCTGGCGGATATGTTAAGAAATGCTAATTTCGTGCCAATCCTCAAAATCAGACGTATTTAGGTCATTCTTCTCAATTTGAAGCGGTCAATTCAGCAACGATAACACGCGGAATTCCGGCGAGATCGTTCACGATTCGAAGCACAACAAAGCCAGCAGTATGCAGGATTTCTTCCACAGCTTCACGCGCGCCAAAACCGATCTCTACTAAAATGCGACCGCGTTTTGTAAGCAGCTTCGGTGCAATGTCGGCAATGCGTTTGTAAAATATCAGACCGTCAGATTCATCCGTTAATGCAATGCGCGGCTCGTGGTTTCGAAGTTCCGGTTCGAGATTCTTGAATTCCGATGTGCTGATGTACGGAGGATTCGAAACGACCAAATCAAACTTTGTGGGAATCGAATTCAGCCACTCCTCTGAAAGAATATCCGAGATCTGAAAACTAACATTAGAAATTCCAAGCAAATGAGCGTTCTCCTGTGCAAGTTCGACTGCACCGGAACTTATATCAATCCCCACAATAGATGCATTCGGCAGATGTTTTGCAATCGCCAGCGCAATACAGCCTGTTCCTGTCCCAATCTCAAGGATCGAAATGCTTCCCGGTAGTTTTGCGGATTCGCTTAATGCTTGTTCAACGAGAATCTCCGTTTCTGGACGGGGAATAAGCGCATCGGCGCTTACTTTGATCGGAAGACCGAAGAATTCCCACTCGCCAAGAATATATTGCAGCGGTTCCCGATTTACTCGCCGAAGAATAAGCTCGTTAAATGTATTCTCTTCAGAAGATGAAATTTCTCGATCGAGCTTCGAGCGTAGCCCTGAGCGACTTTTTAGTGACATCGCGTGCGCCGCAAGATATTCCACATTCGTCCGCGCATCTTCAACGCCCGCCGCCGCAAGCATTTGCTCGGCGAAAGCCAGGGAATCCTTCCACGTCATGATGTGAGCGAATAGAAAAGTCCGGCGAGCTTGCGCGTAGCTTCGCGGCGTTCGTACTGAGAGATTTTTTCTAACTGCATCGCAAAGCTCGACTGGCCTTTGTTCCAATCATCGTAAATGCGCTTGATGATTCGGGCCTGTCCTTCTATATCCGATTGCCGAACGGTCTCACCCGCTTCGGTCTCTCGCAAAAGTTCACCGATAGCGCCTTCCGGCGGCGCGATCGCCATAATGGGACGTGCTGCGCCGAGATATTCATACACTTTGCCCGGAACAATCTCAGAAACAGATGCCACATCGTCAACAATAAGAAGCAGTGCATCGCTATCGAGTAATAATTCTACTGCTTTGGCATGAGGTACGTATTCGATCTTTTCGATCATCGCGCGGATGAGCGGACGGTCGAGCATGTCGTGAATTGGCGCGCCAAACCGACCCACAAAGCGAAGCGTCATCTTATTGGGATCGATCTCTTTTCGTTCGATAAGTAATTCCACAGCCTGCAAAAAGCTGAGTGGGTTTCGTGGCCCATAGAGCGAACCGGAATAGGTGATCGTACACTTTTCATTCTTTGGATGAACGGCGCGCTTCGTTATATCGGGTTCTGAAAAATCCGCGCTATCGAATCCATTGGGAATATGAATGAATTTCTCAGCTGGAAGTTCCGGATATTTCCCTCTCGCATCCTGCGTAATCCCCTTCCACGCCACTTCGACAAGATTTGCCTCGGTAAAAACTGATCGTTCCAATGATCGATCAATAGCGCGTGGGATGGCCCAGCGATTCGGTGTACTGAGAAATCCCGTCCACGGATCGCGGAACCCGGCGACCCAGGGAATTTTTGATAGGCGATGCAGCCTCCGCGCAACGAGTGAAGGCGTGTATGGCGGTGATGAGGAATAAATCGCGCGGACTGGATATTCCTTCAAAATCTGCCTGCCCTCTTTTACCGCCGAAAGCAGCCAGCCGATACGCGCATCGGGAATGAAGATCGTGGCGCGAATAAATTCCGCAAGTTTCTCGCTCATCGAGCGTTTCGCTCCCGCTTCTTTGTTCACATTCACATCGATGGGAACCCCTGCTTGCTTGCCGGTGAATTTCCGGTACAGATCGTACGGCTCGAAGATCGGAGCGCGGCGAATGATAAGATCGGCTGGTAACTCTTTTATCAGCGATTCATCGCGCGCGGGATATTCCGGGTTTTCCGGCACCAGCACAATGGGAGTCCAGCCGAACTCGCCGAGATATTTCAAAAATTTCAGCACGCGCTGCACTCCCGGCCCTCCCGCCGGCGGAAAATAGTAGGTAACGATAAGAACGTATTTTTTTTCTGGCACAGGGAGTTAATACACAAACTCTCGAATTGTCATTCCCGCGAACGCGGGAATCCAGGTTTTGATGTACCACAACGCCGGGGTCTGGATTCCCGCTTTCGCGGGAATGACAATAATAAAATTACCGCTGTATTACAAACTTCCCCGATGCAACAAAACCCGTTACCACATTCCGCGCCCGCACATAATAGAGGCCATTCGCCAGCGTTTGCACATCCAGCGTGAGCGATGTGCCGCTCACTTCACCTGCGGCACGAACCGTTCCCAGCACATCAACAACTTGATAGGAAATCGGCGAGGAATTCGGATCGTTCAAATAGATTTGAATAGCATCCTCTGCGGGATTCGGATAAATGGAAAGAGCAAGTTGCATGAGCGGTTGAGTCCCTGCTACCCCACTGAGAACACCAAGTGTTTTCACTGCCCAATGGTTGTCTTCGTTATCTGTCACGCAAAGTGAAAGCGCCTGACTACCAGCATCGATCACCAAACTTGGAAGCTCAACCCAGGTTGTTGCCAATTGTGTAGAACGCGGGCGGAAGAGCGCCATGCCAAGATTCAGTGGCTGCGTTGCCGTTGAAGCATTGTTTTGAATATCGATCGCCGCAGAATTTCCTCCATGATTGATTGATGAAATCAACCAGTCTGCCGGTGGTAAGTAAGAGGCATAGCTGATAACCGATGAATCCCATGTATAGATAAGCTGGATGTCCGTAATATAAGGCCAAAGCGAATCAATATTGAACAGCGGGCTAAGATCGACCCCAAGCCCGAGGGAATCTATCTGACCATAATATGCAGAAGCGGCTTCGCGGTGAATTTGCCCCGATTGTGCAGAAAGCTGAGAAGTAGCCATCCCGATAATAAGAATCGTAGTATCCTGCGCTCCAGAGCCGAAATCATAACGAATGTGCAACAGCGCGGTATCCAAATTCTCGCTCGATGGAGAGTATTGCAAGCCGATACCATCGCTTACCGCAAGCGTTCGAGGCAACGTTATAGTATTGCTGATCTCGAATACGGACGATCCGGTTATCCATGCAGAATCAAGCTCTCCATTGGCAGTAGTGCATCCTGCGATTCCAAGAGGAATAGTTGTATCTGATAAAGCACAATGGCCGCTTGAAACAGAAAATGTAGGAACAAGCTGAATGACGGGTGTAGATATTCCGATATTGCTAAATACGAGGTGTTCAGATACTGCTGTGAGATTGTTAGCTGTATCTGCTCCTGCAAATAGATATATTATTTTAGTATTACTACAAGGCGAGTCCAATGAAATTGTCATCAGCGTTGCTTGGGACGTTCTCGGAACGATGGGAACCGGGCCTGGCCATGTCTGGCCTGATCTCAGATCGATCCAGCTGGTGGGAACTTCATCGCCCGGTGTCGCATAACGGTATAATCCACCAACGGTAAGAATGGAATCGCCTCGAATAAGATACGAGGAACCATAGTCGTGACCAAACGGGAGGGATCCGGCAATGGTCCATGACGATGTAGAAGGATCGAAAATTTGAACATCTTTTGTCGTATTAAGAAAGCTGGAACGTCCGGACAATAAAGCGATCTTCCCGTCACTTGTTTTAATGAGTTGCTCAAATCCCATGACAGGTTCAATAAGCGAAGGTAATTGTTTCCAACTCCAACTGGTCAAATCAAACAACTGAACGGGAGAAAGACCATTTGGTTGGAATGCAGATTGAAATTCCCCACCAGCGAGAAATATGCCATTTAATTCCGATGAAAAATCAGCCTGATACCCATAAAAAGAGGGCTGCGGTTGAGGGATGAAAGTAAATGTTTCCGAGTGGACGTCAAATTCTTCGGCTAAACTTGAGAAGTCTGATGTAGAGCTATCGATTCCACCGACAATGAGTAGATTGCTATCGGGTAATCTAATAATATTGAAACTGCGCCGAGTTCTTGCCATGCTGGCGGTAGCACTCCACACTCTGCTTGATGGGTCATAAATTTCGCAAGAGTTTGTAGCAGTGCCAGCCACATCCGTGCATCCACCTGCAACGAATATCCTTCCATCTGGAAGCGTTGCTACTCCCGCCCAAAAACGCGGGGTGATAAGGCTTCCCGTAGTGCTCCATGAATCACTCGCGGGGTCATAAATTTCACATTCATTCAGGACCTTTGAGGTTAGCTCTCCTCCATAGATCAATATCCTGCCATCGGGAAGTTCCGCACAACCAGGACGCGCACGCTGCTGTAATATAGGCGCAATTTGCTGCCATGACTGCCCGTCCGCCGTTTGAAATCCGCCCACAAGCGAAGCCAAAACCACCGCACCGAATATGCCACGTCGTATCATAAATTAAATTCCTACTCCACCTTACTAATCCTCCGCACAATCGTCTGATCTTCGATGTGGCACACCAGCACGTATGAACCGGGCGTGAGCAACGAAATGTCCATCGAAGCCGTCGAGGATGCAAGCACGTTCCCGGTTGCGACGGCCCTGCCGATGGCGTCGTAGATCACGATCTGGGCTGCGCTTGCGTTCGTGTTTTGCACGAACAATTCATCTCCCGCCGGATTGGGATATACCAAAAGCTCCTCCGTGAGCGGCGTGGGAACCGCAACCCCGCTCGACGCGCCAAACGATTGCACCACCCAGTGATTATCCTCGTCTTCCGTAGTGCAAATAGAATGCGCTTGTGTGCCTGCATCGATCACGAGGCTCGGCAACAGCACCCAGCTTGTCGCAGGCTGCGTTGCAGCAGCAGTAAAGAGCGCAGTACCGATATTGAGTGGCGCACTCGAAGTGGAACCCGCATTTTTAATTCCAAAACTCACCGCATTGCCGTGGCTTGTGAGCGAGGTCAGCGTCCACCCTGGAGGCGCAAGGTAACCATTATATTTCGCGACGGAAGAATCCCAGCTATAGGTCGCTTGGATACTTGTGATCGAAGGCCAGAGGGAATCTATATTGATATGGGAATTAATATCAACGGCAAGCGTGAGCGAATCGGACTGGCCAACGTAGGCGGCAGCAGCCTCGCGGTGCAGCAGCGAGATCTCATCGCTCGGCGCCACAACCAGCGTGAACGGCTGTCCGGTTACGTTCTCGGAATCTCCACACGTCGTTGTTGCGCCGCCGGTAATAGATACGTTCGTTGCAGCGGTTGCCTTCAAACCATCGAAGATGAGTTGAAACAGAGAATCGCCGGAAACAAGCGGCGAACCGATCACCGAGATCGTTACGGTTCCCAAAATCGAAGTGTCGATCGTATAGGTTGCGTTCGTAAGCACGCCGAGCGGCACGATCCCGATCAGTTGCAGAGTGGAAGCATCGTAGGTCATCGTGATCGTGAGCGCGCTGACTCCTTCCGATGATTGAATGGGCGGTGCGATCGAGGCCGTCACAAAAAAATCGGAGCAGGCCATGGCGGAATCGGTTTGCAAGGTAACCGCGTGTTCCGCGCTATCGGGCGGCAGTTGGGAACCGGCAGTTCCCGTCATGAAGGTATAAGCATCGGCAGTAAAAAATCCCGCAGAAATGGCGAAGATCGGATCGGGCGAGATGATCTGATGAATGCCCGCATTGACTGGCGGATTAATCGCGCTATATACACCGCCATTAATGACGGAGGATGCAACGCCCAACTGATCGAGCGGCGTCCCATCGAGCGTGGCAATATCAAGATCGGAGGTTAAGCAAATGATCGGCACACAGTGATTGAACTCGAACGACGGCGTGTTCCATAACGCGGTATCTGCGTAATACGCGGTATCGAGAATAGTTACCAGCGAGGGATCTCCCAATCCGTTAGTGCAATCGTCGTGCTGCGCGTCAACTGATGCGCTTCGACGGGGAATGATTTACCGTTCTTATCGAAGGTGCGAATTTCGAGCGGCCCGGTAAATTGTGTGGAAAATCTTCCCTGCGTGGAATTAAGAATGGATGCCATTAATTTCTGCAACAAAATCGGCGTTGCTCGTCAGCACGATCTGGCCGCCAACGTCATTCGGATCGAGCGGTTGCGTGAGGAAATGAGTTCCCCACCATTTGCGTCCGATGAGTTCATCCATCAGCTCGTTGCACGCTTGCTCACCAACGGGAACATACGCGCAGGTAAGCCCGGAAACAACGCTCACAGGTTTTGTCGCATGGATGAGTCGAGCCAGATAGCGAGGGATCGGCGGGAACATCCACCGTGTCCGATTTGACGATATAACATTCCCCACGATTAAGCATCACCGTGAACGGCACACCCTTCGCCTGATTCAGCAGCGTTCCAACGGATGGCGTGATGGTAACTAATGTGGAGTCGGATATGGCGGTTACAAGAAACTCGTTCAGGTTATTCTCTCCATCCGAAGGATCGTTCCAGATGCCCCAGCCGCAGGTTACGTAACTTGTATCCATCGCAGCATCGGGAAGGATTTGCGAGGCGTCGCCGCCGAACTGAACGTAATCGTGCAGCACCAGATTGACCGGCTCCGACGTATGGACAAGCAATCCCTTATTCGTCTTGCCGAGATCGTTCAAATGAATGAGATCCATCGGGAGATTGATGATGGAGGGAGTTCCCGGAGCAAACGTGAACGGCTGAGAGTAACCTGATGGAGAAGTGACAAGTCCACACCCCGAATAATCGCTCACGACGGTGAGAATAAGGGTCGTGCCCTGCAAATAACTATCGCTATCGGCGAACGTATAAGGCCCATCGATAATACCAAAACTAAACGACTGCCCCGCTCGCGGAAGCATCGCCTGCGCGTTGCCCACGCAAGGAAAAGCCGCTACGAACATATACAAAATCACCGCGCCGATAAACCCACTTCTAATCATGGTGCAAATAACACACAAACGGACAATTTGTTACATGTTTTCGCGGAATTATCTCTCCACCACAAACTTCCCCGATGCAACAAAACCCGTCACCGCATTCCGCGCGCGCAAATAATAGAGGCCATTCGGAAGCGAATGAACATCCAGCGTGAGCGCAGTGCCGCTCACTTCACCCGTCGCGCGAACCGTTCCCAACACATCGACGACTTGATACGAAATAGCGGATGAGGTGGGATTGATAATGCTGATTTGCACTGCATCGGTTGTGGGATTGGGAACGATGCTCTCGATCGCAAACGGGAGGGAATCATTCATAACCGCAAGCAGAAGCGAATCCCCGCAGCCGGTGAAATTGATTTGAACGGAATCCGGGCCTGAGACGGATGCAACCGCGCAATCGCAGTTTAGGCGATGACCGGAGAGATTGGCCGAATCGAGCCAGACCTTTGCCTGAGTGCTGGAACTTAAATAAGTGCTAAAGATAAGCGTGAGAATAGGATTCGGCAACGGCTGAGACGAATCCGCAGTGATGAAAAGATTAAGGTAACCCGGGCCTGAAGTAGAATCCCGAATTACCCATGATGGCGGAAGCGCCAACGAATCTAATGTTAACGTTGTAGAATCGTAATGAATAACAATATGGCCCGAATCGATGCCAATGGGATCGGCGGTTTTAGGAGAAAAGTTTACGGTAACTTTTTGACCTGGAGTAACGGTTTTTTGAGTAGTGCTAACGGGAAATACGAATGTGGTTCCAAATGTGTTGAGGGAGTCGAGGTTGAGTTCCCAAAGACAGCCGGGCGCAATGTTTGTATCCGATGTTATAGCATATAAATATTGACCGTTTACGAAAAAGCGAACATTCAGGTATGCGACATCATTTATGGGCAATCTAAAAGGCTGTCCACATAAATATTCCCAATTAATTCCCTGATCAGTTGACTCATAAAGGCCAGAATAAAGTTGAACGACAAGGCGATTTAAATCTCCCCTTATGCACCCCGGACTTCGAATAGAGTCATCCGCATAATAGACAGCATTTTCAGGAAATATGTGGGTTGTTTGCCATGTACTCCAACCATCATCGGTTCGTAGCAAAGTTGCCCCATACCATGTCAACGCGAAAAAAGTATTAGTTCCTTGTATTGCGAGTGGTTGCCAGCATGAGCTATCCATTGAGAGATAATTCCATGTATGTCCCCCATTGGTAGTTGAATACCACGGAATCCCATCGTCGCTCCAAGCAGAAGCAACACCATGATTAGCATCCGAAAAAGAAAATCCAAAATGTTCGTCGTCGAAGCTGTTGTGAATCACTGTCCACGTCATGCCTTCGTCATACGATATACACAAGCCGTATTGTGCAGCAAGAATTACACTGCCGTTTCCAGTATCGTAATAAACTCCATAACCAGAGCCTACATTTCCATTTGGATCTATATAATGTATATCGGGTTCGCATGCAACCCACGTCTCCCCTCCGTCAGTCGTTTTATAACACGCTGGAGTGTCAGCAGAGGATGCGAAACCCGTCAAACTGTCCTTGAATGAGAAATCATAAATAATGCGATCAAGTCCGCCGACGTATCTCCATGTTTTTCCGCCATCGGTTGTCTTTTCAATCGAAGAAGGAACAGAAGCTCCGTCATCTCCGCCGATAAAACCGATTTGTGGGTTACCCGGAAGAAAATAAACAGTATGAAGAGTTTGTCCTGTCGTTATAAGAAGCTGCCACTGAGCTTTTCCGATTGCAGGAATTAAAATCAAAACAAAAAGAAAATTTCGAAGCATATTTTAAAAACAACTCCGGATGCCAGTTGAACTCTCTTTCGACTAAAAATGATTCTGGCTCCGGAGCTGGTTATGAATTACTTGTCAATTATGTTGTCTTCCGAATACATGGAATGCTACTCTTCCATCCACAGCAGTGCAGGAACTGCCCGGGTCGAAGAGAAAAATATCGAAAGTGGTTGACCCAATTGCTACCGGAGACAAAACTGCAATTACGCAAGATGCCGCAGTGGGCGTCCCTGTCATCGGAGTCGCTGTCACCGAAAGGTCGCTCCATGTGGTAATTGAATTACCGAGAGCATCTTCAGTACTCAATTGAACCCTGTAATGCCCGGTGCATACATAGGTAAATTGAGCCACGCCAAAGTCACCGAACTCAGTAATAGCGCCAGTACATGGAGGACCTGCTAAGGCACCCCCAGCGATGTCACCCCACGCATAGAGAACGTTATCCTGGTACGTCGAACCGAGAATAGCTTTTCTACCGCCGAGAGTGCTATTGTTATTAACATCGAACACGGACGTGTGTCCATCATAACTTACCTGAAGAGCATTCGATGGACTTGTCTTAGTTCCACTCCCAACGATTAGAATTGGATCGTTGGCGTGAGCAGGATTGGTTGCAAAGCTGCTACTGCTACCTTGCACAAATCCACCGGCTGGTAGGTTATGGAATCCTAGCACCGTCTGCGCAAAGCTTTGCGCAACGAGGCTGTCTCCACCGGGAATATCGGCATGATTACCAGCACCGGTAATCACATTGTCCTGCCCACCCCCGATGGCAGCGTAGTCCGAACCGCCGATGAGCCGGTTGGAATCCCCGCCCGCAATAACGGAAACGTTGCTGCTATCGTGGTTGAACTCACCGCCGCCGATGAAGCTATTTTCACCGTACCACATCTTGTTAAATTGGCCGCCGGCGATGGTTGAATAGTATAATTTATCTCGCAACCGAAATGCTCCGTGTTTGCACATATCCATCTGACGAAAAACGGAGGTAATAGATTCCCGAAGGCAGCGAGGACACATCGAACGATAGCACGTTGTTTGTCGCCATGCCGCTTAAGCGCGATTGCCCAAGCGCATCGAAAACCTGATACGAAATAGCGGATGAGGTGGGATTGATAATGCTGATTTGCACTGCATCGGTTGTGGGATTGGGAACGATGCTTTCGATCGTAAACGGGAGGGAATCATTCATAACTGCAAGCAGAATAGAATCCCCGCAACCGGTGAAATTGATTTGAACGGAATCCGGGCCTGAGACGGATGCAACCGCGCAATCACAGTTTAGGCGGTGACCGGAAAGATTGGCGGAATCGAGCCAGACCTTTGCCTGAGTGCTGGAACTTAAATAAGTGCTAAAGATAAGCGTGAGAATAGGATTGGGCAACGGCTGAGACGAATCCGCAGTAATGTAGAGATTGACGTAACCAGGCCCTGAACTTGAATCATACACCACCCATGCTGGCGGTATCTCCAACGAATCCAGTGTTAATGAAGTAGAATCGAAATGAATAACGATATGTCCCGAATCGATGCCAATGGGATCGGTGGTTTGCGGCGAAAAATTTACGGTAACTCTTTGACCGGGCGTAACGGTTTTGTGAGTGGTGCTATCGGAAAATGTAAAAGTTGTTGATAATGAAAATGTGTTCATCGAATCAAGATTGAGCATCCAAAGTCTGGTGGGAAAATTTTCTCCGTTTTCAACGAGGGAGTCAACCCCAACTACATAAATCCCATTATTTTCCACAAAAAATCGTTGAATTGGAGTTGCGAGGTCTGGCATCCCGCACAAGTATTTCCAGGAAACTCCCTGATCCGTGGAAAGGTAGCAGCCATCACAAACCATTACGTAAAGGCTATCAAGCGTTCCACGAATGCAGCCGCTCGAAGTAAGTATATCCTCGCCATCTGTAAGGCGGTACTGGGCTGGAAACGTGTAAAGGATTCGCCATGTATTTCCCGCATCGTCAGAGCGCATAATCGTTCCCCATATTGTATTCAAAAAATATGTTGAGGTTCCTACTATCGCCAGTGGCTGCCAGGCACCGCTATCCATATTTATTTGGTACCACGTTATGCCCGCATCGGTCGTACCTATACATCCTTCGGGGGTCCACGGGGTCACCATAATGCCAGAATCGTCATTGAGGAACGCATACCCCGCAGTTCCAACATCGTCAATAAAGACGGAACGATCCCATGTTAATCCTTCATCCCACGAAACTATGTTGTAATCTCCTAATGAGTCAACACCCGTTGGCCCATTCCCACAATTCGACAAAAAGAGACCATCCGACTTCTTATCATAATAAATTCCGAGTACCTTAAGATCAATGGTTTCAGGAAGCGAAAACCACGAATCCCCTCCATCGGTCGTTTTATAAACACCACCGTCTTCCTCACAAAACCAGCCAGTCAAACTATCTTTAAAAGTTATATCAGTAGTTGTTCCTCCATATACGCAAACGTTTTTCCAAGTGTATCCGCCGTCCGTTGTTTTATAGAGTCCGCCTGGAGGGTCTTGGATAGTTCCACCAGGATAAAAACCAACTAGAGGTTTTCGCATATCACTCAAAAAATACACAACTGGGGTTTGAGATGCCTCCCCTAATCCGGTAAACATCAATCGCCATTGTCCTTCAGCACATACAGTTTGAAGACAGAGAAGCAAAAAAACAACATTTGCTCTTGTAATTGCTTTGGAATAAAAACGGCCCCCATGACCGTTTGAAACTCTCTTTCGACAATGATTTATTAATAGGTTCATGGGAGCCGGTAGTTAAGTTATTGTTGAGGCGCCCTTGCGCAGACTTTGAAAAAGAATGCGTGGGATTCCGGTATGCAATCTGCGGCTACTGATCTCCGTGTATGCACGATAAATGCATTTTGATTTGGCGCAGCAAATAGGCCAATTTCAGTGGCATCAACTGCGAAATCGCAGAACCCGTTATCAACGGGAGTACTACCACCAAAAGTCAATGAATGCCCAGAAAAGCTTGTCATACCCGTGGTATCATTGTCCTCCAGAGTGACAGTGATCGACGCGTTTAATGCAATGAGATTGACGTTATTGAGATTACGCAAAATAACCAAGTATGACCCAGGATCAAGTGATGACTCGGTTATGCTTGATACCCCAAAATCAGCGTTGATGTTACCGTTTGAAGCGACGTCAGCCCATGCGATGACGGTATTATCTGCATAAGTTCCGCCGATTACTGGAGCTCTCATCAGTCCACTGTGAGTGTTCCCATTTACATCGAATGCTGTCGTGTGTCCATCGTAACTTACTTGGAAGGCATCATTCGGATGTGAACCATTATCACCATTTCCAACGATTACGAGCGGTTGATCCTGAATACCGCCAGATAAGGTTGAGAAAGTGTGAGGTGTTCCGTGAACGAATGGCGGGCTCATCACATTATTATACCCCATGACGGTTTGAGCAAAGCTATTCGCTGTCAAACTATCACCACCGGGTATAGCCGCATAAGGTGCGTTAGTTGGAACCATGAAGTTTTGCAAACCGCCCGCTATGGTAGCAAACGAATCGACAATTCCAATCTGGTTTGTGTCACCGCCGCCGATAACATCCCAAACTGACTTAATATTGTTAGCTTCCCCCCCGCCGATAAAGGAGTGGTGAACCAATGTGTCGATGATATTATTCTGTCCCCCGTCGATGCCACAATGATCGTCACTTGGATCTATCGAATTCGTTTCACCTCCTCCGATGAAGGAATGATCGGCAAGCGAATCGATAAGATTACCATGACCTCCAGCGATAGCATCCCAATCGGAACGAATCAGATTGTGATCTCCACCTCCGATAAAGGAATTCATCGCTGAGTGTGTCGGCAGCGGGCCAGTCTCGTTAATGACATTAGTGTCCCCTCCGGCAATCACCGAAAACTCAGATCCGATAAAATTACTTAAACCGGACCAGATACCACTCCACGGATTGATAGAGCCGATCACATTGTGCTGTCCTCCTCCAACAGCTGAAAACAGCGACAGGTTTATATTGGAATCTCCACCCAGAACCACCGCCCATCCCTTGACGGCTTGGTTGCTCTCCCCACCGCCGATAAAGGAAGCACGTTCTTTGGTAGTGTTCAAATATCCACCCGCAATGGAGCTATATTCGGTTGGATGATCGGCACCGACGATTTCTGGTTCAATCTGGTTAAGATTCCCGCCGAGGATGGAACTATAATCTACCACTCCGGATTCGCCGTTGCCTTGATCGATCGTGTTCGTATCTCCGCCAGCGATGACATCTCCGGTTCCACCTGCGTAGTTGAAAGAACCACCACCGATGAAAGTATTACCGGCAGATACGTCAATGTGATTTGAATCGCCACCTGCAATGACTGAATATGGGCTACCAATATCAATCACATCCAAGTTCCCACCACCAATAACAGAGTAAGGAGAATTAGTGTCAATAAGGCTATAACTCCCTGCCCCAACGAAAGAATAATAACTTTCAGTATCGATCTTCGCGTATTGGCCGGAAACAGCACCACTGCCAAATGCATTGATACTATCGGAAAGACCTGCACCAATGAATGTTCCTACAGAGTTTGTCCAATTAAACGTTCCATCGCCAACGAAGCTTGCGCCTGCATTTGGTGTAATAACGTTTTGTATTCCACCTCCAACAACTGCGTCTGTTGCGGAATCGTGGTTTTCTAATCCAGTTATGATCCCTGCATCTACAGAGGCAACAATATTACTTCCACCAGATCCAACAATGCTTCCTTCATTGGATACAATGTTACCGCTTCCAGCCACAATAGCTGAAAAAGAGGTTAGCTCTGGCGGATTTGTAATCAAATTGTGTTCGCCACCACCAATGAAAGAGTAGCTTGCAAACGTATCGATGAGATTATCAAATCCACCAACGATTGAAGCTAAAGCTGTTTTCACGGTATCACTTGCACCTGCGCCGATAAAATCACCACCGAGGTAGGAAGTATCGCCAAGAGGCTGCTCTATTTGCTGTTCGCTATAGCCATACCATCCTATTTTGTTTTTTAGGCCACCTCCGATGTAAGAGAAATCTACCAGTGTATCGACGTAATTTGAATCGCCACCTGATAGAGCACTGTAAGCACTCTTGATGGTATTGGCAACTCCGCTACCGATAAAGTCGAAATTCCCTCTACCGGAGATCGTATTGACTAAGCCAGCCGCGCCTCCACCGGCAATCGTCGATCCGTGAAATCTAACGGTGGATGGACTTGTGGCCGCATCGCCAATAATGTTCCCGGTTAAAGACCCGGCGCCAAATCCTGAAGTGATTGACGGGGAGGTTGCATCGAATTGATAATGCGCGATCCGAACATTATCCGGTGTGGACATTCCCATGGATCCATCTTCGAGATGAATTTCCAGAGCTGAACTACTATCAATTGTACCTACGAATTGATTTGGTACGGTAATATTGAAGTTTCCATGTTCACCCCAGTGATCATCCCCCGGGAGTGATTGCTGTGCAAGCGGTACATTAGCATGCACGGAGTTCGAGGCCGAATCGAAAGTGAACTGCACGCCATCTCCCGATGCAAGATTCAGCACACCACCACGGCTCGTAACCTGCGTTCCATTGATCGTCACAGCCGAAACGTAATCGGTAGCCATCTTAGCCCCTGTTACCGCGCTATCCGCCAAATTGGCAGATTGCACAGCTCCCGCCGCTAATTTCACAGACGTAACCGCGCTATCGGCTATACTCGCAGATTGCACAGCGCCATTCGCTATTTTCGCGGACGTAATCGCGCTATCGGCGACATTCATGGCCGATGGAACGGTTCCAAGCGCAAAACGCGGAAGGTTTTCCAGGTCGGTGTTGAAGCTCACATTGAGCCACAGCGGCTTATCCATACTTGCCGGAGACGGCAATGGAATTTGAGAACCAAGAAGAATATTAAAGATACCTCCTTTCACCTCGGTTTGAAACACGTCGCGCCAAAGCCGAGTGCCCTGGGTGGCGTCCGTCCAAATAGAGACGGTGATGGGATAGATGCTGTCTTTGACGGCGGAGCCGTCCATTTCCACGATCGAGCCTTGATAGCTGATCGTGTTGACCGATGGGCTTGGGGTCTGCGCCTGTTGCGCATACACCCGTGTTCCCGCGAAGAGAAGCAGCGCCATTGCGGCCGCTGTAAGTAGTTGTTTTTTACTGAGTTTCATGATTTAGTTAATAAAGAATTAGAAACTAAACCGGACTCATCACGCTTTAAACTGACACTCGAAGTGCGACAAATCCAGTTAAACGTTGGGTGTCGTATCAGGGTAAATCGGGGACGAGCAATGTCAGTTGCTTGTCCCTTTTTTTATTCCCGTAAAATTCCTGTTTTGAGACGGGAACGTTATGGGAACGAAATCAAATTTACAGAACGTTGCATCGTATCCGATGTAATTCCAAAAACAATATAAACGGAATAATTAGTTTTGGTACTTTATTTTCGATGAATTCTTCATTTTCTTAAATTTATTTTAATTCGTTCTGTCTCATTATGAAAGGGATGTACAATTTTAAGACAGTTTATGAACAAGATGTATGATTTTGAGAAAAAATTCAAAAATAATTTCGAATTTTCTTGCATTTGGGTTTGGAATGTTGTATCTTTGTTGGTATTATTATCAGCACCATTTTCGATAAGAATACAAATGCAGAAATTCATGAATAGCTTGCTTAAAGTGTACAATAGTTCATGAACAACCAGTTGCGCATCCTCGTTTGGGCACCATTTTATATAGACAGATGCCAAAATCGTCCCGGAATCGATGGGGTACTCGCAAAATAGAGTCATTAAGAAAAGCATTTCAGATAGAATTGCCTATCAGTAAGACAACACAAAAAGTTAGTGCACTTTTCGAGAGGGGGGTAATGTTTAAGGGCCGTGACTAAAAATTTTCCTTTTTCTACCCCCTCCGTTCCTATCAATACTGCTTCTACCGGCCTTGTTGCGAAAAATGGTCATTCTGAAGCTACGAATGGACATTCTGAACATTCTAATGGACACGCTGAAGCATCGAATGGGCATTCTGCTCCTCAGAAATTAAGCGGCGCTCATGCACCCGCTGGATTTCCGACGGGCGTTAACTTGATACGCGACCCGGCGCTGAATAAAGGTCGGGCGTTTTCTCCAGAAGAGCGCGAGATTCTTGGCATTCGCGGACTTATTCCGCCGCGCATTACGACGTTAGAAGAGCAATCGGCGTTTATCATCGAAAATCTTCGCTCGAAAACGAGCGATCTTGACCGGTACAACAGCCTGATCTCGCTGCAGGATCGTAACGAGACGATGTTCTACCGCGTGCTCATTGATAATTTAGCTGAATTGCTTCCCATCGTTTACACGCCGACGGTCGGGCTTGCGTGTCAGCGATTCGGGCATATTTTTCGCCGCGCGCGAGGGATGTATATTTCGGATGCGGATCGCGGTCATGTGCGCTCCATGCTTAACAATTGGCCGGAGGACGATGTGCGCGTGATCGTCGTCACCGATGGCGAGCGCATCCTCGGTTTGGGCGATCTTGGCGTGCATGGCATGGGCATTCCGATCGGGAAGCTTTCGCTGTACACGGCGTGCGCGGGCGTGAAGCCATCGCAATGCCTGCCGATAACGATCGATGTCGGCACGAATAACCGGGCGTTGCTTGGCGATCCGCTCTATCTTGGTTTGACGCATGAGCGCATTCGCGGCGATGCTTACGATGCGCTGATTGATGAATTTGTTACTGCCGCGCAATCGCGGTGGCCGAATCTGCTGATTCAGTTCGAAGATTTTGGGAACGCGAATGCGTTTCGCCTTTTAGAAAAATATAAGAATAACTTCTGCGTGTTCAATGACGACATTCAGGGAACCGCTGCCGTGACGCTCGCGGGAATCATTTCTGCGCTTCGCATGAAATCTGCGAAGCTTTCCGACCAGACCATTGTGCTCTTTGGCGCGGGTGAAGCAGCAACGGGTATCAGCGATCTGCTCGTTCATGCGATGACGATGGAGGGAATGCACAAAGCCGAAGCACGTAAGCACTGCTGGCTTATCGATTCGAAAGGACTTGTCGTAAAAAGCAGAACCGATCTTGCGGGTCATAAAAAAGCGTATGCCCATGAGCACGAGCCGTTGCCGGATCTGTTATCGGTGGTAAAAGACATTCGACCGACCATCCTTATCGGTGCATCGGGCCAGCCGGGTGCATTTACGGAGGAAGTTTTATCTATGATGTCGAGCTACGAGAAACAACCGATCATTTTTTCGCTATCGAATCCGACATCGCAATCGGAATGCACGGCGGAGGAAGCGTATCGCAATACGAATGGTCGCGCTATTTTCGCAAGCGGAAGTCCGTTCGATTGCGTTACCATCGGCGATAGAACGATCACTCCCGGTCAGGCGAATAATGCGTATGTATTTCCGGGCATCGGGCTTGGCGTCATTGCATCCGGCGCTACGCGGGTGACGGATGAAATGTTTTTCGAAGCGGCAAAAACGCTCTCCGGCGAAACGACCGAAAACGATTTTGCGATCGGCAGAGTATTTCCGCCGCTCGAACGGGTGCGGGAAGTATCGGCAAAAATCGCCACGACGATCGCGCGCGTGGCGCATCGTTCAGGCCTCGCACTTTATCAGGAACCGCCGGACATTCTTACCGCGATCAAAGCAATGATGTACGACCCGGCATATAAGCCGTATGTGTGATTACGATTCTACATCCGGCTCTTCGCCATCACTGGACGCACCGCGCCGAATGCCGGAATCGTCAGGATCGTTGAAGCCTTGTCCGTAAAAGCGGCTATCTTCCGCGGTTTTGCTTTCGTGATGAATCGCCGGCATTTCGCGGAACTCGCTTTTGGTTTCCGATATATCTTCTTCGTCGATCTCGATGCCATCGCCACCCGGCTCTTCGACGTCGCCAACATCGGCGCCACGTTCTGCAAAAAAGCGCGCTTGATTTAATTCATCTTCCGTATCGTTATTGTTTCGAGTTTTTTCGCCCATAATGCTATTGATGCTTTAAAAAAATTGAATACAAGAATGTTGATTTCTATTCTCTGCTCAAATCGGAACAACAATTTAATGCGATTAGAGCGGTTCTGTTCAATAATTTTTCATTAGCTGACCATCATCAGAATTTTAAGAGGTTCAACCATTTCTCATACAGCTCGCTGGTGGCGCGGACATCACGCATACAGTATTCAGCAATTTCACGAGA
The DNA here is from genome assembly GCA_963794025.1 of Ignavibacteriota bacterium. Taxonomy (GTDB): domain Bacteria; phylum Bacteroidota; class Ignavibacteria; order Palsa-1295; family Palsa-1295; genus PALSA-1295. Next base: position 184,637 of record CAWCCK010000008.1, read on the forward strand.
TTTCCCTTCGGCAAAAAAGATCGGGACTTTATCTCCGGCTATCGTTTTGGATTTTGGGGATGCAATTCCAAATGCTTTCGTATAAAAATCGAGATTAAATTTCCGCGTAGCGCCAATTTTATCGAAACCGGCATTGAAGGTAAGTTTATCTAACAGATCGATATGTTCTGCACCGCTGTATCGGTCGGAGGAACTTCCGCCGACTTTAAATTCCCAACGGGTGCCAGCCATCATATTGATCGAAGGACGAATCCCCAATGCCGCGCTTCGCAACATAAGAAACGGGCAATCGAAATTCCGCCCATTAAATGTAACCACCGACTGATATTTTCCATCCATTCCACTCCAAAAATGTTGAAGGAGCGCCGCTTCATCGGTGAATGCTTTGTAGCGCAGCGTCATGCCATCATGCTCGATCACATCATCGGATTCTTCGTTAGCAAGAAAAAGCGCGCTCCCCTTTCTCGTTTCATGCACCAACGTTCCGATGCAAACAACTTTGCCCGTCAGCGGATTAAGCGCGCCGTAACCTTTTTTCAGTTCGCGTTCTTCATCGGTAGCTGCGCCACGAAGCAAGTATTCGCGCTGTGCTTCATCGAAGGAGGAATCGAAATCTAATGGAACTGTTTCTATGTCGAAAATTAACGTATTCATAATGAATTGGTTGTGGTTAGCGCACCTCAAAACCTACGTGATCGTGATAACCCGGCCCATTGTAATTGATGGTTATTTCATCACCGGCAGCGATCGGACGAAGAACGATATAGTTCATGCACAATCCTTTGATATCCTTCATAAAATCTGCATTAGGATGAAACGAGTGGTTGTAAAAAGAACCGCAGCCGCCAGCTATTGCATACGTTTCGTCCTCTTTCCACTCATACCAATAATGATCGAGCATTGTGTCAGCCACCTTATCAACATCCGTTGCAGGTATAACAATTACAGGAGCACGCTCCAGAATATCGCCCGGAGCAAGATCCCTCTGTGCAATGACCCCTCTACCTTTACCTCGAATAGACTTCACGACGCATGGTGCCCCGTTCATCTCTTCGCTTCGCTTATTTTTTTGCACTTATACTTTTCTTTAATTTATAGATTTTGAACATCGCTTTCCTCTATATCATCTTCGTCATCCTCTTCTTCTTCCGGTCCATAGGAATCTTCGCCGATGGCCTCCGTCGGTGTATGGATAACGTTGTAGGCCGGATCACTAAAACGCGGTTCATCGAACAGAAAACCAGAAGTAACCACTTCGTCTGCATACGCCTCTCGGAGCTGGTCGATAAGTTCCAGCTTTTCTTCGCCGGACATCAGCTTTTCCGCAACAGTATATACGCGCGATTCCTCCAGAGTAATATGCTCACGATAGAGCCGCACCAATTCACGCCCGGTTGCAATGAAACGGGCGTCCTCAGAAGTATGGGTTGCATGGGCCGCTCCGAGCGAAGCAGCATCGCGGGTAACGTTGCGAAATGCTTCCCAATCTTGTACGAGCGTTTGCATGTTACGCTGGAGCACTTCGTGTCCCTCGGTCAGGAAGCGAATGGTGGAACCCGGTTGTTGAAATCCCACATGCGGAACATGCGTGGCTACGGCAGGAAAAAGTAATGCCATTTCTTCGCGCTCATGGCGGGGAGCAGCTTTCTGAAAAAAGTCGAAGACTTCGTTCCATTCAGGCCTCGAAGCAAAACTTTGAAACACGCCTTGCGATTCAGCATCGGATAAAAGTTCTTCTAATTCCGCGCATTCATGCAAAATAATTTTGTGCGTATCGTGAAAATATTGGATGCCATCTTGATAGCTTTGGGGATCGGGGAGATTCATATTGAAATAAAACCCCTTTATGCCGGGAATATATTCCCCGATCTTTGCGTATTCTACTTAATGATAAAACTTCGAATTAAACGACTAACCGAAAACGACAACGATATTCCACTTCCAGAATATGCCACTGCACATGCTGCCGGCATGGATCTGCGCGTTAATACCGACATCGAAATTGCGCCGCAACAAGTCCTGCTTGCTCCAACCGGCATTGCCATAGAGATTCCGGAAGGATACGAAGGCCAGGTGCGTCCGCGTAGCGGCCTCGCGGCAAAGCATGGCATTACCGCGCTAAACTCCCCCGGCACCATCGACGCCGATTATCGCGGCGAACTGAAAGTGATTCTCATCAATCATGGAAAAGAACCAGTACGCTTTGAGCGCGGCACACGCATCGCGCAGCTTATCATCAGCAAGTATGAGCGTGTGGATGTTATCGAAGCTAATGAACTTGCTGAAACAGTGAGAGCCGCAGGCGGTTTTGGTCATACGGGTGTTAATTAAGAATTAAGAGTGGGGGAAACATTCTTCGATTCTTGCTTCTTAATTCTCCCCCTATTCTTAATTCTCAATTCTTAATTCTTACTTGAAATAAAGTGCCACTCGTCTCCAATAAAGTCATTACCATCGAGCGCCATATTATCGAGCAGCAGGAACGCTCGAATGGCGCTACCGGCGATTTCTCCTCGCTCTTGCGCGATCTTACGCTTGCATTCAAAATTATCAATCGTGAGGTAATGCAAGCCGGTCTTGTCGATGCCTTAGGCGCGACAGGAACTGAAAATATCCAGGGCGAGCTTGTTCAGAAGCTCGATGCGTTTGCGGACACCGTTATTTTTCGAGCAATGGATCACGGCGGACACCTCTGCGCAATGGCAAGCGAGGAGAACGAGGATATTCTGCCTATTCCAAAACAATATAAATGCGGGAAATATGTGTTGCTTTTCGATCCGCTCGACGGCTCGTCGAATATCGATGTGAACGTCTCTATTGGAACGATCTTTTCTATTCTGCGCCGGATAACACCGGAAGATACGCCGGGAACGATGGACGATTTCTTGCAACCGGGCTATAAGCAGATCGCTGCGGGCTATACTATTTACGGCCCATCGACCATGCTTGTCTATACGGCTGGACGCGGCGTGTATGGATTTACCTATGATCCTTCCGTGGGGGAATTTATTCTATCGCACGACGATATTCGGATACCGGAACACGGTTCCATTTACAGCGTGAACGAGGGGAATTATCATAAATGGGATCGCCGAATGCAGCAGTATATCGATTGGGCAAAATCCGATGTTCCCGAAGAAAATAAAAAAGCATATAGTTTACGCTATATCGGTTCGATGGTCGCGGATGTGCATCGCACACTGCTGTATGGCGGAGTTTTTCTCTATCCTGCCGATATAAAAAGTTACAAAGGAAAACTGCGATTATTATACGAAGCAAACCCGATGTCGTTCGTCGTAGAACAAGCGGGCGGCATGGCGCACGATGGCGAGCGGCGCGTATTAGAGATCATGCCAGAAAAATTACATCAGCGCACACCGCTGATCGTTGGAAGCCCGAAAAATGTCGAGGAAGTCGAACGGTTTCTCAATGCTCTCTAATCCAACTATGCTTCCTCCGATTGTCCCAGCAAATGCAGCCCTTCGCTCGTGGTTTCAAGGCGAAGTTCATGGGCAATTTGATGAAGCAATGGCTTCTCGCCCTTATTAATGTGGTGAATTCCGATAATGCGTCCCGTTCCCGCTCTCGCAACATCTAACGTAGCTTTCGCAATCGCATTTCGAACATGATGTGCTTCTTTTTCTGATAACCGTTCAATCGCGCCGGCAAGTAGGGCCCTCGCTGCAAGATATTTCTCTGTATTCCAAGTACTCTGCACCATCGGGAGCAAGCCCATATCGGTGCCGATGGATTCAAGATCGTCTTCCGTCGCGATCTCAAAATCATTTTCGATGCAGCGAACGTAGTCTTCAATAGCGCTGAATTCACCATTGGAAACAGAGCGATTCTGCATATCGACCTGCATGATCGGCGCGAGCATCAGCCCGCCAAACGCAAGTTTTTCCGGGGTGGTATGCGATTCCTGCCACAGCCCAAGTTCCTTCAGGCGCGTGATCTCATATTCGCTAAAAAATTGTCCGTTTTCGAGAGAACCTAACATGCGTGTATAAAAATTTAGTCAGGAACAAGTACGAAAAAGATCCGGGAATTATAGCCCGCTCTTCTTCACAAGCTGCGAGAACACCTCTGGATGATGATACGCAAGATCGGCCAGCATTTTTCGGTTGATGCCGATGCCAGATTTGGCGAAGGCTCCCATCAAGCGCGAGTACGTCGTGCCATTTTCTCTGGCAGCCGCATTGATGCGAACGATCCACAGCTCGCGGAAATCGCGCTTGCGGACGCGGCGATCGCGGAACGCGAACTGACGCGCTTTATCGACATGATGCTTGGCAACGGTAAGAACATTACCGCGCATGCCCCAAAAGCCTTTCGAGGCTTCAAGGACTTTCTTTTTTCGGCGCTTGGCCGCAGGTAGGTTTTTAGCTCTTGGCATAGTATATTTTCAGATTTTTATTGTGAAGAAAGCTGCTCTCGAAGCATCTGAGTTCTCTAAGATTCACCGCAGGCTGAAGCCTACGGCTAAAATGAGGATCGCTCACAAAAAGTGAACGCTCGGAGCAGCGTGGAAACCGGAAACCCGGTTTTCGTTAATTAATTTCCTGCCACGTTAATTAATTTCCTGCCAGAAGAATACGAATATTCTTAGCATTTGCGGGCGCGACGAGTGTCGAGTGGCGCAAATTGCGTTTCCGTTTCTTCGATTTCGAAGTCATAATATGAGCCTGGTACGCCTTTTCACGCTTCAAAAGGCCGCTTCCGGTCACTTTGAAGCGCTTTTTCGCGCCCGACTTTGTCTTCATTTTTGGCATAAATTCTTTATTTGAGAGGCCGCTAACAGCACCCGCGCGCGCTAAGTTCAGATTATCGCTGAATAATGACTACAATTCACATCGCTAATTCTCGGGAATTTCCACTTCTTCCTGAACATCAATCGGCTCAGGAATATCCGGTTCCGGCGCTTCATCCGCTTCCGTTTTCTTCACAAGCTTCGGTTTGGGAACCGATTGCTTCTCGTCCTTCTTAGCAGCTTCCGGTCCGGATTTTTTCTTGCTGCCCGGCGAAAGCACCATCGACATCATGCGGCCCATCATGGACATCTCCTGATCGATCTTCGCAATGTCCTCCATGCGCGCCTTGAAATTGTTTAGCAATTCCTCGCCGAATTGCTTGTAGGCCACTTCACGTCCTTTGAACTGCACATACGCTTTTACTTTATGGCCTTCTTCGATAAAATTCCGTGCATGTCGCACTTTGAACTCGAAATCGTGCGTATCGGTGTGCGGATGAAATCGCACTTCTTTCAATAACTGCTGATGCGATGATTTTTTCGCAAGTTTATCTTTCTTTTGCTGCTCATATTTCCACTTGCCGAACTCGATGATCTTGCAAACCGGCGGCTTGGCATTGGGAACGATCTCGATCAGATCCATCTGCTTGGCGCGCGCGATCTCGATCGCGGCTTTCGGCGACATCACGCCAACCATCTCGCCATCGTTGCCGATCACGCGAACTTCGGTTGCGCGGATCTGCTCATTCATTCTCACGCCGGGATCGCGCGAAGGAAGCACTCGGCTAAACCGCTCCATGCGCTTGGATGACTTCGGTGGACCAGCGGGAACTCCGGGGCGTCCCGCCGCAGCGCCTGGCCGTGCAGTAACCACTGCTTTCCCCGCCTTGACCACAGGCTTTGCGGATGATGGCGCGCGCTTTTTTAGCGTCATACCACCGACACTTTCTGCCGGCGGAACTACGGAAGCAGCTTCCGCAGTCGTATCATTTGTTTCTCCCTCGATGGGAGAAGAAATAGGTTCCTCATCGACCGAGGAGGAAGTAGTATCGAAATTATTCAAATAGTGTATCGTTAGTTAATAGATGGATCACACTGATTCTTAGTATGAACAGAGTCAGAAAAATCCTAAAAATAAATCAGTGTAATCAGAAAATAATCAGCGTAATCCAGGTTCTGATTCTATTCCGGAATCGCGCATTCGACCTGAAACAACGCTAATGCCTCTTCCAATGAAACGGTTCCAATGTTGCCCTTGCCATGCCGACGAATCGCTACCGAGCGCGCCGCGCGTTCCTTCTCGCCAACGACAAGCATAACCGGAACCTTCATCATCTCGTGATCGCGGATGCGAGCATTCACCTTATCGTGCGAGGCATCGAGCTTCACGCGAATGCCTTGGTCTTCCAATAATTTCCGAACTTCCTCGGCATATTCTGCCTGCCCATCCGTGATGGGAAGCACGACGATCTGCACCGGCGCAAGCCAGGTCGGAAAATTCCCGGCATAATGCTCGATCAGCAAGCTACAAAACCGCTCGAACGATCCGAACGGCGCGCGATGAATAACCACCGGACGATGCTTTTGCCCATCCGCGCCAATATATTCCATATTGAAACGTTCCGGCTGAACGTAATCCACCTGCACGGTTCCCAACTGCCACTCGCGCCCTATCGCATCCTTCAGCATGAAGTCGATCTTCGGACCGTAAAATGCCGCCTCGCCGATCTCGATCTTCGATTCAAGGTTCATTATTCTCGCAGCTTCTAATACATCGAGTTCCGCGCGTTCCCATTGCTCGTCATTTCCGCCGTATTTCTCCGGATTATTTTTATCCCGGAACGAAAGCGAAACGCGAAACCCGGTCAGTCCCACTTTAGCAGAAACGAATTGCGTAAGCGCGATGACCGAGCACAGCTCGTCACGCAATCCTTCCGGCGTGACAAAAATATGCGCGTCATCCTGCGTCATTCCGCGCACGCGGCTGAGGCCCGTTAATTCCCCAGCCTGCTCGTACCGATAGACCGTCCCAAATTCCGCAAGCCGCACCGGAAGATCCCGATACGAACGCGGCTTTGAATTATAGATCGTAAAATGATGCGGGCAGTTCATCGGCTTCAGCAGATACGCTTCATCTTCCATCACGATCGGCGCAAATTGCTTATCCTTATAATAGGGATAATGTCCGCTCGTTTTATACAATTCCAAGTTCCCAATATGCGGCGAAATTACCTGGTCGTAGCCATGCTTGCGTAATACTTTTTTCAAAAAATTCTCTAACGTTTGCCGAAGCGCAGCGCCATTCGGTAGCCATAGGACAAGTCCCTGACCCACTTTCGGCGAGATAAGAAAAAGCTCTAGTTCTTTCCCGATCTTTCGATGATCGCGCTTTTCTGCTTCTTCGCGTTGAGTAATAAACTCGTCGAGTTCCTTCTTCGTCGGAAAGCTGACGCCATAAACGCGCGTCAGCATTGGCCGCTTCTCATCGCCGCGCCAGTATGCGCCGGCGATCGAAAGCAATTTCGGAAATTTTATCTTACCCGTCGATGGCACATGCGTACCTCGGCATAGATCGATGAAATTTCCCTGCTCGTAAAACGTGATGGGTTGACCCTTCAAGCCTTCGAGCAATTCTAATTTCAGCCAATCGCCTTTCGCCTTAAAATACTCGATGGCTTCATCGTATTCCTTCGCGAATGCGCTTGTAGGGCACATCGCGCGCCGAAAGCTCGTACATTTTCGCTTCGATCTTCTGCAAGATCGTCCGGAGTAAGCTTCTGACCTTCCGGCAATTCCATATCGTAGTACCACCCGTTCGCTATCGGCGGACCGATACCGAACCGGGTTCCGGGAAAGATCGCCTCGACCGCCTCGGCCATCAAATGCGCCGACGAGTGCCAGAAAATGCTCTTGCCATCCTCATCGCGCCACTGCACGATACGCACTGCCGCATCCGATAAAATCGGCGTAGCGAGATCGTAAGGCACATTATCTACGAAAATGCCAAGCGCAGCATCGGCAAGACGCGGCGAGATCGAATGCGCGATCTCCATGCCGGTAACGCCCTGCGGAAATTCTCTTACACTCCCATCCGGGAAGGTAATTTGGATCATTGGTTGCTAATTCCTTCTATTTCTGTTTATTAAAATTGGAAATCTCACAACAGAACCAACGCCGCAACGTTTCCCGACCACTTTTAATGACCCGCCATAGAGTACACGACAGCAGGCCACAATTAATTTTCAAAGAACTCCGGCAATCAAGGTCTCCGTAACAATGACCTCAACCCTACATTTTCGGGTCTGTCTCGGATCGCGATTGGACTATCGGTCTCGGACTTCGTGATTGCCCCCAGGCGCCATTTGATTGCAGTGGCTTGAACGATCATTCTTTGATGATCGGTCATCCATGTGCAGGGGTCGACATACATGTACTTCAGCGGTCGGCATACACTCTCAACGCTCGCGGACGGGTGGGGCATCTATTGAATAGAACCCCCTCCCAATCTATAGAACACCGATTTCAGGCCACAGGTGCCCATTAGAGCAGATATTGGCTTTTTTGAGCTGATTTCAACCCTTTATTTTCGGAGAGCCTCCCCCTGAACTTGCCGAATGGGTCAGGCGATACAAGACGGACAAAACCGGTTCAGAGCATTTATCTCACATGCGCCAACCGAACCCGCTGTACATTCCCATTCACACGCACCACGCACGCATACATCCCCGCCGCCTCACTGCTGGCGTCCCATGTAAAGGAATGCTCGCCAGCATCTAACTCGCCGGAATAAAGACGCGCAATCTCCACGCCAAGCAGATTAAAGATTCCCACTTCCCCCACGCCAGATTCCGCGCAGGAAAATGTGATTATGGAGGATGACGTACATGGGTTTGGATATGCACTGATTGACTGTACCACCGAGGGCATGTAGCCAACAGCATTTGTGCCAATAATCTCGGAAAGCGGACACCGCCAAATGCCATCTTCGTTCGTTCCTGCATAGATCGATTCTTTATTCACGCAAAGTGATAACACAAGGCTGTTCGTCAAACCGGAATCCACCGCAGTCCAACTGACGCCACTGTCGGTCGAAAGAAAAACGCCGAGATTGGAACCGGCAAAGAGATACGGGCCGCTCGCAGCAAGAGCAGTGAAATATTCATCAGGGTTATCAGACAAACTGGAATTAACTAATGTCCATGTTGAACCCTCATCAGTCGAGAGCCAAATGCCATTTTGGTCAGGCTGAGGAACTCCATCGGTTGCGGCAAAGAGATTTGTTCCGCTTGCCGCAAGCGCATAACCACCTGTGATGCCACTGCCGAGGATAGGTAACCTCCCGCTCGTTTTATTCCAGCTTGCACCACTATCTGTCGAGCGATACACGTTTCCATCATAATTGGCGGCATAGAAATTTGCGCTATCCACTGCAAACGCAATAACATCGAGGCTTCTTAAGTCCGTACTTGCCGGTATCCAACTTGTTCCGTTATCGGTCGAACATAAGGTTCCAATATTAGCACTACTAACAAAGAGTTTTGTGCCTATCGCCGCAAACGCGTAAATAAAACCTGCTGGAGCACCTCCAGGAGTTGGGATAGGTTTCCAACTTCCCCCGTTATCGGGGGAACTAAAAACCCCGTCTCCCGAAACGCCCGCAAACAGATTCGCGTCATTTCCTACAAGAGTCACAATCTCCGTTGTGACAAACCCGTTATTGACTGGCTCCCAGCTTTTACCGCTGTCTTTAGTCATAAGTACGCCGTAGCCATTCGTTCCTGCAAAAACATTTGTCCCACTCACAACAAGCGCATTTACGAAATTATTTGTCATTCCTACATGTGTAAAGCTGCCGCCGTTCGTTGAGAGATATGCACCCTGACCCGCAGTGCCCGCAAACAGATTTGTCCCATTTACTGCAACGCTTCGGATTGGAGTGCCGGTCGGTAATAATCCACTAACAATACCTGACCAACTTATACCCTTATCTGTCGAGAATAGCACGCCACCGCCCGCAGATCCCGCAAATAATTCTGTTCCTCTCATGGCAAAAGATAGTGCTATTGGCCCCCAAACGCTTTGCGTCCAACTTATGCCTCTGTCCGTTGAGAGATAATTGCCGTTCCCAGTACCGGCAATGAGGTTCGAGTCTATTGCAGCAATAGCATATACATTCGTGGCATCCTGCAAGCCGGCACTTGCCGAAGTCCATGTTGTACCATTATTAGTTGACCGATAAACGCCGCCGGAGGTTCCTGCAAATAGATCGGTACCGCTCGCCGTAAGGGTTAAAACTTCAGGTTCTAACCCAAAGCTGGCCGAACTCCAGCTTGCGCCGCTATCGGTCGAAAGAAAAACGCCTCCGCTATTCGTCCCTGCAAAGATATTGCTGCCATTCACGAAAAGTGTCGTTACATCCGTATTTGCCAAGCCGTTATTAATGGAAGCCCATGATGTGCCATTATTCGTCGAGCGAAACGCGCCGTAGGGTGTCCCAGCAAATAGATTCGTTCCGTTCACGGCAAGGCAGGTTATATCTCCTCCATACGGCCCGTTTGTCTGCACCCACTGCGCATGTCCTGTAGTGGGAAATACGGTAATAAACGATAAAATTACAAGAATTCGAATTTTCATGTTGATTTCCTTTTATTGATGACACTGGAAACACTCAAAAGTTACATGCCCTGCGAACTTTACTGTCCGTTTTCGAGCATTCATTTCTTTTCACTACCACTTCGTCCATTCGCGTATTACTTGTTCTTCATACAGCAAAATACGGGACTTTCTTGACCCCGTTTTCGTGTTGAGCCTCATTCCGTAACGGAAGACCACCGCGTCTTTCGCTGTCAATATATCATACTCAAGCAGGAATCATTTATCTCACCGATCTGGTAAGGAATGAATAAAAAACTCAAAATCATACTCATTGTGGCGATCGTGCTGATCGCCGGATTTATCGTATATCGCATCGTAACGGTAGCGCCGCAGAAGGCCAAGAAGCAGCTTACCCCTCCGGTTGTCGTCGCAACGCCGGAGCACACGGATATCATCTATAAGTTAGAATACAATGGCGATGTGATTCCGGTGCTTTCGGCGTATGTATTCAGCCGTGTGTCGGGCCTGTTGCAATCCATTTATACGGATATGGGCAAAACGGTGCGCCGCAATCAGCTTATCGCGCTCATCGATACGGCGGAGGCATTTCAAACGATGAAGCAATCCGAAGCTGCTTATTATAATGCAAAGGCTACAGAAGTACGCGAGCAGGAGCTTTTTAACAAAAAACTTGTCGCGCAACAAGATTTAGATAATGCCGTCGCCACGCTTCGTTCGGACGAAGCAACGTACGAAGCCAATAAAGTTCTGCTGGATTATTGCAAGATCTATGCTCCGTTCAGTGGCTGGGTCACAAAACGCTGGTTAGATCCGGGTTCGGTCGTCACATCGAACCCGATCGTCGGCAACAGTAATAGTTCCATTTTCACGGTGATGGATATTGACACGGTGAAGATCGACATCAACGTGCTCGATCGGGATATTGCAAAAATTCCGAATGTTAAAAAGTCGATCGCGACGGTGGATGTTATTCCGGGCCGTCAGTATCAAGCATTCATCTCTCGTTCGGCGCAAGCTGTTACGACGACCACACGCACGATGCCCGTCGAGATCGTCATTCCCAATAAAGATGAGAGCATCAAGCCGGGCGAGTTCGCGCGGGTTACGTTAGTGCTCGGAGAAAATCCGAATGCGATCACGGTTCCCACCGAAGCCGTTCTGCGCGATAACAATGGAACGTATGTCTATGTCGTTCAGGATTCTCTTGCCAAACGTAAAAACGTGCAAACGGGCGTCACACAAGACAACCGGATGGAAATCCTTTCCGGACTCGATGGCACCGAACGGGTGATCGTTATTGGCCAGACGTTCGTGCATGCCAACGGGAAGGTCATCGTCGTAAAAAATCCGAATCCGGCAGATACCGCACACATCTATCCAACGGATTCTTCTTCTTCGGCACCGCCATCCTCTGTCAACGCTACTCATTAAAATCGATAAAAATGATGAATTATGAATGATGAATTATGAGAAGCATTATACTCGACCTTCATACTTCATAATTCATCATTCATAATTTCCCCGTATGTGGCTCACACGGCTTGCGCTCAAATATCCGATCTCGACGGTACTGATCGGTTTCACGATCCTCGTGCTGGGGATGGTGTCGCTCACGCAATTGCCGATCGATCTCTTGCCGAATGTTTCGATCCCCGTCGTCACAACCGTCACGTATTGGACGGGTGCCAGCCCGATGGACATGGAGCAAGCTGTCACTGCCATCGAGGAGCGCGGTATTAGTTCCGTAAACGATGTTAACTATATCCAGTCCTCCACGCGCGAAGGCGTGGATCAGATTCGCGTTAACTTTAATTGGGGCGCAAACGTCGATGTGGGGCTTGTCGATGTCATTCAGCGCATGACTCGGACAATGACGCTGCTCCCGACCGGCGTACAGCAGCCGATCTCGCTGCGCTTCGATATTAATAGTGTTCCCGTTATCACGCTGGCCATTTCCGGTCAGATGGATCAGCGCGATCTCTACGATCTGGCGTATAATACCATCGAGCCGCAGCTTGAGCATTTAACGGGCGTAGCATCCGCGCAAGTGACGGGCGGACGCATTCGAGAGATCCATATTATGCTGGACCGCGACCGCATTCAAGCGCGTCAGCTTCCGATCGCAAGCGTCATCAAAGCCGTTCAAAACTCGAATTTAATCGTTCCTTCCGGCGATCTCAAGAGCGGTGTATTCGATTATGCGTTGAAAACAGAGAGCCTGTTCAATGTTGTCGCGCCCATCGGCGATATTGTACTTTCGGATTCGAACGGAGTTCCCGTTCGCATTCGCGATGTTGCTCGTATCGAGGATAGCTATCAGGAAGAGACCGAAACGATCCGCGTCAACGGCAAACCCGGCATTGTGCTCCGCGTGCAAAAGCTTGCAAGCGCAAATACGGTGGATGTCGTCGATAACATCATAAAATCCATTCCCAAACTGACGGGAGTTCCATCGAATATCCACATTGCGCTGACCTTCGATCAATCGCTGTACATTCGCCAAACCATCAACGGACTTTCGCGCGAAGCTCTGATCGGCGCGCTGCTTGCCATGGCGATCATCATGATCTTTCTCCGCAATATCCGGGGAACGATCATTATTATCGTAGCCATTCCGATGTCGATCCTCATCACGTTCATCATGTTCCGGTTCGGGAACGTAACGCTAAACATCATGACCTTCGGCGGCCTTGCGCTCGCCGTCGGAAGATTGGTCGATGATTCCATCGTGGAGTTAGAAGCCATCAGCCGGCATTATAATAATCCAAAGCCCGGCGAAACCAAGATTCAGCAAACACTCGCCGCCGCGAGCGAAGTAGCCACGCCTATTTTTGTCTCCACGCTGACAACCGTGATCGTATTTCTGCCCGTCGTATTCCTGACGGGCATTGCGAAATTATTATTCGTTCCGCTTACAATGACCATAGCAGTCGCGCTGTTTGGCTCGTTCTTCATTTCGCGTACCATCACGCCATTGCTCTGCCTGAAATTTCTCCCGCCGGAAAAAGAAATGAAGCGCGAATCAAAAAAACTTCCCGACCGAACGCGCGTCTTTTTCCATGACTTGATCGACCGCGTAGATCGCGGGTATGAAAAAATGCTGGAATGGGCGCTCACGCATCGCAAAATTATTATTATCAGCATTCTTTGTGTTGCGGCGCTCTCGGCATTTCTTTTCAAATTCATCGGCACGGAATTTTTCCCCGATCAGGATGAAAGCGTCTTTACAGTAACTATTAAAGCTCCGGTCGGAACGCGGATCGAAGAAACGGAAAAGACCGTCGATTCCATCGAATCGTTGATGCGGAGAAATATCCCGGAAATAAACGCGATGGTCACCGATGTGGGCGTTCCCTCTGCAAAGGGTGGGAATTTCTTCGGAAGAAATACTGGCGAACATGCGGCGAATATCCAGGTGTCATTAGTTCCACCGGATCAACGCACGCGCACCATTTTTCAGGTCATGGATTCCATCAGGCCTAAGATCAATAATTATCTTGGCGCGTCCGTGATTGTCAGCGCGAGCGGGTTCCTGCGCTTTTTACTCAACTTCGGTTCCCTTGCGCCAATCGATATTGAAATTCGCGGCTTCGATCTCGATAAGGGAACGCAAATAGCCAACCAGGTTATGGCTGCCGTGAAATCTACGCCCGGAGCGGTGAATGCGGTGTCCTCGCGCGAAGATAACCTTCCCGGTCTGCGCATCGATATTGACCGGCAAAAAGCTGGTATTTTGGGAATCAGCGTGGCGCAAATTTCGAATACGATCAGCGCTGCCATTGATGGGCAAGTCGCATCGCTCTATAGCGACCCCGTCAATGGGAATCAATATAATATCCTCGTCCGGTTCGACCAACAATATCGTTCCTCGATCGACGATCTTAAAAAATTGCTTCTTACCACCCCTTCGGATTCGTTGGTGCAATTAGGGGAACTTGCTACCATTACGCAGGATGCTTCGCCCGTGGAGATCGACCGGAAATATCAGCAGCGCATCATCGACGTAACTGCCGAAGCAAGCGGGCGCGATCTGGGCAGCGTCGCAGCGGATATTCAAGCAAAGCTCGACAAAATAGTTCTTCCTGCCGGATTCGAGATGAAGCTCGGCGGTAACGTCGAACAACAGCAGCAAACCTTCACCGGACTCACAATGGCGTTCGCGCTTGCTATCCTTCTCGTGTATGTTGTGATGGCCTCGCAGTTCCAATCGCTGATGGATCCGTTCATCATCATGTTTACGGTTCCCTTCGGAGTCGTCGGAGTGTTTTGGGCATTGTTCCTGACGGGGACGACGCTTTCGGTAACGTCATTCCAGGGAATTATCGTAATGGTCGGCGTCGTCGTTTCGAATGGAATTTTACTCGTCGATTACACCAATCATTTGCGTATGAAGGGCGAAGAGCTGCACCGCGCCGTCATCGATGCCGGGCGCACGCGGCTGAAACCCATTCTTATGACTTCCATCGCAACTGTGCTCGGCCTCATTCCCATGGCCATGGGACTTGGCGGTGAAAAAACGCAGGCGCCGCTTGCCATTGCCGTTATCGGCGGACTTTCACTTTCTACGCTGCTTACACTCTTCTTCGTGCCGACACTTTATACCATTTTTGAAGAACGTTTCCGTAAGCGAATCGAAACGCCGGATGAACGCTTGCACGAAGGAGAACACACCTCAAATTAAATGGCATGAAGGGCTAAGAACATCAATGTTGAATTATGAAGACGCTCGAACTTCATCATTCATAATTCATCATTCCTAATTTTCCAATATGTGGCTAACCAGACTCGCGCTTAAATATCCGATCTCGACGGTGCTGATCGGCTTTACCATCCTCGTTTTGGGGTTGGTATCGCTTACGCAATTACCGATTGACTTGCTTCCGAATGTTTCGATCCCGGTCGTTACGACGATCACGTATTGGACGGGCGCAAGCCCGATGGATATGGAACAAGCCGTCACGGCGATCGAGGAACGCAGCGTGAGTTCCGTGAACGATGTCGATTATATTCAATCGCAAACGCGCGAGGGCGTCGGACAGATCAAGATCAATTTTAATTGGGGCGCGAACGTCGATGTCGGGCTTGTCGATGTGATACAACGTCTGGATCGCGCGATGATCCAGCTTCCAACCGGCGTGCAACAACCGATCTCGCTTCGCTTCGATATTACAAGCCTTCCCGTTATCACGCTGGCCGTTTCCGGCAACATGGACGAGCGCGATCTCTATGATCTTGCCTACAATACCATCGAGCCACAGATCGAGCATTTGAATGGCGTCGCGTCCGCGCAAGTGACGGGCGGACGCATCCGCGAAATTCATATCATGCTCGACCGCGACCGCATTCAGGCGCTTGGGCTTCCGATCACGAGCGTTATTACCGCCGTTTCGAATTCGAATCTAATCGTTCCCTCCGGCGATCTCAAGAGCGGCGTCTTCGATTATGCGCTGAACACCAAGAGCTTGTTCAATGTCGTCGCGCCCATTGGTGATATTGTGCTTTCGGACACCGGCGGAGTTCCCGTTCGCGTCCGTGACGTTGCGCGCGTGGAAGATAGCTATCAGGAAGAGACGGAAACCATCCGAGTCGATGGCAAACCGGGACTTATTCTAAGTGTTCAAAAACTCGCAAGCTCGAATACGGTTGCCGTTGTGGATAATATCATGAAATCGATCCCAAAACTAACGGGAGTTCCCCCGAATGTTCATATTGCGCTGACCTTCGATCAATCGATCTACATTCGCCAAACCATCGACGGCCTTTCGCATGAAGCCGTGATAGGAGCCTTGCTCGCCATGATCATTATTATGATCTTTCTTCGCAATATCCGGGGAACGATCATTATTATCGTGGCGATTCCGATGTCCATCCTCATTACCTTTATCATGTTCCGCTTCGGCGATGTGACGCTGAACATCATGACCTTTGGAGGCCTTGCGCTCGCTGTTGGAAGGTTGGTGGATGATTCGATTGTCGAATTAGAAGCCATTAGCAGACATTACAATAATCCAAAACCGGGCGAAACAAAGATACAGCAAACGCTCGCTGCCGCAAGCGAAGTGGCCACGCCCATTTTTGTATCTACGCTAACGACCGTCATCGTATTTCTGCCCGTTGTATTCCTTACGGGTATTGCAAAACTTCTGTTCATTCCGCTTACGCTGACGATCGCCGTTGCGCTGTTTGGATCGTTCTTTATTTCACGGACGATCACGCCGCTGCTCTGTCTGCGATTTCTCCCGCCGGAAAAAGAGATGAAACGCGACTCACGCAAAATTTCCGACCGAATGAGAATCTTTTTCCATGACCTCATAGATAGGATCGATCATGGGTATGCAAAAATGCTGGAATGGGCGCTCCAGCATCGCAAACTTATTATCATCAGTATTCTGGCAATCGCTGTTGCTTCGGCGTTCCTTTTCAAATTTATTGGATCGGAATTTTTCCCCGATCAGGATGAAAGCGTTTTTACCGTTACCGTAAAAGATCCGGTGGGAACTCGCATCGAAGAGACAACGAAAACCGTCCAAGCGCTGGAAGACCTCATGCGGAAAAATATCCCGGAAATGACCGCGATGGTCTCCGATATTGGCGTGCCACCGGCCAAGAGTGGGAATTTCTTTGGAGATAATACCGGCGAGCATGCAGCCAACATCCAGGTTTCGCTCACGCCGCCCGATCAGCGAAAACGCTCCATTTTTCAGATCATGGATTCGATCCGGCCTAAGATCAATAATTATCTTGGCGCGTCCGTTATTGTCAGCGCAAGCGGCTTTTTGCGGTATCTGCTGAATTTTGGTTCCGCGGCGCCCATCGATATTGAAGTTCGTGGCTTCGATCTCGACAAGGGAACCGCGCTCGCCGATCAAGTCCTTGCGGCAGTAAGGTCAACGCCCGGCGCTGTCAATGCCGTATCCTCACGCGAGGATAATTTGCCGGAGATCCGCGTGAATATCGATCGGCAAAAAGCGGGTATCCTGGGAATTAATGTAGCGCAAATTGCGAATACGATTAGCTCTGCCGTGGATGGCAACGTTTCTTCCCTGTACAGCGACCCCGTCAATGGGAACCAGTATAACATGCTGGTGCGCTACTCCGAAGAGTATCGCTCTTCCATCGACGACCTGCGAAAAATTCCCTTGAATACCCCCTCCGGCGCGTTGGTGTTGTTGGGCGAAATTGCGAATATCACGTTGGATGCCTCACCCGTCGAGATCGACCGGAAATATCAGCAGCGCATTATCGACGTGACTGCCGAAGTGAGCGGACGCGATCTGGGCAGCGTTGCAGCGGATATTCAAACAAAGCTCGACCAAATGACATTGCCGCCGGGATTCGAAGTGAAGCTCGGCGGGAACGTCGAGCAGCAACAGCAAACCTTCAACGGACTTGCGATGGCCTTCGCGCTTGCAATACTGCTCGTATATGTGGTGATGGCTTCGCAATTTCAGTCCCTGATGGACCCGTTCATCATCATGTTTACAGTTCCCTTCGGAATTGTCGGAGTGCTCTGGGCGCTGTTCCTGACCGGCACGACGCTTTCCGTAACATCGTTCCAGGGAATTATCGTGATGGTCGGCGTCGTCGTTTCCAATGGAATTTTACTTGTCGATTACACCAATCATTTGCGCATGAAAGGCGAAGATCTGCACCGCGCCGTTATCGATGGCGCAAAAGTGGATAGGGGAGGGGGGGGTCTAAATCTGAAATTTTTTATGGACGTCCTTTATGGATGGCCTCTAATGTCATGTATTTTGGATGATTGTCACATGTTACATTTGTCTAATCTTATGCAATTTATTAATTTTGAGTTTGTAACCATATTTGTTTTTTTCTCTTGTATTTATTTGTATGCTGCCGAGAGGCGAATAAAGTTCTATGCATAATCATTAACAATCAATCGGATATATTTTAGAAGTATTCTCACCAAACTTTCCGAGAATCCTAAGGTTGTTTAGATCACTAGAAGTCATGAGAGTTCTTTTTTATGCCTTGTGGCACATCTGAGAGAAAAAACTACCATTATCAGCTCATTTGAATCAGTTGCGAAGCAGATTGGACGCGAAAATTTTGCCAGCATGAAGTGTCACATGCAAACGTTTATTATGATCTTATTTCATACGTATAGCTGAATTTTTTTGACCAAATACAGCAGTATCACCAATGGTCTGATATTCAGAATATTTTTAGCTGTAGAGTCTGCGACCAGTCTGCTCGCAAGTTCGCGAACAGAAATCTGAACGATCAAAATAATTCTGCGAGTCAGTGCGCCGTAGTTTTACCCTTTAACTCCCATAGCCTTTGCTTTTGAGACGACCCCTTCAAATTAATAATAATGTGCTTGTTGACTTCTTCTGCATGCTTTTTCAGTTTGTCTGCTGCATAAAATGCACTGCCAGAGGGTGCGGCGCCCCGCCGGCATTGCATTTTATGCAGCAGACAAACTGAAAAAGCGTGCAGTAAAATTAAACAAGCATATTATAATTTGACGGGGTGCTAGTCTCGAAAAGCAACGACTATG
This sequence comes from Ignavibacteriota bacterium, assembly GCA_963794025.1. GTDB lineage: Bacteria > Bacteroidota > Ignavibacteria > Palsa-1295 > Palsa-1295 > PALSA-1295. Next base: position 203,524 of record CAWCCK010000008.1, read on the forward strand.
GAGGTAAAGGGTTAACCTGTGAATCTAAAGGCATCAATTGTTACATATCTGAGCAGCTTTAGAAAGTACGTACTTGTTTTTTTTACAATTTGCGCTATGAGGTGCAGATCTAATGCATGATGTTATATCTATCAGTGAAGACACTTTAAAGAAAGCAATTGTAATTTGATAAATAACTTACACATTTTAAAGCATTTTTTGTACGGAGCCCCTGGGATGCTGTCTGCATAGTTCAGCGGATGTCAACGTATATCTAATGCAATTACTTACTTATTGAAGTTAACAACACTATAAATTCCACCAATAGTGTTACTAACTAACTAACCACCGTTTTTACCGTCTACTCTGGTAATGTACCTGAAGACAGGTGTGTAGACGTTTTCGTCCCTGTTGGGACTGCTGGAGCTGGGTTTTTATGGCCGGATGCCCTTCCTGACGCCAACCAAATAATAAATATTTGAAAACGGGGTTAGGAGCTAGCGTCGCTACACAAATATCGCATGCTCTCAATCTACCTGAAAATAAAGTGTATTTCAAAAATTTTTATTTTCCACCAATTGTGTAAGACTTTTTCCCCTTGAGAGTGCAAAGCTGCGCCGGTCCATTGCGCCCAACCATAGTTCTGGAGCCGTATAGTCAGCATAACCGCGACCATAGCCGGTATAGTAGTTAGTCCAGCGACCGATAGGCTCTAATGTTAACGTCCAGTATGCGATCAAAGATGGCGTCGCAAGATATGACTGGTTCAAATTAACGTCCGCTTTACGTCCATTGGCTTGACGTAAACAAAAATTAAAATCTGCCCAAATCTGACCAATCAAATGATATCGACGTCATTTTTGATCTCACGCACTGGAGCAGTGGCCGCATTACTCCTTCCTCCTTTACTCTGGCACGCGACTGTCTCGATTGCGTTAAATTGTGTTGTCACACAATGTTAACAGATAGGCGAGTTTGTCATAATTAGCGCGAACTAGGCAGTCGCGGCTATCATAGATAAGTCAGCTGACATTACCAGGGGCTGCAGTCCCTGATAATATCAGAGGACTCTCATTCGGCGCAAAGATCTCTGCGTATAAACAACATAGCTATACTGTTCTGCGCGTAGAAACAACATAGCTCTATTATTACAGAATAGCTACTGATATGGTGCAACCATGTTGTCCTCGGGCGGCAGTCCTAGGATCCCTCCATGAGCGCGGAAAGGGCCCGCTGCGAACGCTGAAACTGAGAGACGCTATGAATATCTTTATTTCACTCAAAAGAGCAGCAAACATACATACACAAACATCAGTACACAAACAAGAAAAAAGAGAATAACTAGTTAAAAGACAGGTTCAGCAGTATGGACAAATTTCACAAACAAGTTATATGTTACTACGATAGGAACCGAGGAGCACAGAAAGTATGGTATGATAAATATTATATAATAATTATTCAAATGATTCTAATTTAAATTGATTTTTAACAGCAAGATTGTATTTTTCGCTGAACCTTACAACATCATAACCATATCTATCAGCAAGTTTACCAACAGCATTATGATTTTCATTAGTAATCGTGTAAATATGGCATAAGAGCGAGTTATTTGAAGCTTCAAGATTATTTAGAAAGTTCATCCTCTGTAGGGTGTATATGTGACGAATTGGCAATAGCTGAGAATAATATTGACATTGTTTAACAATAACAACCATGACTGCTTACTAATCAGTAAAGAATAATTATACTGTAACTAATTTAATAAAACTAAAAAAAACTAACCACCTTTATTTAACGTCCTATTATGGTAATGTCCATGTTCAAACATGGGTATAGATGACGAAACTGGAGCAGGGTTTTACGGCCGGATGCCCTTCCTGACGCCAACCAAGCTAAAACTTGGCATGTGGTTAGGAGAAAACTTGACCATCTGTGCCGCGGCTCGCTTTTGACCTTGCAGTCCCGCTACGCAAGACTTTCTACGGCCTTGAGGCCAGCGGTCTGAGTCAGCTCGTCTACTCCAGGCCTGGAGAATCTTGAGCCTCCGGACCTGCTCCTGGCAGAACTGCCCGTCCAATCGCGTGAATCAATCACGGGCGTATGGTCGGTCTTGCTGGCCGGATTGATGGATACACTTCGTTCCAGCGGTCACATCACGCTGGGCAAGCGGGCGTGGGATCTCGGGCTACAGATGAGCGGTCAAACATCAGGCCATTTCTGCGTGCTTGACGACTTTTGCGGTGTCAGCAGTCGCCACCGGCGCCGGGCATTGGTAGAGAATATACTACAACGAGCCAATCTGTCCAAATTGGAAGCCGAAAAGCTCGCTCCTCGAGTGCTCGAGGCTATTTTCAGGTCAACTTTGCCAGGCCGGTTCGAGTGCCAGCGCGGCCGGAGCCTTTCGCACGGGCCAGCTGGTGTGGCTCAAGAACTCGCGAGGATTACATTCTCGATAATGAAGTCACGTCGGCTATCCGGTTGCGCCTGCTCGACCTTGGGTTGCGGCGCCCTACGCAGCTTTGGCGCTGTGAACGTTCCGGCACCATCTGGCCTCGTTCCATTCTAGGCTGCGCCCCGCATACCGGCTGTCAGGGCACTCTTCAGCCGATCACTCGCCATGAACTGGACGAATGGTCGGCCACGGGTCGAGTGAGGCGAGAAGCGGTCCAGGCCGGCACCTTCCGACAAGGATTGTGGGCGGAGGAGCACAGCGCCCAGCTCGCTCCAGCGGAAGCCATCAAAGTCTGGCTGCAACCAGGCATTGTATGCTGTTCGAAAAACTGTTGAATTTTTTATTGAAAGAGAATCTACTGTTAATTTGTGTGCACTAGATATGAGTAAAGCTTTCGACAAAATGAATAGGCATGCCCTATTTATTAAATTAATGAACCGGAATTGTCCTTTAGTACTAATTAACATTTTAGATTGTTGGTATGCGAAGAACTTTGCATCGGTTAAATGGGGAGATAGTTACTCCCTTTCTGTTCACTTACAAACCGGTACACGACAGGGAGGAATCACCTCTCCATATCTTTTTGCGATTTATGTAAATGATGTCATTGTCAAATTGCATAAATCTTCTGTAGGATGCCATATTCGTAACATGTGCTTCAATGTGTTCATGTATGCCGATGATATGCTTCTTGCTTCTATCTCAGTTGCTGAGTTGCAACAAATGATAAACATTGTAAAAGCTGAGCTTAAATGGTTAGACATGGAAATAAATGTAAAAAAATCCATGTGCATGCGCATAGGAAAACGATTTGATTCTCAAACTTGTGACCTTGTGTTAGACAATGATCCCATTAAATGGGTTAAAGAAA
>CAWCCK010000009.1:0-37172 GCA_963794025.1 Ignavibacteriota bacterium
ACCCTCACCACCATCGGCACATGCAGTTGCACGGGTTCCAGCCCGCCTTTACGGAGGCCATGCACGCGGTTCGGGCTTTCGATTTTCAGTCCGGGCTTTACGCGCTTTTCAAAATCTTCGCGGAAACGTTCGATGGTGAAATAGACCGGCCACGCGGCGGCTTCGCCGAGCGCGCAGATGGTGCGGCCTTCGATATTTTTTGCTACATCGTAAAGCAGGTCGATGTCGCCTTCCATTGCTTCGGATGCTTCGAATCTGCGCAGAAGTTTTAGCAGCCATCCGGTTCCCTCGCGGCAGGGCGTGCATTGCCCGCAGGATTCGTGCCAATAAAATTTTGCGATGCGCGTCAGCACTTTGATGATGTCGGTGTCTTCATCCATCACCATAATTCCCGCCGTACCAATGGCGGAGCCAACTTCCTGCAAGTGGTTCGCATCCATGAGCACGCCTTCAAGTTTATCGCCGCGAAGCGGTGGCATCGAGGAGCCGCCGGGAATGACCATCTTAATCTTTTTTCCATTCGGTACACCGCCCGCATGAATGTTGATGATGTCTAAAAGCGGAGTTCCCGTTGGTAGTTCATAAATGCCGGGTCGGTTCACATGCCCGCTAATACCGAATAGAATTGTTCCCGGCTGTTTCGCGTCGCCGATCTTCGAAAATGCTTCCCCACCCATTTTCATGATGGCAGGCACATTCGCGACGGTCTCGATATTATTTACCGTCGTTGGCATTCCCCAAAGACCAAAATTAGCTGGGAACGGCGGCTTGAAACGCGGGTATCCGCGTTTGCCTTCGAGCGAATCGAGCATGGCGGTTTCTTCGCCAACAATATACGCTCCCGCGCCTTTATGCACCGTAAGTTCCGTAAAAAATTCCACGCCTTCCCCGCTTGGCTTGAAGGTTTCTTTCATTCGCTCCCCAATAAAGCCCTTCGCGTACGCATCTTGAACAGCGCGCTCGACCATCCTCACCCAATGCGCGTACTCGCCGCGAATGTAGATGTACGCATGATCGATCTGCATGGCATAGCAGCCGATAAGAATGCCCTCGATCATCTGGTGCGGATTGAACTCGAAGATCTGCCGATCCTTAAAAGAACCGGGTTCCGACTCATCGCCATTGATAAGAAAATATTTTTTCTTATCGCGGGTCTTCGGCATGAAGCTCCATTTCAGTCCCGTAGGGAACGCCGCGCCGCCGCGCCCGCGCAGCCCGGATTTTTTCACTTCCTCGATGACCGCTGCTGGCGACATCGAATATGCTTTTCGCATTGCTTCGCCATAGCCGCCGTTAGCGACGTAAGTATCGATGTTTCGAAGTCCCGGAATATCGGGTAGAACTATTTTTGGGGTATCAGCCATCAGATTTTTTATCGTAAACTTTTAATTGGTATGCTTATCGGTTTGCCGCTTCCGTTAGCTCCGGCATTTGTGGGAAGAACTTCGGCGTGGGAATTTCCGCGTTCGCGCGAATGTGATCGATGACGTCCGTTGCTTCGGCATTGGTAACTTTTTCGAAGAATGTCTCATTCACAGCCATCATCGGCGCGCCGCCGCAAGCGCCCATACATTCGGTTTCTTCGATCGAGAACATACCATCCGGCGTGTGCTCCAAATTTTGAATGCCGAGCTTGGTTTTCATGGTACCCAGCAGCGTTTCGCCGCCGAGAAGCATACAGCTAACGTTCGTGCAAACCTGCACATGGTACTTCCCCATCGGCTTATCGAAGAACATCGTGTAAAAGCTGACGACGCCCTCGACGTGGCTTTTCGGCACTTGGCAGACGGCGGCAGCTTCTTCCATGGCTTCGTCATCGAGCCAGCCGCGCTTTTCCTGCAAGCGCCAAAGCACCGGCAAGAGCGAGGCCATCGGCTTGGGGTAGCGCTTCTGTAGTTCTGCTATTTCCTGAAGTTCTGTGTTCGAAAAAATTGGCATAATAAATGTCAAAAATAAATCTCCGGTGCATCAAACAGCAAAGAGTAACATCTGGCTCCGCGTTTTCAATGAATCAATATCGCTTTTTGCACCGATTGATTTCCGTTCTCATCCCGAAGCACGATCCAGTAATTGCCGGAGGGAAGTCCTTCGGTTGAAATCGGAATGATCTGCTCGCCTTCCTCTGCAGTAACTGTTTCGTGCCGGAGGGTTAATCCGAGATCATTCACCACGTCGATAGTTACAGATTCAGACATGCTGGCACGAATAAAACATTGAATTGCATCACTCACCGGATTTGCTACTTCTAAGAGCAAGCCAAATTCCTTCACATCGGCTACATCGGATGGAAATCCTGCATTAAATTGTATCGGTAATTCATAAAATGCAGTGGCGAAGATGGTATCGCCGAAAACCGGGTCTATCGTTGCAAGCGGCGCCTGATCGGAGCCGCCGACAGCATCGTAGGTGACGCTCCAATTTGTATCACTCCGCGTGATCGCAATATTTGCGCTTTTTTGCAGCCCAATCTGAACGCGGCTGGAATCTTGAGGCGAAATTCGATACCACACAACCGACGTATCGAACAAAGGAAGGCTGCTCACATTGATTCCAAAAAATTGATATGGAGTTATGCTCGTAAGTTTGACCGGTACTCCACCTCGCGTCCAACCAACAGAAAAGCAATATTGCCCAAGATCGATAGTATCGGTTATAGAATCGAGCGTGGCAAATGTATCGGGCATAAGCGGAGGGTACATCGGCTCGGTCATGCCATATTCCTGTTTCAGGATTGCTCCTGCGAACATAGTACCCACTGCCAAAAGCGTCGGTGGGCTGTAGTGCAATTCATCGTCTAACGATCGTCCTAACGCAGTTCCCACAATGGTCGATGGAGGCAGTTCGCGTTCTGCTTCACGGGTCTGCGGCCACGAATCAACCCCAGCGAAGTCAAAGCCACCAATTTGCAGATGGAAAAAATGAATAGAATCTCCGAGATCTTCATTGAAACCAGCCATCAGCGTTGCAAAAGCTGAACGATAGACCTCCGGTGAGGATAACGCACCTCCGGCATCCGTTTCACCCTGAATCCAGCAAAGACATTCAAGATCGGAACCAGCATGTCGAAATCGGTTGATGGTCAGACCGTAAACCGATGTATCTTCAGGGTTTGCGGGGTTTCGAATCCACTGGCCACCTCCTCCTGCAAATGTAAGTCCACTCGAACCAACAGCAACATTCACAATGCCGATAGGCAGGGTATCTCCAATAAGCTGATACAGCTCATTTGACATCACGATCCACGGCCCACCGGCTACGCCACCCGTCGGTTCATGCGCAGGTTGCCACGAGGAGTCGTTGAGAAGCATTCGAATATCGCCAACTGCTGTGGTAATCATGTCATACGTATATCCTTGCGCATTCGATTGCCCGGCTATGCCAATAACATGACCCGGCGTTAGATTCGCTACAACTCCACCGGTATCGTTACTCGTTAATCCCGTTCGCCAATACACGGCATAATTTATGAGTGACTTCGGAACGATAAGCATCGTATCTACAATACCATTCATCTGAACGCTGACGGAAACCCAGCCTTCCTGAAAGCTCGAAGTGTCAATATCTGAACTCAGCTTGTAACTAAAATTTGAATGACCGGTAAGTGAAACGTGCAGCCTCAGATCGGCGTGATCGCCATGAACCTGCAAAATGCCATCGGGCAGCGGCGAGGTAAAAACGACCTGTGACCGTGCGAACGAAGGCGAAAGAAAAAGGAGAAGGATGGTAAGGCGCTGTATCATGTTCCGCAAAAATACGCAAAGAATGAGAACAGGCTAAGTTAAGGGACGCATTCCCGGAGCCTAAACGTTTCCATCATCCATGCTCAAACGCCTTCGCCAAATTTCTACGGAGATCCTGCATAAAAACCCCTGGTGGGAATACCGGCGGGATGAATACCTGCATCCCGATGATACCAAAGGCGAATTTTACTATGTGCACACGCTCGGTGCAGTATTCGTGATCCCGGAATTCGAGGATGGGCGTTTGCTCATGCTGAGGCAATTTCGGTATCTGAATCAACGGGAAAGCATCGAATTTATTGGTGGAGGGGTGAAGGCCGGGCAGAACCATGAAGAAGCAGCACGCGCCGAACTGCTCGAAGAAGCTGGTTTTCTCGCAAATGAGTTAATTCCTATCGGATGGTTCAATCCAATGAACGGAGCAAGCGATGAGGAGTGTTACGTGTTTATTGCGCGCGGACTGACTGCGGCGAACGCCCATCCCGAATCCAGCGAAGAGTTCGAACCACGAATGGTCACGCGGGACGAACTCAATACCCTTATCGCAAACGGCGAAATTTGGGATGGAATGACGCTTGCGGCTTACGCGCTGTATAGAAACCACTCTCGTTAGCGTGCGGAATTTTATGAAAAATGTAAATTCAATAGAATATCGGCTTGAGCGGATCAATGCTCTCGTCAAAATGGTATGGATGGCGATACTTTTCCTGATGGGATTTGTGATCTCCGTCCACGCTCAACCTTCGAATGATTTTCGTTTCCGTTTTCGTGAGGGGGAACTTCATCGCGTGGTGATAACGGAAATGTTGCGGCTCACCTTCCACTTCCCGCAAGTTGATGAGCATGATGTGCGACCCAGCATTCGAACGTCGGTCTATTCCTTCACGGAGCGGGTCGATAGCGTGCTTTCCGATGGTTCTGCGGTCATCTCGGCTTCGCTCGATTCCTTCAAAACAGGCATCGATCTGGGCGAAGGTAAACACGCCGAAAATTTCTTCCGCTTTAATTCCGCAGGTGAATGGGATATTACCCATGAACTGCATGACATCAAAGTCCTGCCGCGCGCACAATTTCTCGGGCAGACCATCCGCTTCGTCATGCGGCCCGATGGAACGATCGCGAGATTCCTGAATTTGCAGGACTTCTATCAAGCGGCTATCGGTCACGGCTACGACTACGATCTGGTTCACGCCATGCTCTCCCTCAGCGATTCCTTGCGCATGGGGCAACTGCTCGAATTTGGTTTTGGCGGGATAGCAGCTTCTCAGGGTCAAGGCTCCTATACTTCCGCATTCACGACAACGGAAATCCCCATCACGCGAACAGTTTCAGCCCGGCGATCAAACCCAGAAACGATCGAACTGCATGTCCAGTATTCCAATCCGCCCGACCGGATCGAATATCTCGAAGGTATTGCAATGCCGCTTGGAATTCTGGATTATCACGGCAACGGCGTGGGAAGTATTACGTTTGCGAAGGGTAACTTTCTTCGTTCTGAATATCGGGACTCGGCAAAGATACTATTGCATGTCGATATCGATACGGTGCCGGAAGATATTACACGTTCCGTCACCACCGAGATATTGCCTATCTCCGTACTGCGTGGCAAATTTTCCATCAAGGAAATGGGCGCCCATAGCGGTGTTAATCAAGACTCGTTGGAAAACTCTTTGCGAGGTGCATCACCCAACACGCCTGATCAAGATAACGGAATGATAACCAATCCCGCTAACCCCGGAGCGCCACCAGCCAAACGGAACGATATTCCTGAGTTGCACTGACGGCATATCAAATTTAATTTTAAAAAACTCTCCTTTCATCACCATCTATCCCTTCATGCACACAATTCGCTTTTTTTTCTTAGCGCTATGCTGCGCGGTTCTGGTTTCGTCCTGCGGCAAAAAAGAATCGGCTGCACTTTCGAATAATATGACGATCGATACGACGAAAAAAGCGGAGCCTGTCGCTATTACAGACACGAGCCATCATGTTTTTTTTCGTCCTAAGGCTGGCTCGGTTCAGCGCTTTCATATTGTCGATCAGATCACGACGAGTTCGAGCGATACCCCTCCCGGCACCCCAGCCGTAAAGCACTCCGGAACGAGCACCACGGAGATATACCTCCGCCAAACCGTGAAGGGAACTCGGCGCGATAGCACCGTGGATCTCGTTTTTCGTGTCGATTCTATTACCTTGACCTCCCTGCGCGACACCACGAAAATGCAGTATTCGAGTAATAATCTGAAAGACCGAATGAACCCGAACTTCGAAGAATTCAATTTTCTGATCGGAAAAGATTTTTCGATTCTGGCGACGAAGTACGGCGATCTCGATTCGATCACCGATGTCAGCGGTATTTCGAATGCCATGCTTGCTACGGTTCCCGATTCGGAAAAATCCAATCCACGCATACTTCAAGCGGCATCGCAGCAAGCCGAAGAAATTGCGAACGAGTATATCATGCGCACGCTGGTGCATAGTCCGACACGCGCGCTCATTCAGGATACCACATGGCGCAGCGGCTCGGATGTGAATATGGATATTGCACCTCAGCTTGCGTTTCCCGTTCATATCGATGCCTCGGAACGGGTACGCGGCCTTGAAAAACGCAACGATCTGGTCTTGGCCGTACTCGAAGATTCGCAAACGACCACACCGCGAAAGCTCGTTTTCGATGAAGGCCCGACGAAAGCGACAATCAGTAATTTCCGCGCGGTTTCACATAGCGTCGTTCGCATCGAAGATGCAACGGGCTTGCTCTATCACCGCGCCATGAAAGAACTTCGGAACTTCACGCTGGTGCTCGAAAGTAAAGAGCAACCGAACGAGCACAGGACGGTCACGCAAAATGGTTCCGAAGAATTAGTCACCGAGCGCACCCAGTAAACGATCGGGAATGCGCCACCCGGAATTTTTTTTCGTCCGAATGGAATTCCTTACGCCACTCTGAGGTTCGTATAACATCAAGAACAGGCCGCGCGCGTTGGCGCTTCTGGAGTCAACACGAGCGCGGTAAGGATGCTTTCTAATGTTAGTCTTGCAGTGCATAGCATGAGTGACGAAGAACGTAACGATTTCGAACACGATAGCCGACCTTCGGAGCCGATCCCCACGCAGGCAACCGAAGCCAGCGATGCGAAAGCACCGCAGCGGCTGAAAAAAGTTATTTTTGACGATTTTCAGATCACCCGCGCCGAGCAGCAGGCGCAGGTCGATGACGAACGCAAAGCGTGGAACGATCGTGAAGTACGATTAGAAAAAGAAAAGCCTTCGCTCATCCGGTTTGCCGTACCACGACTTAAATCGCTTCGAGACGAAATGATCGGCGTTCAAAATAAACTTCCCTTTTTTAAAAAACATCCACGCGAAGAGGAAGCATTACCTCGCCATACTGCCGATCAGCCTGACGCAAACGGTACCTATTTTGCCGAACACGAACGAGCCGTTATTCGCGTAACCCGCGTTCAACAGGAAGAAGAATGGCCATCGAACGAAGACACCGTGGTTCATCCTGTCGAAGGAGTGTCCGAAGTGAGCTTGGATTCGTTACCATCTGAAGAAGGAATTCTCACCGAAGAAATGTCCTCCGATCCAGCCGAAGAATTCGAAACGGATGTAATGGATCTCGATGATGAAGAGCCGTTGGATGAGGAATTTATCTCTGCTCCCGAAGCGCCCATTCATACTTCGATGCATATACCGAGGACGGAAGCAGAAGAAATTCCACTCGAACCGAAGATCGAATCGTCGCTCTTATCATTTCTTGATGCGCTTCGCGCCTTCGATTCCTATCCACGCCGATCCTTCGAGCCGCGCGACCCCCGCGCGGATTTCGTTGCACTGTTAGGAGAATTGCTCGACATACTACGCGATGAGCTGAACGCATCGAGCGCGATGTTCTTTTGGGTGAATGCGAAAAAGCAGCAACTTGTGCTCGAAAGCGCCGCGCTCGATGACCGGGCGTATCAATTCCTCGCAGCCGGCAAGCGGTTCCCGATCGAGCTTGACGCCGTCAGCCGCATTGTAACGAAACGTCGGCCTGAACTTCACTCTTCCATCTCTCAGCAAGCGGAACTCGATCTTATCCCCTATTATCGCGACGCCATCGGAACCGCATCCTTTGCTGGAATGCCGGTTCTCTTTGGAGATGGACTCGTTGCCGTGCTGACGGTCGATTCCACTACGCCGGATCATTTTAACGCTGAAACGCTTCGCATTCTGACAAATCATTCGAAGCTCATTTCCGGTTTAATACGCTCGTATATCGAAAAATACGATCTGCTTGCCGCCGCGCGGACGCTCGATGCCGCGCGAAAGCTTCACGAAATGGTCAGCCCCGATGGTTCCCTTCGCGCACTGCGCGATCAGCGAAAAAATCCGGAGTACGTGCTTCGCGCGCTTACCGAAGCTGCCGGAGAAATCATCGATTGGGAATGGCTGGCTGCTGCATCGTTCGACGATGCTCGTCGGCTCTGGAACATTTCCAGCCTTCAATCCAAACGCGCCGGTGCTTACGTTCCACCGATGACGCCGGTCTCGATGGAAGAAAGTCTTATCGGTAAATGCTTGTCGTCAGGCAAAAGCATACGAATCGATGCGCTCACCCCGCAGACTGTTCGATATAATATGGAAGAGGATCGCAATGCTGCTACGGGACATTCGTTCCTCGTTATTCCGATCCGCACCACAACCAAAAATTATGGCGCGCTTGCTATCGAGCACTCCGAACGGGCGCGTTTTACCGACGCCGATGTGGAAACGCTCGAACATCTTGCACGAAGCGCGGCGGCTGCACTCGAAATTATCGTGCTCGGCGATATGGTCGGAGAGCGCGCGCTAACCGATTTACTAACTGGTGTGCTCAACAAACGCGGCTTGCTCGACCGCGCAAATCAGGAACTCGCACGGGCTATGCAGTTCGATGAGCCGCTAACCTTCGCGCTCTTTGAGATCGATGGCGCGTCGGAGTTCCGTTCCCGCTTTTCGCAGGAAGATTCCGACACTATCGTGCTTGCAATCACGCGCTTGCTTCAATTCGGCGTGCGGCCCTTCGATGTCGTCGCGCGAACGGATGAGCATACCTTTGCCGTCCTTCTGATGAAACGCACGGACGAAGAAGGTTACCTTTGGAGCGAAAAAATGCGCAAGATGATCGTGAGCGAAGTGATCGCTATTGGCAAGCGAAGCTATTCCGTTACAGTCTCGATCGGGGTTTCGGGCGCCCGGCGCGATGGCGCAGTCGAGGAACTGATCGAAGGCGCAGAAATGGCGCTGGAACGCGCCCGCGAACTCGGCGGAAATAATGTTATCGTGTATTAACGGGCGAAAAGTCGTTCCAACAATATACGACATTTTTCATAAAATTCCAAAAAAATGAGCAATCATCCATATCGTGCTCGGAACGAACGAAAATTACGGCTCGTTCACGAAATAGCTGCGGTGACATGTGCATAAAAGCTCATCATTCCTCATTTCTAATCGAAGCTGCCTCCGCAGCCGTGCATGGCGTAACCTCTAACGATCCGTAGATTTTTACCGAATCCGATTCAGAATGCGTATCTCAAAGCAATATACGAACCGCGAAAGTCAATCGCTGGACATGTACCTTCAGGAGATTGGCCGAGTCGATCTCTTAAATTCCGAGATGGAAATCGCGCTGGCGAAAAAGATCAAGGAAGAAGCTCACGATTCGCAGCGGGCGCTCGAAATTCTCGTCAAGGCAAATTTGCGCTTCGTCGTTTCCGTCGCAAAGCAATATCAGAATCAGGGGCTTTCGCTGGGTGATCTCATTAATGAAGGCAATCTCGGCCTCATCAAAGCCGCTCGCCGGTTCGATGAAACCCGTGGTTTTAAGTTTATTTCGTATGCCGTGTGGTGGATTCGGCAATCCATTCTTCAGGCGCTTGCCGAGCAATCACGCATCGTCCGCCTCCCTCTGAACCGTGTCGGCGCTTTGAATAAAATTTCGAGAAAGTTCTCGCAGCTCGAACAGGAATTTGAACGGGAACCCACCGCGAACGAACTTGCCGAAAAGCTCGATATGTCCGCGAACGAGATCGCAGAAACCATGCGTATCTCCGGACGGCATCTCTCGGTGGATCAGCCGTTTTCTATCGGCGAGGATAACCGGCTTCTCGACATCCTGCAAGACTTGCAGCAATCCCCGCCGGACTCCCTGCTTATGACCGATTCGCTCAAGCTCGAAGTCGGGCGCGCACTTACGGCACTAACGACACGCGAGCGCGAAGTGATCGAGCTGTATTATGGCCTGAATGGTTTCCACGCGCTTACGCTCGAAGAGATCGGCGATAAATTTGCACTTACTCGCGAGCGCGTTCGCCAGATAAAAGAAAAAGCCATTCGCCGCTTACGCCACACACCGCGCACAAAACCGTTGCAGAACTATTTGGGATAATAGTTCAGACGATCGTTAGAAGTTCCTTCAATTCCGCGATCAGATAATCAGGCTTTAGCTCGCGTAAGCGCTCGCCACCGAAGCCATAAAGCGCAGCCACCGTTTTCGTTCCCGCATTTTTTCCGGCCATAATATCCGCCGTTGTGTCGCCAACCATGATCGCGTCCGTAGGTTTTATCTTGAGTACATGAAGCGCCTTAACGATAGGTTCCGGATCGGGTTTATGCCGCGCAACATCTTCCGCCGATATAACAATATCGAAATAATCAGCAATGCCATTCTGTTCAAGCGATAGAACTGAGGTGCGAACCGAGCGCGTCGTGACTGCGGCAAGTTTCAAGCCCTGCATCTTGAGCGCATCGAGAACTTTTATAGTATCAGGGAAAAGCTTGGCAAGCTGAACATTATTTTCTTGAAATACGCGATGCGTTTCCGCTAAGGCTGCTGCATCATGACCGGGCGCCATTGCAGTATATACTTCCGTAAGCGGCCCGCCCATCAGATGCGAAATTTCATCGCGCGAAAGCGACGCAATACCATGAACCCGGAACGTATATTCAAATGCGCCATAGATAAAATCGAAGGTATCGAGCAACGTACCATCAATATCGAAAAGAATAGCGCGAATTTCGTGTAGCAAACTTTTATCTTCTGGCATTATTTTATGGGAGGTTACGCTCCATCGTAAAACAAGGAATCAATCCCAAGCCCATCATCGTGCCCGTTTCAACGAAGCCATTCCGCAAATAAAACTGCCGCGCGGTTCGGGTGCTTTCGAGTGTAACCTTTGTTACGCCAGAAGTGCGGGCGTAATCCATCATATCATCCAACATCGCCTTGCCAAATCCACGACCGAGATATTCGGGAAGTAAATAGCAGAGATAAATATTGCCATCATTCGCGATCAGCGCAGTGCCCGTAATCACCTCTCCATCCAGCGCGACGATCCAATAATTATTGGGATTCAGAATTCCCCGCCTCATATTTTCCGGCGTTTTGTTGGCGCACCACGCAGACAGAATCGCTTCATCGTTGCTGTAATCCGGCCCGCATACTTCGCGGATTGAACGAATGAGAAGCGCGGCAACGGCTTGTGCGTCATCCGGTATTGCGCGTCGAATGGTCACGAACGTATGGTGTTTAGGAATTCTTTTCCAGCTTACGCACGCGGCGCTCGATGCCGAACATAAAGGAAAACAATCCCAGCCAAATAACCGCCGAAATAATTCCGACGACGTAAAGAGAATTGTGTTGCAAAAAATCCATAGTAATAATTATTAAACTTGCTCGGCCTTTTTATCCTGCAAACGGAGCACACGCGTGTACATATCTTTGATCCAAAGAAAAACTAAGAGAAATAGAAAAACCGAGATCCAGTGCATGTTTAAGAGCGTTCGATCTGTATGCGTTTGGCCGGAAAGATTGATGATCGGCGCTTCCGTGCCACCGCCGCCGGGATGAAGGCTTTGTGTGATGCGCGGAACCACGAACATCAGAAACGGCACACTCACAAACGAAATGATATTATAGACCGCAGCAATGCGCGCTTTCTTATCCTCGCTCTCTTCGAGCAAGGAGCGAAGCATAAAATATGCTCCATAGATGAGCAGCAAAATAAAGATGGAAGTCTCGCGCGGATCCCAATTCCAGAATGTTCCCCAGCTAAAACGTGCCCAGATGGAGCCGGTGATCGTTGCCATCAACGTGAAGAGAAATCCTCCGGCAGATGCTGCGCGCGCGCGGCGGTCATAATCGAAATCTTTCTTTACGAGATACAGGATTGAATAGATCGTTCCCAATAAGAATGCGATAAACGCCACCATCGACATCGGCACATGGAATAGCATGTTGCGACCAAGTTCCCCTAAGCCTTGTATCATGGGGAAGGTCATTACGGGATTCACACGAATGATCTCTACAAGGTCAAACGCTTTAGCTTGCCGATTGTATGCTACGCTCATCACAAGAATGTCGCCATTCTTAAAGGACTTAAATGACTCAGGGGACGCACGGGTCGCGCGGACAGTGCCCGGTTGTCCATAAAGATCTTTGAACATAGTACCCGCTGAATCCGAAGAAACCAGCGTGGCCTTAACCGGCGTAATATCCTGCACCTGATTCATGGAGAGCATCGCCGCATCTTCAAAACTACCACCAATCGGCGTTTCAAAGGCAACGAACACCTGCACTGCCAGCGCGATGCCTAAGCACCAGAGGAAAATATTTGAGCGAAAAATCCGCATGAAGTTGTAAACGAAATTACACCGAATAAAATGCGCCTTTAAGAAATAATGGATTCTTTTTCGATCGGATCTTCAACGATCTTTGCAAAATCTCGGTCGAGAATAGCAAGCAACTCTGCACGGATCATCTCGCCAAGCTTCTCCGCGCTTTGATAACCCGATACTTTATATCCGCGAGCTTTTACGCGCCGTTCCAGCGATGAAAGCTTCATTCGATCCGGTGCCGCAGAATCCCGATCCCACAAACGCTGGCGAATATAAAAGAAGGCTCGATGCGCGCTTGTATCTTCCACATTCTGATTGAGCGCGCCATGACGAAATTCGAGATCGATGAGGCTTGCGCCTTCTGCAATAGCGTCAGGAACCCACGGGAATTTTTGGATAAGTTCAGGGTCGGCAGCAACATCCGCAGGTTTAGGAACGAATCCATAACGGTCTCCGGTGATGCCGATGAAATAAGGCCGGGAGCGATCTACTTCTTCCAGACTGGCGCGAATAACACGGTTCGATACCGGAACTTCTTCCGTAACGCCCGAACGAAGATCGACTTCCGTAAACGTAATTCCGCGTTCGCGGCAATGCGCGCGCACTTCGGGAAAAACCTTTTTTACTAAATGCTCCCGCTCTTCCTGCACATCGAGAAATGTGGAAGAAATAAAAACGCGAAATTCCGTATTCTGCATGAACCGATTTTTCTATAATCTTTTACGCATAGCGATTATTAATCCCGCCAGATCACATCGAACAAGACATAGCTGACGAGCACCATTGCAATATCAAACGAAACAAGTATCAAAAGGTCTCCCTGTGCGGATTGCATAGCGTTCGGAGTTTCGAGTGCGATACGCGTTGCGTCCGTCGTTGCAATAACGAGCGGCATGAGCACGGGCAGCGCAAGGATCGGCAACAGCGCACCTTTTTGCGATGCACGGCTGATGAGTGCAGAGAGCATCGTAGATACCGCAGCTATGCCGACTGCGCCAAGCGTCAGTTGTAAGCTAAATGCTGGCCAATCCCGAATATGAAAATCGCGCGTGAAGAAGAATTCGAAAAATAATACTGCAGAGATCGCGAGCGCAAGCATCAACGCAAGATTATAAACCAGCTTTCCGATAAAAACACTTTCGCCGTTCGCATAAAGACGAAGCATGAGCGCAGTTCCCCGCTCCTCTTCTGAAACGAATGAGCGCGCCAGCCCCGTCATTGCGCCAAAAAAAAGTGCGATCCAAAGCAGGGCGCTGAGAATGCTCGGCTGTAATTGCTCACCCGGCGTTGAATAAAGTATGACTGCAACCGTAATGAGCAGGAACATTATTACCGCGCTCACGCCGTAGCGGGTCCGGAACTCGACACGCAGATCTTTGCGAAGAACGCCTTGCCAGGATGTCATTTATTTAAATCCCAAAGCCTTAAATGCGTTCGGAAGATGTGCGATGACGTCCGTCGCAGTCATAGAATGCGTTGTTTTATCGGCAGCAGCAAAATCCCCTGCAAGTCCGTGGAGATAAACGCCCGTTCGTGCAGCTACGATCTGCTCATCCGGTGTTTGCACGAGCAGGCTTACGATCATTCCCGCAAGCACATCGCCGGTTCCGCCGGTCGCGAGGCCAACATTTCCTGTGGTGTTGATGTAAGTAGTTCCATCGCTTGCAATCGTTTGGACGGGTTCACCTTTCACAACAACGGTGCAACCATACTCCTTTGCAACTTGGCGACCATAAGCAAGACGCTCACGATCCACTTCCTGCCACGGACGATCTACAAGGCGTGCCAACTCTCCAATGTGCGGAGTGAGAATGGTGGGAGCTTTTCGATTCTTGATTATATCTAAATGTCCTTGTAATGCGCTGAGCGCTCCCGCATCTATAACCATTGGTTTATCCACTTGAGAAATAATGCGCAGCATCAGCGCCGTAGTTCCCAGAATAACCGGTAATCCACAACCGATCAGCACGGCATCGGCGCGTTTGAACTCACCGGAAAGCTCATCCCATGCAGGAAGATCAGGACTGCCGTTCGTTTCCGCATTAAGGCCGCGTGTCATTAGTTCCGGCATGGCCTGTGCAACGATGGCGCGTTGAGATTCAGGGATCGCAACGGTAACTAAACCGCAGCCGGTTTTTAGTGCTGCAGTTGCGCACATGATCGCTGCACCCGTCATGCCACGGGAACCACAGATCGTAAGTACACGTCCTCGATCCATTTTCGATGAGGTGTATCGAAACGTTCGAATTCCATTTGCAGCATCATTCGCACTCATCAGGAATGCTCGATCTTTTATAGAGTCATTAAAAGAGACTTCAGCACCAAGCTCGGCTGTGGAAACATCCCCCGTAAATATTTTGGAATCTGCCTGATAAAACCCGATCTTTGGCATAGCCATCGTAACGGTGCGATCCGCGCGAACGATGAATTGAGAGGATTCATCAGATTCGAATGCACCATGATCGGTATCGAGGCCGGAAGGAATATCCATTGCAAGAACTTTGGCACCGACAGCACCTTGCAACATTTGAATGGCTTTTATGCCTTCGGCAATCGCGCCTCTTGGTGCTCCCGTAGAACCGGTTCCCAACAACGCATCTACAATAATGTCCACGCTATCGACGATCTCGATTATATCTCCCGCTTTTTCGAAGGAATAAATTTCGTCGGGGTCGATCAGCTTCGAAAGAATATCATATTGTAATTTTGCATCGTCGGAAAGTTTCGATGCGTCTCCGGCAAGAAAAACGGTGACATTGTGAGACTGCTCGATAAGCAATCGGGCAAGCGCCATACCATCGCCGCCATTATTTCCGGTTCCACACACAATCACAATTTCAGTTTCACCGGGAACTCCGAGCCAATCGCTCAAAGCATTCTGAGCACCACGCGCCGCATTCTCCATCAGCACCGGCGATGGAATGCCAATCGCTTCAATTAGGTATGTATCGAAATTTCGGGACTGAGCGGCTGTAAAGACCGGTTGCATGATCTATTGAACATAGAACGTCTTGGCAATATCGGTCAAGAACGTGGGATGAATTCCGAGAATAAACATTCCAACCGTAACGATAACAAGCGCGGCCCATGCGCTAACCATATCTCCTTGCAATGCAACAGCGCCGCCGGAACTCATAGCAAATACTTCGCCCGCTTCCGGTTCCCGGAAATACATCACGACCATCACACGAAGATAAAAATAAACCGAGATCAGCGTTGCGATCATACCGAGAACTGCGTAAACCGTAAGACCACCCCGAATCGCTGCGGCAAAAACGTAATACTTCGCAAAGAATCCGCCGAACGGAGGAATGCCCGTAAGCGAAAGCATCATGATCGACATAATGGAGGCCATCCACGGGCTGCGGCGACCAAGTCCGGCTAAGTCGCTAAGTTCCACAGGGCGTCCATTTTCTTTTTCGAGCATCGCAACTACTCCGAATGCGCCCATTTGCATGAGCGTATAAACTGTGAGATAAATAGTTACAGCCGTTGCGCCCTCACGATTCATCGCTGCCGCGCCGAGCAGCATATATCCAGCATGTGCAATGCTGGAATACGCAAGCATTCGCTTTAAATTCATTTGAGCAAGCGCGGTTATGTTCCCATAGAACATCGAAGCTATCGCGATAACTGCGAAAATGGTTTGCATCTTGTGCATCGCATCGGCATCTAATCCGATCGGCCCCATCGCAATGTTGAATATCAGAATAAGCGCGGCAAAAGCACCGGCTTTTCCGGCCGTGGAGAAAAAGCCAGCAACGATAGTTGGCGCGCCTTCATATACATCCGGCGCCCATTGATGGAACGGGAAGGCCGCGATCTTAAAGCAAAATCCAACGAGCAGCATTCCGGTTCCCATCCAGAACATTGGGCTGGTCAGAATGGCGTGGGAAGAAATAGGATTCTGAAGCGTTTTTGTTATTGCATCGAGATTCGTAGTGGCAAACGTCCCATAGATCAATGCAATGCCATAAAGAAAAAATCCCGTCGAGAATGCGCCGAGCAGGAAGTACTTGAGCGCTGCTTCGTTCGATTCTCGTCGTTTGCGGAAAAGCCCAGCAAGGACGTAAAACGCAATGGACATTGTCTCCAAGCCGAGGAACGTTACGATGAGATCGTTCCCGGATGCCAGCATTATCATACCGCAAGCAGAAAAAAGCGTAAGCGCGGAAAATTCGCCGATCATAACTCCTTCATCGTCCAAATATCGCTCGGCAAGCAGCACGGAAATGATAACACCTGCTGAAAAAAGCATTGCGTAGTAATTCGCAAAGCTATTGTTGAGGATCATACCGCTAAAAATACGTCCCGTATTACCGAGATTGAGATAAGCAGCAATAGCGGCAGCCAACGCGCCGAGAATGGTGAGAAACAGCGGAATGCGTGTGGGAATTTTCTCGAATGCGTCCCACATCAGCACCACAATGCCCGTCCCTGCAAGAATGAGGAGCGGCATGATGCCATAGATGTCGCGGGCGGTTATTTGAAATGGCATTATTCTTTATTTTATGAACATCTTTTGTAATGTCATTCTGAGCGTAGCAAAGCCTCGCGGAGCGAGGGTTTGCGAAGCGAAGAATCTTTTGGGATCGCCACGAGATCCTTCGTTCCGTCTTTCTCCGCTTCGCTACGAAAGACTCCACTCAGGATGACAGGTTGATGAGATTGTTTTAAATTTCCAACAACCCCGCTCTGTTTCATCTTCAGCAGATCGTCCGACATCTGATACATCGTCCGTTCGCTCATCTTCATAAAATTCATCGGTTGAATACCGATCCAGATCATGAATACGACCATCGGAATGACGGCAGCAAGTTCCCGCCAATTTAGATCGGGTGTCGCGTGTCCACCGTGGTCAGAATCTTCCGCATGATCGTGACCATGTCCGGCGCTCGGTTTCGCACCTTTCGGCAGACCAAAAACGAAACGCTGATACATCCATAGCAGATACACAGCAGCGAGAATAACTCCCGTCGCGCTCCAAATTGCATACGACCAAGTATTCAGCACCGGCGAATAATACGCGCCCATCATCGTAAGGTATTCACCGATGAAGCCGTTAAGACCGGGCAATCCTACGCTGGAAAAAACTGCGATGCCGAAAAATACCGAGAATAGCGGCACCATCTTCGCCAGCCCGCCATATTCAGAAATTTCCCGTGTGTGACGGCGATCGTACATCATGCCGAACATCATGAAGAGCATGCCCGTCGAAAGGCCATGATTAATCATTTGAATGACCGCGCCCTGCAATCCTTCGCGCGTCATCGAAAAAATGCCGAGCACAATAAATCCCATGTGCGCGACGGAGGAATACGCGATCAGCTTTTTCACATCGGTCTGCACCATCGAGACGAGCGCGCCGTAAATAATTCCGATCACTCCAAGCACAGAAAACAGCATGGAATAATCAAAGCTCGCTTGCGGAAAAAGTTCGAGACAGAAACGAATGAGTCCATACGTTCCCATTTTGATGAGCACGCCTGCAAGAATGATAGATCCTGCAGTTGGCGCTTCAACGTGTGCATCGGGCAGCCACGTATGAAGTGGGAATATCGGAACCTTAATAGCAAAACTGAGCGCAAAAGCGAGGAAGAGATAATGCTGCACGTCGATCGGAAGCTGACGTGAAACGACGAGCAGCTTTGTGAGGTCAGTCGTGAAATGCCCAGTGATATGCCCCGCTTCAATGCCAAGCCAGATGATCGCAACAAGCATGATAAGGGAGCCAGCCATCGTGTAGATGAAGAACTTTACCGCCGAATAAATTCTGCGCTTACCACCCCACACCCCGATGATAAAATACATCGGAATAAGAATCACTTCCCAGAAAATGTAGAAGAGGAAAAGATCGAGTGAGCAAAACACGCCGAGCATTCCGGCTTCGAGCACCATCAAGAGCGCCATGAACGCCGGTACGCTTTTCGTGATCGAATTCCATGTTCCTAAAAGCGTGACGATCATCAGGAACGTCGTGAGCAAGATCAGGAGCATTGACATTCCATCCACGCCGACGAAATAGGTGAAGGTTAGGCCCGGCAGAGCGATCCACGGGTTTTGCTCGGTTACCTGATAGCCGCTTCCCGCCGAATTGAACTGCATATAAACGACGAGCGAAATCACGAACGTAACGATGCTCGTCACGAGCGCGACCCACTTCGCGGCTTCGGCCTTACGCACCAAAAGCGCGGCAAGCGCGCCCAAGAGCGGGAAAAAGATTAGGAGTGATAAAATACCCATTTATACAAAAATACGAAAAAAAGTAGGGGCTAATGGCATTAGCCCATTTTTTTATATGAGCGAATGGTGTAGGGGTTAATGGCATTAACCCGCGGCACTTCACGCACCTTCAAGACTCATTCTCCCAATTAAACGTGAAAGATTGTCGCGATCGTATTCCCATCGAATCGGATTAGAGGCAATGTATTCCCGAATGCGGTAAAGTTCGGCTACATCTCGAATAATATGCTCATAATAGCCGCGATGCCACGGAGATACAATAATCAAGCCTTGCGTTCGAACAATTTTTGTCACGCTGCTTTTGAAGCCAGTGATTAACGAGGAAAGACTTTTCTTCTCTAGTCCTTTAGAATGGAATCGGCCAGACGTTTCAAGAATATGGACAATCGCATGAACATGATTTGGCATAATAACAAAACTGTCCAGCTCGATCTCCTTTCGAATGTCACTGCTACGCCGCCACTCTCGGTCAATTATTTTTCCGATTTCGGTTAATGCTACTTTGCCTTCAGCGATGGTGGAAAAAATTTCTTCACGATGAGTCGAGCAAATCGTAAGAAAATAATAACCATCCTGTGAATAATTGTATCCTTTAATCCGGGGGTTGCGCCGCGAAGGAAAATTATCGGACATTTTGTTGATCGAAAGGTTATTGGCGTTGAAAGAATGGGTTAATGCCATTAACCCCTACAGATTTTTACCCAATATTGGTCAAAAGCTCTTTCAATTCAGGAAGCTCCATCTCGCCGCGTTTATGTCGTTTAACGTCCTCGACAGCACTGCGTATGCCACGGATGATCTCCGCTTTCTCTGGCGTCAGCCGGAGCGTTTTCGCGCGGATATTTCGCATCAGTTCAAAAAAGAACGGTGCCCGCTTATCGTCCACTTCTACGAGAACTTTCATAATGAGACTAACGCGAATGCAAAGTGATGGTTCCTGAATGGCACAAAGTCAAAAGAAAGCCGAAAATATCTTGAAATAAATTGTAATTATTAAAGAAATGGATTTACAATGCGAACTCCTTCGATGATTTGATTATGCTGAAAATCTTCGGAGTAAAGTATAGAGCACTCCGCTTCGATGGCTGAGGCGAGAATGAGGCTGTCGTAGTAGGAATACTTGTACCGCTCGGAAAGTGATACCGCTTTTAGAATAGTGGTAGTAGTGATAACATGAATTTGGAACTTGCTCGTTATTTGTCGAAGAACATCCTTAATTGACGACCACGAAAACTTGAATTTTCCCGATAGCACATTTGATAACTCGCCTAAGACTTGAGTGCTGGTAACAGCAAAACTCTGAGGTAGTAATGTGCTTGCAATCTCATATTTTTCAGGCTCCGCCGTGTCGTAGGTATAAGCGATGATGTTAGTGTCAAAAAACTTTTTCATGGGATGCACTTACCATCTCCGGCGATTTGCTTCCTCGCGATCGAACTTATAACCACGAAGGTCGAGCTCGATTGCGTTGAAATGCGCATGAACCTCCTCGACCGTCGAGAAAACACGATTACCGGGGCTGGTCTCGCCATTGGCTCCAAGATCGGATAATATCACTTCAACCGTGTGCCCGCGAAGCTCTTTGGGCACTTCGAGCACGATGGTTTCTTCCGTAGGTGTAATAATTTGCGTGAACATAATTCCTCCTGATACACAAAACAGGGTTGTCACTACTTAGTTTCACACCGTATGCCGATTAAATCCTTCGCACTGCGGATATTTCGCATCCGTTCAAAAAAGAACGGTGCCCGCTTATCGTCCACTTCTACGAGAACTTTCATAATCGTTTTAACGCGAATGCAAAGTGATGGTTCCTGAACGGCATGCTTCTTGTGGTGTGTAAAACAGTGGAACGATTTCGACATCTACCTTCTTACTACATTCCATCTAATTTTAACTGATCAAGTGCAGCAGCAATTCGGGTTCTGAAATTATTGACATCAAAATCATTCCGAAAATTAAATTGCTCTGAATAGGAATCGTCTGCCGAGGATCGCATAACGGCTGAATGCTCTGCCTCTGTGGAGCGAAATCTAATCTCAACTGAAGGAATCCAAGCTCGCCCCTGCAAGGAGCCTTCACTAATCGAAGCTCCGGTAACGTCTCCGTTAGCGTTGCTATGGATAGGTAGCACTGCGGGGTGTGACAGGAAGTTCCGTTTTACTCGTGTATCTGATGAAGTAGGAACACTATAGGTCGATCGCATTACAGAATCTATCTCCGTCAAGTGTCGTTATCAAAGCGGATGCATCAAGAGCTTGATCGAAACGGAGCATGCCCAAGATCAAGCTCATCAATTCCGTCATCTGAGCTACCTGAGATTGGTGCCAACACAATATAGAATACTGTTTATCTTTAAGAAAATCCATTGCTGCAGCAACACCGACAGAATTTACGTCAAAAACATTGAATGGATTGTTGACCGGATCATTCGGATTAGGTGACCGACTCTGTTTTATTGTAGGCGTTGTTCCTCGAATGAACTTCAGTTGTAGTTTTTACCCCCATTGCCATGTGAGGATCGCTTGCTGTTGACCTATAGAATGGATGATACTCCTTCCCACACGAAGAAAGAGCAAGGATTAATAGCAAAATGGCGAAATACTTCATACCATTAAAACATCACCAAATACCCCACCACCGCTAAAAGCCCTACGACGATCAGGACGGCGTAGTTCTGCGCGATGCCGGTTTGGATGCGGCGAATCGTTCCGGAGCCGATCTCCGTGATATGCGCTAGGCCGTTTACAAATCCATCGATGATCTTCACGTCAACGATCTTCCATAAAAAGCTATTGCTGAAATTGTAGATCGGCTGAACAATAACCTTGTCGTATATCTCATCCACATAAAATTTATTATGCAAAAGCTGATAGTCCGCGCCGAGCTGCGCTTCGTCCTTTGCAAGCGTTTGGCGTTTCTTATAAAAACGAACAGCGAACGCAATACCTAAGCAGCGCAATACCAACAGAGACGACCATCAGTCCCAATTCGAGTCCTGCGCTATCTGCTGCTCCGGCTACAAGCGAAATTTGCTCGCCTCGTTCGAGCATGGGACTCAGCCAACTTTCGAACGCATTTCCTGCATGGAAAACGGATGGCATTGCGAGAAATCCACTAACGGTTGCAAGTATGGCAAGCACGACGAGCGGCAGCCACATTTTCCAATCCACTTCATGTGGCGGATGATGCTCGGCATCGAAACGTGGCTTGCCGTAAAATGTGAGGAATACCAAGCGGAACATGTAGAATGCCGTCATCAGCGCAGCAATAGCGCCGATAAGCCACAGCACGATATTTCCACGGCTGAACGCATCCCACAAAATTTCATCTTTCGAGAAAAATCCGGCGAATGGCGGAATGCCCGCAATGGCAAGCGTGGCGAGGAAGAATGTCCAGAATGTGATGGGAAGAAATTTCTTCAGTCCACCCATTTTTTGCATATCCTGCTCATGGTGCATGGCATGAATGACCGCGCCGGAACCTAAGAAACAGACATGCTTTGAAGAATGCGTGCGTTACAACGTGAAAAACTCCGGCAGTAAACGCCCCGACACCTAAAGCAAGGAACATATATCCAAGCTGTGAGACCGTTGAATACGCAAGAACTTTTTTAATATCGTTCTGGAAAATACCGATCATTGCGGCGAAGATTGCCGTTGCCGCGCCAATGCCTGCAACCACGCCAAGCGTAGTTGGCGAAAGCGCAAATAGGATATTCGAACGTGCAACAAGGAAAATGCCGCTCGTTACCATTGTAGCAGCATGGATAAGCGCGGAGACGGGCGTTGGGCCAGCCATAGCATCCGGTAGCCAAACATAAAGAGGGATTTGCGCGCTTTTGCCGCAGCAGCCGAGAAAGAGCATCAGCGTTATAATTGTGACATAACGGGTCGCCGATGTGACACATGCGCTGCCGCCGCTCCGGCGACTTTTACACCATCAACGATATTTCCACCAGAACCGAGAACATCAAGATAATTCAGCGACTGAAAAAGCCACAGCATCATTCCCATCGCTACCAAAAATCCAAAGTCGCCGATGCGGTTTACGATAAATGCTTTTTTCGCGGCATTATTATTTTTATCTTCATCGTACCAGAATCCTACGAGGAGATAGCTGCACAGCCCGACGCCCTCCCATCCCAAGAATGTCCATAAATAATTATCGGCCATGACAAGCTGGAGCATCATGACGATAAAAAGATTGAGATACACGAAAAAGCGCCAATAGCCCCGGTCGCCCTTCATATAGCTGATGCTATAAAGATGAATGAGCGTCCCGACGCCGGTAATGACCAGCATGAACACAATTGAAAGCTGATCGATGAGATACGCGATATTCACCTGCACGCGCCCGACGTGAATCCAATCGAGCATCGTGTAATGGATTGCGCGCTCCTCCGCCGGACGCGAGAGCATATCAAGGAACAGCCCCGCCGTGATGATAAAGCTGATGAAAACAGCGATCGTAGCGATCCAGCCTGCCATCTGGCCCTTCATGCGCGAGCCAAACAGCGTATTGATCGCGAAAGCCGCGAGCGGTACGAGAACGATATATGGAATGAGTTGCGTCATCTCCTACAAAAATACGACAAAAATCGACGGTAGAGAACGGAGTCGATATTTTTGATAGTGAAGAAACGCAAATTGCAAATACTCCGGAGACTTTGTGACTAAAAAGAGAAGATTAATTCGCTCAATGCTGTCCTGTCAAAAATCCGTGAACAGAAAGATGTTCATCCAAATCTGGCCACTCAATGCCGGTGCCTCGACCGATCCATTGATAATGGTGAAGCTGCTCGGGGGTCGCATTATACAGCCTCGGAAACCAGATAAGCGGCACCTGGATCACTCGCGCATCGTCCAAATAGACGATGAGGTAATCATTTGTAAAATCAAGCGTGGTTGCTCTAATCCTGTTATCTACTAAGGTGCTCATGCCATTTTCGGATAAATTCTTCACGATACTCTTCGATCACTTTCCGAATAAATCGTAATTCTGAAACGGAAAACTCGTCGGAAAATTCCATTTCGATTAGTGGCTCCAGCCAGAACTTGGCCTCGGCATCACCCTTTTTCACATGAATGTGGGGTGGTTCGCTGCCTTCGTTCGAATAAAATAGGAATGAGAAACCATTGAGAAGCAGGGCTTTGGGCATTCAAGGGTTTATTTGGCAATAAATCAGTGTAATCAGCTTACCACTTCAAAATATTTACTTTTGTTACATCCACGGTTTGCTTATTGCGGAAGAGCGAGATAATAATTGCGAGGCCGACCGCCGCTTCCGCTGCCGCGACGGTCATTACGAAAAAGACGAGGATCTGCCCGGTTTGGTCTCCTAAAAATTGGGAGAACGCGATGAGCGTTAGGTTGACGGCGTTCAGCATTAGCTCCACGCTCATAAAAACGATGATCGCGTTTCGGCGAATAAGCACACCCGTTGTGCCAATCACAAAAAGGATCGCCGAAACTGCAAGATAATGACTTAGAGGAGCCACGTTGGCAATGATGAATGATGAATGATGAATGATGAAGCTGTGTGCTCCGCTGATCCCTTCGGTCGATTGCGTCCTTTTTCTCCGTTTTTCATACCAGCTTCTTTTTAGCTAAAATTATTGCTCCTACAGCTGCTGAAATAAGGATCAGAGAAGCCATCTCGAATGGAAACGAATATCCGGCGTAAAGCGCGCGGCCAATAGATTCCGTAGTGCCGAGCATAGCCGCCTGTGGGCTGATGGATTTCGGCAGCTTATCCTGCGACATGAAGATCATCGAAAGTATCTGGCAAAGCACGCCGAGCACTGCCAGAATTCCGACAATGGCTTTCCAATTATTGGCAATGCGAATGTCTTCGCTCTCCAAATTCAGGAGCATGATTACGAAAAGCACCAGCACCATGATCGCGCCCGCATAGACTGCAACTTGCACCACCGCAAGGAATTGCGCCGATAACGTCAAGTAAATTGCAGCAAGAAAGCAAAAGGTGAGCACGAGCATAAGCGCGCTCACCACCGCCGAGCGGCGCGTGATCGTTAGCAGCGCGAAGATGATCGCGCCAGCGCTAAGTACGTAAAATGCTATTTCTGATAGTGGCATTCGTAGGAATTCGAACTAATTATTACAAATTTACGAAGAAAATAGGACGATGTATAGAGGTTTGGGATTTTAGAGTCGAAAAATGAATACTTAACTGAGAATCTTTCATTATTTTCTTAACGTTATTCCTTAACGTTGACAATAAAAATTTCTCGGTTTTTCTTATGCGACAATATCGTTATTTCAGCTCTTTTTTTCAAATTTGGCGCTTACCCTTCATCATCGCGGTATTTTTAATTGCGGTGGGACATGGGCGGGTTTTTGCGCAAAGCTTCACAACATCTGACACCGTTTTTACACCTTCTAATTACCCTGATGGCGCATTAGAAGCTACTATATTTTTGCCATCATCCTTCAATGGCACGGCAGTAGTTTTGGTGCATGAGTTAGGCACCGCTCGCTCAACAATGGACATTTGGGGCGATACCCTTGCGGCACATGGGTTTCTTGCAATATCAATTGATTACCCCGACCCCGTTAATTCAGGCGCAACGTTCCCTCAGCCAGTTCGTGCCGTCGTAGCCGGTGTGCAATTTCTTCGTTCATTGACCTCGGAATCGCCTACTATAAGACGCGTCGGCGTTCTCGGCAGGTCTCTCGGAGCCATCCTTGCTGCTGAAGCTAAAATGGACGACATTAATTATCCACTTTTGGGAATTGATTCTGAATTTTCAGGTCAAATTGATTTCGATGTTTTACTTTATGGGTTATACGACACGCAGCATTTCCTTACAAGCACATTGCCGCTTCCACTATATATTTCTGCGTACTTTAGTGGAGATGCCACGCTCGAATCTGATCAGGAGCCTGTCCTTCATGCATCGGATTTTACGTGCCCCATCTTGCTTATTCATGGAACCGACGATAGCGTTCTTCAATACCAACAGTCCCTAAGTTTTTATGACAGCTTGCAAGCAAATGGCCAGAATGCGGATTTGATAACCGTGCCGGGCGCTGGGCATGTATTCGAAACGAATGGAGATTCCTTCACGACGCTCGGATTGCCGATCAAAGATTCTGTTTTGCGATTTCTCGCCCAGCCCGATCTTGCCGTGAAGAACGTTCCCGTTCTAATCACGCAGAAAGCATTCCCTAATCCTCTTTTTTCCGGTGAAGTGCTTCATATTCCCGATCCTTCCGGAGATGGGAATGAAATTACAACCGCAGATATTATGGGAAAACAAACGGTGTTAACCGGGGTGAGGGATGGGAATTTTATCGATGTAAATACACGATCGCTGATGCCCGGAGTTCACTTTTTCTCCGTTCCCCATGCTCAAACGGTTGCAATAACGATTCTTCCGTAGCTCTTACCGAAAATACCCCACAAAGCCAATAGATGGCGTGGGAATAATATCGCCCGATGGCATGAAGGCAGTGAACATCAGGTTCAACGTCATACCGACGTTGCGACCATAGGGAATTTCGTAGCCTAAGCCGAAGCCGAGGCGATACGGCGAACTAAGTTCATTCCCGCTCGAATTGTTATTGTTCGAATTATTCGTGTTGAATCCATATCCGTTCTGGTTATTACTATTCGTCGAGCCATCGTTGTAATAATAATATCCCGCTGCCCCGACGAGATAAAGCCGTGTATAACCTAAAAATAAATCATACTGAATTTCGCCGCCGATGTCGTACATGCCGACATTGCCATCCTTGAACGGCATCCCGGTGATCTGAATCGCGATAGGGCTATATGGAAGATGATCTTTAAGCGTCAGCCCTACGCCGGATACAAAGCTCGCGCTGAAACCGACGCCCATGTAATTATCCGCAAAAACGCGCTGCACGCCGGCTTGCCCTGCGGTGAGTAATGTTTGGCTGCTCACCGGATCGCTCATGAGCGTAAGCAGTACGATGGGAACGGGAATTAATAATGCACGGAACCGAAACGAATGATCGTGGTGTGTGTTGTTAGTGTGTGTCATGGCCATATTCTTGTTAGCGTCCTCGGGAACGGAATCGCTTCACGAATATGCTCCAGATCGCAGACCCACATGACTAATCGTTCGAGTCCGAGTCCGAAACCTGCGTGTGGAACGCTTCCATATCTCCGAAGGTCGAGATACCATTCAAAGACGGATTCCGGAAGGTGATGTTCCACTAAACGTGCCTGCAATTTGATTAAATCGTCTTCACGTTGGGAACCGCCGATGATCTCTCCGAACTCCGGAAAGAGTACATCCATCGCAAGCGCTTTATCCGGTTCCATCGGATCGCGTTTCATGTAAAATGCTTTCACGGCAGCAGGATAATGGTGAACTATTACCGGCGCGTCATACAAAGATGTCAACGCAACTTCATCATACGCGCCAAAATCGTCACCATATTCAAATCGCTTGAAGGTTGGCGGTAATTCTTCTCCCGACGCAAGTTTTTCGTTCCAATAGTTATCGAGAATTTTTGCGGCTTCATCATAGTGCATACGCACAAATGGTTTCAGCACACGCTCGCAACGCGCGACAAGTCCTTTGCCTTCATCGAGCATTGCAAGCTCTGCTTTGCGTTCTTCCAGCACACGGCCAACGACATAATGCACGAAATCTTCTGCGAGCTTCATATCCCCCTCCAGATCCATGAATGCAACTTCCGGCTCGACCATCCAGAATTCGTTCAGATGTCGCTTCGTCTTTGACCGCTCTGCGCGGAAGGTTGGGCCGAACACATAAACCTTCCCAAACGCCATCGCGCCGGTTTCGCCATATAGCTGACCGGATTGCGAAAGATACGCCATGCCTTCCTCGAAATATTTGGTTTCGAATAACGTGCTGGTTCCCTCCGCTGCATTCGGCGTGAGAATGGGCGCGTCGAAGCAAATAAATCCCTCGCTTATGAAAAAATTCCCGGATCGCCCAAATAATCGTATCACGAATTTTCATCGTGGCCCACGGACGCGAATGCCGCAGCCACAAATGCCGATGCTCCATTAGGTATTCGATCCCATGCTCTTTCGGCGTGATGGGATATTCGGTTGCAATGGAGATCGCTTCAAGCTTCGAAACGAAAAGCTCCACATCGCCGGGAGCCTTCCCTTTCGCTTCCTGCACCTTACCGGTTACAGCAAACGTCGATTCCTGCGTAAGTTCATTAGCAAGCGTGTATGTAGCTTCGTCCACGGCATTCTTCATGACGACGCACTGGCACAGCCCCGTGCCATCGCGCAGAATGAGAAATTGTATTTTCCCGCTGGAGCGCTTATTCGAAAGCCACCCACGTAGTGTAACTTCCTCGCCAACGTGCTTGCTTAAATCGCCGATATAATCCGTTTGTATCATGCCCGTTAAACCCTGATTCGCGCAAAATCCGTTCAAAAAAGAATGTCTGAACCACGATTTATGAGATTTCAGGGATTTTTGAGATGACTTTCACGTTTGTTGCGGCTCGCAGTGGTGGATTTCCTTCCTACATTCCTAATTCCTCATTCTTAATTCATCATTGTCACAGATCCCGTAGCTCAGTTGGTTAGAGCATCTCACTTTTAATGAGAGGGTCGTCGGTTCGAGTCCGCCCGGGGTCACAAAAAACGGCACTTTTTAGTGCCGTTTTTATTTTTGAGACGATAGATTGGCTGTGATAGGAATGTCACTCCGGTTCCCATAGCTCGATCGGATTTCCTTCCGGATCGTACAAGCGAGCAAACCTCCCATACGGAGTCATCTCCGGATCGAACGTGACTTCGATCTTGGAAGCGCGAAGCCGCTCCACCAACGTGCCGAGATCGCGCACACGAAAATTGATCATCCACTGCTTTTCGGCATTCCCGAAATACTTGGTATCCTCCGGGAACGGCGAGAAAACGGTTGTCCCCGCTTCCTGCGTCCACGGCTCCTGGCCCTCGCCAGTTGGGACGGGATCGATGCCGAGATGCTCCTTGTACCACAGTGTGAGTGCGGGTGCATCCTTCGCACGGAAGAACAGCCCACCGATTCCAGTAACGTGTTTATTTGCCATTTTTCGAAAACCAGATTAGCGGAATGAAAAGTTGCTTCGGTAATCAGGAGTAATAACTCAATTTGAAAATATTTTTAATACTGTCATTCCGAGCGGAGTCTTTTGGAGCGAAGCGGAAAAAGACGGAGTCGAGGAATCCCCGGAGATTCCTCGACTCCGCAATTCTCCCTCCGGTCGAATTGCTCCGCTCGGAATGACATTTCGAAGCCAATTTTCTCAAACTGAACACTCGCCAATCAGGTCACAATTAGCGTGTCAGCATCAATTTCGCTTCTCTAACCATTTCGCCTTTCCTGTTGTTATTGAAAACAATGATCGTACACCGTAGATAAAAACGTAGATAAAAATTCGGGATTTTGCTTGGGCGTGGTTCGCGCGGTGAACTTTGCCGAGGCGGATACGGAACATTCGCAATAGAGTCGTGTTTAACAGATTATGTTAGAAGCTTTTCGAATTCCAAAGGAAATGGCTCAATCGTTTGCGGAATGGGCTACGAAGCAGGGCATGGAAATTATTGCTGGAATGCCAGGGGAACACGATACAGTCTTATCGTTATTCCGTTCAAACCACATTTTTTCGGACGCGGATATTGCAAAATCCGCGCTGCCTGTCAAGCGATTGAAAATCCCACGATCTAATATTGAACTTGATGATCTTGCGGCATTGGAGGATATTCGTGCAGGCAGCGATGGGTTCTTTTTTGGAACCGAATCGGTCAAAGAATACATTGAGGCGGTTTTGAGGCAATCCAGCCCAGTTACCGTCCACACGAAGCGTGAGGATCAATTTTACGTCATTTATCCTGGCCCGAAACAGGGTTGGGTTTATGCCCCGACGTAATGAAATTATCGCTTACCGATCGGGCCAAGACGAAATTTGAAGCCCTGACTAACGTTCGAGATTTCGAGGGTTCGGTCAAACGTGAATTGGATGAGCTTTCGAAGCTTACCGACGATATTGCATTAGTCGTGGTCGGGCATTTATACATTGAGAAAAATTGTCTCGACGTACTGACGGCATTTTTCAATTATGACCCGGCAAGAAGCAGGCTCGACTCGTTAAATTATTCCTCCATTATCAATCTCCTTCGTCTGACAAATTTGTGCGACGAAAAGACCCTTGGTGTTCTGGATTTTCTTGGAACACTGCGAAATCGATTTGCTCATGATCTTGTATCGCTGGCGTTATTGGATAGGGCAGCAGCGGGAAGAGATCGGGATCTCGCTGAAAAATTTCATGCTATCTGTAAGGGGTTGAGAGTCAATGGATCATCCCTAAAAGATCGCTTCATCGAATTGCTGAAACGGGTTTATGTGGAACTTAGAAAATCAGAATTCGTAGCACAAGAAATGGATCGTTATATTAATTCTTCTGATTTTATTGAGTCACTTGAAGATATTAAAATGCAATGATCGTTACCGTCGATAAAAATTCGGGATTTTGCTGGGGCGTAGTTCGCGCGGTGAACTTCGCTGAGGCGGAGCTTGCCGGTCAGTCCGGCAACGGGCGCGCGCCTCGGCTGTATTCGCTTGGCGATATTATTCATAATCCGGTGGAAGTGGATCGTTTGCGTTCGGAAGGACTTGAAACGATCACGCACTCCGATTTTGAGCGTATTGCCGAAGAAAACCGCGAACTTGGCATTGAATCTAAAATCCTCATTCGCGCACACGGCGAACCGCCATCAACGTTTGCAAAAATGCGCGAGCTTGGGTTGGGGATGGTCGATGCCACCTGCCCCGTCGTCGCGAAAGTGCAGGAGCGCATTTATAAATTCTACGAAAAAGGTTACCAGATCGTTATCTTCGGCAAAAAAGATCACGCGGAAGTTATCGGTTTGCGTGGAGTGGTAAATGACGAAGCCATTGTCATCAAATCGGTCGAAGAAGCATTGGCGAAGATCAAGTTTGACCGCCCGACCGTCGTGTTCTCGCAAACGACGATGGATCGCCCCACTTTCCGCGAGATCCGCGACCGCTTGAAAGAACGCATTGCCGATCTCATCGTCGATACGATGGAAGAAACCGCAATTGAATTTCAGGCGAAGGACACCATCTGCGGACAAGTATCGGGACGCGAAACGAAGCTTGTCGAGCTTGTACGAACGCAGGATGTAATCGTCTTCGTCGCCGGACGCAATAGCTCGAATGGCGTGGTGCTCT
Organism: Ignavibacteriota bacterium; assembly: GCA_963794025.1. Lineage (GTDB taxonomy): Bacteria > Bacteroidota > Ignavibacteria > Palsa-1295 > Palsa-1295 > PALSA-1295. The sequence continues at coordinate 30,842 of CAWCCK010000009.1, forward strand.
TTAATATCGCGCGCGATGCTAACCCCCGCACGCATTTCATCGAAGACGAGCGGGAATTAGATATGGCGTGGTTCGATAATGCAGAAACGGTTGCCATCACCGGCGCAACGAGCACACCGCAATGGCTAATGCAGCGTGTCGCGGATGCGATCTACCAAATGTGCGGCGAACCGGAAAAAGCGGAGTTGCTGCCAGTTTTAGGTTAACCGTGTAGCATCGGGAGTATACTCCCGATGCTACACGGTTAACTACTCGCGTCTTTCAACGCCGCCTTTATCAGCTTCTCGACATTCGCAGCCATTTCCGGCTGATCGCGCACCACATCTCGAATTGCTTTCTCCGCCGCGTTGCGTTGATAGCCTAAGGCGAGCAGCGCTTGCAAGGCATCATTGCGAACTTTGCCGCCGCCTTCTGTTGGCACAGTATAAATTTCTTCCTTCAATAATTTATCTCGCAGTTCGACGATAAGGCGCTCGGCAGTTTTGCGGCCAATACCGGGAATTCCGATGAGCCGGTGAACATCGCTGGCGCGGATGGCTTCGCGCAGGGGCGCTTCGCCGATGCCGGAAAGAATGGCAATCGCGCTCTTTGGGCCGATGCCCGAAATCGCCACAAGCTGATCGAACAGCGCGCGCTCGGCGAGCGTCGCAAAACCGAAGAGCGTCATCGAGTCCTCGCGGACGACAAGGCGCGTCCATATTTCGTATTCCTCGCCAATGACAGCGGCGCGGTCGTAGACCTCCTGCGTACAAAGCACTTCGTAGCCCACCCCACCCGCTTCGATTATGAGCGTGTACGGCGCACGAAAATGGAGCTTTCCTCGGATCAGCGAAATCATTGTCGTATTTTAATGGTAAAGATGATGGGCACCCAACAAATACTAATAAATAAGAGTTAAGGAAACCATGATTAAGTCCGAAACCTGGATTCCCGCGTTCGCGGGAATGACAAGAATCTGGCTTTTTTTGCGCTTCGCGCAGTGAATAGAAACGCTGTCATTCCCGCGAACGCGGGAATCCAGAACTTGATCAGAAATTCCTTAAATAGAAAATGTCATCCTGAGCGGAGTTCGTTTCGAAGAATGAGAAACGAACGGAGTCGAAGGATCTCATGTAGTTCACCAGTGAGTTAATCTGCAAGAGATCCTTCGACTCCGTTTTTCTCTCCTTACGTCGAGAAAAACTCCGCTCAGGATGACAGATTAAACTTAGCACTTTAGCACTCAGCACTTTAGCACTTTGCAAGACGCACTAAAAAAATATTTCGGATTCGATACGTTTCGTCCGCTTCAGCGCGAGATCGTGGAGGCGGTGCTCGGCGGGAACGATGTTTTCGCGCTCATGCCGACGGGCGCGGGAAAATCGCTGTGCTTTCAGCTTCCGGCAGTGCTGTTGCCGGGAGTGACCATCGTTATCAGTCCGCTGATCGCGCTGATGAAGGATCAGGTGGATGGATTGAACGCCGCCGGTATTCCAGCAACATTTCTGAACAGCTCGCTGAGTGGTCAAGAACTTTACTCTCGTATAAAGGAGCTTAGAGAAGGCAAATACAAGCTGCTTTATATCGCTCCGGAACGATTCCCTGCTACGGGATTCCTTGAATTTCTCGATGAATTAACGATCTCGCTGTGCGTCGTCGATGAAGCGCATTGCATTTCGGAATGGGGACATGATTTCCGCGCGGATTACCGCAATCTTCGCATTCTGCGCGATAGATTCCCAAGTGCGCCGATCATGGCCGTTACGGCAACGGCAACAGAGCAAGTTCTCGCCGATATTCTCGAACAACTGCATTTACGCCCAGACACAAATATTTTTCGCGCAAGTTTCGACCGCAAGAATTTGATCTATCAGGTGTGGCCGAAACGCGGAGGGATGTCGCAGCTTACGGGTTATCTCGAACATAAAAAAGGTGAATCGGGAATTGTCTATTGCCTCAGCCGGAATGGCACGGAACGATTGGCTACCTCGCTCAAAGCGCATGGGCATAACGCGCTCCCCTATCACGCCGGTCTCGAAAAAAATGTGCGCGCCAAAACGCAGGAACTCTTCGACCGCGATAAAGTAGATATTATCTGCGCCACGATCGCGTTCGGGATGGGCATCGATAAACCGAACGTGCGCTTCGTTGTGCATTACGATATTCCGAAGAACATTCCCAGCTATTATCAGGAAACGGGACGTGCGGGGCGCGATGGCCTTTCGAGCGATTGCATCCTGTTCTATACGAGTGGCGATAGGCAGAAATACATGATGTTCTTCGAAGATAAAACGCCCGAAGAACGATTGCGCGCCATCGCCGAACTCGATAAGATCGTCGATCTGGCGGAACTAAATACGTGCCGACGCAGAGCATTGCTCGGATATTTTGGCGAGAACTACCCAAGTGCGAATTGCGGAACATGCGATAACTGTATTTCCACGCAAAATCAGGAGTCGTTCGATGGAACCCGTTTGGCGATGATGTTCCTTTCGTGCGTGGTGCGTGTGAAGGAGAATTTCGGTCAGGCGCACGTTATCGATGTGCTAAAAGGTTCACGCGGACAGAAAATTCAGGATTTCCGGCATCACGAACTTTCGACGTATGGTGTGGGCCATGAATACACGAAAGAAGAATGGCGGCATTTTGCGAATGAGTTCCGGCGGCAAGGTTTGATCGTGCAAGATCACGAACATTTTAGCGTGGTAAAAGTTACGCGCAAGGGATGGGACGTGCTGAAGAATGGATTGAAAGTCACGATGAACCACCCCAAACTTATCGAGCGTGTTTCACGCGAAGCTGTGGAACTTCCCGCACAGAACATGAAGCTCTTCGAATTGCTGCGCCAACTGCGCCGCACGATTGCGGAGCAGCAAGCCGTGCCGCCGTATGTGATCTTCAACGATTACACGCTGAAGGAAATCGCTGCACGCTTGCCGCTCGATGGACAGGAGTTCCTCGCCATTTCCGGCGTCGGCGAAGTAAAGGCGCGGCAATACGGAATGCAATTTTTGAGCGTAGTACGCACATTCAAAAAGGAGAATCCCGGACTTTCGGGAACGAATGTTGTGCATCATGCTCCACGCGAGCCAAAAGGCGGCGATAGCGCATACGATTCATTCGCATATTTTCGCAAAGGATATTCGCTACAGAAAATAGCAGGGCTTCGCGGATTCTCAGTCGGAACCATCTCCGGCCATCTTGCTTCGTTTATCGAGAGTGGCGAAATTGAATCGATCGATCTGCTGGTGGATCCATCCAAGCTCCCTGCCATCCGGGAAGCATTCCTAAAGCACGGCTATGCCACGCTCTCCGATGTGAAAAATCATCTCGGCGATGCGTATTCTTATGAAGATTTGCGGTTCGTGCGGGCATTCGATGAGAGAAAAAATACCGCGTAGAGCCTGTCCTGAGCTTGCCGAAGGGTCGGTGCTTCCAACTCTACGTCACTGAGATGCACTTCTGGAATCGGCATTATCATTTTGCATTAATGCATAAAAATGACCTATTAGGAATTTTTCGCATGAATCATTCTCTTGTATCGGTGTTTCATTTATGTATGTGTTTAAACAATTAATGCTATGCGCTACTTCTTTTCGGTCGTTTCTCTTCTGTTCGCTTTCGCCACTGCTTCGGCACAGGGATTCCATTGGGAACAAACCCATGGCCCGGCGACAGATGCCTGCTGGATGCTTGCCGTTAATGGTAATGGCGATATTGTAGCAGGCTCAACAAGCGCCATCGTCCGCTCGACCGACCACGGCCAGCATTGGCTCCCCTTTCCTAATTCAAAGAATATCGTTCCAGAATTCCCCGTATTCGCTGCATTGCCAGACGGACACATTGTCGTTGGGAACAAACGTCTCAATTTCGATGGCTACGGCAAGCAAACAACACTCTCGATCGCCTCGCCGACGTTTCTATACTCCGATCGTGCCGGCAATCTCTACGCGCTTACGTCGTACAGCGCCACGAGCGTATCGCGCAGTTTTGACGAGGGCAACTCCTGGAAGAGTTTCAATGGTCCTTCTGGTGAAACCATGAACTGCATTGGAGTCGATGCCGAACATTACTACGTGGGAACAAATACAGGCGTTTACATTAGTTCTGATTCGGGTGCTACATGGAAACGCGTTCTGAACACCTTAGCGAACGATCCTTACGTTGAGATAGAAACCGGACCGAATGGATCGGTATGGGCTTTGATGAATACTCAATTCGGCGATAATTCTGCCTTATATCGTTCCAACGACTTCGGCCAAACATGGAAACTGATTTCTCCAACTCAATTTCAATTTGAGGATCATACGCTTGCTGTTAAAAACGATAAACAAGCGATACTATCAGGAAATGGAGCCGTGCTTTCGATCGACGATACTATTGTGACACAACGCCCCTTTGCATTTTCTAATGGGGATGGTGAACCGGAATTTAATATCTCGTGCGTGGATTCCAGCGGCAATTGGCTGGAATCGGGCGGTGAAGACGATACGAGAGAAAACTACAGCATTTTTACTTCCACCGTCTTTCTTTCTTCCAATGATTCTGCTTCGATCTGGTCGCCAATTCCTGCGCCACTCTCCTCCGTAAGCAGTCTTTATAGTGTGAACAATACCTTGCTGGCGTTGCTGGCGGTTGGAACCTATATTATGGGTGATAGTGAGAACTGGATGCCGAAAAGTCCGTCCGATGTCCCCAATATCGTCGTCAACCCGTATGATAATTCGCTTTTGGGAAGCAATTCTAATGGCGGAGTGGATCGTTCCACCGATAGCGGCACAACATGGACAAACATTTTTCCATCCGCTCCATCGGGACTTATGTACGCGGCAGCCACAAGTGCCAGCACGATCTACGCTGGTGCACAGGGGGTGTACGTTACTACCAATTCCGGAACGACATGGAACGAAACGAACGATGCAGCGCTCGGCGCCATAACTGGACTCCTGTCAGACAATTCAGGAACTCTCTATGCAAGTTCCACAAAGGGACTTTTCGTTTCTACAAATAGTGGAAATTCCTGGAGCAATATCAGTCCCTCCGGCGCATTTTCCATCAATTCCCTCTGCAGCAATACAGCCGGAGTGCTCGCCCTCACGTCATCGGGAACGGTATATCGCTCCAACGATCAGGGGGCAACGTGGCAATCCGTTTCGATGCCCAATGGAACCGGGTTGGTTCTTAATACAAATGGAGACGTTTTCGCTTCATCCACAAGCGGCGTTTTTTATTGGCCAAATCATGGCACGCTGACATACAATGTAAGCGATAGTCTCCAGGGACGCAATGTAATGGCACTCGCAATCAGTTCTGACGGATCCTTGTATGCGGCAGTTCCGGGTTTGGGTGTTTGGAAAGGCGTTGGCGATCTATCAACTCTGAGTGTTGCAGAAGCAACTTCCGCAAACAGCGTGACTGCGTATCCGAACCCAGCTTCTTCCAATGTAAACATTACGCTCCCGACTGACGGGAATTGGAGCGTCATTGCACTCGCCGTCCGTGCCGCCGGCGTCACCGACGTTCGTGAGTCGCAATCCATCCTCGGGGACGGCGTCCAACCGAGCCGCGTCCCCCGCCACCAGCATCGCGCCAAACGACCGGATGCCGATGTCGCTGGCCGCGCCGGGCCGCATCTTGATTCGCCACTCACGCTGAAGCGTGTGGCCGGAAATGGAAGTTTGGGGCTTGGCTTGGGGGGGGCTTGGGGAGATCCTCTCCCCCCGAAAACCTGTTCATGAACGAGTTGCCCGGCGTTGCCGTGCAGCTCTCGAGCGCTACGGGCGACGCAGCCCCGTCGCATTCGTCAGAAGCATGTCGCGCACGGCGGCGGACCGCTCGCGCGCCACCGGCACGCGAACCCCCCGTCCCGCATCGGCCACACCCGACCCGACGAAGAGCTTCGTCTCGTGCCCGTCACGCTCCAGCTCCTTGATGTGACCCGCGTTGACCAACCAGTTGCGATGCACGCGGACGAACGCGCGGCCGAACGAGGCCTCGACCGCGGCCAGAGACAAATGGATCTCAAGACTCCGTGCAGCGTGTTTGAAATAGAGGAAAACAATGCAATTAGGATTTTTAACCGATGGACGGGTGGAGGATGTCACCTTTGCGTCCACCGAGGGGTTTGATTGCCTGGAGCTGGCACTCTTTGGGGATACTCCCCTCTTTAACGACCATTCCACCTTCAAGCAGGCACTGGCTGATACCGGGGTCAAACTGGCGGCGGTGAGCCTGTTCGGCCAGAACTATTTCGATACGGCAACCGGCGATGAGCGGATGACGCGCCTCAGCCGTGTTATCGATTTAACCGTCGCTCTCGGAGCACCCATTGTGGTATTTGGTACCGGTAGTG
>CAWCCK010000010.1:0-112120 GCA_963794025.1 Ignavibacteriota bacterium
ATGAATGTACGTGCCCTTCAAAGCGCGTTTCACTAACGACCAATAGTTTTCGATATTATTAGTGTGAACGTTGCCCTTCACGTACTCGCCGCGTGAGTGATTAACGGAAGCGTGATCGTAAGCAAACTTCATATTGCCATAACCAGAGTATTCGTCCGTAATGAGTTCGGAACCGACCGCAACGTTTGCAAGAATATAGTTCTCAACATCCATTTTCCCTAAGCCCTCAACTACTCTCGCCTGAACTTTGCCGCCGCGTTCAACAGCACCGTAAACGACCGTCTTACCGCCGCCGCCCTTAACCTGCAAGCCGCGTTTGTTCGCGTGACGATTCTTTTCAGCACCACCGATATACGTGGAATCTGCTTCAACAGAACCCGAAAGTTTCGTCCCGAATTCTTGGCAATGCTTTCACGGATTCTATGATTCATGTGCCACGCGGTGCGCTGAGTTACGTTCAACGCCCGTGCCATTTCGCAGGAACTAATACCATTCTTGCAATTAACAACCATCCAAAGCGCGGGAACCCATTTCGTGATCGGAAGCGGTGAGTTCTGCATAATCGTGCCGGACTTCAAAGAGAACTGCTTTTTGCAGTCCCTGCATTTGAAAATGGGACGGGTACGAAGCCCGTACACGGCGGTTGACCCGCACTTAATACAGCACTTCTCTTCACCACCCCAAAAGAGTTGTGAGAGGAATTCCACGCAAACGACTTCGCTGGAATAATAGAGAATCGCTTCCTGTAATGATTTCGGGGTTTTAAGTGGTGTCATGTTCTTAGTGTTTCTTGGTTTCGTTATAGTATAACGAATTCCGTAACGGTTAGTTTCACGAAAACGAAACTTTCTCAAATTATTTTCGTTTTATTTATTATGAAAAAACCACTTCAAAAACAAGTAGCTGATCGAATTAGGGACGTTTTGACCCAAAAGGGGCTAAAACAGCAAGATTTAGCCGATTCCACCGGAATGACCAAATCCTACATAAGCCAAATCCTGCACGGGACGGTGAACCTCACGCTCGAAACGATTGAACAAATGGAACGAGCACTCAAAACACCGATCTTAAAATGCCCGAAATAATCCCTGATCCATCTCCGCTCTTCGCCGCGCTGGCGAGCTTTGTTTTAAATTACGCTGCCACTGAAAGCTATTTGCACGAACTTTTGTGCGCGTTAACAGGAATGAAACCTAAGATTGCAAGAATAGTGCTATCGGGCATGAGGAGTGCAGATTTTGCGCCACGTATTCGAAAATTAATGCCTTTGTCAGGGATACCAATAGAATTAATGCCTCGCGTCGAAAGTATTCTCTCTAAATTTACGAGTCTAAACACACTCATCGAAATTCGGAATGCGGCGACTGATCTAAAAAATATGGCTGTTGAATTAATGTTTATCCGATTTGCTATTCCGGGCGCAACTGAAAGCAAGGTGGCGATTCGATTTCCTTCCGAGACTTTTTCAAACTCATGGCAATATACACGAGACGGGATAAATAATAGGGGTCTAAATCCGCCTTCCACTCCTCTATAATAGCTTCCCCCGCTTCCATCATTTCCGGCGTAACTTCCGGTTCTAAAATATCGTTTTCTTTTTCCATAGTTATGTTTTATCTAAACTTCAAAATGCCCAAATTCGTGCCCGTAAAGTGTTGATTTTTAAGGGTTTACGCTGGTGCTACTACGATATAAGTGCCCAATATACAACATTTTTTGAGAGGTGCAGGAAATCTGAAAATTTTCTTTTGTCACGGCGTCTGGATTCCCGCTGCTGCGGGAATGACAATTTATGATTTTAATGGCGCGAAGCGCCTAAGGCAAAGCGGACATGTCATTCCCGCGAAATGCCTGCCCTCGACCTGATCAGGGGCGGGAATCCAGGTCACTCCAATTTGCCCTGTCCTCATGGGCACTTTTAACTCCGCAGTTTGCTTTTCAAAGCGTAAATGCTTCTGAAACGACTCCTCGCGCTCACCCTCCTCGCCGCGCTCGCAGTGATGCCCCCGTGTGTGCTGCGCGCGCAGTGGGTGCAGTTGAGTGAGTCCTATAGCGGAGCCAACCACTGTGTGGCAACAATGGGGTCGAATCTCTTTGCAGGGGGCAATGGCGTGTGGCTCTCAACGAACACCGGCACGAGTTGGACGGTGATTGGCTTGCATGACACGAGTGTCATTGCACTTGCGGTAAGCGGAACGAATATCTTCGCTGCAACTAACAATAACGGCGTATTTCTCTCTTCGAACAATGGCACAAGTTGGACGTCTGTTAATGAGGGTTTGCCGAACGGTACTTCTATCGCTGCCCTTGCGGTAGGCGATACGAATACATCCCTCGATTCCTCGGGACCGCCGATGCTTTTTGCAGGGGCTCAAAACGGCGTATTTCTTTCGACGAACAACGGCACAAGCTGGACGGCAATTAATAACGGCTTGTTCGATCAAATCGACGCCCTCCTGGTGAACGGCACAAATCTCTTTGCAGGGGTAATGGGTGCAGGAACGGATGGCGGTGTATTTCTCTCGACGAACAACGGCGCAAGCTGGACGTCAGTCAAGAATAATTTGCCAATCAACGATATTACTGCGCTTGCTGAGAGCGGCACGGTTCTCTTTGCCGGGACCCACGGCGCGGGCATTTTTCGCTCAACGAACAACGGAACGAGCTGGACGGCGCTCACTTCGGGCTTGACAAACCTGTATGTCAATTCCCTCGCGGTGAGCGGCACGAACGTCTTCGCCGGAACGGATGACAGTATGTATCTCTCGACCGACAACGGCACAACCTGGACTGCGGATGGCTTGCCAAACCTGGTTGTCTATTCACTCGCGGTGACCAGCTCGTATGTCTTTGCAGGGACGGATAGTTACGTCTGGCGCTTCCCTCTTTCTGAATTAGATACATCCCTTTTTGATTTAGGTGTCAACGGAACCATTAACGATACCGTAGCTTTCGGAAGCGTTCCCGTCGGCACCACCGCATTACGAACCGTATCTCCGTATAATGCCGCAAAAGAACAGTTAACAATTCAACCGGTAGAGGAACCCGGAAATGACTTTACCACCAGCGATCTTTCCGGTGCTGAGACCCTCGATTCTGGCGAGTCCTTTACGTTTGAAGCATTCTTTGAACCGACCGATACCGGTTACCATTCGGCGACTCTTACCCTGTTATCGCAAGCAAAGATCGTAAATATTTTCTTAACCGGAACTGGCTACGTAGCTAACGACGTCAAAAATAGTGCGGCATTAAAATCCCAATTTTCTGCATACCCCAATCCCTTCGCTCACTCCACAACTCTATCTTTCGTTCCTACTTCCAATGGCTATGCTGCTATCGCGATATACAACAGCCTCGGTCAGCAAATAGGAAGTGTTTTCTCCGGTGAACTCACCGCTGGCGAGCACACCTTCACATGGGAACCGAGCGATCTGCCCGATGGAATGTATGAGTGTCTTGTCCGCATGAATGGGCAGATAGAGACGCTTCCGGTGGTGTTGATGAGGTAGGGCCTGGATTCCCGCTTTCATCACGGGAATGACATCACAACGGTATATTCCCATGCTTCTTCCACGGGTTCGTATCTTGTTTATTGGCAAGCATTTTTAGCGCGCGGATAAGACGAATACGTGTTTCCGATGGTTCGATCACATCGTCAACATAGCCGCGCTCGGCAGCGATAAAGGGATTGGCGAAGCGATCGCGGTAATCGTTGGTCAGCTCTTCTTCTTTCACGATGGGATCGTCCGCATCTGCAATTTCTTTTTTGAAGATGATCTCGACAGCGCCTTTCGGTCCCATCACCGCAATTTCTGCGCTGGGCCATGCGTAATTGATGTCGCCACGAATGTGCTTGGAGTTCATCACATCGTATGCGCCACCATATGCTTTGCGCGTAATGATTGTCACTTTGGGAACCGTCGCTTCGGCAAAGGCATACAGCAATTTCGCGCCGTGACGAATAATTCCCCGCCACTCCTGATCGGTTCCGGGCAAAAATCCGGGAACATCCTCGAAGACCACAAGCGGGATGTTAAACGCATCGCAAAAACGAACGAATCGCCCGCCTTTTGTGGCGGAGTCAATATCGAGCACGCCCGCCATCGAAAGCGGCTGGTTCGCTACAATGCCAATGGATTCCCCATCCAATCTCGCAAAGCCCACGATGATATTCGTTGCAAACTGTTCATGCACTTCAAAAAAACTTCCCTTATCCACTATTTCTCCGATCACCGTTTTCATATCGTATGATTGATTGGATTGCGCGGGAACAATATCGTTTAATAACGGGCACATTCTCGCAGGATCATCGTTGGAATTTAGTGTGGGAGCTTTTTCCTTATTATTTTGCGGGACATAGGAAAGCAGCGTGCGAATGCCATTCAAGCATTCCAACTCGTTCGCCATTGCAAAATGCGCCACGCCGGATTTCGATGCGTGCGTATCCGCGCCTCCGAGTTCTTCGCTCGTTACATCTTCATGCGTAACCGTTTTCGTCACGTTCGGCCCGGTGACGAACATGTAGCTCGTCCCTTGCGCCATAAAAACAAAATCAGTGATAGCTGGAGAATACACTGCCCCACCCGCGCACGGCCCAAGCACTGCAGATATTTGCGGCACAACGCCAGAAGCCAGAGTATTCAAAAGAAAAATATCGGCATACCCTCCAAGCGATACAACACCTTCCTGAATACGCGCACCACCGGAATCATTCAGCCCAATAACCGGCGCGCCATTTCGCATCGCCATTTCCATCACTTTGATTATTTTCTCGGCGTGAGCTTCCGAAAGCGATCCTCCGAAAACGGTAAAATCTTGGCTGAACACATACACGAAGCGCCCATGAATACGCCCGCATCCCGTTACGACGCCATCGCCGAGCGGACGCTGTTTTTCCAAACCAAAATCCTTCGAGCGATGCCGAACGAACATATCGAATTCCTCAAAGGAATTCTCATCGAGCAACAGCGCAAGCCGTTCACGCGCCGTGAGCTTGCCTTTTTTATGCTGCTCGGCAATGCGCTTCTGCCCGCCGCCGAGTTGGGCTTCTTTGCGATATTCGGCGAGTAAATCTTTTGTAGTAGTCATCTCAAATGAATTATTTGTCTTAATTGTCATCCTGAGCAGAGCAATTCGGAGCGAAGCGGAGAATTGCGTAGTCGAAGGATCTCATGTGATATACCTGACTGCTCAACTGCATGAGATCCTTCGACTCCGTTCTTTTCTCCTTCGTCGAAAAGAACTCCGCTCAGGATGACAACGATAAAATTTTATTATTGATACGTGGCATTGAACGCGCCATTTGAAAGCGCGATAACAGTGTCATTACAAACCACATGCGCGGAGAACGTTCCCTCGAACGTTGGCGAAATTTGCGTTACCGTGATAGAGCAGCTTCCTTGTGCAGAATTGGCCTCGTATTCATTGTTCGAGAAAGCATCATAGTATTGCACCATCGCGTTATCCGATTGTTGCACGGTGTAGGGGACGGTAGCATTCTCAGGAATGGTAAGATAGATCTCATCAGAAACGCCCTGAACATTTTCCAATGCCGATATTATATAAGCGCTGGATTGATCCGATACGGTCGCCGTTGTGGAAAGAAATTCGCTTCCGTTTGGAAAATCCACCGCCAGCGAACCCGGATTAAGCGATTCCATCGGATTCGATGAATTATTGTTGCACCCGGAGGCAAAAATGAGAACGCAAATTGCCGCCAATAATTGAAATCTTGAATTCATAGCACTTTCAAACGATTCAGCATACCACCTTTGTTCATATTATTATGAAGGATCACATCGAAGCACCAAAGCCATCCGAACCGATTTTCGGAAAGAATGGGCATGCAGTGGAGCCTTCTGTCACTCCGCAAACGCCGAAGAAATTCGAGCCGGTGCATATTGCGCCGGATAAAGTTCACGAAACGCTCGATCGCCATATTCTTGCCGATGGCTTCGATCTCATTGTCGATCTGAAAAATTCGAAAGGCTCGTGGATCGAAGATGCGCGAAGCGGCAAACGCTATCTCGATTTCTTCACCTTTTTTGGTTCCTCACCGATCGGGCTGAACCACCCCAAAATGTTCGAACCGGAATTTTTGGAAGCTCTGATGCGCGCAGCCATCAATAAGCCATCCAGTTCCGACGCATACACGGTCGAGATGGCAGAATTTGTCGAGACGTTTTCGCGCATTGCTATTCCGAAATATCTGCCGCATCTCTTTCTCATCGAAGGCGGCGCACTTGCCGTTGAAAATGCGTTGAAGACAGCATTCGATTGGAAGATACGCAAGAATTTTACGCATGGCTATACCGAAGAGCGCGGTCGGCTCGTGCTGCATTTCCGCTATGCGTTCCACGGGCGCACCGGTTATACGCTTTCGCTGACGAACACCGATCCCAACAAAACGCTTTACTTCCCAAAATTCAAACACTGGCCGCGAATAGATTCCCCGTATCTTCACTTCCCGCTTACACCGGAGAATATCGCGCGCGCCCGGCATGATGAAGCTATCGCCGTTCAACAAATAAAAGAAGCGTTCATCAATCATCCGAATGATATTGCCGCCATCATCATTGAGCCGATCCAAGCTGAGGGCGGCGATCACCATTTCAGCATAGAATTCATGCGCTCCCTACGCCAGCTTGCCGATGAGAACGAAGCCATGCTCATTTTCGATGAAGTCCAAACCGGCATCGGCCTTACAGGAAAAATGTGGGCGCATCAGCATTTTGTGGAACCCGATATTATCAGCTTCGGAAAAAAGACGCAAGTGTGCGGCATCCTTGCCGGAAAGCGAGTAGATGAAGTGCGCGATAACGTGTTTCAGCGTTCCAGCCGGTTGAATTCCACCTGGGGCGGGAACTTGGTTGATATGCTTCGTTTCAAACGCTATTTAGAAATTATTGAAGAAGATCAGCTCATTGAAAATGCGCGATTGCAAGGGGAATTTTTACTTGCGGAAGTCGAGAAACTTCAAGCAGAATTCCCAACGCTCGTGTTCGAAGCACGAGGACGCGGCCTGATGTGCGCCTTCGATCTCGCTGAAGCACAAATGCGCGATCTCCTCAAACAAAAATGCTATGATGAAGGACTAATTCTCATCGGCGCCGGCGACCGTTCCATCCGTTTTCGTCCGCCGCTTAATATTACCAAAGATGAATTGACGATCGGCCTTAACATCATTCGCGAGCAGCTGAAAGAACTGAAAGTTCGGGATTATTAGACTTGAATATGACCACTGATAATCACCGCTCACTCGCAGATTACCGACAATGGATGCGAGAACGATTCCCTGCGCTTAATCAACACATCGACGATGGAAGCGCGAATAATCTGCATCTTCTTTCGGAAGAATCTCTTCGCGTCTGCGATACAATGACAATGGATTCCACCACAGATGAACGCGAGCGATTCACCTATATCTCGATGATCCACGCGGCGCTGTATCATCATAAGAAAAATGCGGCGGAATCGCATGTTGCGTTGCCAGATAATTTCTCCTCTACGCTCGGCACAGTGGAACGCGCAATGACACAACTTGCAAATTCTATCGGTGTCGAGCATCGCTTCCTTTCAGTTTTTTATTTATTTTACAATCCTGAAATTCCCGACCTGCAAGGGAGATTCGCACAGTTCCGGCCTTCGGAATATGAAACAGCATTTATCCGGGTCAACCGTGAGGGAACCCTCCAATACAAACTGGCAGCAAATGCGCTCTTCGACGCATTTACTCTATTGCATAGCACCCTTTCGTCGTTTGACTCCTTAACGTCCCTTTTGCAAACTGCCGGAACGGCCTTCCGCAAAATCTCTCACGGGAATTCTCTCCTTCTAAAAACTCCCGGTGGAGAAGAATTCAAATTTCTCACGCAGTATTTCGGCGAAGTAATAGTAGATGGTAAACGGCTGCGTGGCGTGAATGCTGGCGATCAGCCGTGGTCGTATATCATCGATCTCGTGCTCGGAGTCGATCTCAAAAGTGTATTTCAACGTGCATTCGAGGGAACTCCATCTGAGCGAAGCTACATCGCCCACGCTAAAACAAGCGCCGAAGTCATCGCGTATGAATTTCATATCAGCGAATACCTGCATGAAAAATATTTGCTCCCTGAAGATTTTAAATTTTTGATGAAGGTTATTCGAGATCTTACCGAGTTTCCCGAACCGCTCAGTTCGCTCATCGCACGTTCATTCTCAACCGAGCAACAATTAGATATTGCCGAGAAACTTCATGACGTTATCAAACATTATGTAGCAGCTTCGAATGTCCATTTTCAGCTTGCGAAGCGATTCGTTCCCGCAAATCATGCTGGTGAACAGATCGGCTCCGCCGGAACGAACATTGTTCGCTTCCTGAAAGATGGGCTTAATGCCGAGCGGGAAAAAATTAAGAACGATCTTGAAATGAAATATCCCCCATTATTGAAAACGAACAATTTAGATACCCTTTCTGTATGAGCACTACTCCGACTGATATAGCCACCGATCTGGAACGCTTCGTAAAAGAGCAAGCATCGCGCTTTGGCGATGTCATTTCTTACGTTCCCGCAAAAACCGCAACAAAAGTTACTAAAAGCGAAAACAATACTTCTCCTATGCCAGCAACTTCCACTGTCCCATCCGTCGAATTAAATGTGTTAGCCGATAAACTAAAAGTTCACAAATCGGAACCCTGGTTCAAAGCAAAAACACTACCCGAACTTGAAGCCGCTATTCACGATTGCCAGAAATGCGCGCTTGGCGCAACGAGAATAAAATTCGTCTTCGGCGTTGGCGATCCTCATGCTAAAGTATTGGTCATCGGTGAAGCACCGGGCGCAGATGAAGATGCTTCCGGTGAGCCTTTTGTAGGTCGCGCAGGACAGCTTCTGAATAAAATGCTTGCTGCTGTGGAATTTAAGCGCGAGGAAGTATTTATCGCAAATATCCTGAAATCGCGCCCGCCAAATAACCGCGACCCGAAGCCGGAAGAAGTAGCAGCATGCGAGCCATATCTCTGGAAGCAAATTTCGCTTATCCAACCAAAGCTTATTCTCTGCCTCGGACGCATTGCAGGAACGAACTTGTTAAAATTAAACGAATCCCTCGGCAAAATGAGAAATCAGGATTACAATTTCTGCGGAATTCCCGTCGTCGTAACATACCACCCTGCCGCGCTCATGCGCAATCCCGATTGGAAGCACGGCGCATGGGAAGACCTGAAACGATTACGAAAAATGTATGAGGAATTACCATCGTAACTTTTTTATCGTTACGCCCGCAGCCGGATCCTAAACGTAGTTCCCTTTCCCGGTTGGGATTCTTTCACAAAAAGCTTCCCGTGGTGATACTCCTGAATAATGCGCAACGCCAGCGATAAACCAAGTCCCCATCCGCGCTTTTTCGTGGAATATCCGGGACGGAACACATCGTTCTTCTTCCGTAGCGCAATCCCCTTCCCTGTATCGGCAACATCAATCAAAACCACCCCCTGCCCCCGCCTTTGAAAGGCGGGGGTTCCCGATCCGCTCGCGCGATGAATATTAACGTGGATCGACCCCTCCGACCCTTCGATCGCCTCATACGCATTTTTGATGAGATTCTCGATCACCCATTCAAATAATTCCCGATTGATATGCACGAGAATTTCATCTTCATCTGTCGCAAGTTCTAACTTGATGTTCTTTCTGAGCTGTGGCGATTTCGCCAGAATACTTCTGCCTTCAAAATAACTCATCACTTCTGCGACAACCTGTACCACGTTCTGAGGCTTCAGATCGGGAACGGAACCGATCTTTGAAAACCGGACGGTGATGCGGTTTAGCCGCTCGATGTCGCGGTCAATTTCGTATGAAATAGTTTCCACTTCTGCCGGTACACCGGACGACAGCCGCAGCATTTCCGCCCAGCCGAGTAAGCTCGATAGCGGAGTTCCCAACTGGTGCGCCGTTTCCTTCGCCATCCC
Organism: Ignavibacteriota bacterium; assembly: GCA_963794025.1. Classification (GTDB taxonomy): domain Bacteria; phylum Bacteroidota; class Ignavibacteria; order Palsa-1295; family Palsa-1295; genus PALSA-1295. Next base: position 9,947 of record CAWCCK010000010.1, read on the forward strand.
CACCCAGATATTCGATTGCTCGCTGCGCTTCAGGTAACTAAAACTCAAATATCCGATCACCACCACCACCATCCCCAGCAAGAGCTGAACATACGGCAGCGATTCGATCTTCGAAAGCACCAGACTGTTTCCATAATGAATATACGCTGTCACTTCATCCCGATGCTCGGCGGAATCGTGGAAGTACACCGGGATCGGGTGATACACACGATCCATTTCGCGCATTTCCTCTCGCAAAAATGCGAACTGCGTTGCGGAATCCCTCGTGGTATCGTAAACTAAGTTCCAATTCGTTTCATAAAAATGACGAACGCTCGGACGGTCGTGCCGGTCTGTTAAAATAACAGGAACATCGCTCGATCTCGCATAGTGGGTGATCATCCGGTAGAGCGAATCGTCCGGCGTTTCCTCGGCATACGTATAATATTTGATCGCATCCGAGAATAGCTTAACAACCCGATATTCCCGATCTCGAAGCTGCACCACTAAGCTGTGCGCATAAAAAAGCGTACCAACCACAATGAGTACCGAAGCAGCCAGCAGCGCCAGCTTGATATTCGCCGAGCGCGGCAAACGCGCAGTTCCCACCCCACGCGTATATTCGCCGCGTGAACTTTTATCCGATGTACTCACTGCCATGATGTACCTTTCATTCAGGCTACACTATACGAAGAAACCGGAAGAATTGTGCCGTATCACGGCCCATTCTTTACCTCGATCATAACGCGGCGATTGAGCGCTTTACCGGCTTGCGTATCGTTCGGCGCGATGGGACGGGTCATGCCGTAACCTTTCGCAGCGAGGCGATCGGGCGCAATACCTTGCTCGGAGAGAAATTTGCAAACCGCTTCCGCACGTTGCTGCGAAAGCTGCAGATTTCGTTCCGGATCGCCATCGGCGTCGGTATGCCCTTGCACTTCGATGCTGAGCGTTGGCAGGCGCTTCATGACATCCGCTATTTTTTTCAGCGTCTCCTTCGACACCGATTTTATCGAGCTTTTGCCAACATCGAACAGCACATTATCGAGCCGAAAGAGGGAACCTTCCAGATCTTTCGAGGTCAGATCGGGATTCGTCAGATCGCCTTTCGGCAGATTATATCCCGGCATCATTTCGGGCTTGAGTCCTAATTTCCAAATATCGCTTTTGCCATATCCGCGCGTGGAACTTTCGTGGGAACTGGAAAAATAGGCCGTATCCCCTTTAGCGCCGATCGTGAAATAGGCGTCGAACGATGCCGTGTTCAGCGGCTCACCAAGATTGCGCGGCTCCGACCAGTGCATCCAGGTGCTATCCAATCGGCGGCAGATAAAAATATCATACCCACCAAAGCCGCCGCGACCGTTCGTCGAAAAATAAAGCGTGCGATCGTCGAACGCAAGGAACGGCGAGATCTCATCCATCTTCGTATTGAGTTCCAAGATAGGTTCCGGCTTCGACCATCGCAGCCCGCCCACACTATGCGAAAGATACAGATCGTGCTCACCCTTGCTATCCTTGCGCTGAACCGAAAGGATCATCATCTTTTCGTCGCTCGAGATCGTCATCATCGCCGTCGAAGTATCGTTGTAATAGTCCTCGATCTCGAGCGGTTCCGGAAACGACCACGAGCCATCCCCCTGCTTCTCCGAAAGCGAAAATCCCTTCCCACCCGTGCCATCCGCACGGTAGATATTCTGCAAATACAGATGCGTCGCGGTGCTGTTGATGGCTCGAACGCCATCGTAGTTCACCGTATTCAGCGGCCCTGGAAGCCGCGCTGCTTTCGCCCAGGAACCATCTGGGTTCCGCGTGGAATACCAAATGTCCTCATCGTTCGGATTCTTCGCAAATCCGACATTCGATGGATCGCCCTTCCGCGAAAAGAACATGATCGTCTCATCCGGCGAAAGGATCGGGAACAATTCGCTGTATTGGGAATTTATATTCGGCCCAAGATTGATGCGCTCGAACGTGATCGCTGCAGATTTTGTCGGCGCAGGCGCGGGCGGCGGGATCTGAATCTCTAACCCCAGCGGAGCCGCCGGTGAATTCTGCGCAAAAATAATCCGCGGCGCTATAAAAAGCACCACGAGCGCGGCAGAAAAGCAAAGCAAACGATAAACGCTATTACGCATATTCGGACTGGCAAAGGAACCAAGCTAACTCGTTTCTGAGCGAGTTCCGTTCCGAGTGTATGTTCTAAAAGAAAAAGAGGCTACCCTGAGCCTTCTCAAAGGATGCCCCTCGTCGCAACTCAACTATCATTATAATATTGTATAATATTGTTAATTCGAAAAAACGAACTTTACTGCCCACTATAGACATTTCCATTCTTTTTTATCCCATTTCATCATTCCTCATTCCACATTCATCCTTGTCACTAAAACGCACACCATTTTACGATAAGCATGTTGCCCTGGGTGGCAAGATGGTCGAGTTTGCCGGCTATGAGATGCCGGTGCAGTATCCGAAGGGCATTATCGCCGAGCACAAGGCCGTCCGCGAAAGCACGGATACGACGGGCGGCGGCGTGTTCGACGTCTCGCACATGGGCGAGTTCGATGTCACCGGCCCGGATGCGCTCCGGTTCCTGCAAACCATCACCACGAACGACGCCAGCGCACTCATTCCCGGTCGCGCGCAATATAGCAGCCTCCCGAACGAGCGCGGCACCCTGCTGGATGACCTCATCGTCTATATGCGCGAGCCGGAGCATTATATGATCGTCGTCAATGGCGCTACGTTAGATAAAGATTGGGCGTGGTTCACGAGGCAGGCTGAAAAGTTTAACGTCACACTCAGGAATGATTCCGATGCGACCGCGCTGCTTGCCGTGCAAGGCAAATCCGCAAAGGACATTTTGCAGACGCTTACGAGCGTCGATCTGGATGCGATCGAGTATTATCATTTCGCGACCGGCACGCTTGCGAGCGTGGATATGACGATCGCCCGCACCGGCTATACCGGCGAACCGGGTTTCGAGATATTTTTCACAAGCGATCCCGCAACTGCCAACAGCGTTTGGGATAAACTCTTCGCCGCCGGTGCCTCTGCGGGGTTGCAACCCATCGGTCTCGGCGCGCGCGATACGCTCCGATTAGAAATGGGCTATTGCCTTTATGGGAATGATATTACCGAAGATACGAATCCGCTCGAAGCCGGCCTTGCCTGGATCACCAAGCTGAATAAAACGCCGGAATGTTTGGCCTGGGCTGCTCTCCGCGCCATTAAAGAAAAGGGACTCACCCGCAAACTGGTTGGATTCTACACCGATGAAAAAGGTGCGATCATGCGGCACGGGCATAAGATCGTAGATGCCAATGGTAACCAAATTGGCGAGGTGACGAGCGGGAATATCTCGCCGATGCTGAATAAATCTATCGCGCTGGGTTATGTACCTACCGAGCTTTCGAAAGATGGAACGGAAATTCTCGTAGAGGTGCGTCCCGGCAAGCGCGTGAAAGCCATCGTGCAAAAACCGCCGTTTATCAAAACAGATGTTAAGTAATGATCGTTATGAACCGCAATCCCGCCTCTCCCCCAACCCCTCTCCCTGCTGAGAGAGGGGCTTTTTATTATGACTGAAGGACTTTTACTCGAACACGTCACTATGCGCTTCGGCGGCATTACTGCCGTTGGGGAACTGCAAGCAGAGATCGGTCCGCGCGATCTGGTCGGGCTGATCGGCCCGAATGGTGCTGGTAAAACGACGGTGTTCAACGTTATCACCGGTGTGTATGAACCGACGGTCGGGCACATCCTTTTTTCAGGTGAGGAATTAAACGGGCTGCGACCCAATCAGATCAGTCATCGTGGCATTGCACGAACGTTTCAGAATATCCGGCTTTTTAAGGGCATGTCGGTCTTCGATAATATCCGCGTGTCGTTGACATCGCAGACTTCGTTCGGGCTTTGGGGTTCCATTCTGCGCTTTGGCGGATTTTATCAGAATGAAAGAATGCTCGCAGTAAAGATCGAAGAACTGCTCGATCTTTTCCATTTGCGTGAAGCGAAAGATGAGCTTGCAACGAGCTTACCCTATGGCGATCAACGCCGGTTGGAAATTGTACGCGCGTTGGCGACCAATCCCAAACTATTGCTTTTGGACGAACCGGCTGCGGGAATGAATCCCGCCGAGAAACATGCGCTCATGCTGCTCATCCAGCAGATTCGCGAGCAGTTCAAGATCGCCGTACTGCTCATCGAGCACGATATGTCGCTCGTGATGGGCATTTGCGAGCGTATCTATGTGCTCGATTACGGGCATAAGATCGCGGAGGGTTCCCCGCATGAAATTCGTAACGATCCTAAAGTGATCGAAGCATATCTGGGCGTTTAATTCCGCCTCACCCCTAAATCCCCTCTCCCTGCTGAGAGAGGGGACTTTTAAAATAGACTACTAATTTATGATTAAATCTTGCATTCTCAGTCTTCTTGCCGTCCTTTTATTCTCTGGCTGCTCTGGCTCTGGAACCAAACCCGTTTCAACGAGCAATCGCGTGATCGAATGGGAACTCTCCGATGCGGACGCCCTCAATCCTTTCAATTCTACTTCAGCAGACGCGACCTATCTCGAAGAACAAATGTATCAGCGCCTCATCACCATCGATCCGGCAACGATGCAATACACCGTTCCCATATTGGCTGCTGCAATGCCGGTCGAATCGGCAGACCATCTTCAATTCGATTTTACGCTTCGCAATGATGTAAAGTGGCCCGATGGCAAGCCACTCACCGGCGAAGACGTGATCTATAGTCTCAAGTCGTTGAAAAACCCGTTCAACGCGCTGGCTGGGCAAAAGCGCGTGTATGTCGATCCCATTCATAGTGTGGAACTTATCGACGGCGACCCTTATCGCATCCGATTTAAATTATGGAAACCTTATTTCCTCATTATGCAAGCCACGTTCGGCGATGTACTGTATATTATGCCGAAGCATCTTCTCGATCCGAACGGGGTGACGGATAAATATTCGTGGGATGATATTGCATCTATCGTTGAAGATGCGGGAAGTAAAGCGATCGATAGCGCAATGCTTTCGAAGCACCAGAACGCTGCGCCTCCCGCGATGCTTGAATACGCAACATGGTTCACCGATGCGGAACGAAACCGCGACCCGAAATATATTCAAGGTTCCGGCCCGTATAAGCTCGATGAATGGGTAACAAATCAATATACGCGCCTTGTCAGAAATCCTAATTATGTTAATCACTGGGGCGCGCTTGGCGAGGCGAATCCTGACACGATGATCTACAAAACCATCAACGATTTTAATGCTGCAACGACGGCGCTGAAATCGCATGACGTTGATCTTTTGGGAGATATTCAACCGCAATACTGGGTGGGAATCGATACGAACAACACCGGCCTTAAACGAACGGCTTTTCCGCTCGGACAATTTGCGTATATTGGTTTTAGTGAGAAGAGTCCGATCTTTCGCGATCCTGGAGTGCGTTGGGCCATGGCGTATATGGTCGATCGAAAAACAATTATCGATAAGCTGCTATATGGCATGGCAAAACTTTCGCAATCGCCGGTAACTTCTACGCATCCCGAATGCGATCACGATCTGCCGATCATTCCCTTCGATCCCGCCATGGCCGCGCATATTCTTGATTCCCTCGATTGGAAAGATCACGATGGCGATGGCATTCGCGATAAAATGATCGATGGAAAACGCATTCCGTTTAGATTCACATTCACGGTAAATGCTGGGAATGAAATTCGTAAAAAAGAACTGCTTATCATATCGGAAGCATTGAGGAAAATTGGAATTGACGCCGCTGTGAACACGCTCGAATGGAGCGTCTATCTCAACCGCCTGCGCGATCATGCGCTCGAAGCGCATTTGGGCGGATGGATCAACGATCCTTTTGAGTCCGATAGTTACCAGCTTTATCATTCCTCGCAATCGAAGAACCGAGGCTCGAACTACGATTTTTACAACAATCCTAAAGCCGATAAGCTCATGGAAGATATTCGCTTAGAATTCGATCCCGCAAAACGCATGGCAATGGAAAAAGAGCTTCAGAAGATCATGTATGACGATCAGGCAAGCCTTATCTTATGGGAACCACTCAATCCTGCCGCGTGGGTCGATCGCTACGACAATGTTTCTTGGAACGCTTACCGTCCCGGCTACAATGCCGCGAATTGGAAAATTCGTGGCGCGGGCGGAGGGGTGAAGGCAGCGTTTTAATTGCCGTGCATGTGTAGCGCAAACTTTAGTTTGCGATCCCGGCGATGGGTCGCAAACTAAAGTTTGTGCTACATTACGATTGCATAACTCTGTGTAGAAATAAACTTTCCATGCCGCACTTCGTAATCGCGGAAAACGCCTTCGAGCGCCATACCGGATCGTTCCATTACTCGCGCGGAACGGATATTATCGAGATCGCATGTGGCCGCGACTCGGTGCATTCCCATTTCCTCGAATGCAAAGCGGATCATTTCGCGGACGGCTTCCGTCATATATCCATGACCCCAATAATTCCTGTTCAGGACATATCCCATCATCAGGCGGTGATGTTTTGGTGAAATGTCGTGGAACCCGCTGCTGCCGATAAACTTCCCATATTGCTTTACTGTAATTGCGAATGTCATGCGTTGTTTATGAGCGAATTCCCAGGGTACGGACTCCAACCATTTAATGGAATCCGCAAGCGTGGTGTGTGTAGGAAAGATCATATATTTCGTAACTTCCGGATCGCTGCCATAAGCAAAGACATCCTCGGCGTCCAAAACCGTTATCGGTCGCAGCAATAGCCGCTCCGTTTCGAGCACCGGATGCTGCTCGAAAAAACGCGAAAGATCAAGTGGTTCCCAATTACTATTGTTCGCGGATGATGGCATAGACATAATTACTTACAAAACGGCCTTTGTTAATTTCGTTCTCCACGCGTGTTGCTTCGCGTGTCATGCCGCATCCCTCGGCAACGCGAATGGAGCGAATATTATCCGTTTGGCACTCGGCCTCGATGCGGTGCATTCCCATTTCTTCGAATGCAAAGCGAATAAATTCCCGCACCGCTTCCGTTACATAACCGAAACCCCAATAGGCTCGCGCAAGTCCCCATCCAAGTTCCATACGATGATGTTGCAAAGAAAGACGGTAAATATCGGTGATGCCCATGATTTTACCATCGCTTTTTCGTTCTATCCCGAACATAATTGATTCCCTTTTCTCGAACGATGCCGTAACGCGCCCGAGCAGTTCTTCCGTTTTAGCAATAGATGAAAACGCAGTGAATGGAACGTAAATCGCCGTTTCGGGATCGCTATAATATTCGTGAAGATCGTGCGCATCCGACATGGCAAGCTGTCGCAAGCGCAATCGCTCCGTTTCGAGCGTGGGATGGTGATCGAAAAAAAGGGAGAGATCGAGAGGGGCAAGCTCTTCCATTATCTAACAAATAATTCCTTCGGTAATTCCGATTGACGAATGATCGATTGCAGCGTACCGATCTTTACAAATTTATGCTGAGGCACAGGAACCGTGATCGTTCTGCCGGAATCATTCTTTTGCATGACCGCATGACTGCTTCGGCGATGACGAACTTTCCTGAATCCGTTCGATTCCAGAATTTCGCAAATGTCGGAGCCGGAAAAGACTCCAAGTTTAGGCATGGACTGCCTCGAATTGTGTTACAAACACATTCTGATGTTCCCGGCGAAGGATTTCTTCCTTTGGCGCGCATTCTAAAAACATTTCTACCGCTTCTTTTAAATTGCGGAGCGACTCCTCGACCGTATCACCCTGGCTTGCAATATCAAGTTCCGGACAGAGAGAAACGTACCCTCCATCTTCTTCATTAATCAACGCGGTATATTTATCGACTTTCATTATACACATTACATTCTTTTGTTCGAAATCATTTCAGCCGCCACGTGGTGCCATCTTTCGTATCTTCGAGGATTATGCCGGCTTCTTCCAATTCTTTGCGGATACTGTCGCTGGCGGCAAAATCGCGGCGGTCGCGGGCAGCTTTGCGCTGGTTGATGAGGAGTTGCATTGCGCTATCCATAGCATGGGACTGATCGGACGATTGCGACGGATGGGTGGGAAGGATTCCGAGAACATCTCCAGCAAGTTTTTTCCAGGTTTCAGTAAGTAGTCTATAGTCTCCTACCGGTAATACCTCAAAGGAAATTGAAGCAAGATCGTAAAGAACTGCTATAGCTTTTGACGTATTAAAATCATCATTCATTGCCTCTTTAAAATTCTTTTCGATAATAGATACTTCGTCTCGAATTCTATCGCTCACTCCTTCTGGGTTATTATGTCCTCCTATCTCACCTTTATAATTTAAATCTGATTCTTTCTTACTGTTTTCATAAGCTCTAATAAGTCTTTCATATCCTGTCGATGCCGACGCTATCGCATCCTCAGTAAATTCCGTTGTTCCGCGATAATGCGATTGCAAAATAGTGAAGCGCAGCGAAAGCGGATCGTATTGTTTATACAAATCCCGCAAATACGCCGAGTTCCCAAGCGACTTCCCCATTTTCACGCCACCGGTGGTGACCATATTGTTGTGCATCCAGTATTTTGCAAAGGGATGTCCCGTAGCGCATTCGGATTGCGCAATCTCGCATTCGTGGTGTGGGAACTGGTTTTCAAGTCCGCCGCCGTGGATGTCGAATGTTTCGCCGAGATATTTCATCGACATCGCCGAGCACTCGATATGCCAGCCGGGAAATCCCATGCCCCACGGGGAAGGCCATTGCAGGACATGCCCCTTTTCTGCGCGTTTCCAAAGCGCAAAATCTTGCGGGGAGCGTTTATCGGAACGTTCTTCCACACGGCCGCTTGCCTCCTGATCTTCCACTTTGCGTCCGGAGAGCTTGCCGTATGCCTTATCCTTAGCGACATCAAAATAAACATTCCCATCCACCGCATAGGCAAATCCTTTTGCGATCAGCTCCTTGATAAGCTCGATCTGCTCGATGATGTGGCCTGTAGCGCGTGGGGAAATATCCGGGCGAATGATATTCAGCGCATCCATGTCCTCTAAATAACGCCGGGTGTAATACTCGGCGATCTCCATCGGATGCTTTTTCTCTTTACGGCTTTGAATTTCAATTTTGTCTTCGCCCGCAACATCGTCGTTATCTGTCATGTGGCCGACATCCGTGATGTTCTGCACATATGTCACATCATAGCGGAGAAAGCGGAGATAGCGATTAACAATATCTGCCGTGATGTATGCTTTCGCATGGCCGACATGCGAATCGCCATAGACGGTCGGGCCGCAAAAATACATTCCCACGCGGCCTTCGTGGACGGGTGTGAAAAGTTCTTTCTTTCGGCTGAGGGTATTGTAGATCTGAAGCGGCACGGTGGGTAGTGGATAATGAAAAAGTGGATAGTGGATAGTTTTACAATAACTATCCGCTATCCACTATCCGTTCTCCACGGCTGGGTATATCCGAATTTAATTCGTGCCGCCGCCCATTTTGGGTATCGGCTTGAACGTTACATCGGTCGGTGGAATAAAAAGCGCATCGTCCAAACTTTTTTGCTCGTATTTTACGAACTCCGTCGTCACAGCAACTTCTCCATCTTTTTTCATCACCATGCGAACAGGAACAAGCCCCTTGTCGGCAAATTGTTTCATTGCTTTAGTTTGTTTCGAATCTTGACCTGGACTATTTTTCATGGAATTATATAAGATTTCCTGAAAACTTTTTGGAAAATCTGCTGCTGCCCAAATGGACATGTCAAAAATCATCCCTTTCATATTAACTCCTGTAAGGACATACTCCTCGGCAGGATGGCCCGCAATAGTTTCCTTCTTACCCGTTGGTTTGAGATCGACATCGCCGAGTTGCTTCTGTGACATTGCATTAGTGGCAGAGTCGGAGGGCATATCCATAACGAATCCGTTCTTCATTCCACCCATAATGGAAAGGCCATAAGACTTCTTTCCGTCAGAATAGGATTTCATTGAACCCATTGCGCCCATCTCCATTTCCGTTTCAGTCTTTTGTCCTTTGATATTGATAATCATCGGGTGTGGATCGTCATCCCCTCCAATTGGAAAGGTCATAGTCCATGTGACCGTGCCCTCGAACGATTGGGCGTGAAGTTTGAGAACGGGAAATGCGAGAACAAATCCCAAAACGAGAAACAAACCAGTGATTTTTTTCATAAGGAATAGTCGTTAAAAAATGATGAAAAGTCTTTTTTGAATTCCGATTATTGCCGAACCGCTTATAGATGCGAAGAGTGCCTGATCGCACAGCAGACCGACGCCGCCAATTTCTTACGTTCGCACACCAAACTCACCTCATCCCACTTCCAGAACTCGAAGGTATCTGCTCGAATGTAATATCTGCTGGTGGAACGAACAGTGCATCCGCAAGACTTTTTCGTTCGAATTTTACAAATTGCATGGTCATCATTTTTTTACCGTTGATCGAGGTCTCGATGCGAACCGGCGTAAGCCCGCGATCTATAAAGCCCTGTATGATTTGCGCCTGTTTCGGATCCTGACGAGGGTTACTTCTGATCCAGCTTAAGCACGCGTGCTGCACATCCTTTGGAAGGTCATGCGTAAACCAAAGCGAAGCACTCCCTTTCGGTGTTTTCTGAATATACTCTTCGGCAGCGTAACCGGCAATCGTCTCCTTATGGCCCGTCGGTGTGATGTCGAGCGAATCGAATTTGCCGGGCTGAATATTATTCATATCCGAGATCATTCCCTTCTTCAAAGCGCTCAGATACATATAGAGCTTGCCCGTAGCGCGATCGGACCATATCTGGGAACTCCCGTACGCGCCCATGTTCATCTCGGCCTCGCTCTTGTCACCTTTTATATTGATCGTAAAGTCAAATGGCTGTATGGAAGGCATCGTCATGTTCCAGATAAGCGTCCCCTCAAATCCGGATTGTGCATGTACAGCAATACTTGGAAAAGCAACTATAAAGCTAAGAACTATAAGTAAACCGGCAGACTTTTTCATGATAACAAATTAAAATGATGGAGGCTTGTGATGAAACGTTGATCTCCGAACGGTGACATGATATGAAGAGTGCCACTTCGCTTGTGCCCCTACTTGATCGAAAAATACTTCGCGTTCGGGTGGTGCGCGATGATGGCGGTCGTCGATTGCTCCGGTTCCAGATGGAATTCTTCCGTCAGCGTAACATCTATTCGTTCCGGACGAATGAGGTCGAAGAGCTTCGTTTGATCCTCCAAATTCGGGCACGCCGGATACCCGAACGAATACCGCGAACCCTGATAACCCTGGCTAAACAAGCGCGTAATATCTTTGGCATCGTTCCCGGCAATGCCAAGCTCCGTGCGGACGATCTTATGCCAATATTCTGCCAACGCCTCGGCTGTTTCAACCGAAAGGCCGTGCATGAAAAGATAATCGGCGTATTCGTTAGCCTCAAAGAGACGCTTGGTATAAATGCTTGCCTCGCGCCCAACGGTTACGGCAGAAAAGGCCACTACATCCGGCTGATTGCGTCGAATGGCTTCTTCTTTCGGCAGATAAAAATCAGAAAGGCACAGCCGCCTCGCAGTTGGCTGGCGCGGGAATGTAAATCGCTGCCATTCCGCAAGATCATCTAAAATGATCTCGGATTTGTCCCACAAATCGTTTACCTCTTTTCTATCCTTTGGTTTAAAAACCACCAGATCTTCCCCCTCCGACCAACACGGGAAATACCCATAGGCCACTTTCGGCGATAGCACCTTATCCCGTTTCGCACGCAACTTAAATTCCTGTAGCTTTGGTCTCGCAACTTCTTCGACTTGCTTTTCGAATGCTTCGACTGTTTTTTTGCCGCGCTTCATTTGCCATTGCCCGCGAAAGAGCGCAACTTCGTTCAGATATTCCCACACTTTCTCTACTTTAATATCATCCACAACACGCGACCCCCAGAATGGCGGCGTTGGAACGATGTTGTCGTGCGGCGTGGCGCTGGTGCGAGCAAGTTTTTCGGTTCCCTCAGCGGTTTCGATTCGTTCTACAGCAATAGGAAAATCAGCGATCTGTTCTTGCAATGCTTCCAACTCCACGTTTTTTTCAGACGCGGAAACAGGCTTTGTCGGATGTTGCAACCACGGCAGCACCCGATTCGCCATAATGATCTTGGATTCCGCGCCGGTGGCGTTATCGAGTTCTTCTTCGATATCATCCGTTTCGGTAGGGGTTAATGGCATTAACCCTTTTGAGGTGGTGAGCGGGTCAATGCCATTGATCCCTACATCATTTTTTCCTGCATCAGGATTCTTCAGTTGCTCCATAAAATGCAGCCCATCGAACGCGTCCTGCGCATACGAAAGATTCCCCTCGTACAGCGCACGCAGATCTTTCTCGACGAATTTTCGTGTAAGCGCCGCGCCGCCGAGCACTACTGGAATGCGGATATTCCGCGATCGCATCACTTCCAGATTTTCCTTCATGATGGCGGTCGATTTCACGAGCAGGCCGGACATTCCGAGCGCATCGGCGTTCTCGCGCGTGACGGCTTCGAGCATGGGTTCGAGCGCCACTTTAATTCCAAGATTTACAACACGGTAACCATTATTCGTTAGAATAATATCGACGAGGTTTTTGCCGATGTCATGCACATCGCCTTTCACCGTTGCGAGCACCATCACGCCTTTCGATTGCTCGCCTTCCACTTTTTCCATGAATGGCTCTAAGAATCGCACGGCGGCTTTCATCGTCTCGGCTGATTGCAATACGAACGGAAGCTGCATTTCGCCTGCGCCGAAAAGTTCACCGACCACCTTCATTCCGCCAAGCAAAATATCGTTGACAATTTCAAGCGCGGAGTATTTCAGGAGCGCTTCGCGGAGATCGTCGTCCAATCCCAGCTTATCGCCATCGATGATGCGCTGTTTCAGCTTTTCCTCAACGGTCATGCCCGCGTAGGAAACGATCTCGCTCTTTGCCGATTTTGCATCGGCATAATGCGCGAGGAATTCCTTCAGCGGGTCGTAGGTGACGACGATGTTATTGTTATTTTCGGTCATTACTAACTACAACGAGTAATAGGTGGAAGGAATTTCACTTCTCAATATTGGATAATGGTTCAATTTAATAATTCGTCCTACAATGTTGCATGTCATTCCCGCGAATGCGGGAATCCAGCGGGTGTTTTATTGCAATACCTTTGATTATCTGCAAATTCTGGATTCCCGCATTCGCGGGAATGACAGGAGCATGTACACTTCGATTTTCAAAATGAGCTATACCAATGCCATTGTTCGCAAACTAAAGTTTGCGAAACATCCTTTTAGTTACATGCGAACGAAGTGCCTCATTCTCTTTTTTGCCGCATTCTTTGCGGCGGAGGGTCTGCACGCCCAATCGTTTACGAACGTCCGCATTAGCGATCCCAGCCTCACCGACCCGGAGGAAGTCACGATCGCCATTAATCCCAAGAACACGAACCAGCTTGCGGCTGGATCGAACCTCGATTACTTCTTTTCCTCCACCGATGCCGGCCTGACGTGGAATTGGACGCGCCTGACCTCCCAATATGGCTTCTGGGGCGATCCTAATTTGATGTATGACGATTCTGGCATTCTCTATTACGAACATCTTTCCGGCTATTGGGGTCAGCCGCAATTTTTGTGGAGGGTCGTCGTTCAGCGTTCGTTCGATGCCGGAATGAGTTTCGATTCCGGCGAGCAGATCGGACTCGATACGCCAACCCAGCAGGATAAAGCATGGCTCAGCTTCGACCGCTCGCCAACCGCATCAAACGGAACGATCATGACTTCGTGGAATGAAGACGATCTCTACGGAAGCTATAAACCGACGGATAGCTCGCGCATCTTCTTTGCAAAAAGCACCGATCATGGCGCGACGTGGGGGCAGCGCGTTCGCGTCGATCAATGGGGCGGCGATTGCGTCGATAGCAGCAATACTGTCGAAGGCGCTGTCACCGCAACTGGGCCTGATGGAACCATTTATATTGTGTGGTCGGGTCATAACGAAATTTTCTTCAATCGCTCGACCGATGGAGGAAAAACGTTTGGTAAAGAACAAATTATTGCCGATCAACCGGGAGGGTGGTGTTTTGAAGGCACTATGGCAATCCCCGGAATTTTTCGCGGCAATGGATTTCCGATGATTGTTAGCGATCTCAATCCAAAGTCTCAGTTTTATGGCAGGCTTTACGTGATGTGGTCCGATCAGCGCCGAGGTGTTACCGATGTGTATTCCATTTATTCTCCCGATGCCGGAAATACGTGGAGCAGCGTACAGCGCGTCAATAACGATAGCGCGATGAATCATCACTTTTTCCCCAGCATGGCGATCGATCCCGTGACCGGACATCTCTTTCTTGCCTTTTATGACCGGCGGCATTATCTCGATAGCGAAACCGACGTGTATCTCGCACGCTCGACCGATGGCGGCCAAAGTTTCGATAACACGCGCATCAGCCAGTCTGCGTTCGGGCCGGATTCCGGTGTGTTCTTCGGAGATTACATTCATATCGCGGCATACAATCGAAAAGTGTTCCCGATCTGGATGCGTATGGACGATAGCGCACTCAGCGTATGGACTGCCATCGTGCAAGATACGGGAACCCTTGCAGAAACACCAACGAACACCGTGAGCATTCAAGCTACGGGAAGCATTGAACTTCCCGGCATTGATTTTACAATTGCCGATTACGGCCATATTGATATCGGACTCTTCGACGTACTCGGAAGAAGAGTCTCCACCATTTTGGATGGAACGTACGGCGCCGGAGAATATCGAATACCAATACCGCAATCCATTGTAAATGGCTCTTACTTTGCACAAATGACTTCTCTGGCGGGGATCAACGTGGCAAAGATTAACATCTCACGCTGACTACTTGCTTCGAGCGTATGTCGCAATGGTTCCGTCATTCGTAGTATCCCCGATGAGAATCGTGTCGGAAGCGCGATATTGTAGGAGCTGCCAGAATTCAAACGGAGTATTCGGGTCCGCAAATGAGATAAAAGACTGTGTATCCTGTGTGATCGGATAAAACATCCTGGCTATCGCATAATTGCCATGATCACTGATGTTGCTGGAGTCGTGTATTTCTATTTCGATAAGCACAAAACTGCTTTCCGAGTTAAATGTGTATTGTTCCTGAAGTCCTGACAGCGCTGGGTTTTCAATGATACCACCCTTCCCACCTGCTGTTTGAACCCAATTCCAGGTTCCCACAATTGCATAGGATTGTACAGCTCCATTCCCCGAAGGAGATGATCCCTCGTTGCACCCGAGAGCAGTTAAAATAAGGAAGAGATTGAAGAAAAGCCCTATTTTTCTCATGTCTGAAGAACACGGAAAGCCACATAATGTTTCAACCATGCTACAAGCAGGGTCAGCTATGGAACGGAAGTCCACCACAAGTCTCTTAGTTCGTTTACATGCCGAACGCTATCGAACTTCCCATTTATCCTGAATCCGCTCACTTTGAAGCAGCGCGAAATCTTGGAACTACAAATTTCGCGTGCGATCTCACGGTCTGCAAAGGCGCCTGCTGTACCATGCCCGCCGATTCCGGCGCGCCGATCTTAGAAAGCGAAATTGCAGAATTAGAACGAGTATTTCCCATCGTAAAAAAATACTTAAGCAAGGAATCGCTTGCCGCCATAAATAAAACCGGCTTATGGCAACGAGAAACAAATGGCTCCCACACCATCCCCGCCATCAAGGGCCGCGATTGCATTTTTGTAATGTATGATAATGACGATTCCCAAATCGCGTATTGCGCCATTGAACGAGCCTATCGCAATGGCGAAATAGAAGGATTCCCAAAGCCAATCAGCTGCCATCTCTTTCCTATTAGGATTTATCCATCTGATGAACATACCTTCGAGATCGTCTATGAAGAAATTCCCGAATGCAAAGGCGGTCGTGCGCGCGGCAAACGCGAAAAAATACCACTGTTAGATTTTTTGAAATCCCCTCTTGCAAGAGCGATTGGCGAAGAACGAGTAGATCGTCTTCACAAGGCATTAGTGAAATCCTAAGGGAGCTACATAACCCGCGCTAATTTCCGCGCCCGGTCATCTCCAACTTGCGAATGAACTGCCACGCATCTTCGGCAGATGGCATGGATGCGATCTCGCGCGTGGTCGTCTTATCAATAAATACTTTTGCTATAGCACCAAGGAATTTAAGATGATTCGTGCGACCCACTTCCGGGCTTAAAAAAAGCACAATGCTATATGCCTTTTGATCGCGCCCAAGCGATGCAACGCCTTGAGGCGTGAGCGCCATGACAGCATGAACGTCGCTGGTTCCCTCAAAGCCGGCAGCATGAGGTATCGCAATTCCCGTATCGAGGAACGTGCTCATCAGCCGCTCGCGCCGCATGATAAGGTCGTGAATTTCAGCGCGGCGCGGAGCAAGATCTTGATTCGATTGAATGAGCCGATCGATGAGCACAGCAATAGCTTGCTCAACCGTTGTGACGCTCAGAAGATTTGCAATAATGAGGCCCGGCGTAACATAATCCGAGAGCCGAACCGGCGGTTCAGGATGGGAACTACCGGAAACAAATTCTGCATTTCCTTCCTCATCATGGGAATCTGTTTTGAGCGGCACAACGAACACGCCGATCTCACCGGCAACATTGAGCAGTTCGCCCACCACCGAACGCGCAAGCAATCGTTTCCAAAAAGCGCGCTTGGTTGCGCCGATCACGATCTCCGTAACGCCTTCCGTGCGCGCAAAGTCGATGAGCGTATCGGCCACACGCTCGCCGCGAAGCTGCACAATCGTTGCGCCCAGCGAACGCGCAAGCCGGAACGATTCCCGAAGTAATGCTTCAATCGCTTCGGTACGTTTCGTATCTTTGTGCTCGACAAACGCGACGATCCATTTTGCATTCATACGTCCCGCCATGCGGGAACCGTGTCGAATAAGCGTTGCTGCGTCCTCGGTTGCAGGAATAGCCACCAATACTTTTTCACCGGAATTCGATGTTCCCGGCGTGTTCGTTTCGCGGCGTTTGTCTTTATCTTTTTGTTCTACATCGTTTGCCAACTCGCGCAGCGCAAGTTCCCGCAGCATACTGATATTGCTATGCGTGAAAAAATTCGAGAGCGAACGTTCGATCCGTTCCTGCGGATAGATCTTACCTTGTCGCATGCGTTCCTGAAGCTCATCCGGCGTCACATCGACGATGATCATTTCTCGCGCCAGTGCAAAAAACGTATCGGGAACCCGCTCCTGCACTTTTACGCCGGTCATCCGCTCGACCATATCATGCACGCTCTCTAAATGCTGCACATTGCAGGTACTGAAGACGGCAATACCCGCCGCTAGCAAGTCTTCGATGTCCTCGTAGCGTTTTTCGTGGCGGGAACCCACGGCATTCGTATGTGCCAATTCATCGACCAGCACTAACTGCGGCTTACGCGCAATGACAGCTTCTACATCTAACTCCTGAAGCACAACACCTTTGTATTCGATTTGTTTTGGAGGAATGATTTCCAAATTCTTGATCTGATCGATGGTATCTTTTCGGTCATGCGGCTCGACGTACCCAAGCACAACATCCACTCCTCGCGCACGCATTGCGTTCCCATCCTGAAGCATCCGATACGTCTTCCCCACTCCCGGCGCGGCGCCAAGATAAATACGCAACGGCGCTTCTTCCGCATATTTTATTTCATGCAGAAGGTCTTCGACAGAAAGCGATTCATTCATGCTTAGGACTTAATGCGTTTCAATAACTCTAAGTTCAACGCAAGCACGTTGACATGTGGCTCGCCAAGAAAACCAAGATCGCGCGCTTGAATGTGGGAACGCACAAGCGCTTCCACCGTATCTAAAGAAATTCCATTCGTGCGCGCCACAACTTTTGCTTGAATCATCGCATTGGCAATGCTGATATCCGGATCGAGACCGGAAGCAGACGTCGTAAGCATGTCGGCGGGAAGCGTTCCAACAAGTTCCGGATATAATTTCTGGAGCGAATCCCGATCGTGCGTAATGCGATCCATCAGCGATTTGCTCGTCGGCCCAAGATTGGAACCGCCGGAATTCATGCCATCGTAACCCGTTCCGGCTGCGGAGGGACGGCCATGAAAGAATTTCGGTGAACCGAAGCTCTGCCCGATCAACGATGAGCCGACAACCTTACCATCAAGCATCACAAGGCTGCCATTCGCCTGCTTAGGAAAAAGTAATTGTGCGATGCCTGTCATAGCAAGCGGATAGATAATTCCCACCAGCAGCGTAAGGACTGCCGTCATCATGATCGAAGTAATAACTGTTTTCATATTTTTCAATTCTTAAAATCCAAAGGCCGATACCACAAGATCGATCGCCTTAATTCCGATGAATGGAATAATAACGCCGCCGAGTCCATACATAAGGATATTCCTTCTAAGCACTGCCGCCGCACCTAATGGGCGATATTTAATTCCCTTCAATGCCAACGGAACGAGCGCGATAATAATAAGCGCATTAAAAATTACGGCAGATAGGATCGCACTCTGCGGCGAATGCAGTGCCATTACATTTAGCGTCGCAAGTTGTGGAAATGCCACCATAAACATCGCGGGAATGATCGCAAAATATTTTGCCACATCGTTCGCGATTGAAAATGTGGTGAGCGCACCGCGCGTCATCAAAAGCTGTTTACCAATCTCTACAACTTCGATCAGCTTTGTCGGATTGCTATCGAGATCGACCATATTGGCCGCTTCTTTTGCCGCCATCGTGCCGGTATTCATCGCAACGCCAACGTCAGCTTGCGCAAGCGCGGGCGCATCATTCGTTCCATCACCCGTCATGGCGACAAGTTTGCCGCGCGCCTGCTCTTTGCGGATGAGCGCCATTTTTGTTTCCGGCGTTGCCTCGGCAAGAAAATCATCTACACCTGCTTCGCTTGCTATTGCTTTAGCGGTGAGCGGGTTATCGCCGGTAATCATTATCGTTTTAATTCCCATCGCTCGAAGCTGCTCGAAACGTTCGCGCATTCCTTGTTTTACGATGTCCTTTAATTGGATAATGCCGACCAGCTTCCCGTTTTCCGCAACGGCAAGCGGAGTTCCCCCGGAACTTGCAATGCGCTCGACCTCTGCATTCATTTCAGAAGAAATTCCTCCGCCGGTTCCCGCGAGTTTCGAGATTGCATCGACTGCACCCTTCCGAATGGCCATTTCCCCAATATCCACACCGCTCATGCGCGTATGAGCAGAAAATGGAATGAATGTCTTTTCCGCAGTAAGAATATCCGGCGGAAGTTCCTTCACCGTTTGCTGTGCTAAGGTGACGATACTGCGTCCTTCCGGAGTCTCATCGCTCAAACTGGCGAGATAGCACGTCAGCGCCAACGATTCCATCGAAATTCCTTCCGCAGGAATGAATGCCGTCGCCATGCGATTACCGATCGTGATGGTTCCCGTTTTATCGAGCAACAACGTATTTACATCGCCTGCAGCTTCAACCGCTCGGCCTGACATCGCAAGCACATTGCGCTGCAATACTCGGTCGATGCCTGCAATGCCAATAGCTGAGAGAAGTCCTCCTATTGTGGTGGGAATTAAACATACAAGCAACGAAACCATTACAACGATCGAAACAGGGCTTGACATATAGATCGCGAAGGAATTCAATGCCACGAGCGCGACAACGAAAATAATCGTCATGCCCGAAAGAAGGATCGTAAGCGCAATCTCATTCGGCGTTTTTTGCCGTGTTGCTCCTTCGACAAGGCCGATCATTCTATCAATAAATGTCTCGCCGGGATTCGATGTGATCTTTACTTTCAGCCAATCGGAAATAACGCGAGTTCCCCCCGTCACTGCGGAACGATCTCCGCCGCTCTCACGAATGACCGGCGCAGATTCACCCGTAATTGCCGATTCATCTATGGACGCAATCCCCTCTACTGCATCGCCATCGCCGGGGATGGTATCGCCAGCTTCCACGAGAATAATGTCCCCTTTTCGCAACATCGTAGCGTTGACATTCAAGACAACGGAATCATTCCCGATGAGCTTTGCCATCGTATCCGTTTTTGTTTTACGCAGCGCATCGGCCTGTGCTTTACCGCGGCCCTCGGCCATTGCTTCGGCAAAGGTCGCAAAATAAACCGTGAACCACAGCCACGCAGAGATCAAACAGGAAAATACTGGATCGCCGGACTTCGATGCGAGTTCATTGATCCAGGAACCCGTCGTCAAGAACGCGCCTACTTCGACGACAAACATCACTGGATTTTTCCAAAGCACGCGCGGGTCGAGCTTCTTTAGCGCATCGAGAAGCGCGCGCTTCACGATCGCGGGATCGAATATCTTTTTCTGTTGATGAATTTCGTGTTTTGCCATTTTTAAAAGACCTTTCCAGCTTGCATAAGTAAATGTTCAAGGATCGGCCCAAGTGATAATGCCGGGAAGAATGTCAAGCCGCCAACGATCACGATCACCATCACTAACAGCGCGGCGAAAAGCGTTGTGTTCGTCAGAAATGTCCCATGCGAAGGCGCAACGGGCGTTTTCTTCGCCATGCTTCCGGCAACCGCAAGCATGGGAATGATTACAAAAAAGCGCCCGAAGAACATCACAATGCCCAGCGTGATATTAAAGAATTGCGTATTCGCGTTGAGTCCTGCAAAAGCGGAACCATTATTCCCGGTTGCGGAGGTATAAGCATAAAGAATTCCCGTAAGCCCATGCGGGCCCGTGTTGGCAAGGCTTTTAAGCGCAGTTGGATTAATAACAGCCCATGCGGTGAATCCGAGAATGCAAAAAACGAGCGAAAGTAATGCGAGCATTGCAAGCTTCACTTCTTTTGATTCGATCTTCTTGCCCAAATATTCCGGCGTTCGACCAACCATGAGGCCGGCAATAAAAACGGAGATCAGCACGAAGAGAAACATGCCGTACAGTCCCGAACCAACTCCGCCGAACACGACTTCGCCAAGCATGATATTGAAGAGCGGAACCATTCCACCGATCGGTGTGAAACTTTCGTGCATCGCATCGACTGCGCCGCAGGAAGCGTCCGTTGTGACCGTTGCAAAAAGCGCGCTTTGTGCTATGCCGAAGCGAACTTCTTTTCCTTCCATGTTCCCGCCCGATTGCATATCCGTTGCTCCTCGTTCGATGCCGAGTTTCCCCACAATCGGGTTCCCGGATTGCTCTGCCGTGTAGCACGTCACAAGGCCGCACAGGAACAGGAATGTCATCGCGCCCCAAATAGCCCACCCTTGCTTTTGATCTTTTGCCATGCGTCCAAACATGTACGTTAGCCCGGAACCGATCAAGAAGATCAGAATGGTCTGAATAAAATTCGTAAGCGCCGTCGGGTTCTCGAAGGGATGAGCGGAGTTCGCATTGAAAAAACCTCCCCCGTTCGTTCCCAATATCTTGATCGCTTCCTGCGATGCGACCGGCCCCATCGGGATGATTTGTTTCACACCTTCGATGGTTGTCGCGGTGACATACGGCGAAAGATTTTGTATCATACCGGACGCCACAAAGATTATCGTTACCAAAATAGATAGAGGAAGCAGCAGATACAGCGTGCATCGCACGAGATCGACCCAAAAATTCCCGATCGTTTGCACGGACGCGCGCACCAATCCGCGCACCACCGCAACGGCAATCGAAATGCCTACTGCTGCCGAAGCAAAATTGTGGAACGCAAGGCCGGCCATTTGCGTGAAGTAGCTCATGGTGGATTCACCACTGTATGCTTGCCAATTCGTGTTGGTAATAAAGCTGATCGCAGTATTGAAACTAAGATCGGGCGCGACCGCTCCGAAACCCTGCGGGTTCCAGGGAAGTATCTGCTGCAATCGCAAGATGGCATATAACACTACCCCACTTACCACGCTGAAGATCAGCATGGATGCGCTATACGCCGTCCATTTCATTTCCGATTTTGGATCGACGCCGCACACACGATAGATAAGCCGCTCGATGGAACCGAAGATCGGAGTGAGAAATGTCCGTTCGCCGGAAAATACGCGCGCAAGGAAGATTCCCATCGGTTTCGTGACAAGCACAAGCACGACGAGAAACGCAAGTAATTGAAAAATGCCGTTCAAAGTCATAGCTATTTAAAATTTTTCAGGATATAGCATTGCGTACATCAAATACGCGATCGCTGCGATGACAAGAGTTAGTAATAATATATTGCTCATGACGTTATTCCGTTATATCTTCTCGCAATACAATTGAAAGGCCAGCCCTATTCCGAAGAAGGCCAGCATTAATACGATGAAAAGAATGTCGTTCATAATGAAAATTAGTTTTTAGATCAAAGGCATAGCAATAGTGAAAGTCGACCCCTTCCCGATCGTGCTGGCGGCCCAGATGCGGCCGCCATGTGCAGTCACAATTTCACGCGCGATCGAAAGCCCAAGTCCGGTTCCCGAACCGAATCCCATACGTCCTTCTTCTACTTGCACAAATTTATCGAAAATTCGCGTGAGATCACTTTCGGCAATTCCCTTTCCGCGATCCTCGACGGAGATCCAAATTTCTTTTTCGATCACGCGAGCATTGAGCGTAATTTCCGAACCGTGCGGACTATAGCGAATGGCATTTGAAAGCAAATTCGTGATCGCCCATGCCATCTTGTTTGCATCGACCATGATAAATGACACATCACGCATTACCATGACATCGATCGTCACTCCAGCTTCTTCGGCACGCAACGCAATGGGAAGTATTGCGCTTTCAACAAGCGTTTCGACATTGGTCTCGTGCGTTTGTATCTGCAACGTTCCTGTTTCGAGCTTTGCAAGATCGAGCAGTTCCCGCACGAGATTCAGCATCCGCTCCGACTCGTTTCGAATAGTGGACGCAAGCTCCGTTTGTTTTGGATTAAGCGCACCGGCGATTCCATCGGTCAGTAAGCCGCTCGTCATTTTGATGGCAGAGAGAGGATTTTTGAGTTCATGAGCCGCTGTCGCGACAAAATTGCTCTTTGCATGCTCCAATTCTTGGAACTCAGCAAGGCTGCGGCGCGAAACTGCGATGGCAAGAAAAATGGCTGCACCAACCAGCAGCAATGTGATACCGATCGTGGAGGTACGAGCGAAATCTCCCTGCGCGCGAAATGCTTCCGAGTGTGAGAACATCGCTTGCTCGTTAATGCGTAAAACAGTTTCACAGTCTTGCCGCACTTTCTCCGCAAGCGCGTTCGATGGAGCTTTTTGGAACGCCTGATAATCGCGGTCTATGGTGCGAGTGCCCTCAAGTTCCCCTGATTCGGTGATGTTGGCGTATTCAAGCGCAAGATTTTTTCGAACGATCGCATCATTTGCTGCGAACGTTTGGGAACCACTGATCTGCATATCTGCAACAGCAAGCTCCATCTGGTGCATGTAGCTGATGGTGCGGTAATTTTCGATGAAGAGATGCTCCGCCGCAGTTCCCAGCGTTGAGATATGATAATACGACCACCCCGCAATAAGAAGCGTCAAGAAAATGACGAGCGAAAAACCCGTCAGAATACGGACGCGAAGCCCGCGTTCGATAATACGATTTGCCATACGTGGTTTTGGAATTTCTCCAAAATTACGAAGGGTAAACCGCTGAACGGGTGAACCGGTAAGAATTGCGGTTCTCATTTGAACATTTCGGTAGCCATGAAGTGTACTATCAATGCTTAGAAACGAACCATGAACGCCACAATAACTTGTGTTTCATCTTTGACAAGATCAGGCGTCCATCCTGCCGGTATCGGAGTGGTGGTATAACCATCCGGCGACGTTACCCCGCCCGGCCCTGCAAAATATGGCACGCTTGCCTCACGATGAATGAGTTGCAGTTCCCATGTTTCGAGTTCGTTCGGCATCCAGTCCCAGGAGATGGAGGCATCCCAGCCGGTGAATTGGGTTCCCGGCACGTCGATCGCAAATGCGTCTGGATTAATCGGTGCAGTCGGATTGTATGGATTCGGATAGGGACTCGCCTCGCCGGTCGGCGCAAGCACAAGATAGCGGCCCGGGTTGTGAATGTAGCCAGTGCCGAGCGTCATTCCGAAATGATCGTTCGCCATCCAAAAGCGATCATAAACCATGCCACTGACAAAAAATTGTGCAGGTCCAAGCGTGGGGCTGCTATGAAAGCCATTCACACCGTCGCCCGTTTCTTCTCCTATATCTTCTGTAAGGGAACACGCCATGCGATCGAGGAAACTTCCCGGGTGCTCGTAATACTTAATCTCAATACTATTATCCGAATGCAAACGAAGCCGATCAGGCTCGTCTTGCGTGTCGTAGCCTTCGTACTCGTTCGAAAGAATCTGAAGCGCATCGTTCGGTCGCCATAGAATTTGAGTTCCCAACCCTGGAGCGTTATTGAATTTCGCATACGATTGCCAACCATTAATAACCCAAAGTTCCACTTTCAACTTATTCGATGGGAACATTTGTACACGCATTCCATTGAAAAACCACGGCGTATTATCTGAGGTGAAGGATGGCTGATACGTCCAGTTCTCGGCATTATAGTAGGAGAACAGTCCTACATACGACATAAAAATACCGGCTTCGACATTGATTCCATCCCACACATCGAAATGGTAGCCGCCATAACCTTCGCTAAAATAACGATAGGCATCAGCAAGATCATATTGCCCATGATACACGCTGCCATCGTTACGCGGCACATCCGTTGCGCGCGTGCCGAGTTGCAGCAGAAGCCGCCCGATCACATTATCGTAATGAAAATCACCGCCGGCAGCGACGAGATTCACTTCGAATTCATTATCGCGCGCAAGCGTCGTGGAACCAATAACCGTATGATCGATCGGATACTGATTCGAAGCATCGTAATTTGCATCGAGAAGAAATTCCCCGGTAAAATACTTGGAATCGAGGAGCGAGGTATGCTGGCGGTCGTTGCCGTTCAACCATGTAAAATCGCCGAACGCAAAGGGTTCCGGAGCAGCCGAGGTATCTACTGCTGCTGTGTCGGGAGCAGCGGGCGCAGGACTTGATTTCGAGATACTTGAGGTATCATTCTCTAATAATGATGAAGCAAAAGAATAATTTGGCAAAACTGTCCAAGCTGAAAGCGCGAAAAGGAAAAAAAGAATAGTCTTCATGAAAGAAATTAACGATGAAGACCGCACAACAAGGAAATTATGTGCCAACATGAATTTAGCTTCACTCTGGCGTTTTGTATTTGACAGATTGCCCAAACTCCAACTCCAGTGTAGCGAAACGATATAGACGATAGAATCGAAACGCTACATTATAAGCACTATCTCATTCGATTCCATACATCCGAAGCTTACGGTATAGCGTAGTAGTAGCGATATTCAAATGCCGCGCGGTCAGCAGTTTATTTCCTCCGAGTCGCGTAAGCACTTCGATGATATAATTCTTTTCCACTTCATCGAGCGGGGCGATCTCATTCGAATCTCTATTCTGCATATTCGCAATGGGCTGTTTGAATAGTTCTTCCGGAAGATGTTCGAGATCGAGCGTGTTGTGATCTGCAAAAATAAGGCCGCGTTCGATCACATTCTTTAATTCCCGAACATTTCCGGGCCAATCGTACTCTGCAAATGCTTCCAATGCCTGCGGAGAAATGGAACGGACTTTACTTGCCGATCTTTGGGGCAAGTTCTTCGAGAAGTGTTTGCGCAAGGATGGGAAGGTCTTCCTTGCGATTTCGAAGCGGCGGAAGATGGATCGAAACCACTTTAAGGCGATACAGCAGATCTTCTCGGAACGAATGGCTGCGAATCGCTTCTGCAAGATCGCGGTTCGTAGCGGCGATCACACGACGTGTTGACGGTGCGCGGACGCCCACTTCCGAGCGGCGTCATTTCACCTTTTTCGAGAAACCGCAGAAGTTTTACCTGCGTCTCCGACGACATCTCCCCTACTTCATCTAAAAAAACCGTTCCCCGATCTGCCGATTCCAACAAACCACTTTTATCGCGATCTGCACCCGTGAATGCGCCGCGTACATAGCCGAATAGTTCGCTTTCCTGAAGATCGCGCGGGATAGCCCCGCAATTGATCGCAATAAAAGGGCCGTTCTTGCGTGGGCTGTTCGCGTGAAGCATTTCCGCTACTAATTCCTTCCCAGTACCGGATTCACCGGTGATGAGAACACGCGCATCCGTCGGCGCGACTCGGCGCAGCACTTCATGCAGATGCGTTATCGCCGCGCTTTTTCCAACAATCCGATCGTACGCGTACTCCTCATGAGCTTGTTTTCGCAGCCGATCGATCTCGCGTTTCAGCGCGCGCTTTTCGAGCGATTTTTCAACCACGAGAATAATCTCTTTATAATCAGTATCTTTCGTGAGATAATCAGCTGCGCCAAGCTTCATCGCTTCGACGGCATTTTCGAGCTCCGCATGAGCGGTCAGCACGATCACTTCGGATTCGGGCGTACGTTCCCGCGCTGTGCGGAGCATATCGAGGCCGCTTTTACTTCCCATCCGCATATCGGTAATGATAAGATCGATCCCGCGATGCTCCGAAATGACGGCACTCGCATCCTGTACGCTCGATGCCAGCAGCACCTCGTGGCCGTAGTGCTCCAGGATGGTCTTGTAATTGCTGCGAGCCGCAGCTTCGTCGTCCACTAAAAGTATTAAGGACATTCAGAGATAATAAAAGCTAAACAATTAACATGGCGTCGCCGTAACTGAAAAAACGATATTCCGATTCAATGGCGTGCTGATAACATCGGAGAAGAAATTCTCGTCCCATGTATGACGAGATCATCATGAGCAGCGTCGAACGTGGAAGATGAAAATTGGTAACAATAGCATCCGGAACCTTAAATTTATATGGAGGATAAATAAAAATTCCGCTCATGCCGGAAGTTGCTTTGACGATGCCTTCATCCGTAGCTAATGTTTCCAGTGCGCGAACGGTTGTCGTTCCAATAGCGATGCATCGCTTCCCCACTGTCTTAGCATTGTTAATGATCGCAGCATTTGCATCATCAAGTTCATAATATTCTTCGTGCATCTTGTGCTGCGTAATATCTTCGGATTCGACAGGACGAAATGTTCCAAGTCCTGTGTGAAGCGTAATGTAAGCAAGCTTCACTCCTTTGCGTCGTATGTCATCGAGCAATTCCTGCGTGAAGTGCAGCCCAGCCGTCGGCGCTGCAACAGCGCCGGGAACTGCAGCAAAAACAGTTTGATAACGTTCTCGATCCGATGCTTCCGGCGCTCGATGCAGATATGGCGGCAAGGGAACTTGTCCGATTCGTTCAATCCTCTGCCAGAATTCTGCTCCGCTTTTGTCGAATTGGACAATTTTTTCTCCATCACCAAGTTCGGATTCCACAATACAGGTGAGCCCATCAAAAACAATAGTCTCCCCCACCGGAGCTTTGCGAGCTGGTGCCATCAATACCTTCCAACGCTCAACTTCGTCTGAAAGCCTTTGATGAAGTAGCACTTCTATTTTCGCTCCTGTTCGTGCGCGCGCACCGATCAATCGTGCGGGAATTACTTTCGTCTTATTCAGCACAAGCACATCATCGCTATTTAGATATTCTACAATATCTGTAAACATGCGATCTTCCCACGTTTGGGAACCTCGATGAATAAGGAGCAGCCGAGAATCGCCGCGCTGAGCAGGTGGGTATTTCGCGATCAATCGCTCCGGAAGCGCATAATCGTAATCCGAAAGGCGCGTGCTCATACAGATGTGTCGCCGGTTTCCGAGCGGCTAAATTTGGATGCTACTTCCGCAAAGCGAACTTCAAACAGCTTGCGATGGAATGGATATTCCATGATAATACACGCAAACAAAATAAAGATCCCAAAAATAATGAGTCGAACAAAAGGCGTTTGCATGCCGATGGCTACCGGTAACAGCGATGAAAGTGCGGGTTGAAGTATAAATCCCACCAGCAGCGACACTAAGACCCCAATAACGATCGGCAATACAAAATTTTCTCGCCAGTGAATATTGAGAATGCGCTTTAAATAAATGAGCAACCCCGCATAACCCAGCACATTCACAAAGGAAACCGCAAGCGCGATATACAAAATGCCACCCCATTGAAATGCCATAATAAGAATGACGAGCAGCAACAGTTGAAGCCCACGCACGACGGAGATTTCTGTCAGTTTCAGCGTGGCACCTAAGATCATCTTTGCGTTCTCAAAAAGTGGAACCGTGAGAACTAATCCGGCAAGCGCTGTTAATGGTTCCGAAACAGCGCCCCAATTCGAGGATAAAAATACGCGTACCAGATCCTTGCTCTCAAATGCAATAAAGATCGTGGCAGGGATCATGAGGCGCACCAAAAAGAAATTGGTGATCGCAAACGCGCGTTCGAGCATTGTGCGATCGTGCTGGATGCCGGCGTAGGTAGCAATCGAAACACGCGCCACGATCGGCGCAACAGCCGTTGCAGGCAAGAGCGCAATCGTAAATGCCTGTGCATAATATCCAAGATAGAACGAGCCGAACAGATATGCGACGGCCAGATTATCTATCCTGAAAAGCCAGCTTTCGAACACCCGATTGAACAATACTTTTGTACCGAATTTCCAAAGCCAACGCGCGGTTCCCTTGTCATAATACTTCCAGGGATGCTTTTTCAGTGTTGCAAGCCCGGATTTTTTTACATAATGCCGATCAAGCCGATAGCCAACAACGGTTGAAAGTATGGTCGCAAGCGGTATTGCCCACGCACCGCCGCCCATCAGCGCAAATACCACCGACGAAGTATGGAGAATGATATTGACGATCAACGTAACACGAGAAACTTTGGAATACGACAGTTCCCGTTCCAATATCTGCGTGTAAAACGTATCGAGCGAAGAAATAAAACGCTGAACTGCATACACTCCCACTAATGCTGCGATTATATCACCATGTATTTTCGATAATGAAAACAACCCAAGTACCATCGCAAGGAGAGTAAATAAACCATTAAGCCCAACGGTCAGAATAAAGACATTCTCTTTTAAATTCGGCAATGGTTCCGAAACAAGATTATCGCGGACGTTGATAATCGCGCTCGTGAACGAAAATGCAGCGAAGCTCACGACCAGATCGACAAAACTAAGCGCGGCCTGATACACGCCAACCTGCTCGGGAGTCAGCAGCAGCGCAATGGCTTTGCGCGCTGCGATACCAAGCAGAAGCGATAGATACGTCGCACCGGTGAGCAATGCTGCCCCGCGAACTGCCCGCCGTCCAACTCCATCCGCCGGTTCGCTCATGCTGTTCCTAAATACGCGCGTTTCACTTCTTCATTCTGCGCAAGTTCCTTCGCAGGGCCGGAAAGAACTATTTTTCCTGTCTCGATCACATACGCCGTATGCGCGATCGCCAACGCAAGATTTGCATTCTGCTCAACTAACAGAATCGTTACACCAAGTTCCTTATTTATTTCAACGATCTTATCGAAAATAGTGCGAACCAATTTAGGTGCAATGCCGAGCGAAGGTTCATCGAGCAACAGCATCTTCGGTTTGGACATCAATGCGCGCGCGATCGCAAGCATTTGCTGCTCGCCGCCGGAAAGCGTTCCACCTGCCTGCCAGATGCGTTCTTTCAGCCGAGGAAAGATCGTGAACGTGAGATCCATATCGCGCTTAATGCCATCCGCGTCTTTCCGGAGATACGCGCCCATCCGCAAATTTTCTTGTACCGTAAGATTGGCGAAGATCATGCGTCCCTCCGGCGCTTGTGCGAGACCGAGCTTCACAACATCGTGCGGTTTCACATGCGTTAGCTCATGCCCGTTCCAGCATATCGAACCGGAGCGCGCTTTCAGAAGGCCGGAAATCGTTCGGAGCAGCGTGGTCTTCCCAGCGCCATTGCCACCGATGAGCGTAACAATGGCATGCTCCGCCACATCGAGCGAAATTCCTTTCAGCGCTTTAATTCCTCCGTAAGAAACGTGAAGGTCACGGATTTCGAGCATCAGTTCGGGCGATAAATCTTATGTGTCGGACGATAAACCTTAATGGACTTTCTTCTGCCAACATCTGAACGCTGATATGGCGTGGCAAATTTCATTTTCATCACAAATTCGAAACGATCGGTTCAAAGTTGCGTAATTTTGAACCGTGCAAACCATCATTATTATTCCATCCCGTTACGCATCCCAGCGATTGCCTGCAAAGCCGCTCGCCATTATTTCCGGCATGACCATGATCGAACGCGTATATCGCCAATGCAAAAAGGCGTCTGGCGTTGACTTTGTTTATGTTACGACCGATCATCCTAAAATTGCCGATGAGGTCAATCGTTTTGGCGGCGGAGTAATTATGACTTCACCCGATTGTCCATCCGGCACCGACCGCGTTGCTCAAGCAGCGGCGATGCTCGATCTCGATACAGATAGCATCGTCATTAATGTGCAAGGCGATGAACCGCTCATCGATCCGGCAGTTATTACTGCGCTTGTAACTGAAATGAAGAGCGATCCGAAGGTGCAAGTTGCTACGCCGATTTCGCTGCTTAAACATGATGAAGATCTAACGAACCCGAATATAGTTTTTGCAGTAAAAAATAAGAATGGCGATGCGCTCTATTTTTCGAGACATCCGATCCCCTATTTACGGGAACTTGGAAGCGATGCTGTTCTTTCATGGCCGGAGCAGCATTTGTATTACAAGCATATCGGCGTGTACGCGTATCGGGCAGAAGCATTGAAGCAATTTGTCGCGCTGGGTGAGAGCCAACTCGAACGCGCCGAACGGCTTGAACAATTACGTCTGCTTGAAAATGGAATTCCCATTCGATGTGTGGAAGTGGAGTATGAATCGGTTGCCGTGGATACGGCAGAAGATATTTTTGCTGTTGAAACGCGTTTAAGGGACTCAAGTGACTGAAGCGACTCAAAACCGCACAAGCGTTTTGTCCTTTCCGTCTTTTCGGTCCTTTGACACTAAGTATTACCCATGACCATCGATCAAGCCCGCCGAGAATTCCCACACACCATGACCGACATGGTGTACCTCAATCATGCTGCCGTTGCGCCGCTTTCGTTCCGGGTGCGCGATGCCGTCGATAAATATCAAACTCGGCGCGCGCTGAAAGGCATCGAGCCGTATCCGTGGATCATGAAAACTGTTCAGGAAACACGGGAACTGCTTGGGCAAATGCTCCATGCTCGTCCAGATCAAATGGCGTTCGTGATGAATACCAGCGATGGCCTCAACATTATCGCACAGGGCCTCGACTGGGAACCGGGAGACCGGGTGCTCATTAACGATCTTGAATTTCCTGCGAACGCATATCCCTTTTTGAATCTCCGGCAAAGAGGAGTAGAAGTTGATATTATTAAGACAAAGAACGGAAAGGTCACAAAGGACGAAATTGCTGAACATTTGAAAGAGAGAACAAAGCTTGTCTCTCTGAGCCATGTGCAATTTGCGACGGGCGCGAAAGCTGACCTCACTGCAATTGGTAAACTTTGCCGGGAACGCGACATTCTTTTCGCGGTCGATGCGATTCAATCGCTTCCCCATTGTGAAATCGATGTCGAGCGCGATAAGATAGATTTTCTTTCTTCGGGTTCCCATAAATGGATGATGGCCGATACGGGCGCTGCATTTATCTATGCTGGCGATAAAATACTCCCTCCCCTTGCCAAGGGGAGGGCTGGGGAGAGGTTTCACCAAGCCTCACTCGGATGGACGAGCATTGATAATCCCTTCGATTTCACACTGCGTCCCGAGGAACTCCGCACCGGCGCAGCGCGATTCGAAAATGGCACGCTGAATTTCGCAGGCATCACCGCGCTGAATGCGTCGCTAAAGTTCTTCTTTGAGTTTGGACTGAAAGAAATAGAAAGCTCGGTGCTCGATCTTTCCGGTTATCTCATCGACAGATTACAACAGCGTGGTGTGGAAGTAATTACCCCAACCCCAGAGCGCGAACACGCAGGAATTGTTTCCTTCCATTTTCCCGATGTGGAAAAAGTCTTCGAACGATTGCACAAGCAAAATATAATTATCTCGCTCCGCCAGGGTCGCCTCCGCGTTTCGCCGCATTTTTATAATACGGAGGAGGAAGTGAAGAAGTTGATGGTGGGGTTGTTTGAATAATCAAGGAGTGGTTTTCAGAACAAGTTAGTTCTCAACAATAGTAACATAAGAATTTACGACTATGAATCAATCCTCGCTTGCAACGGTACCATACGATCCAAAACAAAAATTTGGCGATCTTCTAAAGAAGATACGTAAGACTCCGGGAACAAATCTTAATGATCTCAAGGTCCTTGATCTGGCTCGCTTTGCAGGGTGTGGCAACGGAATCTACGTATTTACTTCTGAAAAGGGCGTACCACTGTACGTTGGAAGAGTGAAAAGTCAATCTTTCGGACAGCGCATCGCGACTCATCTTGATCTCAGAGAAGATGCATTCTTCGGCTCGATTCTGAAAAATATCATGAGCAAGCAGGGAATATCGAAAAAAGAAGAAGCTCTCGAATGGCTAATCAAGTATTGTAATAAGTTGCTACTTTTGACTTTTGGTAATCACGATATTGCAAACGATGTTACAGCTGAACTCGAGAAGCTGTTAATCGGTGGATTGGGAACCACCTCAGCTCCGAATGGGAATGGAAGGGGATTTAATCACCAGCGAGGAACTGCACTCTCCGATGAAAATTGCGAGGAAGAATTAAGCATGCTAATTGGAAAATTGAAAGCAAGCAATTAAGTGGGTATAAGTAATTTTGCAAGAGCCTATCTATTAGCTATTACGGTCACATGGATCTGTTGAAAAATTACTTTATTATTTCTCAACAATGAAGTAATCATAGATTTGAATCTCCTACTTCTCTAATAATTACCCCATCCCCTGCCCTTGTGCAGCTATTCCAGCCCGCCGTGGCGGGCGCGTCCGAAGAGCAATCCGTGTAATAGTGACCATTTCTGATAGAATAAGCGATTTTTGATAAAAATGCAAAATTTCTTTAAGAAAGTGAAACATTTGTATTTTTATGCGTATAAGGCCGATTGCGAGCGTTGAGAGTGTAAACAGACCGCTGCCAGTACAGGCATGTCTGATCCCTGCACATGGATGAGATTCGCTTCTTGCGATGATTGGCTTACGCGATGATCTCTTATCCACTGAAATCTATTGGTGCACTGGGGGCGATCGAAAAGTCCTGGGCGGGACTACCCTTAGCTTGGAAGACATCGATTGCCGTTGTTCTTTGAAAAATTATTGTGGCCTGTCGTAGTGTACTATACGCAGGACTAAAATGATCGGAACCGACTTATCCCATCAACTGCCGCTTGTGAAGATATTCTAACAGCGCGCGGTCGAACGGCGTGGTGGTTTCGAGTAGCAGATAATCAATGCCTTCGGCAATGAGGGAATCTTTCAGAGTTCCGAGAAATGCTTCCACCGATTTCTGATAGCTTGCTTGCATTTGATACGGCTGGGTTCGCATTTGATCGCCGGTTTCGATGTCAACGATGGTTGCATCGGCGCTGCCAAGATCGAGTGTTCGTTCGGCGGGATCGAGCACCTGGAATGCAATGACTTCGTGTCCCGCATGTTGCATGAGCGAGAGCGGGAGTTTTATTTGATCTGGTTCATCTAAGAAATCGCTGATGACTATGACAAGTCCGCGCCGGGTGAGGCGTTCGGCTACGCGGCGCAGCGCGGTTTCTGTGCGCGTGGTGTGAGATGGTTCCGTTGTTTGCAGTACGCGGAGCATTTCACGCAAATAACTTTGCTTTAATCGCGCGGGCATGAAGGTGCGAAGTTCCTCATCGAAAATTGCAAGACCAACGGCATCCTGCTGACGCATCAGCATGTACGCAAGCGCGGCAGCGAGCATGGTTGCGTATTTGTATTTCGTGATGCGCTTGGGATCGCTCGTGTAATTCATCGAACGCGAAGCATCGACGATAATATGCGCCTTGAGGTTTGTTTCCTCTTCGTATTGCTTGATGTAATAGCGGTCGGTGCGCGCGAACAGTTTCCAATCGATATTGCGGATTGCATCGCCGGGTAAGTACGGACGGTGCTCCGCGAACTCGACGGAAAAACCATGATACGGCGACTTATGCAAACCTGTGATGAATCCTTCCACCACGAATTTGGCAACAAGTTCCATCGAGCCGAGACCGGACGCGATTTCGGGACGGAGGTAATCGGTGAGTTCGTCAGGCAATTAACGACCCCTCACCTAACCTCTCCCCTAAAGGGGAGAGGAATTTATTTGTAATTTCTTCGATAGCTTTTATGGCTCGCACATTCTCTTCCATCGTTCCGATGGAGATGCGAACGCCACTGTGCATTCCGGAACCATCGAGCGGGCGCACGATGATCCCGCGCCGCTCCATTTCTAAAACAAAGGCGTGTGATTCCTCATGCGACCCGATGGGAAGGAAAAAGAAATTGGCGGCGGTGTCGGCGTATTCTATCCCAAGTTTTTCGAACGCAGATTGAAGATAGCGTTTGCCTTCGCGGTTCGTTTCGATAGTGCGATGGAGAAAATCATCGTCATCCAAAGCAGCGATACCGGCAGCTTGCGCGCCGGAACTTGGCTCGAATGGGAGCTTTACTTTCAGCATCGGCGCGATGATTTCTTCCGGCCCGGTTCCAAATCCGATGCGAATACCCGCCAGCCCGTGCGATTTGGAAAAAGTTCTCAGCGTGAAAACATTCGGACGAATATCATCGAGCAGCGTAAAATAATCCGGCACTTCGCCAATGGCGAAATCGTAATACGCTTCATCTAATAAGATGATTATGTCTTTGGGAACCTGACGGTAAAATTCCTCGAATACTTTGCGTCCAAAAACGCTACCCGTCGGATTATTCGGATTTGCAAGATAGATGAGTTTGGTATTCTCGCTAATTTGATTTGCGATGCACGTAAGATCGTACGCAAAATTTTGCATCGGGACGGTCACAGTTTTTAATCCCATCGCATTGGCAAGGACATAGAATCCGGAGAATGTACCTTCACTCGTCAGCACTTCGTCATCCTTTTCGAGAAATGTCCGCATGAGCGTGTTCATCACGCCCTCGCTGCCGGAACCGGCGATCACTTGATTGACAGAAAGATGGTATTTATGAGCAATAGCTTCACGGAGCGATTTGCCGCCGTTCGGATAATGATTCATATCCAAAAGCGCGTGGCGCGCAGCCTCTAACGCCTTGGGCGAACTACCGAGCGGGTTCTCGTTCGAGGCAAGTTTAATGACGTCGGTGAGGCCATATTCTTCCATCACCTCGGCAATGGATTTGCCGGGAATGTAAGCGTGGAGCGCTGCAATGTGTGCTGGCGGAGTAATTTTCATCTTTGAGGGTACGGAAACGAAGATAGAGACGTTTCCATCCCAACGAATTTAAATGACCTATCGTAAAGAAAAATAGTGTGAATTCTTGCATTCTGACGAATATATTTGTATATTTGTGAGGTTTTTGGAATTATAAGATGATTATTTTACGCCGGAATCCCCTTTTTGCCATCGTTTTATTCGTGTGCCTGCTGGCGCTCGGGTCATGCCGCACTTCCCAACGGGAGTCTCGCGGTGCGAATGCTTCGCGTAATGCGAGCGCCTCACCGGCGGTTACGCGGCAGATGGATTCGCTGCTCATGATCGAAGCAAAGCTCACGCAAGTCATTGATTCAATGGCGAGCTTGGTCGATGCCGATCATGCACGGATTCGCACGCTTGAACAAGAGGTACATGCGCTGCAAAATCAGTCACAGCAAAATCAATCGAATGTATCGCGGACACCTGTTCCGCCGAACGATCCCCCACCTCCAGCTAATTCGTATTTCACCGCTCCACCGCCGAGCATACCACAGAGTGCTCCGACACCTCCGACAAGCGTTCCCCCGCAAAGCAATCCTCCTGATGCAGATGGGAACTCGTTCCAGCAGCGATACACCGATGCGCTCGGACTTTACAACGATAATAATTTCGAAGCGGCGCTCGATCAATTTAAATCGCTCGAAAGCGATGACCCGAGTGGCGCCTATGCCAGTAATTACCGTTATTGGGAAGGCGAATGTTATTATGGCGAGAAACGCTATAACAAAGCGATCGAAACCTTCGGGATGGTACTCGATCAATATCCCAATTCGACGAAAATTGCAGCCACGCTGTTCAAGCGCGGGGAATGTTACGAACGGCTGAAAGATACCGAGAATGCTCGCGCAGCTTACGAGCGGGTTCTTGCCGATTATCCAAGTTCGGAGTATCACAAACGTGCGCTGGCACGGCTGAAAGCACTTAGTAAATAAAAATATGATACGACCCATACGCCTTTTTTGTCACATTGCCATACTGATCGTTTTAGCATGGAGCACAACCGGTTACGCGCAGGATGCCGATCAGCCGTCTGGCGATCTTCCTACGCTCTTTAGCGTCAAGGCAAGCGCAGGCTACGGCTTGGGCCGCGCAACGCAGCTTTATGGCTTCGATGGCAACAATGCTGTGTATTGGAGCACCGGACAAGGCGCGAAGCTCAATCTCGCGCTCGATCTACCCCTTCTACCGATCGACGTTGTCGATTCGCTGGGCAGCAACAGTGGAACTGTTCCCGTCGTAGGATTGGAACTCGAAGCGGCATCCGGCTACGATATTTCGACCGGCGGAACGACGAACGATCAAGTCGGGGATGGCCAGATTCAAACGACGACACGCACTACCTCTTACATTCCCGTTACCCTGGGATTGAATGTACGTTCGAACTTTGGCGGAGGATTGCCTTCAATTTATATTGGCGCGGGCGGCGGCGTGTGGATCGTTGGAGATTATGAAGAGGACGTAAGCTTTTCGAACGATCCCTCGCAGAATCTTACCCGCAAGATGACCCCACCCATCCCCTTCGGCCTCTATGGAGATATTGGATTTGAACTGCCACTGATGTACGATCCCGATGCGGGCAACAGCATGTTCGATCTCTTTGCCGAAGTACGCCTTACAGAAATGACGAGCTACGTCTATAATTATGATGTCATTCAGAACGGCCAGACCACTTCGCAAAACCCGCTTTTCGATCCCAACTTACTTTATCCAAAAGATCAGGCCCGTTCTGCTTCGAATGTTGCACTCACCCTTGGATTCAAATTTAATCTTTATTAAGAACCAGAGGAGCTTATGTCACCGCTAAAATACTGCTTGATCTTCTTCGGCGTTCTTGTGCTTGCCAGTTCACTGACGAGTTGCCGCTCTTCACGCTCGAACCGTTCCACTCGCAACAAACCGGCTCCTGCGGCAACGCAAACTCCTCCATCCGGCCCAAGCGCGCAGGCAGTGCTTACGAATGCCGATAGCGCGCTGGCCCGCGTGAACCAGCTTTCGGCAGAAGATCGCGATGAGGCGAATCGCGATGCGGAAAGCAGCGAAGCTGCTCCAATGGCCGATCAGCCTGCACAGCAGAATTTCGTTCCACAGCCCAACCTGAGCGAGTATGGCCTTTACGAAGCTGCGCTCGGCGCATATAATGGCCGTAGGTATGAGGAAGCCATCGCGCTCTTTTCGCAGATCGTTACCAAAGGCCGCCCGCCGGAACTTGTGCCGAATGCCTATTACTGGATGGGCGAATCGTTCTATGCGGAAAACCGCTATGCGGAATCCGTTCCCTATTTCGAATACGTCACGCGCGTCGGGCCGCAATATAAACGCGAGATGGCGTTCTTCAAACTTTCTCGCGGCGCGATTCATTTGGGTAATAAGCAGGATGCAAATATGTATTACGAGCGGCTTCGCAGCGAGTATCCACGCAGCCATTATATCTCGACGTTAAGGAAACTCGGAGCGAGATAACGTCGAATTATTTCGCCGTATTTTCTGGTTCATAATATTGGTCTTTCATCGAGGCTATCCTTCCGATGATCCTATCTTGCGATAAGCGAATCGTTCACGTTTTATCTGGTGCGCTTTGCCTGTTTTTGGCGATCGCGCCCTCCGTTTTGCGCGCCCAGACCGCTCCGCATATCCAGTGGATCCAAACTTACGGCGGTCTTCGCGATGACGAAGCCTACGGTATTTTCCAGACCAGTGATGGCTTCATCGTTGCCGGTTATACCGGCGATACCGTCGAGCCTGGCCTTCCCGATTACCACGGCGGCTTCGAAGATGCGTGGGTGCTCGGACTCGATAATTCCGGTAATATCCTCTGGGAAAAATGCCTCGGCGGAACCCTCGAAGAAGAAGCGAACGCGATGATCCAAACCAAGGATGGAGGATGTTGCCTCGCCATTCGCACCGAGTCCAGCGATGACGATGTGGTCGATCCCGACACCAATTGGTTCACCGGCGGCAGCGACGGCTGGATCGTCAAACTTACGCCCGATCATCAAATTCAGTGGGCTACCGTGATCGGCGGCAGTAATTGGGATGATGTACTTTCTATCGTCCAATCCGATGATGGCGGCTATGCCGTCGGTGGATATACAGCATCGAACGATGGCTGCGTGACAGGTCATTTTGGCGGCGATACGATTCAAGATGACGATGCCTGGGTCACCAAACTCGATGCCAACGGCAAAGTCCAGTGGTCGAAATGCTATGGCGGGCTGGAACTCGATTGGGCGTACGGGATGGTGCAGACTCCGGATCATGGCTATTGCTTTGTTGGTAACACCGCTTCGAACGACAATGAAGTTTCCGGGAACCACGGTGGAATTTCCGATGCATGGGTTGCCAAAATAGATTCCATCGGAAATTTCCAATGGGGAAAATGTATCGGTGGAAGCGACCAGGATTGGGCTACCTCCATCGTAGCGACCGGCGATAGCGGATTCATCGTTGCAGGCGGTACCACTTCCAATGATGGCGACTTCTCCGGTAATCATGGTCAAGCCGATGCGTGGGTTGCTAAACTTACCCCAACTGGTGACATCCAATGGACGAAATGCTTCGGCGGAGATACCACCGACAAAGCATGGGTCGTTATTCAAACGTCTGACGGTGGTTATCTCTTCACGGGCATGAGCCAATCAACCGATGACGAGGTGATGGGCAACCACGGTAACGCCGGTGATGCCTGGGTGGTAAAGCTCGACCCATCCGGCAATATCGAGTGGCAGGAATGTGTCGGCGGTTCCAAGCTCGATGTTGGCTTTAACATCATTCAACTATCGAATGGCGATTATGCACTGCTCGGCCAGACCGAATCCTCCGATGGCGATATTCTCCTGAATCACGGTAACGAAGATATCATGCTTACCATCCTCAGTAATAGTTCTTCGGTTGCAGCAAAAACATCGCTTACACCTGGCTCTATTTCGCTTTATCCATTACCTGCAACCCGCATAATTACAATAGATTACAACCTTCCATCGGCAACTACGAACCTTCGCATCGAAGTTCGCAATATCCTCGGAATGATCGTATCGACCTCAATCGTAAATCCGGGCGAAGCTGGCCCTCACGAAACGAATCTCGATCTTTCCGGATGGATGCCCGGATGCTATTTCGTAACGCTTTCTGCTCCCGGATTTTATGAAGCAGCGCCGTTTCAAGTGATAGCACAATAGAGCCTACATGTTCTACAAGAAATGGGTGCCGTTTTTCTTTCTTGCAGAGTTCCCGACCACCCTCGTTTCTGAGCCAGTTTCGCCAATCGGTGAAAAAGTTATTCACAATCCCCTTTCACCGAGAACTCGTTCATAGCGAAAGCTACCGTTTATTGTCAATGAACATGTGTAGCCACCCATTCTTAATTCTCAATTCTTAATTGAAAATTGATATAGGTGCCCATCAAAGCATATCCTAACTTACGACATTACATCGGCAATGTCAAGTATTTCCAAAAAATAATTGAGATTTTACCTCTTCGGTCATTGCTTTAGGATCATTCGGGTGACTAAAGCATCTGCTGTTCTGAATATTGCATAATACGCCCCAGATGGCTGTTCACTCAGATCGAGTGAAAAATCAGAGTTGACGCTTTGTTCGGAATGAAGTACCGTTTCTCCAAGTAAATTTTCTAAAGATACAGACACCACCCCGGGTGGCACACCACCAATCATGACAACTCCATTCGTTGGATTTGGCCAAACCGTGATTGCTGAAGAAACCGTTGGCATCGAAACTCCACTACCTGCCGGCGTAAAATATTGAACGTCATTCGAATAAACCGTACCGAGATTACTTTTTTTCAGGCCGCCCATCACATACAGCTTCCCATTCAGTGCAACGGCCCCAAGATCTTCACGAGGAATGACGGTATCTGTTGTTACCGCAGTACTACATGCATATGTCGCTGGGTCGAAAACCTGTAGGCCTCCCACGGCAAAGTCGGTGTCGTTCGTACCACCGACTACATAGATCTTGCCGTCGATCACATCCGAGGCGCCGTTGCTCCGAGGGGTTAGCCAGCCGGTCGTCGAAGGAGTGCTCCACGTATTTGTGGATGGATCGAACACTTGGAACGTGTTGCTAAAATCATCCACGATCCCGGCCATGGTATAGATCGTATCTCCAATGGCGCAGGCGGTGAGGCCATCGCGCGCGATAAACATTCCTGGCGCCAGATCGGTCCAGGTGTTCGCCGTGGGATCGAATACTTGATTGGTGTTGGGGTCGGTCGATCCGCTATAGCCGCCAATCACATAGATCAGGCCATTCACAACGGCTGTGCCGAAGACATCGCGTCCGATAAGTGCTCCTGTGGTCGTGGGGGTGCTCCAGGCGTTCGTAGAGGGATCGAATACCTCAAGCGTACTCAGGCCAATCTGCAGGTCGCTGCTCACCCCGCCCATGACATAAATTTTACCGTCTACGACCGCAGCGCCCAGGCTCCATCGCGGAGTAAAAGTTCCGGTGGTCGTCGGCGTGCTCCACGAGTCGGTCGATGGGTCATAGATGTTTATCGTGCTGTCGTTCGTACTGCCGTTTCGACCGCCGATCACATAGATTTTGCCGCCCACAGCGACGGCTGCAAAATTGCTGCGCGGTTTGAATCCGGTCGAGGATGCCGTGGACCAGGTGCCGGTAATGCTCTGAGCGAATACCGGAACGGGCATTAATACTATAAGAAGGATTGGAAGAATGACAAGTTTCATAACGATTACAAAATGGGTGATTATGACGTACAAAAATACGCATAAAATCGCCCGACCTATGATTCGTGCGATTCTGTTCGAAGGCTCACAGCAAATGGGCGAACTCCCTCATCCGGCACGATGGCCGATCAGGAGTGAGACTGCGCGATGATCGAGGCGTATTACCTACTTCCCGCTTGAAGTAGTACCCGTCCCGACCTTCACATGAAATTCCTTAGCGTATTTCGCAAGCAGGCTGTCAGAGACTTTCCAGGAACTTGGCGCATTCCATAGATCGCTCAATT
This sequence comes from Ignavibacteriota bacterium, assembly GCA_963794025.1. Lineage (GTDB taxonomy): Bacteria > Bacteroidota > Ignavibacteria > Palsa-1295 > Palsa-1295 > PALSA-1295. Next base: position 51,145 of record CAWCCK010000010.1, read on the forward strand.
CTTTCAAGATCTGCGCTTTGTTCGCGCCCTTTGCTAAATACTCCTTCGTCAATTGGTCGAACGCTTTCTGAAATGCTTCGCCTGCAAGGGGTGTCGTGACGCCGTTCATCGTTATGGTTGCACCGCCATTGAAGGTTTTTGTAATGAACGCTCCTGCAACGGTGGCGTAGTTCGCACACGTCCAGCCAGGAGGACAAGTAATGTTAGCGCAATTGCCCGACGCCCAGCAGCACCCCGTATTCCCGTGTGAGTTTGTATAGCAAAGCTGCACAACACCCGCCGAAGCCACATTGCTGAGCGTGAATGAGACTAAAAATGCTGTGATCAGCATCGATGCTACAGCCAGTATAGATAGTTTATTCTTCATAAGCGTAATTAAAAATAAGTTACAAAACTTGGGCGGGAGCTACACTAAAGCACCATGCCCCGGCATACCCCGCCGACCGGTAAGAAACATCCCGCACAAAAATACGAAAAAATTGGCCGTCCCACGAAGTTTTGCTCGTGTAGCCACCGGGAGAATTCTCCCGGTGACATAATCCGATCCCTCGTAGCGCAGGCGTCCCCGCCTGTCCCCCTGGTCTTTGCGCGAACCTGAAATGGGAACCGGCGAGGATGCCGGCACTACAAAATGCACCCACCGCCCCACCCAACCCTGCCGAGGGGTGCCGATGCCTGCCGTGATTTCAATGTTGCAGTATGAAGAAAACCAGACTTTCCTCTTACTGAACTGCTGTTAGCGATGAATTTTTCAATGCTTCATAAGCTTCTTTACCACTTTGAGCAATGAGAGACTTGATAATTTCAATGGTAGATTTGTCATTTATTATGACAGTCACCTGGGATTTTAACGTTTCAGCACTTTCGCTATTGTGACCTGATCCCTTATAAATGACATTGACGGGGTAAAACGGAACTATTCCGTGGGTGATTGAGAATAGCTCGTAGCGATAATTGTTAAAAAGAGGTGCAACAATTTGAAAATAACTTGTCACCCTACCGGGGGGGCTTGTGGTCTGAGTAGCAATTACTCCCTTGAGGACGTTGTTAGTTTGCTGTGAGAGAGCATTGGCGAATGAAGCCAGTACTGCTTCAGGGGTTTCTGGAATATCGTCGGTTGTTATCCGTGGCCAAGTAATTTCACTCATGATTTGATTAATATAGATTAGTCTTTTGTCTTAACGTTCTGATACACAAGTTGATTTCAAGCTTTAAATCCGAAGATAAGCGGCAAGTGATCCGAATAATTGATAGAATCTGGTTGCCCCTTGCTATTTCAAAAGCAATGATCCTGAAATCGAGCTAACAATTTCTAAACTCTTTTCGTCGGTGTAGTCTAATAGGGATGGTCGCAACAATATTTGATCGAATTGATACCAATATAAGTTATGGAAACTATTTTTGTCATAATAGTAGGAGCCGGGCGGGTGAGTATTATCACCAAGAAGATTCCAAGTGGGGTTGTAAAACACCCCGTTTGGGGATTCGCTTTTGTCCTTTGCTATGACTCGTGAAGATACTGCATGGAATGCGTCCTTGTGTATCAGACCATCTTCAAATGGCGACATATTAAAGTCGCCAAGAATTAGGGTATTTGAATTCCCAAAATCTTTCTCTATTTCGATAATCTTTTGGCTAACCATCTTCGAGATGGAGGTCTGTTCACTATCTTTGCGTTTCCATTTAGAAGGAAGATGAACACATGCTATCAATACGGTTCCCGGTCCATTGACAAAAACTTCTTTTACGGAGAGATAATTGTCACTGCTATCAAAATACGACCGGGCTGCTGTGCTTGGAATATTCGTGATGAATTTCAACGGGGTTCTCCGCTTTCCAAGCTTTTTAGGAATGGGGCGTAATTCGTAGAATAAATCGCTGGATTTTAGATTTAATTTTACGAGTAGAGGGGATAAATCATCTTTATACTCAGCAAGAACCAAAAGACTTAGGTTTTTCTCAAAAATCAGACCTACTATTGGATCAATGAGGGCTTTATTGTTGACGTTCCAGAACCCAATTCTCATTATATATTCTTTTTTTTCTAATTTTTATCCAAAACATCTAAACGTCGATGTACATGCAGATAAATCCCCTAAGCTATGCCACAATGTCATTATCGTAATTATAGCAACATTCTGGCACAAATTTCGTATGGTTGAACGTTCGCACATCTCCAACAATTCAAATTGAAAACTTTATGGCCCAAGCAACGAATGGCGTGACATTGCCGATAGCAAACCAGCCCTTTCACATCGAACCGCAGGCGGTCGAGATGAGCGAGATACGCTCGAACCCGCGCGCAATGTTCGTCGAAACCACGCGCGATTTTGCCGCCGGAATCTATAAGCGTATGGAAGAAACGCTTGCCGTCATTCGCAAGCGGCTGAACCGTCCGATGACGCTTGCGGAGAAAATCGTATATGGCCATCTTGCCGATCCGCAGTCGCAAGACCTGACACGCGGCAAAAGTTTTCTCGCGCTCAAAGTGGACCGTGTTATCATGCAGGATGCCACCGCGCAAATGGCGATCCTCCAGTTCATGCAAGCCCAGCGCGATCAGGTTGCGGTTCCCAGCAGCGTTCACTGCGATCATCTCATTCAAGCCTATCAGGGCGCCGATAGCGATCTAAACAAAGCGCTCGATACCAATAGCGAAGTCTATCATTTTCTGAAAGCCGCCTGTGCGAAATACGGCATCGGCTTTTGGGGCCCCGGTTCGGGAATTATCCATCAGGTCGTGCTCGAAAATTATGCGTTCCCCGGCGGACTTATTATTGGGAGCGATTCGCACACGCCCAACATGGGCGGCCTTTCGATGATCGCCATTGGCGTCGGCGGTGCAGATACCGTCGATGCCATGGCCGGATTTTCATGGGAAGTATTGAATCCGAAACTCGTTGGCGTAAAGCTCACCGGCGAACTCAGCGGATGGGCTGCGCCAAAAGATATTATCCTGCATGTTGCAGAAAAGTTAACCGTCAAAGGCGGAACGAATCGCATCATCGAGTATTTCGGCCCTGGATGCAAAACGCTTTCCACCACTGGTAAAGGAACTGTTACCAACATGGGCGCAGAGATCGGCGCAACGACTTCCGTTTTCCCCTTCGATGACAATGGCGTCCTCTATATGAATGCCACCGACCGCGTCGATATTGCCCATCTTGCGAAAAGTTACATGCATCTCTTCACCGCTGATGCGGAAGTCGAAGCAAATCCCGAAAAATATTTCGATGAAATTTTAGAGATCGATCTTTCGAAATTGGAGCCGCTTATCAATGGCCCGTTCACGCCCGATCTTGCGCATGCGGTATCCAATCTTGCTGCAGATGCAAAGGCGAATGATTATCCGATGAAGATTTCGACCACGCTCGTCGGAAGCTGCACCAATTCCAGCTACGAGGATTTAACCCGCGCCGCGCAAATCGCCGAACAAGCAATTGCCCATGGCGGGAAAGCGAAATCACCTCTAATGATAAATCCCGGTTCCGCGCTTATTCGCAATACGGTGGATAGGGATGGTCAGCTAAAATCGCTCGAAGGAATCGGCGCAGAAATTCTCTCGAATGCCTGCGGCCCCTGCATTGGCCAATGGAAACGCGACGATGTAAAAAAAGGCGAGCGCAATACGATCATCAATAGCTTTAACAGAAACTTCCCAGGCCGTAACGACGCAAATCCATCTACGCTTGCTTTTGTAGCAAGTCCGGAGGTGGTTATTGCGTATGCGTTAGCGGGAGATTTATCCATTAATCCTTTAAAGGACGAACTGGACGGCAAAGATGGAAAAAAATATAGATTGCAGCCGCCGTCAAAAGTTGATCCATTACCAAAGAATGGTTACATTGGGCGACGTATTGGCTATATTCCTCCCGCAAAGGATGCAAAGCAAACCGCAGTAAGCGTTCCGCCCACCAGCGACCGCTTGCAAGTTCTGGAACCGTTCCAGCCGATGGTCGATGCCGAGACTGCGAACATGCCGGTGCTCATCAAAACTAAAGGCAAAACCACCACCGATCACATCTCCCCCGCCGGCGCGTGGCTGAAATACCGAGGACATCTCGATAAAATTTCCGATAACATGCTGACCGGAGCCATCAACGCATGGTCGGGCGGGACGGGAACCACAACGAATATTTTTACGCATGAAGAAAATGTTCCGGTTCCCACCGTAGCGCGCGATTACAAAGCGCGCGGCAAACGCTGGGTCATTGTTGGTGATGAGAACTACGGCGAAGGATCCAGTCGCGAACACGCCGCGATGTCGCCACGCTATTTGGGATGTCTTGCAGTAATCGCACGCAGTTTCGCCCGCATCCACGAATCGAATCTAAAAAAGCAGGGAATTCTTCCGCTCACCTTCATCAACTCTGCCGATTACGATAAGATCAAAGAAGGCGATACTGTTTCGCTCGAATATCTCCACGAACTCGATCCCATCCGCACGGTCAATATGAAAGTCACGCACTCGGATGGTTCCGTCGAGATCATCCCGCTTGCTCACACGATGAACATGGAGCACATCGCGTGGTTCGAAGCCGGTTCGGCGCTGAATCTTATTCGGCTGAACTCCGGCGCATCTTCGCTGAAAGAGGGTATGCAGGAAGCGCCGCCGGAAGCAGTGGAAGCGTAAGTATTATCGTGTAGCAACGAGAATATATTCTCGTTGCTACACGTTTCGGTAGTATGGCTACTCGTCCCGCCTCTGCATTCTACTTTCTCGCTGGCATTGCGATCATCCCGTTCGTCTATTCTACAACCGGGATCGATCCCGCGTTCACACTGCGCGCCGTATTGCTTGCGGCGCTGACGATCGTTACCATTCTTGTAACTCGCAAGCAGCCGATTCGAACTTCCCCTCTGCTTTGGATTTGGCTTGTGTATGCCACATTCAATGTTATTTCCATATTCGTTGCACAAAATTCAGGTGAGGCGATTTACCAGGCATCGATCATATTACTGTATGGCGCATGGCTTTTTGCATCTATGCAAATGATGACGAAAGAAATTCTGCCAATATTACTCAGAACTATTTCCATTGTCGGATTTGCTGTCTCTTTTATCGCACTCTTTCAATTCTTCGATCTTGGGTTCGGATTCATTCCCGGCGGCGAAGGCCCCTTTGCCACGATGACCACGAAAAATCTGATGTCCTCGTTTCTGTTCCTGACGTTACCGGCAATGCTTTATATTACAATCGCAGAAAAAAAGGAATGGGGAATTTTCGGACTGCTGACGCTTACAACGAGCATTCTTGTGATTCTCATAGCACAAACACGCGCGGTGTGGCTTGGCAGCGCCATTGCTGCATTGGTCGCTTGTGTCCTCTTCGTCTTTTCCACTAAACGCATCACTCTTTGGAACAATTATAGAAGAAGTATTCGCAATTCCGCTATTGCAGTTGGCGCATGTCTCATCGCTATTTTCGTTTTTAATGTTGCGCCTCGCACGGGTGCGCATGAAAAAAGCGCAGAAGAAAAAGTTAGTTCACTCGCCTATTATTCTTCCGATACGTCCGCAAATATGCGATTGACCGTATGGAAGGAATCATTTGAAATGCTGCGCGACCACCCCGGACTTGGCGTTGGTGCTGGAAATTGGAAGATCGCGCTTCCCCATTACGGTCTCTCACAGTTCCCGCATTACATTCAGGATGGAAGTTACCAATGGACGGAAACGCATAACGATTTCCTTGCTGCATTTTGCGAAACCGGTATCGGCGGCGGATCGGCCTATCTTGCATTTTTTCTGACGGGAATTTTCCTTTCCATCCGTTCCGCGCGGCGAGCTGCAAAGATGAAAGATATATTGCTCGCAATTCTGATAGGATCAATGATCTGCGGATTTGCCGTTGTATCTTTTTTCGATTTCCCGAACGCGCGCGTTGAGCATGTTATGCTTTTCATGTTGTGGCTTAGTATTCTTTCTACTCAAACAGGTATGGGCAAAACATCGAATAATAAAATTCCGCATTATGCCGCTCTTTTGCTTGTGGTTCCTGCACTTTGGCTTTCCATCCAGCGGTTCACAGCCGAAGCACATGAGAAGTCACTTTTAGAAGCCAGAATCAATCAGGAGTGGGATACAGTGATCGCTGAGTGTAACAAAATCTACGATCCGAAGTTGTTATCTATAGATGCGCTTTCTACGCCTCTGCTTTATTACAAGGCTGAAGCGGAATTTATGCAGCAAGATTACGATGCGGCGTTGCGCGATAATCTGCTGGCGCTAAAAGCACATCCGAACCATTTTTACACCCTGAATAATACCGGCTCTGCTTACGTAAAAACAGGCAACTTTCCGGATGGAGAAATGTTCTATAAAAAGGCGCTGGCGATCTCTCCGAATTTTGAGGAATCGTTATTGAACCTGACGGTGGTTTTCTTCAACAGCAAGCAGTACGATAGCGCGCGTGTGTTTCTGCGCCGGTGCGATACAACGCAACCCGGTTCCCGCGCCGAATCGTATGCTCGCGCATTACGAAATCTTGGTCATTAAACTTCGTCTTCTTATGAAAAATATGATACGCTTTCTTCTGAGTATTCTTTTGGTCACATCTGCTTCCGTGCTTCACGCGCAAACCATGGTGGTTACACCGGATTCGGGCTATGACGGGGTCTCCGTAACGATCGTTGGGATCGGAACGAAGTTTGCGACATCGAATAACATTTCCTTATCTTCACCACAGGTTTGGCTTCAACAGTCAGGCAACAACATCGGGTATGGCGCTTTTCCAGCCTTTGTGAACGATTCTACAATAACCGCAACGATCGCGGCATCAACCCTTGGGTGGTACGGCGTAGAGGTCAAGGTATGGGTTGATGATACGGTCGAGCACATTTTCACTCAGGACTCTGCGTTTAAGCTTTTAGTTACGCCGCCTGTTCCTCCGAGCATTACTTATGTTTTCCCTCCGGAGTCATACGATTCTGAGACGTTTCAGATGACGATCGACGCGCAAAGTACGAATTTCGATACCGGTTCATTGCCCACAATTTCGTTCCAGCAGAATGGCGTCACCTTTTTTACCGGTCATGCCGATAGCGCAATTGACGTGAATACGCTTGCTGCAACGGTGACCGTTCCTCGAAGCATTCCTGCTGGAGTGTATGATATTATTGTAAGAAATGGTATTTATTCCGATACCGGGAAAAGCCTATTCAGTGTGCAGGGTCCGTTTCCAACCACCGCGCATGTTCCGATGCGCATGACGCCGGACTCCGGCTACCAAGGGCAGCAGCTTTCCGTAACGATCGTCGGCAGTGGAACGAATTTTACCCCATCGAGTAATGCTTCGATGTCAGGGATAACGATAACGCTTTCCCCGCAAAACTCGGGTTCCTTGGTAGCTCAATCCACTTCGTTTTCCCTTGTGAACGATTCGACCATACAAGCTGTAATGAATATTGATGATGTGCTTGTGGGCAAGTACTACAACCTAACCGTTGTAGTAACCGATACGACTACCAAAACCTACATTCAGGACTCCGCTTTTATTGGTACCCAAGTGCCGCCAAGTATCATTGCTATTTCGCCGCCCTCGTCTTATAGCGCACAGACGGATACACTTCAAATTCAGGGTCTTTATACAACGTTCCAGAATGGCCAATCGCCAACGGTCTTGTTTCAGCAAAATGGAGCGACTGTTTTTTCTTCGGAATCGAATAACGTCATAAGCAATTTCTCGATCGTCTCAATAGTAACTGTTCCAGGCTCTGCGCCTGTGGGATCGTATGATGTTGTTGCAGAAAATGGGATCTATTCCGACACGGGCAAACAAAAGTTCAGCGTGCTTGGTCCACAACCCATTCTTACGCTCGTTCCCGATAGCGGTGCCGGCTCAACATGGTTTGATGTATCGATTGTTGGCCAATACACCGACTTTGCACCATCGATCGGAATCTCCTCCATGCCGATCACGATGACTATCAATCTAAACCAGAACGGCTTCTCCGCGTATCAAACGACTGCCGATACTATTTTTAGCACGACGCTTGCTCATGCCATATTTGCGCTTCCTGATTCCTTCCCGCAAGGAGTGTACGATGCGGAAATTACCGGCAACACCTATAGTGGTTCGTCATACGATCTGCATACGCCTTTCTTCGTCAAGCCCAGCATAACGATCGGGATTCATTCCCCGCCCGTCGCTATGCGTGGCGATACAGTAACCGTCAGTCTCACCGGCAGCCTGGTGAACTTTATCTATCAGGGAAACCAATCCGTGAAGACCGTGCTCTTAGTAAATTTTGAGGCCGGTGACACCGCCATTTCGCAATCCGTTACGGTTACGAACGACACTACGCTCTCCGCATTCTTTACTATTCCACCAAATATTTTCCCGGGTTTGTACGATATTGTGATCGTTGAACCCGGTACGAACAGGACGCTTATCGGCACCAATAAATTCACGATCGAACGTGGCTCAGGAGTAACGGAAAACACTTCGTTCCCTGATATAATTAATGCCATTCATATCTTCCCGAATCCATCGAACGATGCAGCCTCGATCTCATTCACGATGGCCGCGCCAAGTCCTGTGCGATTGCTAATCTACGATGCGCTCGGCAGAACCGTGGCTACGCTCTGCAACCGTGAACTCGGTACAGGAACGCAAACTTTCGAATGGGCTTCTGATAATGTTCCCGACGGAAGTTACTTCTACGAGATCCTTGCCGGAGACGATCGCTACGGCGGAAGAATTGTCGTGCAGCATTAATCGAGGTAAGTATGAAAAAAGAATTCAAAGGCCGGGCGTTATTACTCCGGCCTTTTTTATTTCGGAACAATGCTCAAGCTCGTTCGTAAATTCGCTTAAAATTAATCCTTCCACATTTCATTATGCCACAAATTCTCACGCTCCACGCCCGCGAAATTCTCGATTCTCGCGGCAACCCCACTATTGAAGTCGATTGCACGTTAGATGATGGCTCGTTCGGACGAGCCGCTGTGCCGAGCGGCGCATCCACCGGCGAGCACGAAGCCGTCGAACTTCGCGATGGAGATAAAAAACGCTACGGCGGCAAGGGTGTGCTGAAAGCGGTTGCAAATGTGAATGGCGCAATCAATTCCGCAATGAAAGGAATGAATCCGCTTGAGCAGCGAAAGATCGATGAAGCGCTCATCGCGCTCGATGGCACGCCGAATAAATCAAAGCTCGGCGCTAACGCAATTCTCGGTGTTTCAATGGCAGTAGCAAAAGCCGCAGCCATTTCAAAAAAGATTCCGCTCTATCGTTACCTTGCAGAGATATCCCAAATCCCCCCTTCATCCCTCATCCCTCATCCGTCATCCTTCGTTTTGCCCACGCCCATGATGAACATCATCAATGGCGGAGTACACGCGGATGGCTTGCTGGATTTTCAGGAATTTATGATCATGCCGGTGAGCGCCCCGAGCTTCCGCGAGGCATTGCGCATGGGCGCAGAAACATTCCACGCATTGAAATTGGTGTTGAAAAAAAGAAAATTAAATACCAATGTTGGCGATGAAGGCGGTTTCGCTCCGGCACTCACATCGAATGAAGAAACGCTGAATCTTATCTTGGAAGCCGTTACGCAAGCGGGTTATACGCCAGGGAAGGATATAATGCTCGCGCTCGATCCAGCTTCGAGCGAAATGTGGCGGCGCGATAAAGAATCCCCCGATGGTGGGAACTACGAGCTATACAAATCCAAGCCGGGAACGATGCTGACCTCTGAGCAAATGGTACGCGAATACGAATCGCTCGTCCGGCAATATCCGATCTGCTCCATCGAGGACGGCATGGCCGAAAACGATTGGCGCGGATGGAAAATGCTGACCGAAGCCATCGGCGATAAAGTACAGCTCGTCGGCGATGATCTTTTCGTTACCAATATGAAGTTCCTCGCGCGTGGAATTTCAGAAGGCATTGCCAATGCCATTCTCATAAAAGTTAACCAGATCGGCACGCTGACCGAAACCTTCGATACCATTGCGATGGCGCGCAAAGCGGGTTATGGCACAGTCATCAGCCATCGTTCCGGCGAAACCGAGGACACCACCATCGCCGATCTCGCTGTCGCTACCGGCGCAGGCCAGATCAAAACCGGCTCCGCCTCCCGCACCGACCGCATCGCGAAGTATAATCAGCTTTTGCGAATCGAGGAAGAGCTTGGTGGGAATTCGGAGTATGCGGGAATGAAGGCGCTTGTGCGCTAATGTAGCGCAAACTTTAGTTTGCGACTTTTGGAATTACCCGCACGATATTGCGTTTCATACACTCAAGAATCGCAAACTAAAGTTTTCGCTACAAATTGCCAAATTATTATGCAAATTACATTCGGTACTGACGGCTGGCGCGATCTTATCGCGGAAAATTATACGTTCGAGAACGTTCATCGTGTAGCGCGCGGGGCGGCGATGTATTTTAAGAAGCATGACAAAGCAAAAGCAGGCGTATTCGTCGGCTACGATGGCCGCTTTCTCAGCCGGGAATTCGCGGAACTATCTGCGCGCGTGCTGGCGTCCGAAGGACTGAAAGTATTTATCTCAGATTCGGTCATTTCAACGCCTGGAACCTCGCTTGCCATTGTGAAGAAAAAACTTGCGGGTGGAGTAATGATTACAGCTTCGCACAATCCCGCAGAATACAACGGCTTCAAGATCAAGGGCTATTACGGCGGCGCGGCGCTCCCGGATATTGTCGATGAAATTCAAAAGGATACGAATAGCGAAACGAATCGCAAGCATACGGAAAAACATTCATCCGAATTACCTACGTTTGAATCGTTCATAAAATCCAAAAAAATTCAGGAAATTGACGCGCAGGGAATGTATCTAAAAGAACTTGCTCGGCTCATCGACTTAGATAAAATTAAACGCTCGAAAATCAAGATTGCGTACGATCCGATGTATGGCGCGAATGTCGGATGCTTGGAAACGCTCATTCCCGATGCAGTGGTATTGCATAATGTTTGGAACCCAGGTTTTGGGCGTACACGACCAGAACCATTACCCGACACCACGAAAGAGATCTCAAAATATGTCGTGCAGAATCGCTGCGATATTGGCCTCGTCACCGATGGCGACGCCGACCGCATCGGCGCTATTGACGAGAACGGTCAGTTCTTCAGTTCCCAGATGATACTATGCCTGCTTCTACAATATCTTGTCGAGACGCGGAAGAAAAAAGGCAGCGTTGTCGTCAGCCAATCGGTGACGAGCATGGTTGATAAAATGTGCGCTAAATATAAGCTGAAAGTGATCCGCACCCCTGTTGGGTTCAAATATATCACGCAATACATGCTCGATGGAAACGTGCTCATCGGCGGCGAAGAATCGGGTGGAATCGGAATTCCATCGCTTCATATTCCGGAACGCGATGGGCTATATAACGGTCTGCTCCTTTGCGAAATTTGCGCGCATAATAAAAAATCCCCTGCGGAACTTGTTGCAAATCTTGAAAATGAATTTGGCCCGCATAAATACGACCGTTACGATTTTCATACCACGCATGAGCAAAAAGCTGCTGTTCTTGCCAAAGCTGCAAAGGGCTTTCCTGAGATCGCCGGACTTAAAGTACAATCCGTCGATACATTGGACGGGTACAAATTCACACTCGATAAGGGCGCATGGTTCATGTTGCGCGCATCGGGAACGGAACCGCTGCTCCGCTACTACGCCGAAGCCCCAACAATGGCAATGGTAAAGAAGATATTGGCGTTTGCAAAAGCATTGTAACGCGATGTTTTTCGTGTAGCATCGGGAATATATTCCCGATGAATTGTATTATCCTACTATGATCCCACCAGAAATTATCTATTCACTGCTCGGTTTTCTTATCGGGCTTGTTCTATGCTTCGTTCTGCTGCAAAGCAAGCGCCGCTCGCTTGAATCCGAGCTTACAAGTGCGCGCGATGAGAAAGAGCATACAGCCAAAACGATCCAGATCGAACGAGAAAAAAATGCTGCGCTCGAATCCGATCATAGAAGAGTCGCTACTTTAGACGCTGAAATATTACGTCTAAACAATAAAATGCATGTACTCGAGGGAGATCGAGGGCGATTGAGCGCTGTTGCGAATGAGGTGGAAAATCTCAGAAGTATTCGTGATGCCGCTGACAAAGAACTCCGAAAATTAAACGCAGAAAACGCGGAACTTCGGGAACAGAAAAAGGCGATGGAAACGTGGTATGAAAAAGCAAAATCGGATTTTACGGGAATGTTTGCTACGCTCAGCCAGAATGCGCTCAAAGAAAATCGCGGTTCGTTTCTTGACCTTGTAACACCCTTTCAAACCAGACTCCGTGAGTTTGAACAGAAAGTTGATGCTGCGTACCGAACAGAAGCCGCGGAACGAAACTCACTTCAAGGTGAGATCAAGAAACTTGTGGAACTGAATCATCAAATAAGCAAGGAAGCATCCAATCTTGCAAACGCTCTTAAAGGAGATACAAAAAAGCAAGGTAACTGGGGTGAACTTATTTTAGAAAAAGTTCTCGAATTCTCCGGACTTCGCAAAGGCGAAGAATACAAATTACAGGTTAGCCAACAAGATGATGAAGGTCGTCGACAGCAGCCCGATGCCATTATTTATTTGCCGGAGAATAAACATATTATTGTGGATGCGAAAGTTTCGCTCGTTGCTTATGATAGATTCGTTTCCGCGCAAAGCGATGAGGAACGAAGTCTCGCGTTATTGGAACACATTACCTCGGTTAAGAACCATATTAAATTATTAAGCGATAAGAAATACCAAGCATTGCCGGAACTGGACTCACCCGATTTCACGCTCCTCTTTATGCCGATCGAGTCCTCGTTTAGTCTTGCTGTGCAAGCCGACAATGAACTCTTTGCGTATGCGTGGGATCGAAAGATCGTGATTGTAAGTCCTTCAACATTGCTTGCTACACTCCGTACAATTTCCTCGATCTGGAAACAGGAGCGTCAGACTAAAAACGCGCTTGAAATTGCCGACCGTGCCGGAAAGATGTACGATAAGTTTGTCGGCTTTGTCGATGATATGATCAGTGTCGGGAAAAAAATGGATGAAGCAAAAACCGCTTATGGCGGAGCGATGAATAAGTTATCTTCGGGCAGTGGGAATCTTGTTCGCCAATCGGAGCAACTGAAAGAAATGGGAGCGAAAGCAACGAAACAATTACCGTCAGCGATATTAGAACGCGCTGGCGAACTCCCTTTGGCTGAATAGCATCGGGAATATATTCCGATACTACACGGTCTCAGGCTCCAACACCATCTCCGTTTGGAGCGGGAGCGAGATGGTAAAGCAGCTTCCCTGCCCTTTCGTGCTTTCTACGGAGAGCGTTCCCCCCATCGCATCTAACAGGCGTTTGGCGATGCGAAGTCCGAGTCCGGTTCCCTCATAATTTCTGGCAAGCCCATCAGATTCCTGATAGAATTCTTCAAAAATATGAGGCAGGAACTCATCGGAAATTCCGATGCCGCTATCCATGATCTTGATGTGTGCACGGTCAGGATCGTAGGAACGATCTAACTGGATGCGAACGAATCCGGAAGCGGTAAACTTGATCGCATTGTTGATGAGATTCTTCAACACGCGCTCGAAATAATGGGGATCGACCATTGCATGCAGCGGCGCTTTCACTTCAATGGCCATGTCCAACCCCTTCTCACGCGCTTGTGGGCCAAGCAACGCTGCGATACGATAGATCTCCGCATCGAGCGAAATACTTATCGGGGCAAGCTCCAGCGTGTTCGATTCAACGCGTGAAAGATCGAGAATACTTTCGAAGGTATCGAGCAGCCGTTTGCCGCTGGTATGAATAGCCGAAGCATACGTGGCATATTCGGTTCCCATAAGCGTCTCGTTCATGAGAGAAGAAAATCCGAGAATAGAATTCAGCGGCGTGCGAACCTCGTGCCCGACATTGCTTAAAAAACTGGTTTTCAGCCGATTCATTTCCTCGGCGTGTTCTTTGGCGGATTTTAAATGCTCGAAGGTTCGCTGAATTTCTTCTTCGGCCTGCTTTCGTTTTGTAATATCGGCAAATGCGGCGAGCGTGCCGGTAATGTGTCCCTCGCTGTTGCGATACGGGGAAACATTCACGTGCATGCACAAGAGCGATCCATCTTTTTTGGGAACGGAAATTTCATATTCCTCGCGGTTCCCAAGCAGCCATTTCTCTTTTTGCTGAAGATAGGTCGGCCATGCCTGTTCCGGAAGAAAAAGCTGGTAAGAAAGCTTCCCAATGATCTGCGAAACCTCGTGGCCGGTAAATTCCTCCATCTGCTTGTTCGCATAGAGAATGGCATCCGCCGTATCGGTTACGAGAATTCCCTCCCCAAGCCCTTCGACGACGTACATGAAATGCGCTTCGGACTCGCCGATCACGACCCGCGATTTTGGTTCCTCTTTCATCACGCGAGACGTCACAATAATATGCCTGGATTCTTCTTTAGTTACCACCGATTTACCGACCGCTTCCAAAATGCGCCAGGAACCATCCTTATGCTTGAATCGGAAACGCACCGAATGCGGGATGCCCGGGCGCGCTAACGCTACCATAAAAACCGACGTAACACGCGGCACATCGAGCGGATGAACCAGCGCGAACGCGCTGCGGCCGATTAATTCCTCTTGCCCATAGCCTAATTGCTCCGTTACAGATGGGCTTTCATATAAGATGTTCCCAACGAGATCGAGTTCGGTGACAATGTCGATCAAGTTCCCAATAAGCGATTCTGCGCTGCCCTCATTTGAGGATGCGGGCTGTCCAAAACGCACCGGCGGAGCTTCCGCCTTTTTACGATCGCTTCCTTCGGCATCCTCTATCGTTTGAACGGGGTGATCGCGGGTCGCCAGAAAAATAGAAGGCGCAAGCCGTTGCAATTCCGATTCTAACAAATAATCCTGCGCGCCGCGTTTGATAAGTTCCATCCCGCGCAATTCTTCGCCCTTCGGCAAGATCACGATGATGGGAATTTCTCTTTTTTGTTTTCGCAGCTCATATTGGACATCCTCGAACGACAGATCGAAATAGCGATTGACGAGAAGGATCACATCCGCTGCCGGACGTTCGAACGACGATCGTAGTTCTTTCGCATTCGCTACGTAGGAAAAAAATGGGAACAGTTGCACGCGCCGCAGGTCGTCCTGCAGCGCCTCCAGTCCTATCGGACGATCCTGGAGTATGAGAATGGTAACTTCATTTTTCATAACGCTGTGTCTCTAAGGGTTCGCAACCTGAAACATTACTCGCAACTAAAAGCCCGACGGTGGACTGGTACTTTATGGTAATATCATTAGCAATAAATAGTCCAAAGCACTATTCGGTTCCTAAGAGATGCTACGTACGATAAATCCTTCATTAATCCATACAACCAGGCTTCGAATGCCACTAAATACTCGCCATTCTTGTTTTCGGTTTTTTGGATAGTAGAATATACGGGTGCATGTTAAACATGCTTGTTAAAAATTAGAATGCTGCATGGCAAAAGATAAAAAAAATCAGAATTCTGACACTGAAATAGCGGAAAAGAAGCAAAATGACGCCATTGGTGGAAACACGAACGGCGCGTCAACGAATGGTACGACCGCAAACGGCAGTGTGTCGGGCAAGTCCGAGCAAACGTCAATCAATAGCACAATGAATGTTGCATCAGGGCCTGCGATGGATACCGAACTCGAATTGCTCGCTGAAACCGTTTCGCCGAAAATTGCGCCTGTTTCGCTGAATCGTATGCCGAATGGAGCCGAGCTTCGCGGCCCACTCCCGAATGGCGCGCGCACGTTCAGCGGAACATTCAAGCAATCCGGAGCTGATCGTAAGCAGTTGCTCGAATGGTTTCGATTGATGGATTTGGGACGCATCACAGACACGGCTGCGGCCAATTATCTCAAAAAAGCGATGGGCTGGAGCTATCATGCTCCTTGCGCGGGACATGAAGGTATTCAGCTTGCTATCGGCGTAAGTTTTCGCCAAAAGAAAGATTATCTTTTCCCCTACTACCGCGATCTCATGACCTGCCTTGCCGCAGGCCTGACCGTCGAAGAGATTGTGCTGAACGGACTCTCGAAAACCACCGATGTAGCAGGCGGCGGTCGGCACATGTCCAACCATTTTGCAAAGATGTCGCTGAATATCCAAACGCACTCTTCGCTGACGGATAATCAAGCACAGCACACTGCCGGTTGCGCCCGCGCGATCAAGTATTACAAGCTCGGAGCTGTTTCTATCTTTTCCGGTGGCGAATCCGGCACCAGCGAAGGCTTTTTCTATGAAGCTGTCAATGGCTCGACGACGAGAGAAAATACCGGCGATCTTTGTAATTCAGAATAACAAATATGGGATCAGCGTCCCGGTTTCGGAGCAATCGGCAAACTCCCGCGTTGCTGATAATTACCGGGGCTTTAATAACCTTCTCATTACCTATTGCGATGGCACGGACATTCTCGATAGCTACCGCGCTATGCAAGAAGCGTATGAATGGTGCTTGAGCGGTCGCGGCGCGGCGATGGTTCATGCCGATTGTGTGCGCATCGGTTCGCACTCCAATTCCGATAGGCAGGATTTGTACCGTTCGCCGGAAGAATTAGAAGCCGTGAAATTGCGCGATCCGCTAAAACGCTTTCAGGATTGGCTGATTCAAAATGAAGTCGTGAAGAGTGAAGAACTCGCCAGTATTCACGAGGAGAACATGAAGCATTTTCGTGAATCTGCAGATAAGGCCGAAGGCGCGCCGCCAGCCGATCCATCGGATTTCCTCGATTTCGTCCTGCCATCCGATGCGATTGTATCGAGCGCGCCTTATACCACCCAGCCCGATGATTCCGGCGTGAATTTTTATCCCTACACGCTTCCGAAAGGAAAAGAAGAAGGATTGCAATTTATCGAGGGTATCAACCAGACGCTGAAAGAAGAATTTCACATCAACCCGAATACTTTTCTTTGGGGTGAGGATGTTGCTTCGAAAAACAAGGGCGGCGTCTTTAATGTGACGAAAGGGATGTTGCAAGAATTCGGCAATGAGCGTGTGTTTAACGGCCCGATCGCCGAGGATTTCATTCTCGGCTCTGCTGATGGATTCTGCCGTGTCGATCAGGAGCATATTTGGGTGTGCGTAGAAGGCGCCGAATTCGCCGATTACTTCTGGCCGGCGATGGAGTCGTTCATCGAGCTTTCGCACGCATATTGGCGTACACGAGGGCAGTATGCGCCGAATATCGTTATCCGTATTGCATCCGGCGGTTACATAGGCGGCGGACTTTATCACTCTCAGAATTTGGAGGGTATGTTCACCACGATCCCGGGAGTCAGAGTCGTCCAGCCATGCTTTGCGGACGATGCACAGGGTCTGCTCCGAAGCGCATTCCGCGCACGCGGTGTGACGGTTTATCTCGAACCGAAATACCTTTATTATCATCCAATGGCGAAAGCCAACCCTCTTGCCGAGAACGAGCTTATCCCCTTTGGTAAAGCCAGATTACGGCGAGAAGGTAAAGACCTTTCGATCATTACCTATGGCACAACCACACACTTTGCATTGCAAGCTGCCGAGGCACTTTCCACTGAGCAAGGAATCGAATGCGATGTGCTCGATCTACGCTCGCTTTACCCGCTTGATCTGAACGCAATCCTAAAATCAGTCGAGAAAACGGGCAAGGCGCTCATTGTGCATGAAGACAAAGTGACAGGCGGCTTCGGCGGCGAACTTACCGCGCTAATCAACGAGCACGCCTTCCAATCGCTCGATGCTCCGGTAATGCGCGTTGGCTCGACCTTCACGCCCGTTGGCTTTGCAAAGCCGTATGAGGATGCTATTCTGCCAAATCCAGCGAAGATCAAGGCTGCTTTGGAGACGTTGGCAAAGTGGTAAATCGTATTTCAAGAACTAAACTTGCTCATTCGATATTGAAGATAATATGCACTTAACGTTCGAACAATTAATAGATGAATTAGATGAACGACCATCCGAGGAGCTTGCCCGTATTGCCGAACTTGCGCGGCAATACGCTATTGATCGCCGCCGCACTGAAATAGCTGAAAATGTGCGATTAGGACGCGAAGAATGGCGTTCGGGTAGGCTCGTTGCATCGGACAACATTGATGAGCTAATGCGTTCTCTTGAAGACGTCGAATGAAAGTAATTTTCACGTCCGCATTCAAACGTGTTCTGAAAAAACACATTCGCAGGGATCCCGATTTGGAGAAATTATTTCGAAAAAAAGTTGCTGCTTTTCAAAATGACCCTTACGATCCTTCCCTTCAGACCCACAAATTAAAGGGGAATCTCTCAGGTTCTCTTGCATTCAGCTTGACCTTCAAATTACGCGTTGTTTTCGAGTTTACCGTAGAAGGATATGCTCAATTTTCGGATATTGGAACACACAATGAGGTTTACTAATGTATTCTATAAGAATACCATGGACTAACATTTTTTCTGAATTTCTTGCATTCAACTTAAAAATCTCGTATTTTCGTATCAATAAGTCCATTTCGATGGGCTTTGTAATCAACATTCACTTCAGTTCTTGAATAAAATATTGGAGGCACACTTCACATGAATCGTTATAAAGAATTACAGGATTTGCTCGCCATGTTCGAAAAAGATTTCGAGAAATTCTACGATAAAGAGAATAAATCCGCCGGTACGCGCGTGCGCAAGGCAATGAACGAGATCAAAAAGAAAGCCCAGGAGATCCGCAAGGAAGTCCAGGACATGAAGACGGGCGATAAAGCCGTAGCCTAAGTTCCGCACGTTCTATCGTTTTTCGGCATGGAGGCCAGCCGCTCTGGCGTGTGCTCCTCCATGCCGTTTCTCGTTCTTGAAATAAATCCCGGACTTTTTTAGCCGGGCATTGGTTGTGTGCTTTCTTAATTCATTTTTTTCGATGAAATATCTTATTGCTTTTTTATCCATTTTATTCGTGAGTAGCGCGATCGCACAATCCCCTATCAACAGCCCGCACATGCTCCAATATCCCGCAACCAAGCGCGTCGCTCAAACCGATAATTATTTCGGTACACAAGTAAGCGATCCGTATCGCTGGCTGGAAAATGTCGATTCCACTGACGTTCATGCGTGGGTCGAAGCCGAGAATAAAGTTACCCAAAATTATTTCGCTCAGATCCCCTATCGCGCAAAACTTCACAAGCGCATCGAGGAGCTTCTGAATTATCCACGCATCGGCGCCCCGCATAAAGTTGGTGCGTACTATTTCTTTTCGAAGAACGATGGATTGCAAAACCAAGCCGTCGTTTATCGACAGCTTGGCTTGCACGGTGCGCCGGAAGTTTTTCTCGATCCGAATACGCTTTCGACCGATGGTACAGCCGCGCTTGGCGGAATGGATTATTCTAATGACGATAAACTTGTCGCTTACAGCATCAGCCATTCCGGCTCCGATTGGCAAGAGTTTTTTATTAAGGATGTCGCAACCGGCAAGCAACTTGAAGACCACATCCAGTGGGTACGATATAGCGGAGCATCGTGGTACAAAAATGGGTTTTTCTATGGACGATACGATGAACCAAAAGCCGGTCAATACACCGCAAAAAGCGATTTTCAGAAAATTTATTATCACAAGATCGGCACGCCGCAATCCACAGATTCACTTGTCTATCAGGACGCGACCCACCCCGAACGAACCTTTGGCATCGATGCAACAGAAGATGAGAAATTCCTACTACTTTATATTAATGAAGGTGGCAAGATCGGTAGTCTGATCTCCTGGAAACGCGCCGGCGAGGCAAACTCCGATTTCAAACCGCTCATTTCTGAATTCGGACATGAAGCCGGCGTGATCGATAATATCGGCGACAAATTCCTTATGATGACCGATGAAGACGCGCCGACAAATCGCGTAGTACTTGTTGATCCAATGAATCCGAGCGCAGAGCATTATCAGACGATCATTCCCGCAAAACCGGAGACGATCGAAAATGTAACTTACGTCAGCGGAAAAATAATTGTCACCTATCTAAAGGACGCGAGCAATCACACGTACATCTATGACATTGCTGGGAAACTTGAGCGAGAAATAACATTCCCAGGCATCGGAAGCGCCACAGGATTTTCCGGAAAGCGAAAAGATTCCGTCGTGTTTTATACGTTTTCGAGTTTCGTTGCGCCTCCAACCATCTATCAGTACGATCTCAAGAAAAACACTTCCACGCTGTTTCATCAAACCGAAGTTCCATTCCATGTCGATGATTTCGTGACCGAGCAAGTGTTTTACAAGAGCAAAGATGGAACTCGCATTCCAATGTTTATCGTGCATAAGAAAGGGATGAAGCGCGATGGAAATAATCCGACCAAGCTGTATGCGTACGGCGGATTCAATATCAATCTAACTCCGTATTTCAGCCCAACGCTTGTTGCATTTCTTGAACACGGTGGCATTTTTGCACAACCGAACATTCGCGGCGGTGGCGAATACGGCAAAGCATGGCACGAGGCCGGAATGAAAGAAAAGAAGCAAAATGTCTTCGACGATTTCATCGCTGCTGCGGAATATCTTTGCAATGAAAAATATACTTCCCACGCAAAACTTGCGATCGAAGGTGGCTCGAACGGCGGGTTGCTCATCGGCGCGGTGATGTGCCAGCGCCCCGATCTCTGCAAAGTAGCATTGCCCGAAGTTGGAGTGATGGACATGCTGCGCTATCACAAATTCACCATTGGCTGGGCGTGGGCTTCTGAATATGGGACAAGCGACGATTCCGCGCAATTCACAAATCTCTATAAATACTCGCCGCTTCATAATCTGAAAAGCGGCGTTGCGTACCCGGCAACGCTTGTCTCAACTGCCGATCATGACGACCGCGTCATGCCCGCGCATTCGTTCAAGTTCATTGCAACGTTGCAGCACGATCAGTCCGGCCCGAACCCAACGCTCATCACCATAGAAACCAAAGCCGGACACGGAGCTGGAAAACCCATTTCAAAAGTGATCGATGAAAGCGCGGATAAATTAGCGTTTACACTGTATAATCTCGGCGTGAAGGTGGAGTGAGTATTAAGATAAAGTTACCACAGCAAATAATCCGGCATCTCGTCGTCGTAATCATCGGCTATGTCGATCTCTTCTTTTAATACATAATAGAGATTCCGTTTATTCTCGATGAGACTTGTAGTGCGTGGCGTGGAGTGGCAGCAGCTACCGACCATTACCGCGCCCTCCTTCATCCAATCCAACGCGCAAGCAGCCATGAGCAGGTTGTTAGAAGCACGAAGGTTCCACGTTCCATCCGGTAATTTTTCAGAGCTGTTCGGATAACACCCGAACCAGACGCCAGCTTTCTTTGCAGCCTTTGAAAAAATCGGAAGCGCAGCCATCATCACGCTTACCGGGGCGCAGTTCAGCGCGACGAGATGCGCCCCACCTTCTTTCAATCGTGCAACAGCATAATCGAGCGGCGTGCCATCGAGCATGGTTTCGCCATCTTTCGGAACGATAGAAACCCACGCATATTTTTTGCTTTCTTCTTTTGTGGCTTGCAATGCACAGAGTGCCTCGCGCAGCGTGTTCATCGTTTCAATGAGAATAATATCCACGCGAGCTTCATCGAGCCAACGCGCCATGATGCGATGCTCTTCCACAAGTGCGGCATCGCTTGCGGGCACAAGTTCCGGCGAAAAGCAATCCTCTACCGGTGCGATCGAACCTGCCACGCGAATAAGCGGATTCTTTTCCCGTCGAGCTTTGCGCGCAATGCGAACCGCTTTTTTCGTGAGAGCTTCGGCATCAAGTCCCGTACCTTTCAATGCACGGACATTCGTTCGGAACGTATTCGCCGTAAGAATATCCGCGCCTTCCCAGAGATATTCCCGGTGGACGCGATAAATAAGATCGGGATGCGAGACCAGCCCGCGCGCCGTCCAGCTTTTGCCAGCTGTGTTCACACCACGGCCTTCCATTTCGGTTCCCAGCGCGCCATCTAATACTAACGGACGCACACGAAATGCGCCATCGAGATTTCTAGTCATGCTTCTACCTCTTTTTCTTTGCGCGGCTGTGAACGATGCTTCAACAGTTTATTGGCCGCGCATTCCCATAAAAAAGTCTCGAAAATACGTCCGGCAAAGTTCTCTGTAAATTCCATTCGTTCCGGATGCCATTGGACGGCAAGCAAAAACGGCTTGCCGGTTGCATCTTCCCATTCTAACGCCTCGATAGTTCCATCCCCTATCGCGCGCGCGCTAACGGAAAGTCCATCACCCACGCGCTCGACAGCCTGATGGTGCGCGCTGTTTACCTCGCCTGCACCTTCACTTAAAATGCGCCGCAAATAACTTCCCGGCTCAATTCGAACATTGTGGTGTGCATCGTATCCATCTACTTTTCGGTGACTCGCCCCGCCAAACGATTCGATATCCGTAACAAGCGTTCCACCACGATGCACATTCAAAAGCTGCATTCCACGACAAATGCCGAGAACCGGCGTATTGTTTTTTTCCGCTTCATCGGCAATATGGAATTCTATTTGATCGCGCGCTTCATCAATTTCTTGGCAAAAACGCTCTTCATCCTGTTTGCCATACCGCGCAGGTTGAATATCCATGCCGCCCGTAAATAAAATTCCATCAATTGCATCCGTTAATGGATGAGTAGATAAGTCGATAATTTCGATCTCATAATCAAGCGTCGATGCCGCGATCTTGAGCGCCTTACGATACCAATCGTATTTCGGATTGTCGGGCGGCGCGTAAGATAAACCGATGGTAAGTTTCATAGAATGTTGTCGATGGCGTTGTAAAAACCATCTTCACCGCGTAAGAATTCAAGCGAATGCAAAAGAATTAAAACCGAGATTCTCGAATGCGCTTGTTCAAAATACTTTCGGGATTTTACCACATCCTTCATGGTGGTAACTATCATTTCCGCGCCATTCGTTTTTGTTTCTGCGAGAATCTTTTCAATGAGTTCCTGCGAATATTCCGCATGATCGCCAAGATTTTTTTCAAGAACGGTTGCGCCGAGTTCACGAAGCATGTCAGTGAATCGTTCCGGATTGGCAATGGAGGAAAGCGCAAGAATACGTTTACCTTTAAGTTCCGTTAAAGGGACTTCAACGACAGCAAGGGACATAAGGCTTGCTGGCATATTCCGTACAACAGTTTTCTTTGAGTCACTTGTGTTCTTTCCGTCACTTTTTACAATAATATCCGCAGCCCTTGCTGCGCTTGCTGGTTCCCGCGAACGACCAAAGGGAATAACCGGCGAGGATGTCCCACCCATTAAAAGAATATTTAAATCCCGTTTCAATCGAAGATGTTGGAAGCCATCATCGAGCACAATCACATTCGCACCAAGCTCCTTTGCTTTGTTGGCGCCGCGAACACGATTTTCATCCACGATCACAATAGTGTTCGGCAATAGCTGGGCAAACATTTGCGCTTCATCGCCGGAATCTTCAACGGAAGCGAGTATTTCTTTGCCATTGCTCACGAGTAAAAAACCGCTTGTGCGCCGCTTGTAACCGCGTGAAATAATTGCGACACGCTTGCCGCGCTTTTCTTCGAGATATTTTGCGATCAAAAGCACCAGTGGAGATTTCCCTGTACCGCCCAGTGTAAGATTCCCAACGCTGATAACAGGAATTCCCGGATGGTACGATTTCAGCAAGCCGCGCTCATACATCGCGCGGCGAAGGCGCATGATGTACGCATACGGATTGAGATCATCAAGAATTTGCATCTACTCGCTCAACTCGGATGGTAACTTTTGAAAACGGCATCGGCACTTCAAATTGATCCCAGCTTTTTAAGCTCCTGCGCGAAGCATAATCTATGTGCAGATGAAAGAGCGGCAGATTAAGCTCCCGCGCTGCAATGAACGCTCCGCGCTTGTATTCGTGCCTCGGCCCGCGTGGGCCATCGGGCGTGATGACAAGCGAATTGCACCCCTGATTTTTTATGGATTGCATTGCAATCGTTAATGCTTCCATTCCACTTTTCTTACTCGATCCACGCGAAAGTTTATACCCCCATTTTAGTAGCACTGCCGCGAGAAAGTTACCATCCTTACTTTTGCTTACTAATGCGATAGGTTTCTGTTTCCTAACCGAGTACCACCCCGCTAACATATCGCCATGCCAGAACATGATGATCGCTCGCTCGGGTAATGCATCGCCACGCCACGAAATTCGCAGCGATTTCGCAAGCAGAGTAACGAAGAATGGAAGCAGTCGTAAGATCATGATGCAAGTAATGTTTCTGCCACATGACGCGATGGGCCGCTTCCAGCTACTCTCAACGAATCGGCGAGTCCATTAAGCGTTTGTTTGAATTCTTCCTCGCGAGATAATACGTTCTCTAATTCATTCGATATAGATGTCGAAGAAACTTCATGCTGCAATAACTCCGGATACAATTTCTGGCCAAGCACGATGTTAGCTAATCCGATAAAGGGAAGTTTTACCAATTGCTTCCCGATCGCATACGTCAGTGGATGGGTACGATAGCAGATCACGCCGGGTAATCCAAGCAATGCCGCTTCGAGTGTGGTAGTGCCACTTTTAAGAATTCCAAGTTCAGAATGGTGCATTAATTCGTGTGTAGCATCTGGCGCACGAAAACGGGTTAGCGGTTTTTGAAGATACTTATCGTAATATGTCGAATCGATCGATGCGGATTCTACAAGAATAGGTTGCATATTGTGGTTCGCGATGAATTCTACGGCTGCTTCCGACATCACGGGAAGCAATCTTCGGACTTCTTCCGTGCGGCTACCGGAAAAAACCAGAAGCCACTTGCATTCTGCGTCTAATCCATGCGCCGTAGCAAATGAGGCGCGTTCA
This sequence comes from Ignavibacteriota bacterium, assembly GCA_963794025.1. Taxonomy (GTDB): domain Bacteria; phylum Bacteroidota; class Ignavibacteria; order Palsa-1295; family Palsa-1295; genus PALSA-1295. Next base: position 75,894 of record CAWCCK010000010.1, read on the forward strand.
CTCCAACGTTCACGCTCTTCATCAATGCGCTCGACAAGCGGATGTCCAACAAAATGCACATTTTTCATTCCAGCGTCCCGGTACAGCTTTTCTTCAAATGGAAAGATCACGAGCATTTCATCCACCACGCGCTTTAATTCATGGATGCGCGATTTATGCCACGCCCACACCTGCGGACTGACATAATAGATCACGCGAATACCGCGTTTTTTTGCTTCCCGAGCAAGCCGGATATTAAATCCGGGATAATCGATAAGCAAAATCGCATCGGGTCGGCGTTCATCTAACAAGCGAACAATCTCCAAAAACACTCGACGAAAAAAAGCAAATCTTCGAGCAACTTCCACAAATCCCACGACAGACATTTCACGCGCGGTGTACAAACATTCCATCCCTTCGGCAGCGCATTCATCTCCGCCGATCCCGAAGAATGCGATAGATTTATCCTGCTTTTCTGCGAGCTGTTTCGTCGCGCGGATTGCGCGCGAAGCAATACGATCACCAGAGGGTTCGCCGGCAATGAGCAGGATGGACAATGATGAATTAGGAATGATGAATTATAAAATAAATGATAATGAATCAAAAATAATATATCGATTCACTTCGCAAAAAGCGACGTCAAATACTTCCCAGTATAAGACCGCTCTATTTTTGCGATCGTTTCCGGAGTTCCCTCACCGATAATTTCACCGCCGGCGTAGCCAGCTTCCGGGCCGAGATCGATGACCCAATCGGCAGATTTTATCACTTCCAGATTGTGCTCGATGGCGATCACAGAATGACCGCGTTCTACTAAGGCATTTAGCGCCAGAAGCAGCTTTGCAATATCATCGAAATGCAATCCGGTTGTTGGTTCATCGAAAATGAAGAGCGTATGTTCACCGCTCTGATCGGCAAGATGCGAAGCAAGCTTTACGCGCTGTGCTTCGCCGCCGGAAAGCGTATTTGCCGGTTGACCGAGACGAATATATCCCAAGCCGACATCATCGAGCACTTGCAGCTTGGCGCGAATGCGGTCGTACTCCGCAAAAAAAGCGATAGCTTCGGTGACGCTCATCTGAAGCACTTCGACGATATTTTTTCCGTTCAGCGTGGCGTCAAGCACTTCCTGTTTGTAGCGTTTGCCGCCGCAGGTATCGCATTCCAGATACATATCGGCAAGGAATTGCATCTCGACGGCGACAAATCCTTCCCCTTCGCAGGTATCGCAGCGTCCACCGGGAATGTTAAAGGAAAAATATCCCGGCGCCCAGCCACGCTGCTTGGCATAGACGGTTCGGCTGAATGCTTCCCGAATCAGATCGAACGCTTTGATATACGTGGCAGGATTCGAGCGCGGCGTTCGGCCAATAGGGGTTTGATCGATAAGCTCGATGTGATTGACCAGATCCTCGCCCGTAATTTCATGATGTGCGCCCACTGCGCCAACGCTTTCCCCTTTTAATTTTTTCAGTCCTGCATAAAGCACCGAATGCACCAGCGTCGATTTTCCCGATCCGGAAACTCCGGTCACAACGACGAACGATTCGAGCGGGAACCGCACATCGGTTCCCTTCAAATTATTCGCGTTTGCTCCTTTAACAGCAATGGCGTAATTCAAATCTACCCGTCTTCGTTTTTTCGGAATTGGGATGGAAAGTTCACCACGAAGATATTTTCCAGTCAGCGATTCACTTTTGCTTTTCACCTCCATTTGTGCTGGCGAACCTTGATACAATATCTTTCCGCCCAACTCACCGGCGTGCGGCCCGAAATCAACGACTTCATCTGCGGACCGCATTACTTCCTCATCATGCTCGACCACGATAACGGTATTTCCGAGATCGCGCACATTTTTCAAGATACGGAGCAGTTTTTCTGTATCGCGGGGATGAAGGCCAATGCTTGGTTCGTCTAAAACATACAGTGCTCCGGTGAGGGAACTGCCGAGCGAAGTTGCAAGATTGATGCGCTGCGATTCGCCGCCGGAAAGCGTATTAGATAGCCGTTCGAGTGTAAGATAGTTCAATCCTACTTCATCTAAATAACGTGTGCGTTTGCGAAGCTCTTCGATAATACGAATGGCGATCGTCATTTCGTAATCCGATAGCGTGATGGATTCGAAAAATTGGCGTGCGTCCGCGATCGTTAGCTGGACAATATCATGAATCGTCTTTCCTACCACTCTGACATGACTTGCGGCAGGGCGCAAACGGGAACCGTGGCATTTCGGGCACGTCGTATATCCGCGAAAGCGTGAAAGCATCACGCGATACTGAAGTTTGTAGGTTTTCTTTTCTAAATCTGAGAAAAACTTATTGAGGCCACCATAATTCCCAAATCCACCCCACACGATCTTCTTTTCTTTCTCGGTGAGCGAGGAATACGGAAGATTGATATTCAGATTTGCGGCCTTTGCAATAAAAAGAAGTTCCGACAAATTATCGGCAAACGACGGCCCTTTCCAGCATGCAATCGCGCCGCCTTGCAGCGAACGGCTGGGATCGGGAATCACAAGATCGGGATCGATTCCCATTGCGCGGCCAAATCCCTGGCATTCAGGACATGCGCCATACGGATTGTTGAAGGAAAACAAGCGCGGTTCCGGCTCTTCGAATGGAAGCCCATCGGTCGCACATTCAAAGTGCTCGGAAAATTTTTCTTCTTCGGTCGTACCATCGGATTTGATGAAGGCAATGATCGCTCGTCCACCGCCCTCCATAAACGCCGCTTCGATGGAATCGGCGATGCGAGAATGCAGCTCTTCGTCTTTCTTTCGCCACACTAAACGATCTACAAGAACGCCGATCTTTGCAGGATCGAGCTGTTTGGGATTTTCTTCTGAGAGATCGAGAATCCGGTCTTGCCCCGCCAACACAATGCGCGAAAATCCCTGCGCGCGAAGGTTATCCCATTCCGCGTGCCAGCCATGTTGCTCATGCCGGTGCATCGGAAAAAGGACGTAGAATTTCTGACCATCGAACGCGCGCTCGGCAATAGCATCGATGATCGTGCGCGGCGTATCTTTCCGCACCAACCGTCCGCAGCGAACGCAGTAGGTGTGACCAACGCGAGCGAAAAGCAATCGTAAATAATCGTAAATCTCCGTCGTCGTTCCAACGGTGGAGCGCGGGTTTCGCGTGAGTGTCTTTTGCTCGATCGCTACGGCCGGACTAATGCCTGTTATGGAATCGACATCCGGCTTCGTCATGCGCTCCAAAAACTGCCGCGCATAGACAGAAAGGCTTTCGACATAGCGCCGCTGCCCTTCTGCATACAGCGTATCGAATGCCAGCGAGGATTTGCCGGAACCGCTCACGCCCGTAAAAACATGCAGCTTGTTTCGCTGGAGATCGAGCGAGACGTTCTTCAGATTATGCACCCTCGCGCCGCGCACGGAGATCGGGCGTTTTGCAGATGGCAAACCGGGATTTATCCCGTTTTTGGCAGCAAACTCTGGAGCATGACCATTCGTAGCCGTTTCCACAGGCTGTTTTTTAGATTTCGTTTGTTTGACTGCTTTTGGCACGTAAAATTAAGGTGAAATTGAGCATGGAAAAAATCCGAACCCTGTAAAATGCTTTTTTACCTCAAAGAGTTGACTGAAACAGGGATTATTGGCACGATTTTTTGTTTGAATTAACGAATATCACTCTTAATCGCTTAAATAAGGTTCAGACAACGTGACGAACGAAGAACGAACGGATATAAAAGTCGGGCTGACGGTCATCGTCGGCATCGTGCTGTTGCTGGTCGGCATCGCGTGGGCGAAGCAATGGAATGCCGGTGGCCACGAGCAGATCGTTACCGCCGTCTTTCCGACAGCCGGAGGGCTGGAACCCGGCGATCCCGTCATGATGAGCGGTCTCAAGCGCGGAACCGTCAAAACCGTTGAGGCCAATGGAACGGGAGCGATTGTCAGCATGACGCTGGATGAACCGGCGGACTTACGCTCGGATGCAAGCGCCTCCATTTCGATGCTGGAACTTATGAGCGGTAAAAAGGTCGAGATCTGGCCGGGCGTTTCGCAAGAACGTCTGCCAAAGGGAACAGTTCTTCACGGCACGTATGCCGGTGACATCAGTTCGCTCGTTGCGATGGTAACATCTTTTTCCGGCACGTTCGCTTCCATTGCCGATCAGGCCGATACGCTGCTAATCTCGCTGAATGCGATCATCCATGACGATACGCTGAAAGCGAAATTAAATAAAACGCTCACGCTTGCAAATGGAACCCTAACCGATGTCGATGCCGCCGCAAGCCGCGCTGCTAAACTGCTTGCCGATGACGGCCCGGCGATCACAAAAACGCTGACCGATGCGGATTCTGCGTTGCACTCTTTTTCTTCGACACTTGGGGAGAACCGAGCGGGCATTCGTGTGTTAATAGACTCCGGCGGACGAGCTATTGCAGATGCGCGAGCTGCGATGGCACGCGTCGATAGCCTGCTTGCGAGCGGCGACCGGAAGAACACACTGCTCTATCGTTTAACGCGAGACGAAGGCTTTGCGATGCGTTTAGACAGCACGGTGAACTCGCTTCTGAAATTATCGGAGCAAATTCGCAAGCAAGGACTCGACGCTAACATCCGGTTGTTCAATAGCTCTACGCCGGAAAAATAATATCTTAGATTAAATCTTTGAGAATGTCATTGCGAGTCGGAATCACGGAGCGAAGCGGAGTGATTCCGACGAAGCAATCTCTCGGCTACGGGAACGAGATTGCTTCGTCGAACAAGAAAGGCTGCCGCCTTTCTTGTTCTCCTCGCATTGACAATCACATCAACGAACTTAGTATTTCCTGAACCTGAATAATTACACATCACGAATGAAACAGAAATTCTCCTTAGCGTTCCTATTTACTATCTCACTGCTCGCGCTTGCAAGCTGCTCCAAAAAAGAAGAAGACATGACGCCCGTGCAGCCGGGCGAAATGGTTACCTACAAAGACCTCGTCTATCGCTTTAGCTTTAAAGCTCCCAAATTATGGTCGGTGGAATCTGTGCCGGGAACGAAGACCACGTACTACTCTTCCCCCTCGACCGAAACGCGGTTCCAGAAATTCACCGAAGGCGATCTCGGCGCGCGCATCGAAGTGGGGGCGAAAGAGCATTCCACCAAAGAAATGGAAGCTACGGTGTTCAAGCAGAGCATGGATAACATTGCTTTCACCGGGCCGGACACGACCACGCTTGGAGGAATGCCCGCGTTAAAAGTTTCCTACTCTATTGCGGGCGATGAAGACGGAGTGACGGGTTACCGCATTTTCACCGATAAAGATTCCCTCGTCACGTATTTTGACGCCGCAACCTTCGGCGCAAAACGCATGGCGAAGTACGCGCCGATCTTCGATCTTTCAGAAAAATCGGTCGAGCCGGCATTTGTGCTCAAGATCACCGGCGGCAAGATCGACAGCGCCAGCCTTGCCGCGATGATGGAGCAAATGAAGCCATCTGCCACTTTCACCACCTATCAAGGTTCCGGTTATTCTATTCAATATCCGGATAATTTTTCTGCAAGCGGGCGGTCCGGCGGCGGTGTTGAAATCAAAGGCGAACGAGCCGACGCCATGGTGCGCGTGGATGCGAATACCGTTGGTAAAGGGATCGATCTGAATGCTTACGTAGCTGAAAACGCGCAGAAAACCTACAACGGCGCATCGTCGCAAAGCACAACGCTTGGCGGGCAAGCTGCAAAGATGATTAGCTACGGTTCCGGTGGCGCATCCGCCCGCGCGTATTTCGTGATGTCCGGTTTGACGGTCTATCGCATCACCGTTTCCTGGCCGAATGAATTGGAAGCCGCGTTCCGCCCTGCATTAGAAAAATCGGTGCAGAGTTTTAAAGCAAAATAACTTCCTCTCCCCCAAACCCTCTCCCTGCTGGGAGAGGGGCTTTTCTATGATCGATCTCCAAAAACAAATCGAAGAACTGACCACGCTCACATCTGAAGAAATTAATCTTCAGCGCGATGTTGCTGTGAATGCGATCGTACGTTTACGCATGTCACTGAATCGCGGAGAAATTCGTGCCGCACAGCCGGATTCTTCTAACGCAAGCGGATGGGCTGTGAATGCGTGGGTGAAGCGTGGGATTCTTCTTGGTTTTCGGCTTGGGAGATTAGTGGATAGGTCGGTTTCTGTGCATAGCAGCGACCATTGGAATTTTTTCGATAAGGATACCATCCCGCTTCACAATTTTCGGGTCGAGGATAACGTGCGTATCGTTCCCGGCGGAAGTTCGGTGCGCGACGGCGCGTATCTTGCGCCTTCGGTTATCATGATGCCGCCGGCGTATGTCAATATCGGCGCGTATGTGGGAGCGGGTACGATGATCGATTCCCACGCGCTCGTCGGGAGCTGCGCGCAAGTTGGCGAGCGCGTGCATATCAGCGCGGCAGCGCAAATCGGCGGTGTGCTCGAACCTGCCGGAGCATTACCCGTTATCATCGAGGACGATGTCCTGCTCGGCGGCAATACGGGAGTGTATGAAGGCTGCATTATTAAACGCCGCGCTGTGCTTGCAACGGGCGTTGTGCTGACCGGCTCCACGCCCATATACGATCTGGTAAACAACACGATCATTTCTCGCCAAAGCGAGAACGAACCGCTTATCATTCCCGAAGGGGCGGTGCTCGTTGCGGGTTCCCGCTCCATCGCGCATAAATCCGATTTCGCGCGTGAAAATGGACTTTCGATCTACACGCCGCTCATCATAAAATACCGCGATGAGAAAACGGATGGAAGAACTGCGTTGGAAGCGGCGTTGAGGTAAGATTTTCGAAGGAGAAAAAGATGACAAAATGCGTATTCTGCCATGGCGAAGACATTCGCGAACAGACCGTCAACGAGGAATTGAACTTTAATACCGACATCGTCTATGCGCCGGTAACTTGCCTCGTGTGTCAAACTTGCGGTGAGCGATACTTCGACCGCCCGACCGTCCGCTTGCTCGAAAATCTCCGAGCCGAATTGCGCTCCGGACATTTGCCACTCAAGCAAGTCGGGAAGATTTTAATGATCGAACAAGTTCCGAAAACAGCGATGAGGGCCGCCGCATGAGAATGGACTTCTATCTACACCCCGCTCATCATAAAATACCGCGATGAGAAAACGGATGGGAGAACGGCGCTGGAGGCGGCGTTGAGGTAAGTGGGCCTCAAAATCATTGAATATTATTTACGTACCTGAATAGCCGATACCATTGGTTTTGGCTCAATATTGAGCATTCAACTGAGCCTACATAGTCTTCTACTGAGTGCTTCCGATCATTTGGATGGTCAAGACCTGATAAGAGCACACAACATGAATCCATATCAAAAGAACTTAACTTATCTCCGTGGTTGGCGTCTGATAGCACGGTTATGAACCCTGACTCAAATTGCTTCGAAAAGGTATAGCCTTTACCAGCTTTAGACTCAGCCAGGAGAGGATTAGTTCCGATATTTATGGTCTTCGCCTCTCGCAAAGATTTTAAGGAGTCTTGATTTATTTTTATCCATTTCAAATCAAGAAAACCAAGATCAATTTTACATTCAATAATTGCATGAATGCACTTTTCCGAACGATCAATGATAAGCAAATCCGGTCGGACAAATTTTTTTCGATTGTAATAAACAGGGGTATCTATTAAGATAGAGAATTTGGGCGATAGAAATGGTTCAATCGCTTTTGCAAGATATTCCTCAAACTCAGATGATGACGATGGAGAGTAGCCCCGTCCGATTCGTCCCGAAAGAATATCTTTCTTCAAATCTTTCCGCCGAAATGTTTCAACCATCGGCCTCACCACGTTCTCAATAATTGACCTATTGAATTCATTCAATTGACTCATGGTCTCTTAGAAAAATTCCAAAACGGGTACTTCTTTTAAAAAAGTGCCCTCTGCCTAATTCGCTTTAAATTGTAGAACAAAATTACGCCGCTTTCGCAAGCAGGTGCGCGGTAATCGGCTGCTGCTTTAAAAACTTGCTTAGGGCCATGATAGAAAACCCCAGAATATTCCCCCGCTCATCGACCATCTCCATCACGGCGTCATGATCGGTGGGAGTCATATACCCCGGCTGGTCCGAAAAGAGGACTTCGAGATAGTCTCCTTCGGCATCGTACCAAATTTTCACGTCTTTTTCCATATCAGAGTTCCTTCTTTAAGCTTGTCGGTCGGATACGCGGTTAGCACGAACGCATCGTCGCCGTCATACTTAACAACGATGCAAAGCCATTTGTCTCCAATTCTGGTTCCTCTATAAAACCGGTAACTTAAACTCACGGTTTCATCCCAATTCGACTGAATAACGAGATCGGGTTTGAGAAGCGTCTCCTGCAATCGATCCTGGAGCCCGGCATAGACAACCCGGTAGAGAAAATGCCGGAGTCGTTCATCAGGCAAGCGAACAGCTTTTCCCGCATGATCGTAAAGTATCATCTCTTTTGAATTGAATGGGTGAGAGAAGTGAAACCATTCTAACTACGATTGCAGGAAATTCATTCTTACTGCCCTTCACCCATTCGTCCCGGCATCATTTGCTGAAATTTGGTTTGCTGATCGGGAGTTAGGATGGCTTTGATCTGCCCGTGAAGCTGTTCGCGTCCGGCGCGCCAATCTTGTCCGCGTCCGCTATCGCTTTTCATGGCTGCTTCCATTTTGGTTTTCTGCTGATCCATGAGCGCAGTGATTTGCTGCACCTGCTGGTCCGAAAGCCCAAGTTCCTGCTTCATGTGATCGACCATCGCTTTGGGATCGAAATCGCCGTGCATACCGCCCATCGGGCCACCGCGCATTTCACCCCCACGCATATCGCCTCGATCCATTCCGCCGCGGCCCCAATGCGGGCCGTATCCCATACCACCGCCCCATCCGCGATGCATCATCATGCCGCGTCCCATTTCGCAGCGGTCGCCGCAGCAATGCCGGCGATGGCAGCAATGCCCCAGCAAGAATCCCACGATGATCGCAATGATGGCCGTGGCTGTAATCATCGCCCACCGGCTGCTAAGAAAATTACCCTTTTTCGTAGTTCCCGTCGCGGGAACGTTACCGTTATTCTGATCTTCCATTGGTTTATGTTCCTCCATTGTAATAAATCTTGAAAACTTCGAGTTAGCGGATAATAATACATCCAAATCCAGCCAAGAGTTACAAGGAATGGGTTAATTATGGTTCACATACAAATGGCCTGATTTTTGTGAATTCATTTCAAGAAAAGCGGAATTATCTCTTCACGAAATCCGTAATGCCAGTATGGAAAACACATTCAAATCCGATATTGCCGAATCCTTAGAAAAACCAGCCACGAAACTTGCCCATGCGAGAGAGCTTAACCTGCTTCGCATCAATGTGCGTGGCTCTGCCAGCACGCCTGTCATCGAAGTGCTTTTGGATGGCGAGCGCCTTGTCACCATCGAAGACTGCACGAGTGTAAGCCACGAACTCACCACGCTAATCGATGCCGAAAAATTAGTAAAAGGAAATTACCGATTGGATGTGATGTCGCCCGGAATTGACGAGCCACTCGTCGAGGATTATCAGTTCAAGCGAAATATCGGACGCTTGGTTGAAGTCCATTATCAGGATTCGGGTGAGCATCACACGCTGCACGGTCACCTTCGTACGTTTGACGCAAAAGAAGTCTGCGTTCAGCCGATTCATGTCCGCTCCGCAAAAGCCGTTCGTCCGCGAACGGTTGCTACCGAAGACGGCCTCGTGGAACTTCAACGGGATGAGCAGCTTTACGATGACCCCGTCCAATTAGTTGACATTGAGCGGAAGCATTTGAAGAAGGTTGTCGTGCAGCCGGAATTTTGAGACTATGTTCAATCCTTGCTCTTGAACTTTATTCCTTTTGCGGTTCCAGCATCACGAATTTTCTGCTTAATTTGCGCAAGTTCAGCCGGTTTATATTTTGCGGCATTGCGCTTGATGTGAATGCTCCGCCACGCCGCGCGAATATGACTTTCGTTATCAATCGGATATTTATGATGCACGGGATCGGCAAAAGTTACATTGCCATATTTTTTCAGGCCTGGATCAACCTTCGCTGGCTTCTGCGCGAAGCTGGTAATCGAGAACATCATTATCAGAAGAACGGGGACGAGCTTGAGTATTCTGGGAGCTTTCATTTTTTATTAGGTTAGTTGAGACGACTATTTAATGAAGTTGAAGTTTATGATAACGCATCCCGCTGCTATTCCATTCTCTAAAATTACTTTAAGTATTTAATGGATGACCGAGTAATTTCTCGTAATTTTGCATAATAAACAAGGAGCATCACATTAAACGATTAGCTATTTTCGCATCGGGCGCTGGCTCGAACTTGGCGCATATCCATCGGGAGATCGCAGAAGAACGGCTTGCGGGTGCGGAAATTGCGCTCGTGATTTCGAATAATTCGGATGCGGGCGCGCTTGCGTATGCGCAAAAAAATAAAATTTCCGCGCTGCATCTTTCTCTTACGAAATGTGAGAACGACGTTGCACGATTCGAACGCGAACTGATTGCAGCAATGACCGATAACGGTATTGACATGATAGCGCTTGCGGGATATTTGAAAAAATTGCCGGATCGTTTTGTTGAATCGTTTGCATATAAGATTTTAAATGTGCATCCGGCGCTGCTTCCCTCGTTTGGCGGGAGCGGGTTATATGGTTTGCGCGTTCATGAGGCTGTGCTTGCGCGTGGATGCAAAGTAAGCGGCGCGACCGTTCATTTCGTAACGCAGGAATACGATGCCGGGCCAATCGTCATGCAGAAATGCTGCGCGGTGAAAAACGATGACACTCCGGAATCGCTGCAACGCCGCGTGCGCGATGTGGAATTCGAAATTTTTCCAAAAGCCATTGCACTTCTCGCGCAAGATAAAATTAAAGTAGAAAATAACATAGCTCATATTCTTCCATAATGACCGAGCAAACCAAATTTAATCCTATCGTGCTTCACGATGAAGTGAGTATTCGGCGCGCGCTTATCAGCGTGTATGATAAGCGCGGACTCGATGCGTTAGCCCGCGCATTAGCTGCGCGCGGCGTAGAACTATTTTCTACCGGAGGAACGGAAAAATATCTGAAGAGTCTCGGCTTGCCGGTAAAAAGCATCAGTGCATTAACGAACTCTCCCGAAATTTTCGATGGGCGCTTAAAGACGCTGCATCCGATGGTGCATGGTGGGCTTCTCTACCGGCGTGATATTCCTTCCCATCTCGAAGAAGCAATAGCGAACGATATTTTACCTATCGATCTGCTCGTAGGGAATCTTTATCCCTTTGAAGAGACTGTTGCAAAACCAGGCGTTACGGATGCAGAAATTATTGAGCAGATTGATATTGGCGGTCCTGCGATGCTGAGGAGTGCGGCGAAGAATTTTCAATCCGTTGCATTGCTTACGGATCCCGATCAATATGAGGGATTTTTAAATATGATCGCAAGCCTGAACGGCGCAACCGATATTGCGTATCGCAAAGAGCTTGCCTGTGCGGGATTCGAGCATGTGGCACGATACGACCGCGTAATCGCCGATTATTTTCAGGATGGACTCTCCATCAGCCGAGGGAACGTTCCCAATCGATTAGAACTTTCGCTCCCGCTCATTTCTTCGCTTCGGTATGGCGAGAATCCGCATCAACATGCGGCGCTGTATGGTTATGAATTCTCAGACATCTGCGATCATCTGTGGGGTAAAGAACTTTCTTACAACAACATACTCGATGTTTCCGCCGCGCTTGGACTCATCGCGGAATTCTTACCTGCAGATGCTGCACGTCCGGTTGCCGCAATTATTAAGCATACGAACCCTTGCGGGGTGGCCGAAGGCGCAAGCGCGCTCGATGCGTTTGAACGCGCTTTCACTACCGATCCCGAAAGTCCGTTTGGTGGAATTATTATTTTGACCACCGCTATCGATGCTCCGCTTGCAGAACGGCTGAATCAATTTTTCAGCGAGGTAATTCTTGCACCGGCATTCAATAATGATGCGCTTGAAATATTGAAACGAAAGAAAGACCGCCGGTTGCTTACGTATTCCCTCACTCAACTAAAAGCTACGCTTGCCGCGATGAATGACGTGCGCTCTGTCGTGGGCGGCGTATTATTCCAAACATCGGACGCGGAACTCGTGACCAATTCTGAGTTAATTTCTGTTACCTCACATTCGGTTACAAACGAGATGAGCCGCGGCCTACTTTTTGCAATGAAAATTGTCAAGCATTTGAAATCGAACGCGATCGCGTTCGGCGCTTTCGAAAATGGTTTTGCACGAACGGTAGCTGTTGGCGCGGGACAAACCTCGCGAGTAGAATCCACCCGCATAGCCATTGAACATGCACATCGTCATGGGCTTTCGCTTGCAGGCTCCTTCGTAGCAAGCGATGCGTTCTATCCGTTCGCGGATAGTATGCTCGAAGCAGCGAAGGTGGGAACAAAAGCGGTGATCCAACCCGGCGGCTCCGTGCGCGATGCGGAAATTATTCAAGCGGCGGAAGAAAATGGCATCGCGCTCGTCATGACCGGAATGAGACATTTCAAACACTGAACCCCAAAATTAGGAATGAGGAATTAGGAATTAGGAATATGGATTGCAACAAACGAATGCATTCCTAATTCCTAATTTTTAATTCCTAATTAATCGAAAAATGTTAAGTTTATTTAGCGCGGACATCGCGGTCGATCTTGGAACAGCGAATACGCTGATCTACATGAAGGGCAAAGGCATCGTGCTCAACGAGCCTTCTATTGTCGCATTCGATTCTACAACGAAGAAAATCGTTGCCATTGGCCGCGAGGCGCAAGCGATGGTTGGTCGCACGCATCGCGACATTCAAACCATTCGCCCGATGAAAGATGGCGTCATCGCCGATTTTGAAATTGCGGAAGGAATGCTTCGCGCACTTATCAAAAAAGTGCATCCATCCTGGCTGCCATCGCGCCGTATTGTTATCAGTGTTCCATCGGGAATTACGGAAGTAGAAAAGCGCGCCGTCCGCGATTCGGCGGAACACGCGGGAGCTAAAGAAGTGCATCTCATCGCGGAACCGATGGCTGCGGCTATCGGCATTGGAGTGGATGTCGAAGCGCCGGTTGGCAATATCATTATTGATATTGGCGGCGGCACAACGGAGATCGCTGTGATCGCGCTTTCGGGCATTGTTAATCAGGAGTCCATCCGCGTAGCCGGCGATGAATTAACAATGGCCGTGATGCAATTTTTCAAACGTAATTTCAATATCCTGATCGGGGAACGAACTGCGGAACTCATTAAGTGCCAGGTCGGTAGCGCAATGCCGTTGGAAGAAGAATTGATGGTGGAAGTAAAAGGTCGCGATCTTGTTGCAGGAATTCCGAAAACGATCGAAGTAAGTTCCATCGAGGTACGCGAGGCCCTTGCCGATCAGGTGAATGCTATTGTGGAAGCAGTGAAAGTCAGTTTGGAACGCACACCGCCAGAACTTTCCGCTGACATTCTCGATCGCGGCATGATGCTTTCCGGCGGTGGCGCATTACTAAAAGGACTCGATGAACGCCTTAAACTCGAAACGAATTTACCGGTTCATGTGGCAGACGACCCGCTTACAGCCGTTGTGCGCGGAACCGGTAAGGTTCTTGAGAATCTGTCGCATTACATGAAGGTCTTGATTAAAAGTCGTAGATATTAATCGTCTGAACCTTGATTTTATGAGATTTTATAGATTAAGTAGATGGGAAGTAATCTTATAAATCTTTTGAATCTCATAAAATCAAGATTCAGACAATAATCAAGAGTGAGAAGATTTCTCGATTTAATCATCGCTTTCAAAGAGTATGTCGCGCTGACGGTATTTGTCGCGGCATCGCTCACGATGATCGCTGTCTCTCACACAACCGACGTCATGCCATTACGCGCATTTGTGACGGGGATGGTCGGAATGATTCAATCGACTTACGCGTGGATCCCAAATCCGATCACCATCGCTCAGGAGAACCATGATCTGCAATCGAAATCCATCGAGCTTTCTGCGGAAGTTGGTCGCTTGCGCCGTTCCGAAGCAGAGAACCGGGAACTTCGACGATTGCTCGGCATTGCACCTCACCCAGCGTGGAAGCTGCGCGCAGCAGAAGTCGTTGGAAAGACGACGACGTTCCAGCGAAACATGCTGACGATCGATCTGGGAGCGAAAGATAGCATAGTACCGGGCATGGCTGTTGTAACCGATGCAGGTCTTGTCGGGCGCATTTATGCGACAAGCGAGAACTTTTCTCTGGTGCAAATGCTCTTCAATACCGATCTTCGCATTGCATCGAAGATCGCGCGAACGCGAGTCGAGGGAATTATTACCTGGGAGGGCGGCTCCGATCTGCTCATGCGAAATATCCCGAAGGCGCTCGATGTACAACTCGGCGATTTGGTGGTATCGAGCGAATATTCGTCCTACTTCCCTGCCGATGTTGCCATTGGAACGATAGATAGCATCGCGCCGGAATCGAATTCGCTTTTTCGCAGGGTGCTGGTGAGTCCATCGGTTAATTTATTTCGCGTGGAGCATGTGTATGTGATCGTCAAGGATGTATCTAAGGAACGCGAACGGCTTTCGCTCGAAGCGAAGGTCAGCACAGGAGAAAAACAGCCGACGAAATAGCTCCATCATGCAATACCTTACTTACGCCGGGATCGGCATTCTCATTATCATCGTGCAGGTGCTCGTCAGCCCCTTGCTTTCGATCGCTGGGGTGTCGCCGGATTTTCTCCTTATTTTTCTCGTATGGGTCACGATAAAAGAAGGCCAATTAGCGGGTGAGATCTCAGGATTCGTGCTCGGGCTTCTGCTCGATGTGCTTTCGAGCAACATTTTAGGCGTACATGCGCTCTCGAAAACGGCTGCGTGTTTTTGCATCGGATATTTCTTCGATCGCGATCGGGTCGATCAAAATATCCGGAATTGGCCTTTTCTTTTGCTGACGCTGATGGCGGCCATTATCAATAATGCGCTTTATTATTTCCTTATCACGCGCGGTTCTGCAATGTCCTTTGCGGAATTTGCGTTTCGGTACGGAGCCGTCGGGGCGTTGTACACGGTGTTCATCGCCATCTTTCCACTTCTTTATTGGTCACGCAAAAGAACGTATTAAAAAAGTGCTAACGTGCTGAGTGCTAACGTGCTAAGTATTAATGCACCGAGCATATAAATGTGGAAACAACGTACCTCAAATTAACGAATAAACCTCAGCACTTTAGCACTCAGCACTTCAACACTTCCTCTCATGGGCAAAATAATTTTACTTCGTCACGGCGAATCGCAATGGAATCTCGAAAACCGCTTTACGGGATGGGTCGATATTCCACTCACGGATAAAGGCCGCGCCGAGGCTTTTCGCGCAGGTGAGCTGATAAAAGATATTCATCTCGATTGGGGTTTTACCTCGGTTCTCATTCGCGCGATCGAAACGCTTGAGATCGCGCTGCGTGCCGCTGGGCAACCCAAAGTAACCTTTGCGAGAAATAAGGCTCTCAACGAACGTAATTATGGCGAACTGCAAGGCCTGAATAAAGAAGAGACCGCTAAACAATATGGCAAGAAACAAGTGATGCTGTGGCGGCGCAGCTACGATGTTCGCCCACCCGGCGGCGAAAGCCTTAAAGACACTGCTGCGCGAACCCTTCCCTATTTCGAGACTACAATTTGTCCCCGCGTAATGAAAGGCAAGAACGTTATCGTATGCGCGCATGGAAACTCGCTGCGCTCGATCGTTATGTCGCTCGACAAACTATCGAAAGAAGAAGTAGTCGAGCTAAATCTTGCCACCGGCGTACCGATTGTCTATGATATAGATAAAAAAGGCGTGGTAACGAATAAGGTCATCTTATCGTAGAAGCAGGAAAATTGAAATGAATTCTGTGGATTCGGAGTTCTTCACACTCTCGAATAAAATATGGGCGCCGTAGCCAAGTGGTAAGGCAGAAGTTTGCAAAACTTCCATTCCCCGGTTCGAATCCGGGCGGCGCCTCTGTCAATTTTCAATTAAGAATTGAGAATGAAGAATTTGGGTCTAAAATGCAAAATCCCCGAAGCAATGCTTCGGGGATTTGTATTTGAAAGGTTTCTGATTTTTGTTATACCGTCACGCCGCCATTGGATTTCACGGTATAAAGTCCCGCTACACCAGAGGACATTTCCGGTCTGGAAGCAGGGATTTCCGGTTTTACTTCCGGCTTGATCGCGTGGTACGTTGCCGTAGTGCCATCCCACTCGAAGAAATCGTTATAGCTTGCAAGCGAGGATGCAAACTCGGCGATGTTGCCAACTCCGGGAATAAGACCGAAATCGCGTTTTTCCGAGAGTTCGTCGTACATGCGGTTGATCGCCAGTGGCTCCCAGCGATTGGCCTTGAATACGCCACTCACTGCCTTGACAAAAGGATGATCCTCGCGGCTCATGCCGAGCGTGTTGGAGGAAGTAACCCGCGTCCCGTCCCCTTTTTCCAATGCTTCCTTGAGCTTTGCCTTTGGCGAACGGTCTCTCGGACTCCAGGTCTTGCTGGCACGATCATAATCTATAAACTCCTGATGAACATTACGCAGCGTAATGGCGAAAGATTTGTAGGGCATCTCGGTTTCGATAGGCTCCATCAAGTTCTCGCGGATAAGATACTCATAAAGATCCGCCGATTTAACAGGGCGCTTGGACTTTTCAGCAAATTCTGCCATTGCCAAGATAGCTTCTTCGGAAATTTCTGGTCGTTTCAGCGGCCCGATCTGGTGCTTCTCTCTGACAACTCTGGGGGCTGCGGAAGACGCTCCATCATACGATGGCTCGGCGCGTTCTATGCCGCCTTCGCCGATACGGGGCATTTGCAGCCACCGTGGATCGCCGGTCGAGCCATCGCCCATAAGCATCTGCAATGCTTCGGTGATACGTTGGGCACGCGATTCCAGCCCTGGTTTGCGCATTTCGATCACACGCAGTTCTTCTTTGATGACGCCTAATTCTGAGCGCAAACGATCAACCGCATCGGTGAGACCGTCTTTGGTTTTATTGGTATTATAGGGGGGCATGTTCGTTCCTTTAAATAATTGGGCGCCTTTGTCAGCAGGAGAAATTGCTGATCGAGGCGAGATGTTGAAAACTATGATGATAGATTGTAAGCGTAGTGCTGGTGAGGAGCAGGATAGAGTCGCTCCGTTGATATGAAGAACACCCTTGTATTCTGTTGGCGTTCCACCTGCTCCGCTTATTTTTCGACAATTTTTATTCATTGGTCCATCTTAATTATTTAGCAACATTGGAAGAATTTGTGATAAGGCAATTAATTGTAGAACTGAAACAGCCTGTTCCTCATTTGATACTGTGGTAACTCACCCTATTCTTAATTCTCAATTCTTACTTATTAATTGACAGATGGATCTCGCGCTTGCATCGAATGATATTGTAAAAACGTATGGTCGTGGCGGAAAAGCGGTTCATGCACTTCGGGGCGTGAGCCTTTCCGTCGCGCAGGGTGAAATTTTCGGACTGCTCGGAAAAAATGGCGCCGGAAAAACGACGTTCATCAAGTGTATGCTTGGGATCGTTTTCTTAAATTCCGGTGAAGGAACTTTGCTCGGCTATCCATTTGGTTCCGTACATGCAAAGGAACGAATCGGCTATCTTCCGGAAAATCATCGCTATCCTCTGTACTTGACCGGCGAGCAGGTGCTCGCGTATTTCGGGAAGCTTTCCGGGATCGCACAGCCCACACTCGGCAAGCGCATGGATGAAACGCTTCAGATTGTTGGCATGTCCGAATGGCGAAAAACGAAAGTCAGAAAATACTCCAAAGGTATGATGCAGAGGCTTGGATTGGCGCAGGCGCTCATCAACGATCCACAGCTTATTCTGCTCGATGAACCGACCGATGGCGTCGATCCCGTGGGACGCAAGGAAATTCGTGAAGTTTTGATTCGCCTGAAGAACGATGGCAAAACCATTTTTCTTAATTCCCATCTGTTAAGTGAGGTGGAACGTATTTCCGATCGCGTGGCGATCATGGATCACGGCGCGATCGTGAAAGAAGGCAGCGTGGATGATCTCACGCGCACCGATCATGTCTATGAATTGCGTATAGCCAATCCGTTGCCCGAAATACTTGCGTCGCTCGGAACAAGCCTCGTTCATGCCGATGGCTCGGCGCTTGAAATAAAATGTAATTCCTCCGAAGATTTGAACCGCACGATGGATTTGCTCCGAGCCGCCGGCGGCGTGATCGAAAGCATGTCACCAAAGAAAGCATCGCTGGAAGATGTTTTTGTAGATTTGATTAAGGGAAGTGAAATTACACATGTATGAAAATTCAATCAATTCCAGACATGTCATCCTGAGCGGAGTTATTTTCGACGAAGGAGAAAATAACGGAGTCGAAGGATCTCTGGCAGAACAAGAGATTCTTCGACTCCGCAAAAATCTCCGCCGCATCGTCGCCGATGCTTCGCTTCGATTTTTGCTACGCTCAGAATGACAAACAAAATAAATTAGAATTTCCCATATATTATTAATCACCCATGAAATTTTTAGCTATCATCGAAGCTACCATCCGGGAAGGCATCGCTCGCAAGACGATCCTCGGGATGTTCATCGTATCTACTGCCGCGATCATTATTGCGGTGCTGCTTTTTCAGATGGATGTGGTGCAGCATGGGCTGCTCACGCCGGCGGCATCTCACATGAAAGTACAAAGAGGCAACGCCCCACCCGCTGCGATGCTCGGTGTTACGTTTTTGGATATTGTATGGATGTCTATCTCCTCAATGCTCCTTGTGATCTGCATTTTTCTCGGCGTGTTCGTTACGGCGGGATTTATTACCTCGCTGATGGAAAAAGGCTCTATTGATCTTTTACTTTCAAAGCCTGTTTCACGCTGGACGTATATTACCGGGCGCTATGTCGGAGCCGTGGTAATTATTCTCGCGGAAGTGGCATATCTTGTGTTTGGACTTTGGCTTGTTGCCGGGTTTTCACTCGGCACATGGAATGCCGGATTTTTGGGAAGCATTATTACGATCACGCTGGCATTCGCGGGAGTGTATAGTCTGGTAACGCTCTTCGGCGTGCTCACGCGTAGCAGTTGGTTCGCTATTATTCTTGGGCTTTCGGTTTACATTTTGGCAGCAATCGTTATTCCGATGGGACAATTTATCGATAAACTCATCAACGGCGAGCCATCGCAAGGGCCGCTTACCATGGTTGCGACCGGCTTGCATTATATCGTTCCATCGCAGGAGATGGGCCAGGTTATTTCCTCCGAAATTTTAGGACGCACGCTCGATCTCACAACGCTATTCCTCACCGCCGGACTTTCTATTGTTTATATCGGCATTAGTTGCTTCGCCTTTTCAAAAAAGGAATTCTAAAAAAATAATATCGTTAGTATTGTAATCAAGGATTCCTAAAAAAATATGCACCTACTTCGAACGACTCTCGTAGCTTTTTTAATTACGGTACCGGGCATTCTGCTCGCTCAATCGTCGGCGGATTCTATTCACATCCCTGCTAATCTGAAATTTAAAGTAAACACCGTAAACGGAGACGAACTAAATTTCAAGGATTTTTTGGGCAAAGGGCCGCTACTTGTGAATTTTTGGGCGCTCTGGTGCGAGCCGTGCAAACAGGAAATGAAAGCATTCAAAGTGCTGACCGATAAATTCAAATCCGAGGGCGTGAACATGGTGGCCGTCAATACCGATCAGGTGCGCTCAGTTGGCAAGGTGCGCGCATGGGTTGCTACACAGAAGCTCGATTTCCCTGTCCTGCTCGATCCCGATGGCGATATTGCCCGCGATATTTTTTCGATGGAATCACTCCCCTACAGCTTAATTCTGATGCCGAACGGCACCGTATATAAAAAGCATATTGGCTACACCGCGGGCGATGAAAAAGAGACCGAAAAAGAGATCGTGGATCTGATCACGAGTTTGAAAGATAAAAAGAATTAGAAAATAAAATCTAATTCATCGCTTTCTTCCTGTCATTCCCGCGAAAGCGGGAATCCAGACCCCAAGATTCCGACAACTCAAAAACTGGATTCCCGCTTTCGCGGGAATGACATTCTAAATCAGTATCTAAATAAAAAAAGCGCCGGTTTTCACCGGCGCTTTTTTAATAATTTTTACTATTGTTTTTTATCTTGCGATCACCATTGCATTTGTTGCAGTGAACTCGCCGGATTGGATCGTATAGTAATAGATTCCATCGGGTAGCGTTCCGGCATTGAAGGTCGCGATGTGCTGCCCTGCGCCCTGAATGCTGTTTACTACGGTTCCCACATTCTGACCGAGCGCGTTAAACACGTTCATCGTTACCGGGCCACTCGATTCGAGATTGTAGCTGATATCTGTGGTCGTGCTGACAGGATTGGGGTAGTTTGCACCGAGGATGTTTGACGACGTAGGATCGTTCGTGACTCCGGCAGCAGTACCATGTAAGTAGGCTACTGCAACCATATTTCCTTCGAACGCCATCGTCGGGTCGGCTTCGGTTTGTAAATCAAAACCCCAGAATTGACTGAGCGCCCCAATAGTACCGAGCGGCGAACCTTGATAGACAACGTTGCCGGCATCCAGCAAACCTAAATAGGTATCCATCGGAATTCCCGTACCATTCAGCGATCCATCCGTATCGATCTGAAGGCTCGATCCTAAGTAAGGAGAAATATTGGCATCGAACTGATAAGCAACGGTATCAGCCGGAAAATCCGGCCCGGTGACGATGGCGCAAACGCCAAATTCAGTCCTTCTGGAGAGCGATACGCCTCCCTTAGCAAACACTGCGGTTAGGGTGTTCAACGAACCCGCGGTCATATCACTTGCATTTATCACGCCTTTAGCAAAGGCTCCAAAGAGATCCGGAACGGGATAGTCTCCAATGGATTGACCGCCCCGGGAAAATTCTACATCCTCCATCGGAACGACCCACACTTCGATAGAATCATTCGGTCCCACAGAAATAGGATCGAATGTAATAGCAACGCTATCGATTCTCGCAGAAAGAGCCGTAATGTCCGTGGGCGTGTTAAAACGTTCTCCCATGACACGGTAATAGATGGTATCATTGGGAATTTGCGCCGTTGTGCCATTACCAAGATTTACTCCGATAGGTCCGATCGAATCATACGATGTGTCGCCAGGCGCATTAATATGCGTAGGCTCGTCAAAATGATAGCCGGTTAACCACCAATTTCCGCCCGTCGTATCCTGAAAATTAAAAGCGGAATCGACCAAATTTACCGAAAGGGGTATCAGGGCGCTCTTGCTCGGGTTCAAAAAAATCGAAGAGACCGGTGTGCCAGCCGTTGTATTCGTCGTCGCAGATGCTTGCGGCATCATTCTGCTATTGAGGGTTGCCCTGGATAATATTTGCGCATCCGAATTGACGATAAGGCTCGCCAGAATGAGCAAAGAGAAAAAACCTGTAACAATACGTTTCATGACATTGAAAAAAATAAGTGAAAAACCGTTCGTGGGTTGCGACGCCGGATAAGTTAAGGCTTCTCCCCCGTTTTTATGCTTTATGTAAAAACCCGGAAATGATGAAAAAGTTGCGTAAATTTTGTAGCGGCAGAGGTTTCCCCGCTCCCTATTATAATGCCATGAAAGCAGTTTCATAACACAAAAAGTGCGCTGCAAACAGCTCCATTAAATTATAGACACCTAAGCAGCGCCCAAAATTTCCGTCAGCTTGGTGATTTCCAGAAGATGTTTTAGCTGGTCGCCGGGCGCTTTCAGGTGGAATTCAGCGCCGTGCTCCTGCGCGGCCTGGCGCGCGGCGATGAGCATACCGAGTCCTGAGCTATTGACAAATCCAACTGCACCGGTATCTACTTCGACCAAACCACCCCCTGCCCCCTCCTTGAAAAGGAGGGAGTTATCGTTAAGCGATTCTCTGAGATCGACGGAGAATTTCATCGCGTCCGCGCCGCCGATGAGATCGCCGTTAAGATTGATATGAAGTTTACCGGGCGTTGTTTCGAAAGTTGATGTCATGACACAGAAACGCAAAGAACCGTGTATGTCATTCCCGCGAAAGCGGCTTTAACAACACTGTCATTCCGAGCGGAGCAAATCGAAGCGGAGCTTCGGTTTGCGGAGTCGAGGAATCTGCGGAGATTCCTCGACTCCGTTCGTCATCGCTTCGCTCTGACGAACTTCGCTCGGAATGACATTATTACATTTTTTGCATAAAGCGATTTACGCAGTCGCCGGAACGCGCTTCGCAGATTGCTTGCGCGCGCCAACGCCAGCCGGGGAAGTTTTTCCCTTATCGCGCTCCAACCAATCGAAGGCAATCGCCGACGCAACGAAAATAGAAGAATACGTTCCCGTTATCACGCCGATGAGCATCGTAAATGCAAATCCGCGCAACACTTCCCCACCCCAGATGAAGAGCACGAGCAGCGTAAGGAACACCGTGCCGGATGTGATGATGGTACGCGGCAGCGTTTCGTTGATGGCGCGGTTCATAATGTCTTTCAGCGACTGGCCTTTGTATTTGCGCTGATCTTCGCGTATGCGATCGAAGATGATAACGGTGTCGTTCACCGAAAAACCGACGATGGTAAGAAACGCTGCAAGCAGCGTGGAATTCATTTCGAGATTCAGCCACGGAACGAGTCCGTTGCAGATAACCGCGAACGCGAACGCCACGAGCACGTCATGCACGATAGCGATAACCGCTCCCATTCCATACACGAACCGGAACCGGAACGTGAGATAAATAAGAATAACGACGCACGTAAAAAAGACGGCGAGAAAAGCTTTCTGCCTTAGTTCCGCTCCGATCTTTGGGCCGATGTGCTGCTCCTGCATCAGCTCCGCTTTGTTGCTTGGGAATCCTTTTGCGATGGCATCGAGCACTTTCTTCGTAGCTTCGGAACCTGCTTGCGCCCCCTGCGCGCCTTCGCGCACACGAATCAGCACGCCGGATTCATCCTTGCCATAATACTTTACTTCGGCGCCGCGAATGGTGGCTTTATCAAGCGATGCGCGCACATCTTCAATGCCAACATTCTTTTGGAATTGAAGCTGTACTTCGGTGCCGCCGGCAAAATCGATACCGTACTCAACGCCGCGAAACAGCGCCCAAATAATACCCGCCATCGTCACGAATGTCGAGACGAAATACCACACCCGGCGCTTGCCGATGAAATCAATGTTTGTTTTACGAAAAAAATGCATTTCTAAAAAAGTGCTAAAGTGCTGAGTGCTAAAGTCTTTTACCAGTCATTGCAAGAAGAGAATCAAGAGGCGACAGCCGATTGATTCTCGACGAAGCAATCCATTGAGATTACGCTTAATCTGAACGGATTGCTTCGTCGGGATTGGCTTCCATTGGTCGCCAATCCCTCCTCGCAATGACGTTCTAAAAAATCCGTTTATCCAAATTTAATGAGTTCCGGATTTCGTTCCATGATAAGATCGAAAATCACGCGTGTAATAATGATAGCCGTAAAGAGCGATGCCGATACGCCGATCATCAGCGTGACTGCAAAACCTTGCACGGTTCCCGTTCCAAACGCATATAGAATAACTCCGGAGAAAAATGCGGTTAAGTGGCCGTCGAAGATCGGCGCGAAGGCGCGGCGGTAGCCATCATCCATCGCAAGTTTGAGCGATTTGCCGAGCGATAGTTCCTCACGAATACGCTCGTAGATCAGCACGTTCGCGTCAACAGCAATACCGACGGTTAGCACCAATCCCGCCATACCGGGCAGCGTCAGCGTAGCGCCGAAGGTGGCAAGCACGGCTGCGGTGAACAGCAAGTTTATCATAACCGCAAGATCGGCAACCACACCGCCCGTTACATAATAAAATCCCATGAAGAGAACGACGACGAGCAGACTCCAAATGATCGACCAGGTTCCCTTCTGAATCGAATCCGCACCAAGCGAAGGCCCGACGACGGATTCCTGAATGATCGTAACCGGAGCCGGAAGCGCACCGGCTTTCAGCACGATCTTCAGTAAGTTCGCTTCGTTCATATCGCCGATACCGGTAATTTGTGAGTTCCCACTGGGAATTTCGCCCTGCACGACCGGCGCGGAATAGACCACGCTATCGAGCACGATAGCAACCTGTTTGTGAATGTTCGCGTGCGTTACGCGGCGCCACACGCGGGTTCCATCGTCATCCATTTGCATGGAAACTTCCGGCTTGCCGCTTTGTGGATCAACGTCGGTTGTGGCCTCGACAATAGATTTTCCGGTCAACTCCGGTTGGCTGTTCAGGAAATACACCTGATAGATATTCTCATTTTTTTCCGTAGGAAGCGGACGGCTGAACATGAAAGCCATTTCGTCCGCATACATCAGCCTTACATCGGGCCGATCGAGAATAGATTTGAGCAACGCACGGTCGGATTCCGTTACATAAATATCGTTATTTTGCCTATTCACACCCTTCGAGAGTATGGAAGTGAACGGATGCGTTTTTACATAATGCGCATATTTCTGATCTTTCGACATTCCAATTTCCGCGATAGAATCGGCGCGGTTTGCGGAGTCTTCGGGACTCAGATGAGCCATCGGGGCTGCATTAGCTGCGGAATCTTTTTTGGTGGAATCGGCTGCGACTGCCGTCTTTGTGGTATCGGCTTTGGCGGTATCTGCGCCTTCCAAGCGCGCAAGCGCGGTATCGCCGCTCAAATGGTGATCGATACGATCAAGCACATGCTTGACAATTTCAGGATCTTTCAGCGTGCGGAATTCTAACTGCGCGGTTCCCTGCAAAAGCTGATGCACCTGCGTGGGATCGCCAACGCCCGGAAGCTCGATGATAATTCTCTGTGTGCCTTCCTTTTGAATGGTCGGTTCTGTCAATCCGAATTGATCGATACGATTTCGGATAATCTCGATCGCGCGATCGACTGCTTCATCCGCGCCTTTTTGCAATGAGGCTTGAATGCTTTTATCGTCACCGGCGCCAGCATCGCTAAAATAAAAATAGTTAGCGAGCGATTTGCCTTTCGGCTTCGCGATCTGATTAAAATTCTTCATGAACTGCGGAACAACCGGATCTTCTGACGAAGCCTCGTCCTTGGTCGTCGCATCAAGAACCTGCTGGAAGATGTCGTCTTTTTGAAGTGCCTGCTCTTCGATAAATTTCAGCACGTTCACTTCCATCGTGACGTAAATACCGCCGCGAAGATCAAGCCCGAGCTTGATGGCTTTGGCGTTAGCGTCTTTCAGGTCTTCGCCATTCGTGGTTTGCCACTGGATTTTTTTTAAGGAGTCCTGCGGCGTATTTTTGAAGGCGTCAAGCTCGCTCTTGAGCTGCGTGGATTTGTAGGTAGGGTATAGCGCATACACCGCTCCGATAATGCAGAGCAGGATAACGATAATTTTGGCGCGGTTTTTTCTCACGTATTAAAAAATGGAAAATTCTTATGAATTTCGAGGGTTTCGTCTATTGGAGGGCCAAGCCTACCAATTTGCCAGTGCGGTAAAACTTTGGGACGGGGTTATGTTCCCCGGAGCGTTGTTTTATTCGAATTAAAAGGACAAAAACGACGAAAGTGACTAAAAGTTCTGCATTTGTTTATTATGGCGCGTTACTTCTTGGGGTCGCTTAAATTCTGTTGGTCATTTTAAGCTCCTCCTCGATTTTGCTTAGCGCGTTCTGCGAGGCGGGCTTGGGTCATGCGTTCGCGAAGCCCACCTTCTTCGACGAAAGCTTTCTCAAGGCTCCGAATTTGCTGGTCGAGGAGATAGTTCGTAAGTTTTATTAGCCCAATAATAGAATTGGCGCATATTGCTGGGTCGGAATGCTCGACAGCTTTTTGAAATGTTTGGTAATTCGAGTCTGGCAACCGATTTAATTCTCGAAGACGCGCTGTGTAAGGATGATCTTTAGGCCACTCTTCTATATTTCGGAGACGAATGAAATCACGGTAATCGGTAAGCAGTTCTTCTAAGCTTGCACGGGCAACGCCGGTAAGTTTGATCTCCATTTCTTTGGACATTCCAGAGGCCGCGCTACCTTCGACAATATTTTGTTTTCCTGAACGAGCAGCCTGTACCATTTGATCGACCGTGCGATCACGCTTATGAAAAAATCGCGCACAAAAATGAACGGTTGCATCATAGACAATTTCAGCCTTTTGATAAGACAACAACTTCTGATAACCGCCGTGCGGAGGGATGAATTTTTGACTCATTGTTGGTATTAAAGGACTAAAAGGACGTAAGTGACTTAAAAAATTGGTTATGGTTTTTCGTCATTTGCGTCGTTTTTGTCCTTTTAAATTATTGATAATTACGGTTTTCCCAGGAACTCCACCATTGGCAAGCCTGCTAAAAAGATTTTTCCTAAGCGTTCCGGTAAATCTTCGGAAAGCAGGTCTTTTTCTGTGAGATCGCTGCCAAAGAGAAAGCTTTTCATTTTAAGATACTTCGCTGCGGGGTGGTCTTCGCTATACCCTTGCGGGATTCTCTTCAGCGATTCGCCGGTCAATCCTTTGGAAAATGCTTTCTTAAAACTTGGCTGATTGATTATTTTATCGAAGGCCTTTTGCGTTGTGGCGATCTTCGCGCGTATTTGTTTGAGATACGGCGGGATCGGCATCCATACTCCCCCTCCGGCGAAAAGCGTCATGCCTTTGCCGGTCTTGGCTGGCTCGAAACCCATGTAATAGCCGCACCACTCTTCTTTTTTTATATCGGCAAGTGGGAAGGAAAGTCCGATGTGCGTTTTGTATGGCGATTTATCGGGGCTGAAACGAATATCGCGGTTGATGCGAAAAAGCGAGGTCTTCGCATTGCCGACGACCGGCATCTTATGATCGCGGAAATATACGCCCATGGCATACGCAAGCGCTTTCGATGGTTCCCGCAAATACAGCTCGTAATCTTCACGATGCGCTTCGAACCACGCTTTATTGTTGTTCTTCTTCAACCCGTGAAGAAACTGGAACATCTCCTTCGAAAATCCTTCGAAAGATGGTACGGGTTCGTCGGGAGTAAGTAATTTGGGAGCGATCTTTGCCATCGATAGTTTGTAATTATTGTTTGCCGAATCCGATTACTAAGATAGCATTCGGGTCATTGCGAGGAGAATCGAACGACCCGCATGATCGGTCACGCGTGAGGGAGTTCGATTCGACGAAGCAATCCGTTGAGATTACGCTGAATCTCAACGGATTGCTTCGCCGGAATCACTGCGCTTCGCTCCGTGATTCCGACTCGCAATGACAAAATATAAACTTGTTCTCCATTTCCATATTTAACAAACCAAAGTAACATCAAAACGGCTCCTTGCGCAGCGTGAACTGGAACGTACTTCCCTTCTTGGTTTCGCTTGTTACGCTGATCTTCCCCTGATGCGCTTCCGTGATATGTTTGACGATGGCAAGTCCAAGTCCGGTTCCACCCGGCGAGGAGCGCGCGCGGCCTTTATCCACGCGATAAAACCGCTCGAACAACCGCGATAGGTGCTCCGGCGCTATGCCTACTCCGGTATCGATCACGCGGATAGTGAGTTGATCCGGCGTTGGGTCTGCATTCATCAACTCGATCTTGATGGAACCTCCGTTTTCGGAGTATTTAATTGCATTATCTACTAGATTGATCAGAATTTGCTTGATGCGTTCTTTATCGGCATACGCGTTGACCTCATGGTGCGGAAGAACATTCCCAGCGAAATACAGCTCGATATTTTTTGCGCGCGCAAGCGGCTGCATTTCGCCGGTGAAATCGCGGAGGAACGGTTGAATATCGAACATGCGAAAGCTCATCCGCATTTCGCCGGATTCGATACGCGAAATATCGATGAGATCGTTGAGCAGATTATTCAACCGCTCGGCTTGCAAACGCGCGCGGGAGAGAAAATCCCGATTGACGGATGGATCGTCGATTGCGCCATCGAGCAGCGTTTCAATAAATCCCTGCACGGCAAAGATCGGAGTACGAAGTTCATGGGAAACATTCCCAAGAAATTCACTGCGCACTCGTTCTAACTTTTCGCGCGCTTGATCGTCGCGGATCTGTTTCTCGGCAATTTGGCCGATCACAACCGAGAGCGCGCGAAGTTCCTCCGGTGGTATAATGGCTGCGGTCGTGCTTCGGAATTCGAGATGCCCGGTCGTATCGACGGTGGGCATCAGCTCGCGGATGGGACGGATGAGGCGAGCGGCGTACCAAATACTTGCTCCCGAAAACAAAAGGAGCAGCAGGATGGAGATCCAAAGCGTGGTTGGCAGCGACGCGGGAACCCATGTCCAGATCGCAAGATCGGCAAGCGCAAGAACGATGAAAACCAGGACGATTGGAAAGGCGGCGGCCTGAGTGCGAAGCGATGGCACGAAATTATTCTAAAATATAGCGGTATCCCACACCCTTTACGGTCTCGATACGTTTGCCGTAGTCTCCAAGTTTTTCTCGTACTTTGAAAATGTGAACATCGACTGTCCGTTCCACCACGAACGTATCGCGTCCCCACACTTCATCGAGTAAAACTTCCCTTTTGTAAATCCGGCCGGGATGCGCAGCTAAAAAATACAGTAGCTCAAACTCTTTACGCGGAAAAAAAGTCTCTTTCTCGTTGACAAACACTTTGTATGAACTACGATCTATCTTCACGCCTGCTGAAACGATCTTTTCATTCAGAACCGGCTGCGTTTGCTCCGAGCGGTCGAAACGGCGCAACAACGATTTCACCCGCGCAACTAATATGCGTGGCGAAACAGGCTTCTGCACGTAATCATCGGCACCAAGTTCGAGCGAGACGATCTGATCGACTTCACCGGAGCGCGCGGTGAGAAATAAGACGGGGATTTGAGCCGTTTTGGGATTTGCACGAATGGCGCGGCATGCCTCGAAGCCATCCATTTCCGGCATCATAATATCCAAAACAACAAGCGCCATCGGCGTTTGCTCGATCTTTTCAAGGGCTTCTTTCCCGTTGGCGGCAGTTTCTACGGCAAAACCTTCGCGGGTAAGATTATAGGCGAGCAGATCCCGGATGTCCTGTTCGTCGTCTGCGATGAGGATGTTTTTTGTCATCTAAAACAGGTAACAGGGTTTTCTTGTCCTAAGTGCTTAGAAAGCAGTAGTTTTACCATTTCTTAATCGTTTTGTGAAATAGCGGAAATATGCTTAACAATTTCGTAATATAGAGATAACGAAAGCTTGTTAGACTATTAGGGTATGAGATTTGTTGATTAAAACGAATTGCACAAAAGCATACAAATTATGAACGCCGAAGTTGCAGAAAAGCAGTACGAAGAAACGAAACGCATGATGCGAATGCCGGAAATTCTATCTCAGCAAACTCGCACAACGCCGAATAAGATCACCACGAGCGATCTCAATCTCTATTATGGCGCAAAGCAGGCGCTTAAATCCATTGCGTTGGATATTGCCGAGCGCCAGGTGACGGCCTTCATAGGACCGTCGGGCTGCGGCAAATCCACGTATCTTCGAACGCTCAACCGCATGAACGATCTCATCGCGGGTGTGCGGATCACGGGAAACATTCGCATTGACGGCGTCGATATTTATCAGAAGGGATTGGACGTCGTCGATCTGCGAAAGCGCGTAGGGATGGTGTTTCAGAAATCGAATCCGTTCCCGAAATCCATTTGGGAGAACGTCGCGTACGGGCCGAAGGTCGTGGGAACCCGCAATAAAGCAAAGCTGAATGACATCGTAGAAAAAGCTTGAAGCAAGCTGCTATTTGGGAAGAAGTAAAAGATCGTTTGCATCACAGCGCAATGGGACTTTCCGGTGGTCAGCAGCAGCGGTTATGTATTGCGCGTGCGCTTGCCGTCGAGCCGGACGTGCTGCTGATGGATGAACCCGCCAGTGCGCTCGACCCGATCTCCACCGCGAAGATCGAGGAACTCATTTTCGAGCTTAAAGAGAACTATACCATCGTCATCGTTACGCACAACATGCAGCAAGCTGCCCGCGTAAGCGATGTGACCGCATTTTTCTACATGGGTGAACTCATTGAGGCCGGCGCTACGGACGATATTTTTACCAACCCGAAGAAAAAGCAAACCGAAGATTATATTACGGGAAGGTTTGGTTAATAACAGTTTTAATGTACGATACCCCCTTGTCCAGAATGCACAGACACTTTGAAGACGAACTCGATACCCTCCGCTCCCAGCTTATTCGCATGGGTTCCCTGGTCGATGAGCAGATCGAGACGGCGATCCGCGCGCTGAACGAATCGAATATCGAGCTTGCCAAATTCGTCATCACGCGCGAAGAGCGCGTGAACGAACTCGATCTTACGATCGATGGGCAGTGCCAGCGCATTTTCGCGTTGGCGCAGCCCGTGGCTGTCGATCTGCGCTTGCTGCTTGCCGCTATGCGGATGAATGGCGATTTTGAGCGCATCGGCGATATTGCCGTCAACATTGCCGAGCGCGTAGAAGCGCTGGAAGATTATGGAAGCCTCGTCGAGCGCGTTGGCGCGCAGGAGATGATCTCGACCGCGCGAGCTATGCTTACCAGCGTGCTGAATGCCTTCATTCACACCGATGCCGACGAAGCCCGCTCTGTGTTCGAAAGCGAAGATAGAGTCGATGATCTCAACCGTCAGATCTTCTTCAATCTTATTGACGAAATGAAATCGGATCCCGTGATGATCGAACCGGCGGCGCATCTCATGGCACTTTTGCGCCACATCGAGCGGCTTGCCGATCACGCCACGAACGTAGCAGAGAACGTCATCTTCGTCGCCGAAGCCAAGCTGATGCGTCACCACACCAGCAGCTTTTCGGTTGGAATGTAAAGAGCTAATTCTCCCGCACTACGCGCAGCGTCCGGGTTCCCGAAGTTGACCGTATCACGATGTTATAAACGCCGCTGCGTTCTGGAAGCTGCAACTCGATCGGTGCATTCTCATTTATTTGGCTTGTAATATCGCTCTGCTGAATGCCGAGCATATCGTAAATCTCGATCGTTACCGCACCGAGATCGCTGTTTGAAGAAATCCAAACATTCCCGCTGGCGGGATTTGGAACTATGCTGAGTACCGGATCAATACCCAGATGAATGAGTTGAGATAGAATCGGTATCGCGCAACCGGAAAGCGTGGTGATCGTGCTTGTGTCCGGCGCGGGCATGGTGTATTCGCAAGCGGAAGTTTGCGTGAGTACAGTTACGGAATCGAATGTGGCATGAGCAGCCTCGTTTGAATCGTTAAACACATTGAACTTTGCGTAGCCCATTACCGCACCGGATGTTGCGCCGGTGATGGAAAGTTCCGAGCGTCCCGCCCACTGCTGACCGGGAACGTCCAACTGCACACCCGTTGGCGAGAACGAACCGAGATAATCCACCGACCCATCGTAATGCATTACGAGAGTGACATTCTCCGCGCGTTCGAGTCCGTTCAGCGTAATGGGAACCTGAGCGGTTGCGCCGAGGGTGTCGGTTTGGACATTTGCGGTTGAGAAAGTGAGTACAGGGTTACCATTCACATATCCAGCAAGTGAGACCGTGTCGTTGGTCCCATTATCCAGATTGAGAACTAATTGGGCATGTTGGCTCCCAGATTTAATAGCAGTAATCGTGACAGAGATTGAATCATAGGATAGATTGCTTGCATTGAAGCTGGCTGAATCCGAACCGATGATAGAAAAAGATGAGACTGATGGCGGAGAGCATCCTGCTCTGCTAAAAGTGAGCGAACGAGTAAGACTGTTGCAAGAAATTGTGTCGGATACAAACAGTGTAGAAGGCGAAGCAGAGAGTGTTGAAGAAAAACTTGATACGAGAATTGAATCACCTCCACTATTATCAGTCCGCCAGATGTTGCCTTCGGTATCGACCGCAACGATGATATTATCGTCTATAGCAGAAATAAGCCTTGTATCATAAATGCAAGATGGGCCTCCAATCGAGATCCATGTCAAACCTCTATCGAGAGAACGAAGAATGCCATTTGAGACAGTTGGACAGTAAATAGATTGTTTCCCTTCTGTGATTGAGCCACATAAATAAGGTTCTGCTTTTGAAAAAGTAATTTGCCAACTATTTCCAAAATCCGTGGTAAGATAAATCTTGGCAAATTGATCGGTTTGTGTAACAATATCCTCGTGGATTAGATAAATTCTACCAGCGTTACAGGAATCCGGTGCAAAGGACCACGAGTCTTCATCAACCCCACTTGTGCCTGAGACCCACGAGTTCCCAACATCTGAGGTCAGTGTCAGAAAACCGCCCGATGTATTTGACGAATAGAAAATTAGTGTATTGTTTAGAGACCGTCGAACGCAAAGTGGTTGGCGAGTTGCATGGCTTATCCAAGAATTGCCGCCGTCACTGCTTACAGCATAAAAAGGAGTTCCAACCTCAGCAATACCTATTGTAGCTGTGTCTTTACCATAACAAGCGGAAATTGATCCAAAACCGATACCTTTTAATGTGAGTCCTCCATCCGAGGTAATACAGGTTGCTTGAGGTGTTGCAAGAACTCCATGCATTGAATCTATAAAATCCACATCACATGCTGCACCAGAAATTATGATAGAATTGTTGACAGCATTCCAAGTAAATCCTGAATCCATTGACTTATATAAACCTTGACCATCAGAAAAGATCCATAAAACACCATTACTAAAACTCATAGAGCCATAGCCTGAAACCAAACCCGGCGCCACAATCCTCCATTGCCCCCGCGCACCACCCGCTGCAACCGAGAGGAACAGCAGCGCTAACCACAACCGTTTTGGAGAGCAGAAACGCATGTGTTTAAAACCTTAACGGAGGCAGTAACATTCGCATTATTTTGGGGGAGATCGGAGGGGTTGGAAAAACCGGTTGGGCTGGAGGCACCGACCCCATTCGACAAGCTCAGGGGCAGGCGCTCGAAAATAAATGGTTGAAATCAGGGCAAAAAAGCCAACATTTGCTCAAACGGGCACCTCTGGCCTGAAATTGGTGTTCTATATATTGGGAGGGGTACTATGCAATGTATTCCCACCCATCCGCGAGCGTTGAGAGTGTATGCCGACCGCTGAAGTACATGTATGTCGACCCCTGCACATGGATGAGATTCGCTTTTTGCGATGATTGGCTAACGCGATGATCGCTTATCCACTGCAATCAAATGGCGCCTGGGGGCAATCACGAAGTCCGAGACCGATAGTCCAATCGCGACCCGAGACAGACCCGAAAATGTAGGGTTGAGGTCATTGTTACGGAGACAGTGATAGCCGGAGTTCATTGAAAACTAATTGTGGCCTGCTGTAGTGTACTCTATGGCAGGACTTTATTTGCATTATTTTGCTGAGATTGCACGAAAAGCACGCGCATCCGTGTTTGCGTGGCGATGAATTACATAACCCGCCGACCACCCCAACCACCCCCCAACCCCCGCCTTGGAAAGGCGGGGGGGCAGGATAATGGAATTGAAAAGGATGGGGAGATTTATTCAGAGGGGAGAAAACCACCCGTTCTCGTCGTGCTGCATGGGTACGGGACGGATGAATACGATCTGCTTCCTATCGCGGAGCAGATCGGTGGGCAATTTCTGATCATTAGCCTTCAAGGGCCGATCGAGCGACCAAATGGAGGTCACGCATGGTACGATCTCGTCCAAACAGCGAACGGAATTTACCCAGATGATTTCACGCGCCACGAAAGCGAGGAAATGCTTGTCGCGACGCTGCCGAAAATTATCGAGCAGGAAGGCGGCGATGTGAACCGCGTGGTGCTGATGGGATTTAGTCAGGGCGCAGCGGTGATCTATTCGCTGCTCATCGTTTACGATCTGAAAAATTACGGAATCACGCCGATCGCTTCGATCAATTTGTCGGGCTACATTCCACGCGATATTTTGGAAGCGATTTCTGAAAAAAGATTCGACGCGGATGACCGATCATCCGCTGGATTTCCCTTCTTCATCAGTCACGGCGAATTCGATGAGCTGATCCCCATGCAAGCCTTAGGCGAAGCCGAGAAATTGCTCAGCAAGCAAGGGGCAGATGTGACGGCGAAGATGTATGCGATGGGTCACGGCGTATTACCAGAAACGGTGGAGGATATAATTTCATGGCTCAAATTAAAAATTAAGAATTAAGAATTAAGAATTAAGAAATTGTTGTTAGCGGACGTTCAATCTTAAGATGTCATTGCGAGGAGCATTTGGCGACCGAAGGGAGCCAAATGCGACGAAGCAATCTCACGCGTGAGATTGCTTCGAAAATTCAAGCTCCCTCCAGTCGCTTGAATTTTCTCGCAATGACATCACAAAAAAAACTTTTATAATTACTATATCGCCTTTAATGCCAAACACAATGATCGCCCTCCGCAAAACACAACGCGCGCGAGGCGCGGAACTCCAGGAAATTCCGATACCCGAAATTAAGCCGAACGAGGTACTGATAAAAATTCAGGCTTCGAGCCTCTGCGGCACGGACGTTCATATCTATGAATGGGATCCCTGGGCACAATCGCGGATCAAGAATGTTCCCTATACCACCGGCCATGAAACAACCGGTATCGTCGTGAAAAAAGGCAGCATGGTAACTCGCGTCGAGGAAGGCGACGCGGTTTCCGTCGAAACGCATATCCCCTGCATGCACTGCAAGCAATGTTTGACAGGCCAGATGCATGTGTGCCAGAATCTCAAGATTTTAGGAGTCGATACGAACGGCGCGTTTGCGGAATATCTCGCGGTTCCCGAAGTCGTGGTATGGAAGAACGATCCCTCGGTTCCGCCGGAATATATGAGCATTCAGGAACCGCTTGGGAATGCAGTTCATGCTACGCTCATCGAGCCGGTGCATGGCAAGAGCGTTGCAATTTTGGGCGATGGTCCGATAGGATTATTTTCAGCTGGCGTGGCCCGGGCTTGCGGCGCAACGCAAATCTTTCTGACAGGCATCGAGCCATTCCGCTTAAATATCGGCAAGCAAATGGGAGCGGATCGCATCATCAATGTTGCGAAAGAAAATGCCATCGAGATCGTGAAAGAAGCGACCGGCGGACTCGGCGCAGATGTGGTATTAGAAATGTCCGGCGTTGCCAGCGCCATGCAGGATGGCGTTCAGATGCTTCGTCGCGGCGGACGCTATTGTTTTTTCGGAATCTTTAAGGAAAATCTGGTTCCCACGCCGATCAACGACATCATCTTTAACGGCGGACGTTTTTATGGCATCAATGGTCGGCTGATGTTCGATACGTGGTTCACGGTGTCGAATTTGTTAGCGAGTAAGCGGTTGGATGTGCGCCCCGTCGTTACGCACAAACTACCGCTTTCGAGTTTCGCGGAAGCCTTCGAACTGATGACCGAATC
The DNA here is from genome assembly GCA_963794025.1 of Ignavibacteriota bacterium. Classification (GTDB taxonomy): domain Bacteria; phylum Bacteroidota; class Ignavibacteria; order Palsa-1295; family Palsa-1295; genus PALSA-1295. The sequence continues at coordinate 111,109 of CAWCCK010000010.1, forward strand.
GCCGAAGAAAGCCGGGAAGATCGTGATGTTCCCGGATACAAGCGTGATGACGAACTGAACCATAATACTACACTACCTTTCATTCATAATTTGAAATTTGAAACCACTTAAAATCGGCCACTCCCCTGACCCTGACGATGCCTTCATGTTCTATGGCTTCGCCTCGCAGAAGGTAACCATTCCCGGATATGAGATCGACCATGTGCTCGATGATATTCAATCGTTGAACGTTCGCGCGATGACTGGCGAACTTCCGGTAACGGCGATCAGCGCCCATGCCTATCCTTACGTCGCGATAAATATTGGATCATGAAAACCGGCGCCTCGATGGGCGAGGGTTATGGCCCGATCATCGTTTCGAAAAAATATAAGACGATGGCGGAGCTTGAAGCAAATCCGAATGCTGTCATCGCACAGCCCGGAAAGTTACAACTGCCAATTTATTACTACGATCATGGTTCGGGCATATCAAATCCGTTGAAATGGCATTCGATAAAATTATCGATGCTGTCTTGCGGATGATGTCGATGCTGGGTTGCTGATTCACGAAGGCCAGATCACCTGGCAAGATTATGGCCTGAATAAGCTCGCTGATTTCGGAACGATTTGGGAAGAAAAAACCAGCGGATTGCCACTGCCGCTTGGCCTCGATTGCGTCAGAAAAGATCTGGGTGAAGAGATGGCGCGAATCGTTTCGCAAGCATTGCGGGATTCCATCAAAGCAGCTTACGATAACGAAAAAGAATCCGTTGAATATGCCTTGCAATCGGGCCGCGGCATCGATGCGGAAACGGGCGCGCGGTTCGTTAAAATGTACGTGAACGATGTGACGATCGACATGGGTGAACGCGGCAAAAAGGCGCTTGAATTTTTATTTAATTTGGGAGCGGAAAAGAATATTATTCCGCAAGTAAACGAAATAAAACTCTACTGATTTATCGCTGCGCGCTCGTCGGGATCGGTTTCGCAACCGTTTTCTTTTCGATCATCCACGGTTTTTTCGGTTCGAGAT